>RHKY01000015.1 GCA_008363385.1 Acidobacteriota bacterium | reverse complement strand
GTGCCGCCCCGGCCCGGACCGGTGATCCGCTCGAACCTCAGGACGCGCTCCGCACGCGGCTCAACGCTTCTTCGCCAGAAGGCCCGGGTAGACGCCGCAGGCGCCCAGGTCCTCCTCGATCCGGAGCAGCCGGTTGTACTTGGCGATCCGGTCCGACCGGCTGAGGGAGCCGGTCTTGATGAAGCCGGCGTTCGTGGCGACGGCCAGGTCGGCGATCGTCGTGTCCTCGGTCTCGCCCGACCGGTGCGACATCACGGTGATCCAGCCGGCGGTCTGCGCCAGCCGGACGGCCTCCAGGGTCTCGCTGATCGTCCCGATCTGGTTCACCTTCACGAGGAGGCCGTTGCTGACCCCCTTGCGGATCCCCTCGGCGACGATCTTCGGGTTCGTGACGAAGAGGTCGTCGCCGATCAGGTGGACCTTCGACCCGATCCGGTCGGTCAGGAGCTTCCAGCCGTCCCAGTCCCCCTCGGCGCAGCCGTCCTCGATGGAGAGGATCGGGTAGTCCTTCGCGATCGCCTCCCAGAAGTCGACCATCTCGGCGGTCGAGAGCGTCTTCCCCTCACCCTTCAGGACGTACGAGCCGTCCTCGTAGTACTCCGAGGCGGCGGGGTCGAGCGAGATGAAGACGTGCTCTCCGGGCTGGTAGCCGGCCGCGCCGATGGCCTCCACGATCAGGTCGAGCGCCTCGCGCGCCGTGCCGATCGCCGGGGCGAAGCCCCCCTCGTCCCCGACGGAGGTGGCGAGGCCCTTCTTCTTCAGGATCGACTTGAGGGCGTGGAACGTCTCGGCCCCGGCGCGCAGCGCCTCGCGGAAGCTCGGGAGGCCCGCGGGGACGAGCATGAACTCCTGGTGGTCGAGCGGGTTGTCGGCGTGGGCCCCGCCGTTGACGACGTTCATCATCGGGACGGGGAGCGTCACGGCGCCGGTGCCGCCGACGTACCGGAAGAGGGGGAGCTCCGTCGCCTCGGCCGCGGCGCGGCAGACGGCCATCGAGACGCCGAGGATCGCGTTGGCGCCCAGCTTCGACTTGGCGTCGGTCCCGTCCAGCTCGATCATGAGCCGGTCGATCTCGGCCTGCTGCCGCGCGTCCATCCCGAGGAGCTCGGGCGCGAGGACCTTCTCGACGTTCTCGACGGCCTTCAGGACGCCCTTGCCGCCGTAGCGCTTCTTGTCCCCGTCGCGCAGCTCCAGCGCCTCGCGGCTCCCGGTCGACGCCCCCGACGGGACGCAGGCGCGCCCCGAGGCGCCCGACTCCAGGAGGCACTCCACCTCGACGGTCGGGTTGCCCCGCGAATCCAGGATCTCGCGGGCGTGGATCGATTCGATGCCGTACATCTGCCCTCCTTGCATCTCATCCCTCCGGGGAACCCGTCCCGGGGGCGTCCGTGGGCCGTCCGCCGGCGCGGCGGACACCGCGGGGCCGAAGAGCCCCGGCGAGGCTCCCCCGCCAGCCGGACGTTCCGAGTCGGGTCATTCGCTCTCCCCGGGGGGCGCGCGCGCGCCGGTTGGGTCCGGTAGATTCTACGGGCATGAAAGCGGCGCCGCGAGCCGAAAGGACGGTCCCGCGAGAGGTCGCGGCCGTCCTGGCGGTGGCCGGGGCGCTCTCGGCCGCCTGCGGCGGCGGCAGGCCCGCGCCGGTCTCCCCCGCCCTCCGCGAGCCGCCGGTCGCGACGGTCCTCCGGGGGCCCCACCGCCAGACGATCGCCTGGAGGGAGCCGCTCGCCGCGGAGAAGGCAGCCCTCTTCCGGCGGATCAACGAGGAACGGCGGGCGGCCGGCGTCCCCGAGCTGGCTTACAGCCTCCTGGCGGCGAAGGCGGGCGACGACTTCTGCCGCGACGCGGCGCTCTCCCGCTCCGTCGGACACTGGGACCTCTCGGGGCGGGCCCCCTACCTCCGGTTCGCGCTGGCCGGCGGCGTCGACGCGCACGCCGAGAACTTCGCCTCGCGCACCCAGACGCCCGGGCCGATCACGGAGCCCGTCGAGCGGCTCCTCCTGGAGTCGCACGGGCGCTTCATGGCCGAGCGGCCGCCCGACGACGGCCACCGGAGGACGGTCCTCGACCCGCAGTGGACGCACGTGGGGATCGGCGCGGCGCTCGCCGGCGGGGAGTTCCGGATGACGGAGGAGTACGTCCGGCAGGTGCTGGAGTGGGTCGAGCTGCCCGAGGGGCCCGTGCCGGCGGGAAGCTACGCCCCGTTCGCCGCGAAGCTCCCGCCCGGCTGGTCCGTCGGGGGCGTCGAGGTCTCCCACGAGCCGCCTCCGGAGCCGATCTCGCGGGCCGAGGCGGCGCGGCGCGGCGCCTACGCCTACCCTCCCGCGGTCCAGACCCTCCGGCCGGAGCTGGCCCGGGGGATGACTTACTTCGGCGGGGGGACGGGGGACTTCCCGGTCCGCGGGGGCGTCCTGAGGCTTCGCGTCCCGCTCGCCTCCGGGCGCGGGAACTACTACGTCCACGTCTACGCCAACGCGGGGCCCGCCTTCGGCGTGAAGCTGACGTCGGTCTCCGCGGGCTTCATCCGGGCGGAGTGACGGGGATGTGGCACGTCCTCGTCTCCTCCGCCTCCGGCGAACTCGTCGAGTCGCTCCGGCGCGCGGAGCCCGACGGGGCCGTCGTCCTGTCGGCGCGAGGCGTGGACGAGACGCTGGAGCGCCTCGGGCGGTCGGCGCGCGTCGACGCGGTCGTCACCGACGACCCGGACGTGGAGGCCGCGATCCGCGAGGAGGTGCCGGGGAGCCTGCCGGTCCTCGTCGTCACCGGGGAGACCGGACCGGAGGAGGCGTGGCGGGCGCTCGAGGCGCTCCTGGGCGGAGGGGAGGCGCCGTGACGCGCGTCGCGGCGTAGGGTCCGCTCGGTGCCGCGGGCGTAGGGCGAGCCCCCCTATCCCGAGAGCGCCTTCTCCAGCGAGGAGGCGAGCTGCGGAAGGTCCTCGCGAACGGTAGACCAGAGGATCTCCCGGTCCACCGAGTCGTAGCCATGGACGATCCGGTTCCGCATCGAGATCGCCCGCGCCCACGGGACGTCCGGGTGAAGCGCGCGCACCGCGGGCGGCACCTGTGAAGCCGCCTCCCCGAGGATCGTGATCAGGTGGAGCAACGACAGCTCGAGCAGCCGGTCGTTCTCGAGGTCCGACGCCCCCCGGCCGCGGCAGAGCGCGATCGCCTCGCACGCGCTGTCCAGCATGTGACGGACGCGGACCAGCGGGTCATGCAGTGACATCGAGCGGCCGCGCCTCCGACAGGACCTGAGCCCGGAAGTACGGGCTGAGGGAGCCGGCAGTGACCAGGTCGACGCGGCGCCCCAGGAGCGAGGCGAGCTCCTCCTCCATCCCGGCGAGCCGCATCAGGCCGGGGCTCGCGCCCTTCTCGAACTCGACCAGGAAGTCGACGTCGCTCTCGGCGCCGAAGTCCGACCTCAACGCGGAGCCGAAGAGCGCGAGGCTCCGAATCCGGTTTCGCCGGCAGAAGCGACGGAGCCCGTCGAGAGGCAGGGTCTCCGGGTCGAGCATGCCGGATTCTCCCATCCCTGCGGGCGCGCAACCAGCGGCTGTGGACCCCGGGAGGAGGTTCTGGCACGCGGCGACGGGCGCGCCCCTACAGGCGCCGGCGGTAGTCGGCGACGTCCTGCTTCCAGACGAGGACGCCGCAGAAGCGCTCCCCCTCGGGGCAGACGGGCTTGGCCCCGGCGCGGAGGCGGAGGCCGCAGGGGGGGAGGAGCCAGCGGCCGATCCGGGGCTCGGCCTCCCTCACCTGCAGCGCCTCGTCGACCGAGGCCTGCCAGATCTCCTCCTGCGCGTTGAAGCAGAGGCGCATCGCCAGCTTGTGCCGGAGGCCGGCGAGGTCGGCCGACTCCGTGAACCGGAGCGCGACGGCGTTGGGGAGGAGGTAGGCCCGGTACTCGGCCGGGACGCCGAGGCGCGCCAGGGCGCGGATCGCCTCCCAGGTCCTCTCGGTCGTCTCGGCGAACAGCGCGCGCGCGGGCGCTCCGGCCTCCTCGCGGAGGAGGGCCGGGGTGACCACGTCCGGCTCGTCCGTGAGGTAGGCGTGGAGCGCGGGGCGCGAGGCGGGCGTCGTCCGGTGGCGCTGGTCCTGGCTGTCGGCCGTGTGCGAGAGCTTCTTCCGGAACGTGTAGGCGGGGTGGTGGAGGGCGCGCGAGAGCTTGCCGTGGGCCGTCAGGTTGAGCGGCTCGCCGAGGAGGCGGTTCCTCGAAGGGTCGAGCGCCAGCGCGATCGCCTCGTCGTCGGAGAGGGCCGCGGAGGGGAGACCGAGGACCTCGCGGACGGAGGAGGCCAGGAGCTCCTCGTTCCTCGGCTTCCTGTCGACCAGGCGCGAGACCTTTCCCGCGAGCGAGGTGTCGAACTCCGCGCGGAACGCGGCCCCCGCGCTCGCGTCCTCCCGGAAGGCGGCGGCCGCGCCGTGGAAGGCCTCCCACTCCGGCGTCGCCTCCAGCGGGATCGGCTCCTCGAGGACGGCCCCGTACCCCGGATCGTGGCGGAGGACCTCTTCCACCATCGCGTCGACGACGAGGCGCTGCTCGTGCGGGGCGTCGTACGACTCGCAGAGCCTCCGGTACCGGAAGAGCGTCACGCCCGAGACGGTGTGGTAGAGCGTCGTGAAGGTGGCGACGGGGAGGACGTACCGCGCCACCTCCATCGCCTTCCTCCGGATCGCCTTCGCCCACCGCTCGGGCTGGCGCTCGCGCCCGCGGAAGGTGTCGAAGAAGGCGCGCGCGGCCACCGGCACGAGGAGCTCCGTCAGCCGCCGGTAGGAGTCCGTCTGCGCCTCCGCCGCCTCGCGGTAGACGGTCGCGGCCTCGCCTTCGAGCGGCGGGACGGCCACGGTCCCCGGCTTCACCTCGACGTACCGCTGCGAGGTCTGCTCGGAGTTGTACCAGGGGTGGGCGTGGAGGAAGCTCCAGACCAGCTGCCGCGAGACGTTCGTCAGCGCGAACTCGAAGTGGGCGTGCTGGTACGTCGTGTGGTGCCCGGCGAGGTAGACGTCCCTGGCCAGCGCGTCGCGCCGCTCCCTCCGCCGCCCCCGCTCGGCCGGGTCGGCCAGGCCGTCCCCGGCCACCTCCTCGGGGGTGACGATCCCCTTGGCGCTGTAGCACGTGCGCGCGGCGGCGACGACGCCGTCGAAGGGGCGGGGGAACGCGGCGACGAGCTTCACGCCGGGCGGCGGCGAGAGGAACGGTCGGGGCTCCACGGCCGGGGCAGTGTAGCCCGCGCGGAGCGGCGGGCGGCTATGCTCCGGGAGGGAGCCGCCGATGGCCGTCCGCCTTCCGATCTACCTCGACTACGCCGCCACGACGCCTCTCGACCCGCGCGTCCTCGAGGCCATGATGCCGGCCCTGACGACCGACTTCGGCAACGCCGCCTCGCGGACGCACCCGTTCGGCTGGCGCGCCGAGGCGCGGGTGAAGGAGGCGCGCGAGTCCCTCGCCGAGGCCCTGGGCGGGAGGCCCGAGGAGGTGGTCTTCACGTCGGGGGCGACGGAGTCGAACGCGCTGGCCGTCCTCGGCGGGGCGCGCGCGGCGCGCGAGAAGGGGGACCACGTCGTCACCTCGGCGATCGAGCACAAGGCGGTCCTCGAGACGGCGGGCGCCCTCGAGCGCGAGGGGTTCCGGGTGACGTACGTCCGGCCGGGGCCGGACGGGGTGACGGGCGCTGGCGCCGTCCGGGAGGCGCTCGAGCCGGGGACGGTCCTCGTGTCGGTGATGGCGGCCAACAACGAGATCGGGACGCTCAACCCGGTCGAGGAGATCGGGGCTCTCTGCAAGGAGCGCGGCGTCCTCTTCCACACCGACGCCGCCCAGGCGTTCGGGAAGGTGCCGCTCGACGTGATGGCCGTGGGCGCGGACCTCGTCTCGGTGAGCGCGCACAAGCTCTACGGGCCGAAAGGGGTCGGGGCCCTCTGGGTGAGGTCGAAGGGGCCCCGCGTCCGCCTCCTGCCGCTGACGTTCGGCGGGGGGCACGAGCGGGGCTTGAGGCCCGGGACGCTGAACGTCCCGGGGATCGTCGGGTTCGGCGCCGCCGCGCGGATCGCCACGGCCGAGCGCGAGGCCGAGGCCGCGCGCGTGGCGGCCCTTCGCGACCGCCTCCACGCAGGCATCGCCGCCCGCCTCCCGTCCGTCCGGAGGAACGGCCACCCGGAGCGGTGTCTCCCCGGGACGCTCAACCTCTCCTTCGAGGGCGTCGACGGGGAGGGCCTCCTGATGGCGCTGAGGGACCTGGCGGTCTCCTCGGGCTCGGCCTGCACCTCCGCCTCGCCCGAGCCGAGCCACGTCCTGCGCGGGATCGGCGTCCCCGACCGGCTGGCCCGCGCGTCGGTCCGGTTCAGCCTCGGCCGGTACACCACCGCCGAGGAGGTCGACGTGTCCTCCGAGACCGTCGGGAGGTCGGTGGGGGCCCTCCTCGGGGGCCTTCCGGCGCGGGTCGCGGGTCCAGGCGACGGGGCGGGCCCGGGCCGATAGAATCGGCCGGCTTGCCAGGCTGGACCGCTCTCCTCCCGGCGTATCTCGCCGCCCTCGCGGGAGCCTTCCTGGGACTCCCGCAGGCGGTGCTCCGCTCCGCGGACCCGGCCGCGACCCCCGTCGCCACCCCGACACCGGTCCCCGGAGAGGTCCGCGTCGCGGTCACGGTCGTCGGCCCGGACCGGAAGACGGTCCCCGGCAAGGACTCCGCCGTCTGGATCCCGGGCTCGCCCCGGCCTGCCGGGTCGCCGCCGCCGGTCCCCCGGATCGCGTCGAAGGGAAAGCGGTTCGAGCCGCGCGTCACGGTCGTCCCCGTCGGGACGACGGTCGACTTCCCGAACCTGGACAGGATCTACCACAACGCGTTCAGCCTCTCGGAGGGGGCGACCTTCGACCTCGGCCTCTACCGGAACGGCGCGTCGAAGCCGTTCACGTTCCAGAAGCCGGGCGTCGTGAGGCTCTACTGCAACATCCACCCCCAGATGGCGGCCTTCATCGTCGTGGCGGACGGTGGCGTGACGGCCCTGGCCGGCGCCGGGGGGATCGCGGTCCTTCCGGGCGTCCCGCCGGGCCGCCACCCGCTCCACGTCTGGGACGAGAGGGGCGGGGAATGGAGCGGCACCGTGGAGGTCCTCCCGGGCCAGGTCTCGACGGTCCCCGTCCGCCTCGACGCCTCCGCCTACCGGGAGCTGCCGCACAAGAACAAGCACGGGAAGGACTACCCCCCGCCGGAAGACGATGAGAACAGATACTGACCTCCGAACGCGATCCGCCGACACCGCCGCCACGATCGTCACGCCGGGAGCGGGGGGGCCGCGCCGCCGCGCGGTCCCGCAGGAGCGAAAGGGCCCGGGCCTCGGGCTGAAGTTCTTCGTCGCGGCCGGCCTCCTCGTCGTGGCGACCGTGGGGGCCGCCACGGCGATCGCCACGTGGCGCGCCCGCGAGCTGGCGGAGCGGACGATCAAGGAGTCCCTCCAGCAGGTCCCGGGCGTCTTCCGCGTCTACCGGAACGACCTCGAGGCGCAGCTGAAGGCGACGGTCCACTCGCTGGCGGGCGACCCCGGGACGAAGGCCATCGTCGGCCCGGACGTGAGCGCCGAGACGGTCTGGGAGTGGTTCGAGGACAAGAGGCCGACGCTGAAGGCGGGGACGATCTTCCTCTTCGACGCGCGGGGAGCGGTCCTCGGCCGGAGCGACAAGCCGGTCGGGCAGGACGTCGGGCGGCCGTTCGCCAGCGTGGCGTGGGTGGCCGGGCCGATCGAGACGTGGGACGACGCCTCCGCCGTCATCCGCGAGGGGAAGGTCCTCTCGGTCGTGGCGTCCTCGCCCGTCTTCGCGGGGGAGAAGGAGCGGGGCGAGCAACGGCTCCTCGGGGTCGTCGCCGCGACGTTCCCGCTCGACGTGGAGCGGATCAAGGCCTTGAAGGAGATCACCGGGGGGCAGGTGGCCTTCCTCGCCGACGTGGCGAAGAGGGGCGAGCCGCCGAGGCCGGAGGTCGCCGTCGAGACGGAGGGCTTCTCGGGGGCGAGCTTCCTGCCGGCGTTCGCCGCCGACGGCGCGCGCGTGACGAGCCTCTTTGCGGGCGGGAACGAGGTCGGCCCGTTCGACGTCGCGGTCGGGGGCGAGGCCCGGATCGCCTACGCGGTCCCGGTCAAGAGCGCCCGCGGCGAGACGTACGGGGCCTTCGTCGTCTCGCGGTCGCGCGACGAGGAGATGGCGGGCTTCCGGCGCCTGAGGGACACTCTCCTGGGCGTCGGCCTCCTGGCGCTGGCCGTCTCGGTCCCGGTCAGCTACGCGCTCGGACGCCGGATCGCCCGCCCGCTGACCGAGCTGGCCGCCGGCGCGACGGCCATCCGGGACGGCAACCTGGACGTCCCGCTCCCGGAGGGGGGGAGCGACGAGGTGGGGGCGCTCGCCCGCGCGTTCGCGCGGATGGTGGCCGAGCTGAAGGAGAAGGCCCAGCTGGAGGAGATGCTGGCCGCGATGCAGCGGCGCCCGCTCGAGTACGCCGAGACGCGGGCGCTGGAGGCCGTGGAGACCGGGGGCGCCAACTGGCCGAAGGTGGGCGAGCTGTTCGGGGGCCGGTACGAGGTGCAGGCGGTCCTGGGGCGCGGCGGGATGGGGGCGGTCTACCGCGTCCTCGACCGCGAGCTGGACGACGAGGTGGCCCTGAAGGTGCTCATGCCGGAGGCGTTCGAGCAGGGGACCCAGGCCGTCCAGACGCTGAAGCAGGAGATCCGCCTGGCCCGGAAGATCACCCACCCGAACGTCGTGAGGACGCACGACCTGGGCGAGTCGACGGCCGGGGTGCGGTTCCTGACGATGGAGTTCGTCCCGGGGACGACCTTGAGGGAAGTGATCGACCGGCGCGGGGCCGTCTCGCTCGCCCCGGGCCTGCAGATCGCCAAGCAGCTCTGCCGGGGCCTCTCGGCGGTCCACGAGGCCGGGATCATCCACCGCGACATCAAGCCCCACAACGTGATGGTCCTCCCCAACGGCGTCGTCAAGCTGATGGACTTCGGCATCGCGCGCGCCGAGGACGGCCGCGACCCGAACGCCCAGGAGGGCCTCACGATCGGCACGCCGTACTACATGAGCCCCGAGCAGGCGCGAGGCGAGGACCTCGACGCCCGGAGCGACCTCTACTCCCTCGGGGTCGTCCTCTTCGAGCTCTTCACCGGGCAGAGGCCCTTCGAGGCCGCCAGCGCGCTCGACATCATGCGCAAGCACGTGGCGGTCGACCCGCCGCGCCCGACGTCGATCCGGCCGGACCTGCCGGACGCCCTGGAGCAGGTCGTCCTCGACTGCATGGCCAAGGACCCCGAGCGCAGGCCCGGCAGCGCCCGGGAGCTCTACGCCGCGCTGATGTCGGTGGCGTAGGGCGCCCGCCCGGCGACGGACTCGTAGATCGCCTCGAAGCTCGCGACGGCCCGTTCGATCGGGAAGCGCGCGAGCGCCCGTTCGCGCGCGGCCCGGCCCATCGCGGCGGCCCGCCCGGGGTCGTCGAGGAGGGCGCCGAGCGCCGCGGCGAGCGCCGCGGCGTCTCCCGGCGGGACGAGGAACCCCGTCTCCCCGTCGACGACCAGCTCGCGCGGCCCGCCGTGGTCGCTCGCCACGACGGCGCGGCCCGCGGTCATCGCCTCCAGGAGGACGAGGCCGAACGACTCCGGGAGGACCGACGGGCTCACGACGGCGAGCGCCTCGCCCATCAGCGGGGTGACGTCCTCGCGGAACGGCCGGAACTCGACGCGGTCGGCGATCCCCAGCTCGGTCGCCCGCGAGACGAGCCGGAGGAGGACGTCGCCCCCGCCCCCGAACTCGTCCCCCTCGAAGACCCACCTCGCGCCGGGATGCCGCGCGGCGAGACGGGCGGCGGCCTCGAGGACCAGGAAGGGCCCCTTCCGGTCCGAGAGGCGCCCGATGTAGGCGACGACGGGCGGGTCGGAGGGGCCCGGGAGGAGGCCGCGGTCGGGGACGGCGTTCGGGACGACGGCGACCGACTCTCCCCGGCCCGCGCGGCCCAGCGCCTGACGCGCCGCCTCCGAGACGACGACGAGGCGGTCCGACAGGAGCCTCACCAGGCCGAGGAGCGCGGCTCGCCCGGGGCGCTCGCCGACGATCTCGTGCAGGTGCCAGACGAGGCGCCGGCCGGTCAGGACGGCGGCGAACGCGGCGGGGAGGACGGTCACGGTGTTGGCGTGGACGACGTCCACGCGTTCGCGGGAGAGGAGCCTCGCGATCCGGGCCGTCGAGACGAGGACGTCGAGGAGGTACCGGCCGAGCGAAGCCGGTGACCGGAGGATCCGGCGCCTGAGGACGCCGATCCGGATCCTCTCGACCGGGACCCCGTCGGCGGCGAGGCGCGCCGTCAGCCTCCCGGCGTACGGGACGTCCGTGGAGAGGAGGACGCGGGGCTCGAAGCGCCGCCGGTCGAGGCGGCGGACCAGCTCCAGGAGGACCCGGTCCGACCCGTAGAGCTCGTCGGAGGGGTGGACGAAGAGGAGCCGGAGAGGGCGCCCTTCCCCGGTGGCGCGGCCCGGAGAGGCCGAGAGCAGCAGGCCCAGGACGACCCAGAACGAGGCGAGCCAGGTCGTCTCGGTGGCCTGCGTGCAGAACAGGAGGACCGCGAGCGCTCCGAGCCGCTCGAGGGCCCGCCCTCTCTCTCGCGGGTCCGCCGCGGACCGCGCCGCCGACGCGGTCCGGGAGGCGACCGCCACGACGAGCCCCAGGAGGAGGAAGAGGCCCACGAGGCCGGTGTCGGCGAGGAGGTGGACCTCGAGGTTCCCCGCCCAGGCCAGCGTCGCGTCCTCCGCGCCGGGGATCCGCTCCATGGCGCCGTGCCCCGCCCCGGCGAGCGGGCTCTCCCGGAAGAGGCCGAGCGCGGCCGCGTAGCTCCGGAGCCGGACCACGACGTTCGGGTCCTCGTGGAGGCTTGCCAGCGCCGCGACCTTCGCCACGACGCCCGTCCGCGACGCTGCCGCGTCGTCCACCCGGTCGCGAAAGAGGAGGAGGAGGGACGCGCCGGCCAGGAGAGCGAGGAGGACGAGGGCGGCGGCGAGCCGGCGGAGGCCCTGTCTTACTCGAACTGCCGCGCCTGCCGGGCGGGCGAGCGCCACGGCGACTCCCGCGGCCGGGAGCGCCAGCCACGCCGCGCGCGTGACGCTGGCCAGGAGGGCGGCCAGGCAGACCGCCGCGCCGACCGCGGCGAGACGGCGGGTGCGCGAGGCCTCGCCGCTCCTGCCGGCCCGAAGGAGGAGGGCGATCGCGCCGGCTGCCGAGAGGGCGCCGAGGAGGTTCGGCTCCAGGAGGGTCCCGTGCGGGTGGGCGAAGCCGAGGTACTGCTCCACCGTCACCCCCCACGTCGTCCCGAGAGAGAGGTGGGCCGAGAGCGCGCCGAGGCCGGCGAGCCCTTCCGCGACGCAGAAGAGGAGGAAGAGGTCCCAGGCCCGCTCCGCCTCTTCCCGCCTGGCGAGGAGGATCGGGAGGGCGAAGAGGGGGACGGCCGTCAGGAGGAGGCGCGCCGTGTGGACGAGGGCACGCCCCGGCTCGGGGAAGAAGAGCCCGGAGAGGAGGCCGGTGCCGATCCAGAGCGCCGCCAGGAGGGTCACGCCGGGGAGCGGCGCGAGCCCCCGGCGCGGGAGGATCGCCAGGGAGACGAGGAGCCCGGCCGCCTGCTCGGGGCGGACCGAGAGGCCGCCCGCCGGGAGCGCGAGGCCCGAGAGGAACGACGCGCCGACGAGGACCGCGGCGAGCCCCCACGCCGGGAGCGAGACGAGTCCCGCGACGGCTGCTGCCGCCGCCGCGCCCGCGGCCGCCAGGAGCGGCGAGATCGCAGCCACGGTCCCGCCGAGGAGGCCCGCCCCGGCGACGACGGCGGCCCTGCGGCCGGGGGCGGTCACGGCGCGGGCTCCCGCCCTGGCTCGGCCGGGACGAGGCGGTTGCGCGCCAGGAGGAGGGCCCCGAGGACGGCCGCGGCCGCGGCCGCGCCGGCGGCGGAGCGGATCAGGCTCGCGCCGGGGACCCTCTCGACCAGGTGCCCGGCGGCGACGGCGGCCAGGAGGGCGCAGAGGAGGACGGACGGCGCCCGGGCGAGGAGCCGCATCTGGCGGCTCCTCGCCGCCAACGCCAGGGCGAGCGCGACCGCGGCGGCCGTCCAGGCCAGGGAGCGCGCCCCGGCGAGCCCCGGCGCGCCGTGCCGGGAGAGGAGTGGCGCGGCGAGGAGGTAGACGAGGAGGCCGGCCCCCTGCGCCAGCGCGACCGAGCGCGCCCGCCCGTCGGCGAGGAGGTACTTCGAGAGGATCTCCACGAGGCCGACGGCGATCACGGCGGGCGAGAGGAGGACCAGGAGGTCCGCCAGGCGGGCCACCGCCTCCGCGCCGAAGCGCCCCCGCCCGAAGGTTGCCGCCGCGATCGGGAGCGCGGCGGCCGCGGTCGTCGCCGCGCTCCAGGAGAGGAGGAGGAAGACCCGGTCGGCGGTCTCGCCGGCCTCCCTGGGGGCGCGCTCGTCCGCGCGGGCGCGGCCCCTCACCAGGCGCGGGAATGCGACCGACGCCAGCGGGGCCGCCACCAGGCGCATCGGCAGGTGGATCAGCTTTCCGGCGTAGGCCAGCAAGGCGACGGCCCCGGCGCCCGCCGCCGAGGCGAAGGGGCGCTCCAGGAGGTCGACGGCCCCGGCCGCGCCGAGCGAGAGGGCGAGCCAGAAGGCCTCGCGCGCCGGGAAGCCGCCGTCCCCGGCCGCGCGGCGGGGAAGCCCGAGGAGGCCGAGGGAGGCGAGCCGGCCCGCCACGACGGCCAGCTGCAGGAGGGCGCCGGCGCCGAGCGCCCAGGCCAGGGCCGCGACTCCGTGGGCGCGCAGGGCGAGGAGGACGCCGAGGGCGAGCGCGTTCCCGAGGACGAGGGCGAGCGGCGGCGTCCGGTAGGCGCCGGCGGCTCCGAGCGCAGCGCTGCCGACGAGCGCGAGCGCGGTCGCCGCGCCGTAGACGTGGAGGTCGAGGAGGAGGCTCCCCGTCAGGGCCCGGTCGGCCGTCGAGAAGCCGGGGACGAGGAGTCGCGTCACCGGCTCGTGGAGGAGGCCGACGACGAGCGCCGACGCGGCGAAGACGAAGGCGACAGAGAGCCCCACCCGGGCCAGGAGGCCGCGCGCCTCCTCGCGGGCCCCGCGCTCCAGCCGCGTCGCCAGCGCCGTCGTCAGCACCGGGGCCAGCGCCCCGCCGGCGAGGAAGTGCGCCAGGACGAACGGCACCGAGAGGGCGGCGTAGAACGTGTCGGCCTGGCGCGAGGCTCCGAAAAGGGCCGCCACCGCCGCCTCGCGAGCGAAGCCGAGGAGCGCCGCCACCGCCGACGCGGCGACGAGGACCGCGTAGAGCGCGGGCCCGACCGCGGGGCTCATCCGGGGCGCGAGAGGAGAGCCAGGCCTGCGAGGCCCGACGCGAGGAGGGCTCCGGCGGCTCCCGAGAGGAGCGGCGAGGGGCCGGAGGGACGCCGCGGGGGGACGGCGGGGGAGAGCGGGACGAGCTCCAGAGCACGGGAGAGGGCCTCCGACTCCGTCAGCGCGGCCCGCCTCTCCAGCTCGACCTGGGCCGTGCCGAGGCCCTCCAGCCGCTTCAGGAGCGGGTTGACGCGGGCCTCGCCTCGGGCCACCTCCGCCTCGAGGCGGGCGAGGTCCCGCACGGCGCGGCCGCGGGCAGAGGAGGCGGCGCCGGCCTGCGCGGCCGCGGCGGCGGCGTCGGCTCCCGCCTCGGCGCCCTCGGTCTCGGCGAGGTCCCGGACGGGGTCGGCCTCCTCGCGGACCACGCGCGCGTCCTCCGGGGCGGAAGGCACCGACGCCCGCTCGACGGGGGCGTCGGAGACGAAGCTCTCGAACCGGCGCCGCTCGGGGCGCGCGCCCGCGGAGGCAGCCAGGCTCCTCCTCCTCGCCTCGGCCTCCTCGCGGGCCCCCGCGGCCTCCCGGGCCCGGGCCGCCCCCGCGAGGAGGTCCTCCCCGGCGGCCTTCAGCTCGGCTCGCTTGCGCTCGAGCTCTTCCTCGGCCCGCGCCGTGGCGATCTCGTCCTGGAGGGTGGCCGACTCCTCGCGGACGGCGGCGAGCGCCCGGCGCGCCTCCTCGGCAGCGGCGCGCGCCAGCTCGCGGTTCAGCCGGCGGTTCTCCTCCACGGCTCCGGCCGCCACGCAGGAGACGAACGCCGCGGCCTTGCCGGGGTCCGGCGCCTCGGCCGAGAGCTCGAGCGTCCGCGTGTTCTCCGGGACCCGCACTTTCACCTTCGGGAGCCGTGCGCCCTCCGGGAGGCCCAGCGTCCCGGCGCACCGCGCCGCGAGCGCCTCCGACGAGAGGAGGCCCGCGTACGAGCGGACGGGCGTCAGGTTGTAGTCGATCGCGGGGGACCCGCCGGGGAGGCGCGGCTCCAGGACGACCAGCGTCTCCACAGCGCGGAAAACGCGGGGCCGGAGCGCGGCGCCCCCGGCTCCGAGGAGGCCGCCGGCCGCCGCCGCGGCGAGGAGCACGGGCAGGGCACGGCCCATGCGGGCGAGAGGCGGACCGGTTTCCGGCACCGGCGGAGTCTACCCGCGCGCCGCCGCTCGAAGCACGTCGGGTATGTTCGGGTCGTGGCGGTCCCCGTCGAGAGCCCCGCGGCGCTCCTTCGCGATGCGCGCCGCCGGATGGAGGAACCGCGCGTGGCGGGCCTCGTGCTCGCGGCCGCCTCGGCGCTGCGTCACGGCACGACCGCGCCTCTTGCCGAGGAGGTCGAGCGCTCGGGGGCTTCGGCAGCGGAAGTCCTCTTCGTCTCCCGCGTCCACGGCGTCGCGGGCCTCCTCGCCCGCATCGGCCAGCGGGACGGGCACCTCCCGGCGGCCCTCCTCCGCGAGCTCGTCTCCGAAAGGGACAGGATCCGGGAGCGCTCGGAGGCGCTCTCCTCGGACCTGCGCGCGATCGCCGGGGCCGCGTCGGAAGCGGGGCTCCCGCTCGTCCCGCTCAAGGGAGCCGTCCTCGGCCCGCTCCGCTACGGCGACCCCTCGCTCCGCCCCGCGGCGGACCTCGACCTCCTGGCCGAGGAGAGGGACCTCCACCGCTGGGAGCGGCTCCTGGCCGGTCTCGGGTACGAGCGCGTCGCTGCGACCCCTCGCGACACGGTCTTCCGCCGCCCCGGCGAGCGGGTCCCGACCGGCTTCGAGGAGCGGCCCGACAACCCTCGCCCCGTCGAGCTGCATCGACACGTCGGCGTGCGCCTCCTCGGGCGAGCCGTCGACCCGACCCCGGCGTACCGGTCGCGCCTCCGCGCGGGCGAGCTCGGCGGGATCGGCGCGGCGCTCCTTCCCGACGACGACGCCCTCCTCCTCCACCTCCTGGTCCACCTCGCGCCGGCGGCCGTCGGGCGCGGCGCCCGACTCCTCCAGCTCCACGACCTCTCGCTCCTGTCTCCGTCGCCCCGGGCGGCCTCGCTCCTCCTCGACGTCCTCGGCGAGGCGGCGTGGGGGCTCTCGAACCTCGTCGCCCGATCGTTTCCCGGGGCCCTGCCGGGGGAGCTCGTCTCGGCGCTCGCCTCCTGGCGGCCGCCCGAGCGGAGGGCGCGCGCGTGGCTGTCGCGGCCGGGGCTCCGGACGGGGGCCGAGGAACGGCGCCTCCTCCTCCTCGCGGAGCTCCCGCTCTGCGCCACCTGGGGCGAGAGGCTCTCGCGCGTGCGAGACGCCGTCCCCGCGGGGGCGCTCCTCGACCGGACGTACGGGAGCGGTCCAGGGCGGCTGCGGAGGCTCGGCCGGTACGCGGCCGACCGGCTGGGGCGGTGACGTCTCAGCCCCGCGCCACCTCGGCGTAGAGCGCCTCGAAGGCGGCGGCCGTGTCGTCCGCCAGCGGGACGCGCGCGCGGGCCTGCCGCGCGATCGCCGCACGGCGGTCCGGGTCGAGGAGGAGCGACCGGATCGCCGCCGCAAGCGCCGCGGGGTTGCCGGCCGGGACCGCGACGGCCGCGTCGGGGGCCCAGTCGGCCACCCAGCCGACCGGCGTGCCGACCGTCGGGACGCCCGAAGCGGCGGCCTCCAGGACGGCCACCGGGGCGGCGTCGTGGAGGGACGGCAGGACGTGGAGGTCCGCGCGGGAGAGGATGCCGGCCACCGCGCCCTCGTCGACCGGGCCGTGGAAGGAGACGAACGGCTCGACGCCGAGCCTGGCGGCCAGACGCGCGGCCTCCCCCCCGGTCGTGTCGGCGCCGGCCGCCTCCAGGACGGCGTCGAGGCCGGCCGCTCGGAGCAGAGCCAGCGACTCCAGGAGCGTGCCGGGGTCCTTCACGGGCGACAGGCTCGCCAGGCTCGCCAGGACGTAGCGGCCGTGACGTCGGGGCGGGCGCGTCCCCTCGAAGGGCCGCGGGTCGATCCCGAGCGGCACGAGGCGGGGCGAGGCGCCCAGCGCGCGAGCGGCGCGCTCCATGAACCGGGTCGCCACGGTCAGGGCAGAAGCTGCGCGCATCGCGAAGAGGACCTGCCCCGAGCGCTCCGGCCGCCCGAGAGACCCGTACCCGATGGAGGGGAGCCAGACCAGCTCCCCTCCCGCCAGCGTGACGACCGACGGGATGCCCCGGAGCTTCCCCGCCAGCGCGGCCAGGAAGCCCGCCCCCTCTCCCCAGAAGCCGTGGAGGACGTCGACGCGCCTCCGCCGAGGGAGGACGTGGAGGAGCCGCCGTTCCCACCAGGCGATCCGCCCCGGCCCCCCGGCGACCGGCGGCTCGCCCAGGTTGTGGACGGTGGCGCCGAGGAGGGGCCACTCGCCCGGCTCGCGCTCCTGCAAGAGTGCCACGACGTGGACCTCGTGCCGGAGCGAGAGGCGCTCTATCAGCCTGAGGAGGACCGGGATCACGCGCTCGCGCCCGCTCCGGTCGACGCCGCCCGGGACGACGAGCGCGACCCTCACGAGGTTCGCCTCCTGGCGATGGCCGCGGCGTAGGCCGCCTTCGCCTCGCGGGCCACCGCCTCCCAGGTCAGCTCCGCCTCGAACCGGGCGCGGAGCTTCTCCCGCCAGGGCTCGCCCGCCCGGGCGGCGGCCTTCACGATCGCCTCGGCGCCGGCCGCGGCGTCCCCCGGGGGGAAACGCTCGGCGAGGTCGCCCGTCACGCGCCGGTTGGCCGGGATGTCGGAGGCGACGGCCGGGAGGCCGCAGGCGGTCGCCTCGATCAGCGCCCAGTTGCTCCCCTCGGCCGGGCTCGTCGTCAGGAAGAGGTCCGCGGCCGAGTACCAGTCGTGCAGCTCGTGGTGCGGGACGCGCCCGGCGAACCGGACCGTCCCCGCGAGCGACGGGGAGCGCTCGACGATCCCCCGGAGCTCGCCGAGGAGAGGCGCGTCCCCCCAGACGACGTGGAGGCGCGCGCCCGGCAGGCGCGCGAGCGCCCCCTCGAAGGCGCGCAGAGCCGTGACCGGGTCCTTCCGGGGGTGGAGCCGCCCGACCCAGAGGACCGCCGGGTCGCCGTCGATCCCGGTCCGCTCCCGCGCCTCCGCGCGCGGGGAGGGACGGAGGTCCGTGGACGCCTCCAGCACCTCGTGGACCGGCGTCGACCAGGGGAGGTGGCCGCCCCGCATCCAGTCGAGGGCGATCTCGCCGGCGGAGAAGAGGACGCCGTCGGCCGACCGGAGGCACCTCTTCTGCAGGACGCCGAGCCGCCCGGACCCCGGCGGCTCCCCGTGGTGCTGGAGGAGGATCGGGACGCGGCCGGGCAGGGCCGCGCGGAGGGCGACGACCGGCACCGGGAAGACGAGGCCGCCGAAGTGGACGACGTCGGGCGCGAGGCTGCGCGCCCGGGAGACGACCCTGGTCACGGGCGACAGGAGCGGCGGGAGCGCCGCTCCGCCGTCCGCCACCGTCACGAGGCGGAGGTTCCCCTCCCCGTGGTCGGACGGCTCCTCGGCGCGCGCCAGGACCGTGACCCGCACCCCGGCCTGAGCGAGCGCCTCGACGAACCGCCCGATCCCCGGCAGGCGGGCCATGAAGTCGTGGGGGGCGAGGCCCGGGACGAGGCCGAGGTTGACCAGGAGGACGCGCACGCTCAGAGCCCCTCGCTCTGCGGCTCCTTCAGCGGGACCAGCCGCTTCAGGGCGCGCAGCTCGACCGGCGAAGCGTACGCCCGGGCCGCCCAGCGCCACGAGGCGGCCGCGGAGAGGAGCGCCTTGGCCCAGCCCGGCGTCCGCGTCTCCTGCACCGTCGGGAACCGGCACCCGAGGACGGTGCCGAAGTCGGCGACCCGCCTCCGGGTCTTCTCCGGGAGCCAGGGCGCCTCCCGGTGGCAGACGAAGTCGACCCACCTCGGCTCCGTCCACTCCTCCGGCGTCTCCGGGAGGTCGAGCGCGATCTCCCCGTCGCGCGTCGTCACTTTCGGGATCGAGAGCGGCGACCTGGCCCGGAGAGCCTCGGGGCTCCGCCGCGGCGTCGGCGTGAAGAAGTAGAGGATCACCTCGCACCCCGGGTGGATCCCCTTCAGCGTCCTCACGAACGCGAGGGTCCGCTCGATCTCCCCCTCGGGGTCCTCCGGCCCGCCGAGGACGAACGAGAACTCGGGGACGATCCCCGCCTCGCGGCAGCGGCGCGCCGTCTCCAGCGTCGCCTCCACCTTCGCCCCCTTGTGCATCTTCCGCAGCACCTCGTCGCTCGCGGCCTCCGCCCCGAGGAACGCCATCTTCAGCCCAGAGCGCTTCACCTTCTCCCACCCGGCCGCCGAGAAGCCGGCCAGCGCGTCGGGGCGCGCGTAGCACCAGTACGGGAGGCCGGCCGAGGCGAGCGCGTCGAGGAGCGGGAGGCTCGTCTCCTCGCGGTCGAAGAAGTTGTGGTCGTAGAGCTGGACGGCGTCGGCGCCGAGCTCCTCCTTCAACCGCGTCAGGTCCCTCGCGACCCTCTCGGCGGGGGAGAGGATCGTCTTCCCGTCGAACATCGAGACGACCCCGCAGAAGGAGCAGCGGTACCGGCAGCCGATCGCCGCCTGGTGGACGGCGGTCCTCTTGCCGAGGTACGTCCGGGCGAGGAACCGCGTCGCGTCGCCGAGGAGCTCGTACCGGTACGGGGGGATCCTCTCCGGCGGCAGGAACGCCCGGTCCGGCGCGTGGACGACGGTCCCTTCGTCCTTCCAGGTGATCCCGGGGACGTCGCGCAGGGAGGAGGGGTCGGCGGCCGAGGAGAGCGGCGTCGGCGCCCCCGCGCCCGGGAGCCGCTCGACGAGGTCCGGAAGCGTCTCCTCCCCCGGGCCCCGGACGACGACGTCGACGTACGGCGCGTTGATCGCCGCGGAGGCGTAGAGCGTCGGGAAGTAGCCCCCCCAGACGACGGGGAGGCCGGGGAACCGCTCCTTCACCGCGCGCGAGAGGGCGATCGCGGGCCCGACCTGCGGCCCCGGCATGACGGTCATCGCCACGAGCGCCGGGCGCTCCTCCTCGATCGCCGACAGGAGCGTCCGCTCCGCGTCCGGGTCGAGGTTCCCGTCCACGAGGCGGGAGCGGGCCTTCCCCTCGAGCGCCGAGGCGAGCGAGAGGATCGAGAGCGGGAGCCTCGCGTTCCGCGGCTTGCAGATCCGCGGGTTGACGAGGAGGACGGAGGGGAGGCTCACGCCGCCTCCGGCGTCGCGGCCCTCACGACGCGGAGCGTCTCGTCACCCAGGGGGAGGACGACGAGGTCCGTCACCGCGAGCCCCGTCCCCGAGAGCGCCGCGCGCATCCCGGCCTCGTCGGCGTGGCTGGAGAGGAGAACGAGCGCTTCCCCGCCGGGGGAGAGGGCCCCCGGGAGCCCCGTGCAGAAGCGCTCGAAGGCTCCCTCGCTCCGCCACGCGGCGTCGTAGGCGTCGCGGGGCGTCCCGCGGAAGAAGGGCGGGTTGAAGGCGACGAGGTCGAACCGCTCCCCCTCGACCGGCGCGAAGAGGTCTCCCTCGCGGACCTCGACGCGCCGCTCCAGCCGGTTCAGGAGGAGGTTCAGCCTGGCGTTGCGGACGGCCTCGGGACTCACGTCCGACGCGATCCCGCCCGCTCCCGCCCGCGCGGAGAGGAGGGCGACGACGCCGGTCCCGCACCCGAGGTCGAGGAACCGCGTCCCCTGCCGCGCGGCCGATCGCTCCGCCACGCGCCGGGCGGCCGTCCGGGACAGGAGCGCGCCGGTCCGGAAGACGACCGGGTTCAGGACGTCCGGCAGGACGACGAGCGGGAGGCCGTCGACCTCCTCCAGGACGAGCCGCCTCACGCGCCGCGAGAGGAGCGCCCGCCGGAGCGGCTGGAGGGCCCAGCGGGCGGCGTTGCCGAGAACGCTCACGAGAGGACCGGCTCCGGGAAGAGGCGCTGGCCGATGGCCTGCTCGACCGGGAAGGCGTAGACCCCGCGTTCGCACCTCCAGCGGGCGAGCGCCGCGAGCGGCCGCTTCCACGCTGGCGCCGGGTCGTACCCGAGGCGCTGGTAGTACCGGAAGCGCCTCACGAGGCGGGCGCGCTCCTTCGTCGCCCACGGGCTGTCGGCGTCGTAGAAGTCGAACCGCGCCCACTCGTCGAGCGTCGACGGGGGCCGGTAGCCGTCCCGCACCGCCTCCTCGGTGAGCGGCGTTCCGGGGTACGGCTTGAAGAAGAAGACCGGCGTCTGGAACGAGGAGCTCATCGCGCGCAGGCGGCGGGCCATCCCGAGGCTCGCCTTCACGCTCGCGTCGGTCTCTCCCGGGAAGCAGACGATGAACGGGAAGATCGCCCCGATCCCGTGCCGCTTGCACCGCTCCGCGCACCGGAGGACCTGCTCGAGGCGGATGTCCTTGCGGATGCGGTCGACCATCTCCTGCGTCCCCGCCTCGACGCCGATCAGGACGCGCCGCAGCCCCGATCGCTTGCACGCGGCCCAGACGTCCTCGGTCAGCCGGTCCCCCTGGTCGGCCCGCATCGTGGCGGCCCACGTGAACGGCAGCGCCCGCCGCGTCAGCTCCTCGGCGATCCCGGCGACGCGGTCGAGATACGTGAAGAACGTCTCGTCCTGGAAGTTGACGTCGTCCATCCCGTACCGCGCGTGGAGCGAGGCCAGCTCCTCGCCGACGCGTTCCGGCGGGAAGCCGGCCCACTGCCGGCCGTAGACGAACGGGTCGGCGCAGAAGGCGCACCGGAAGTGGCACCCCTGGGAGGTCACGTAGTCCAGCTGGCGCTTCCCCTTCAGGGCGAAGTACCGCTCGACGAGGAGGAGCGAGAAGTCGTGCCGTGCGAAGCTCTCGACCGCCGCGAACGCGCGGGGCGGGTTCGCGACCGGGACGCCCGAGGGGTCGCGGAAGGCGCACCCCGCGCAGCCGGAGAGGCCCGTGCCGCGCGAGAGCCGCTCTAGGACCTCGGCGAACGTCTCTTCCCCCTGCCCCTGCACCGTCACGTCGATCGAGGGCTCGTCGCGCAGGCACTCCGTGCCGAAGAGAGACGGGTGCCAGCCGCCCCAGACGACGGGGAGGGACGGGAAGCGGGTCTTCACCGCCCGCGAGACGTCGACGGCGTCCCGGATCGGGGCCCCGGTCAGGACCGAGACACCGAAGGCGAACGCCCCCTTGCAGGCCGAGAGGACCGCGCCGGTCGGGTCCGCCGCGAGCCGCCCGTCCACGACGACCACCTCCCAGCGCGAGGGGTCAAGGTGCGACCCGACCGCCAAAAGCCCGAGCGGCATCGTGTAGAAGACCGCCCTCGGGTTGTAGAGGACGACCCGCCTCCGCGCCGGCGAGAGGGCCGGGAGGACCGCGCTCATGGACCGCGCGAGTCTACCCGCGGCGAGATCCGGTCGGCCCGGCTGCGCGCGATGCCGGCGAGGACCAGCTCCGAATCGGCCTCGACCACCTGCAGGGGCGCCACGGGATCAGTGCAACACGGGATCCGTGTCCACGAGGCGACGGCGGGTTCCCCGGGCGGGTCCGGGATCGTCCGGGCGCGGCCCGGCCCCCGACCCGGGGTACGCTGCGACGGATGCTCCGGCGCAGCCCCTTGCAGAGGGTGTACCGGGTGGCTGTCCTCGTCACGGTCGCGCTCTTCGTGCCGCGGGTGGTCGCGTCCTCACGCGGCGTGCGGGGCGGAGAGTTCGCGGCGTACTGGACGGCGGCGCGCCTCGTGTCGGAGGGAGCGCCCGTCGACCGGTTCTACGAGGACGCCGAGTTCCGGGCGCACCTCCGCGCGAACGGGATCGCGCAGAACGACATCTGGTACCCGAACCCTCCGACGACGGCCCTCGTCTTCCTCCCGCTCTCCGGACGACGGTACGAAGCCGCGCGGGCGGCATGGGTGGGCCTGAGCGGACTCCTCCTGGTGGGGATGGTCGCGCTCCTGGCCCGGGCCGCGGCCCTGGAGGGCGGCCTCCTCGCCGCGTTCGTCCTGTTCGGCCTCCACGGGCAGCCGAGCCTCGCGGACCTGGGGCACGGGCAGGCCTACGCCTTCGTGACGGCGCTCCTCGCCGTCGCGGCGAGAGCCTTCGTCCTGGGACGACCACGGGCGTTCGGGAGCCTCCTTGGCGTCCTGGCGCCCGTGAAGCTCGCGGGAGGCCACCTCTGGCTCCTGGCGATCCCGAGGCGGCTCCGGAC
This sequence comes from Acidobacteriota bacterium, assembly GCA_008363385.1. Lineage (GTDB taxonomy): Bacteria > Acidobacteriota > Thermoanaerobaculia > UBA5066 > UBA5066 > RHKY01. The sequence goes on along the minus strand of RHKY01000015.1, from coordinate 68,067 downwards.
GGGCCTCCTCTGGGGCGTGGGGTCGGCCGCGATCCTCGTGCTTCTCTCGGTCCCCTTCGTCGGCCTGGCCGGATGGCGGGCGTTCCTGACCGTTCCCGGCCGGATCGCGAGCGACCCGACCTTCTCGGTGACGGCCTTCCAGTCGCTGGGCGGGCTCGTGCGGCGCCTCTTCGTGCCCGACCCGACCTGGAACCCGCGGCCCCTCCTCGACGCGCCCTTCGTGGCAGATGCCCTGGTCGTCGCGGCCCAGCTCGCGCTCGCGGGCATCGTGCTGGCGCTGGGGGGGCGGGACCGGGAGCCGGGGCTCGCGCTCTCGGCGGCCGTCCTCGCCGGGCTCCTGGCATCGCCCTTCTCGCAGGACTACACCTACGTCCAGGCCGTCGTGCCTGCCGCCTTCGTCCTCTCCGCCCTGCAGGGCGGCCGGGTCCCTGGCCGGACGCTGGCGGCCTTCGCGGGGCTCCTCCTGATCGGGGCCTCCGGCTGGCACAAGTCGGCGGCGTTCCAGGACGGCGCGGCGGCTCTCCTCGCGTACCCGAAGGTCTATGGCGCGCTGATCCTGCTCGTCCTGACCGTCCAGCTCTCGACCGAGCCGCAGCGGGACCGCTCGGAGCCGAGGCCACTCGCTTCCTGAGGACAGGATCGCCTCACCGCAGGTTCAGCCGGCAGGTGCAGCGGAGGCAGGTGGGGTCGGTCGCGACGTCGAGGGAGCGGCGGAACGAGAGGGCGCGCTCGCCGTTCAGGAGGGCGGGGAGGCTCGACTCGCGCAGGTTGCCGTAGGCCGAGTGGAAGAAGCAGGGGCGAACGGTCCCGTCCGCCTCCACGACCGCCGAGACCCAGGGGGCGTTGCAGCGCGACGCCGGGAACGGTCCCTCGCAGAGGAGGGCCGCGAAGTGGGCGAGGAGCCGCTCGCGGAGCTTCTCCGGGCTCTCGGCGACGAACCCGGTCGCGAAGGCGGCGGCCTGCTCGCGCTCGAGCGCGTCGATCTCGGCGGCGAGGGCGGGGAGGTCCGCGCGCGCGGGGAGGACCGCGGCCCGCTCCTCGTCGCTCCAGCCGCCGGGCCGGTTGAAGGCCTCGCTCGTGACGTCCGCCGCGAGGAAGCTGATCCGCGAGAGGCCGATCTCCCGCGCGGCCGCGACGGTCGCCCTCAGGTGGGGGAGGTTCCCGCGCTGGACGGTGCACCGGCCGGAGACCGTCACGGCGGGTCCCGCGGCCTTCACCGCCGCGACCCCCTCGGCCAGCTTCTCGAAGGCGCGCGGGACGCGTCGGATCGCGTCGTGGGCCTCTCGCGGCCCGTCGAGCGAGACGACGACGTCGTCCACCCACCGCGCGATCTCCTCGGCGAACCGGCCGAGGAGGAGTCCCGAGGAGAGGAGCGTCACGCCGAGCCCCGCCTCGCGCAGCGGCCGGACGAGGGCGAAGAGGTCGGGGTGCATCAGCGGCTCGCCCCCCGAGAGGACGACCCGCTCCGTCCCGAGGCGGGCGAGGTCGGGGAGGAGCGCCGCGAGGTCCGCCGCCGAGAGGCTGGCCGACGACCGCTCCTTCCAGATGTCGCACATCACGCAGCGGCAGTTGCACCGTGCGAAGGGGAAGAGGGTCAGGATCGGGAGTCGCTCCACCGGGTCGCGCGCGGGGAGAGGGGCCCCGGTCTCCGCCGCGGTCGGGACGGGGCGCCCGTCGCGCGAGAGCGTCGTCACGTCCGGACCAGCTCCAGGAGGTAGTGGTCGGCGATCCGCGGGAGCGGCCAGGCGGTCTCCAGCCGGCGCTCCCACCGGTCCAGGCGGTCGAGGAGGCGCGGGTGCCGGCGGGCCCACGCCTCGGCCTCGGTGGGGGGGAGGAGCGCGCCGAGGGCGCCGAGCCGCGTGATCGAGAACGCGGGCGACAGGGTGCGGCCGAGCGCGGCCGGGGAGGGGTACGAGACGCGCAGGCCGCGCCACTCGACGCCTCCCCGCCGGAAGCGGCGGAAGGCCTTCCGCGGCTCTCCGCGCGCGAGGAACCGGAGCGTCTCGGCGAGGCAGAAGGGGCCCATCACGCCGAGGAGGAGAGGTGCGCCCGGGCGAAGGACCGAAGCGAGGCCGCGCGCGGCCGAGGGGAGGTCGGCGACGCAGTTGAGCGCCCCGAACGAGGAGAACGCCCCGTCGAACGGCGCACCGAGCGACGCGGCCTCGCGCTCGACCTCCTCGGCGGCGAGGCGCACGAACGTGACGCGTCCGAGGAGCGCCTCCGCGCCGGCCTTCGCCCGCGCCGCGGAGAGCATCGGCTCCGAAGGGTCGGTGGCCACGACCGCGACCCCGCGCCTCGCCAGGTGGACGGCGTCCTCCCCCGTCCCGCACCCCAGCTCGAGGACGCGCGAGCCCTCGGGGAAGGCGGCGTCCACCCGCCTCCAGGCCGCGCGCCGCAGCCGCTCGCCGAGCGGCGTCCGGCTGAAGACCTCGTCGTACCCGGCGGCGAGCGCGTCGAAGGGGTGCGCCGCCGGTGCCGCGGTCACGCTTCCGTCTCGCCCGAGGCGAGGAGGAGCGCCGCGCGGGCCTCCTCGGCCTCGGCCCTCTTCGCCGCGGCGGCGGCCGGGTCCGTCCCCGCGAGGCGGTGGGCCTCCACGTCGGCCCTCAGCCACCGGTCGGCGTGCCGGTAGTAGGCGCGCGAGTGGCGGCCCGCGACCCGGTGGTCGCGGTCCCCCGCCTCCTCCCAGGCCCTCGGGAGGACGACGCGGTCCTTCACCTTCTCGAAGTAGCCGGTCCCCTTGATCGGGTACGAGACGGTTGTGAAGAAGACGTCGGGGGCCGCGGCCTTGACGTGCTCGATCGTCGCCTCGACGTCCTCGAGCGTCTCCCCCTCGTATCCCCACATCAGGAACATCCCGACCTCGATGCCGTGCCGCTGCGCGGCCTTCGTCGCCCAGCGGACCTCTTCGACGGTGACGCCGCGCTGCATGGCGTCGAGGACCCGCTGGCTCCCGCTCTCCGAGCCTATCCAGACCCGGGTGCACCCCATCCGGGAGAGCGTCGCCAGCACCTCCTCGTCCATCATCCGGTCGGCCCGCGAGATCGTCTCGAACGGGACCCGGATCCCGCGGCGCGACAGCTCCGCGGCGTAGGCGAAGAGCCACGAGTGCTGGATCGTGAAGACGTCGTCGGCGTACCAGAGCTGGTCCGGGCGGTACCGCGAGAGGACCGCCTCCACCTCGTCGGCCACGTCCGTCACGCTCCGCCGCCGGTGCGAGAAGCCGAAGACCGCGTGCGAGCACCAGTTGCACTTGTACGGGCAGCCGCGGGCGGTGATCAGGTTGACGCTCCCGGAGCCGTGGTGCGTCCGCCAGACGTCGACGTACCGGTCCACGTCGATCGCCTCGCGGTCGGGCCAGGGGATCGAGTCGAGGTCGGGGATCTTCGCCCGCTCCGAGTTCGCGACGACCGCGCCCGCCTCGTCGAGGAAGACCGTCCCGGCCACGCCGTGGAGGCGGCGCGCCCCGCGCGAGGCGAGCGCGGGGAGGAGCTCGGCCATCGTCTCCTCCCCCTCGCCGACGACGACCACGTCGGCCCCGCGCGCGAGGTACTCCTCCGGGTAGCCCGCGCTCTCGGGTCCGCCGAGGACCACCGTCCAGCCGAGGCCCTTCGCCCTCGCGGCGATGGCCAGCACGGCCGGGCGCGTCATCAGGTTCGTGTAGAGGCCGAGGACGGACGGCTCGCGCTCGAGCCTGGCGAACAGCTCCTCGCGCGTTCCGAACGTCGTGTCGAAGACCTCGACCGAGAAACCGGCCCGTTTGAGGAACGCGGAGAGGTAGAGGAGGCCGAGCGGGGGATAGGGCTTCATGATGGCCCGCTCCTTCTCGTCCTCGGCGAGGAAGTAGCCGTGGGAGAGGAGGAGGTCGGGCATCAGCGCGCCCGGGCGGCGCGGGGGAGCGAGGGGCTCTCGGACCGGAAGGCGGCCTCCTCCTGCGCGGCCGCCTCCCAGCCGACGTCCAGCTGGCGGCGCCGCTCGCGCGAGACGTCCCCCTCCGGGAGGAGCGCCACGAGGGCCTCCTCGTGGAGGAGGTCGCGGACCCGCCGGTAGAACGGCCCGGTGTACGTCCCGTGGAAGATCATCGCCAGGTCGTCGCTGTCGCTCCAGTTCGTCTGCGCGCCGAGCTGGTCCTTGACCCGGTCGAAGAAGAGCGTCCCCGGGAGCGGGTAGGCGACCGAGACCCCGACGTCGTCGGGCCGCTCCTCGCGGATCAGGTCCCGCGTCTTCTCGACCTCGTGCCACTCCTCGCCCGGGTAGCCCAGCTGGAGGAACCAGCTCGCGCGGATGCCGGACTCCTTCAGGAGGCGCGTCGCCCCGCGGACCTGCGAGAGCGTCGTCCCCTTGTCCATCGCGTCGAGGATCGCCTGCGAGCCCGACTCGACGCCCATCCAGACCTCCTCGCACCCGGCGTGGCGCAGCGCCTCGACGGCCGAGGGGGTCATCAGGTCGACGCGGGACTGGATCGTGAAGGGGATCCGGGCGCCGCGCGAGGCGACGGCCTCGGCGAAGCTCTCGATCCAGCGGGGCGACAGGCCGAAGATGTCGTCGGCGAACCAGACGTGGTCGGGGCCGACGCGCTCGGAGAGGAGGCGCATCTCCTCGGCCACGTTCCCGGGGCTTCTCTGGGCGTACCGGGTCCCGTAGAGCGGTTTGGCGCACCAGTTGCACCGGTACGGGCAGCCGCGCGTCGTCGCCATGTTCCAGGAGAGGCGGCCGTGGGCGCCGGTCCAGGCGCGCCGGTAGCGGTCCGCGTCCACGAGGTCCCAGGCCGGGAACGGCAGGGCGTCGAGCCCCTCGACGAAGGGGCGGGGCGGTGTCCTCCGGAACGGCTCGGCCGAGCCGTTCGGGACCGCCAGGCCGAAGACCTCCGACAGGTCGGCCCGCGGGTCGCGGCTCCAGGCCTCGGCCAGCTCGAGGAAGGTCTCCTCGGCCTCGCCCAGGACGACCGCGTCGGCCCCGGCCCCGAGGTAGAGCTCGGGGCGGTCGGCGGCGTCCGAGCCGTTCACCGCCACGAGAGCCCCGGCGCGCTTGGCGTCGCCGATCATCCGGAGGGCCGCCTCGCGCATCCGCACCGTGCACATCTTCGTCAGGAAGTTGAAGTTGTCCTCCAGGATCCCGACGAGCGCCGGACGCTCCGACTCCACGAGCGCGGCGAACTCCTCCTCGCCCTTCGAGAGCATCGCGTCGAAGAGGGAGACCTCCCAGCCGGCCTTCCGGAGGAGCGAGGCGGTGATGAGGGTCGCGAGCGGCGGATAGGGCCTCATCTTCCGGACCTGCTTCGGGTCGTAGGCCAGGAAGTAGGAGTGGGCCAGGAGGACCCGCCGCTGAGACGACATCGCGATGCTGGAGTATAGGAACTCCGCCCGCCGGGAGGTCAGCCTGTGAGGGAGGTCACCAGAGCCACCGCCCCGACCAGGTCGCTCGCGCCGAGGAGGCGGTAGGTCTCGCGCCGGGCCCAGGCCTTCGCGACCGGCCCCGGGTCGCCGCCCCAGGAGGTCTCCTGCGAGACCGCGCCGGCGCCGAAGAGCGAGAGGAACTCCGGCCCGTCGAGCGGGAGGAGGCGCGCCGGGCCCGGCTCGCGCGGGCCGAGGAGGACGGTCGCCCGGCGCCGGGCGGTCCGGTCCGCGGGCGAGGAGGCGGGGAAGAGGTCCAGCCGCAGCTTCTCCTCGCCGCCCGAGAAGGCCGGCCGGGCCGCGGAGCCGAGGCCGAGGAGGTCGGCCGTGTCGGGCCTCACGGTCAGGTCGCGGACGGCGGCGAAGAGGAGGTCCGGGTCGGCGCGGGAGACGAGGAGGCTCTCGTCGGCCAGGACGCGGAGCCCAGAGCGGTAGAGGGCCGCGACGAGAGTCGACTTCCCCGCCCCGGAGGCTCCGCGGAGGACGACGGCCCCGGAGCGGCCCGCGACGGCCCCGGCGTGGAGGACCTGGCAGGTGGCCGTCGCGAAGTGCGCGGCCGGGGTCTCGAGGAGGAGGCGCGCGCAGAGCGACGGCTCCGCCGAGAGCAGAGAGCCCGAGACCCGTCCCCGGGCCAGGAGGCGGAAGCGGTCGGCCGACAAGGCGACGTGCGACCCGGCCCAGCACGACACGCGGTCCCCCTCCACCTCCCAGCGGACGAGGCGCTCGACGGCCGGGGGCTCCGGGCAGGGTCCGGCCCCCTCGTCCGTCGCGATCTCCACGCGCGCCGCCGGCGGCCCGTCCGGCGAGAGGCGGCGGGCGAAGAGGCGCCCGGCAAGGTCCTGGACCGCCTCGCCGGCCTCGACGAGGAGGCTTCCGCCGGGCGCTTCGTAGGTCGACTCGGGCACGGGCGGACGATGCCACGCCCTTCCCGGGATCGGGGCACCGGATCCCGATTTCGGGAGCGACCGGGTCAACCGCCTCCGGCCACGCGCGTCCAACGGAGGATCCGCGCCCTTGTGCTCGTGGCCCCTGGCTTGCACGATCGCCGCCCGGAGGACCTGACCTTGCGACGTCTCACCGCCCCGACGACCTCCCTCGCCCTCCCTCTCCTCCTCGTCTCCCTCGGCGCCTCCTCCGGCGCTTCCGCCGGAGAGCTCCGCGGGCGCCTCGTCCTGGACGGGGGAAAGCCGGCAGCCGGCGTCACCGTCGCTGCGGTCCCGCACGAGACGCCGCACGAGGCCGCGCGGCGGCAGGCCCGCGGCCAGGCAGCGCCCGCCCCTCTCGTCGAGGGGACGACGGGACCCGACGGCGCGTTCGTCCTGGCGCTGCCGTCCGAGCCGGGGAAGGCGAGGGACGTGGCTCTGGAGACGCGGGGAGCCGGGACGATCCCGTCCCGGTCGCTCGAGGTCTACTCGACCGCCGAGGCCGAGGACGTCGGCGAGGTGCCGCTCGTCACGGGACGGGCCCTGGCGGGAAAGGTCGTCGGCCCGTCCGGCGAGCCGGTCCCGGGCGCGGTCGTCACGCTTCACCCCGCCCGCCGGCCGCGCGAGGCCGACGCCGCCGGGAGCAACCTCCTCCCCGTCCGCGTCACCGCGGGAGGGGACGGGACGTTCCGGTTCGACGCGGCGGGCCCCGGGCCGAACCGCCTCACGATCGAGGCGAAGGGGCTCGCGCCCCTCTCCCGGACAGGTGTCCGGCCTGGCGCCCTCCACCGCCCGCTCGCGCTTGTCGCCGGCGCCACGGTGACGGGGCGGGTCCTCCGGCCGGGCCGCAAGGGGGGCGCCCCGGGAGCCCTCGTCCGGGTCGAAGGGAGCGGGACGACCGGCTGGGTCGAGGCGAAGGAGGACGGCAGCTTCTCGATCCCCGACGCGCCGGGGGGAAAGGTCCGGCTCGTCGCGAACGCCGACCTGGAGGGTCTGGCCGAGGTCCCCGTCACCCTTCCCCTGGCCGAAGGGAAGGCCGCGGAGGTCGTCCTGTCGCCGGCCTCGGGGATCGAGGGGAGGGCGGTGAACGCGAAGACCCTGGCCGCGGTCCCGCGGGTGAAGGTGCGCGTGGACGGCGAGGCGGGCACCCTCGTGACGCGGACGGGCCCGGACGGGAAGTACCGGCTCCGGCCGCTTCGCCCCGGGGCGTACCGGCTCGTGGCCGACGAGCGCCGGCACGTCCCGTTCCGCAAGGGCGAGGTCGAGGTGGCGAAGGGAGAGACGGCCCGCGTCGACCTGCCGCTCGTCCTGGGCGCCACGCTGGCGGGGCGGGTCGTGGACGAGGACGGCGCGCCGGTGGCCGGGGCCGCGGGGCGGGTCCTGGCGGGCAGGCAGGGCGGCGTCGCGGCCTTCCTCCGGAGCCTCCGGAGCGAGGGGCCGCCGGCGTTCCGGACCCGTCCGGACGGCACGTTCGTCGCCAGCCGCCTCTCGCCGGGCGACGGGCAGCGCCTCCTCGTCGCCCACCCGGAGTACCAGAACGGCTCGGTCGAGGGCCTGTCGCTCCTGCCGGGAGGGACGAGGCAGGGGGTCGCGGTGACCCTGCGCCGCGGCCTCGTCGTCACGGGGCAGGTCGTGGACCAGGGGGAGAACCCCGTCCCCGGGGCCGAGCTCGAGGCGATGCGCGGGCGGAGCTTCGACGCGGCGCGCGGCGGGCAGCGTCTGACCCTCAACGTCGCGGACGGCTCGCCGGGCCCCCCGTCGGCCACGTCCGGCGCCGACGGCCGGTTCGAGATCCGTGGACTGGGTCCGGGCGAGTACACCGTCCGGGTCCGCAAGCCCGGGTACGCGACCGAGGTCCGTGACGGGGTGAAGGTGGGCGAAGGGAGCGAGCCCCTCGCCATCGTCCTCGGGCCGGGGGCGTCGATCACCGGGCGCGTCGTGACGAAGGCCGGGGAAGGGGTCGCGGGTCTGCGGGTGGGCGCCAGTGCCAGGGGCGGGCGGATGGACCCGCGCGGATTCGCCGAGGAGCCGACGGGTCCCGACGGCTTCTTCGCCCTCGACGGCCTGAGGGCCGGGGAGTCGTACGACCTGGTCACGTTCCGGCCCGTCGGCCCCGGCCCGGAGAAGAAGGGCGTCCCGGCGCCGTCCGAGGGGGTCGAGATCGTGGTGCCCGGGGGCGGCGGGGTGAAGGGGACCGTCCTGGACGCCGAGTCCGGTAGCCCCGTGACGGAGTTCGAGGTCTCCTACGAGCCGGACCGCCCGGGAGCCCGCGGCGGGATGGTCGTCCGGATGGTCGCCCGCGGCGGTCCGCGCGGCGGCAGCGGGACGGGCAAGCGCGTGGAGAGCGAGGACGGCAGCTTCCTCCTCGAGGACGTCCCTCCCGGAACCTGGCAGGTCTCGGTGAAGGCGAAGGGGTACCAGGCCGGGCGCGTCGGATCGGTCGTCGTCGAGGAGGGGAGCGTCCGCGAGGGGGTCGAGGTGAAGCTGGCCAAGGGCGCGGTCCTCTCCGGGCGCGTCACCGACGCCCGCTCCGGCCGGGCGATCCCGGGCGCGAGCGTCTCGAAGCAGACTTCGGGCGAGGGGGACGCGCGGCTCCCGATCCCGGCCCTGACGGAGGAAGGAGAGATCACGACCGACGCCGACGGGCGATTCGCGATCGAGGGCGTGGCGCCGGGGACGTACAAGCTGACGGCGACCCACCCCGACTACGCCGAGGAGAGCCAGACCGTGGAGGTCACCGACCGGGGCGGCAACGCCGAGATCCGCCTCTCGACGGGAGGGGTGATCGCGGGCGTCGTCGTCTCGGACGCGCGGCGTCCGGTTGCGGACGTGGACGTCTCGTTCGTCACGACCGGGGAAGGGAGCCTGGGCCGGATGCTGGGGGGCGGCCCGCAGATGACGACCGACGCCAGCGGGCGCTTCCGGTTCGACCACCTCGCCGCCGGCCGGTACACACTCGTGGCCCAGAAGCGAGGCTCCAACTCCAGCCCGGTCGACGTCGTCCTCCAGGCCGGTGAGGCTCGGGAGGACGTCACCCTCACGGTCTCCTCCGGCGCGACGATCGCCGGTGTCGTCCGCGGGCTCGCGCCGGAAGAGCTCGCGGGGGTCACCGTGACCGCGGGGAGCGAGGCGTGGGGCGAGCGCGCCCGGACCGACTCCTCCGGGAGCTTCCGGATCGAGGGGGCACCCGCCGGCAGGGTGAGGCTCCAGGCCACCGCCGGGGACTTCCGCTCGGGGACGAAGACAGCCTCGGCCGAGGTGAGCGTCCCCGAGGGGGGCGGCGAGGTCCCCGCCGAGATCGTCTTCGAGAGCCGGGCGACGCTGTCGGGCCAGGTCACGCGCGCCTCGGCCCCCGTGTCCGACGCGGTGGTCCTGGCGAACCGCCGCGGCGGAGGGCGCTCGGGGACGGGCCGGACCGACGAGAACGGGATCTACCGGATCGAGGGGCTGGAGGACGGGACGTACAACCTCGTCGTGGCCCCCGGGATGTCGGGCTCCTTCGGCCCGAAGAGCGACACCGTCGAGGTCTCGGGCGACACGACGCACGACGTCCTCATCCCGACGGCGCGCCTGACGGGGACGGTCGTCGAGTCGGGGTCGCGGCGGCCGCTGGCCGACGCCTCGGTGGAGCTGGAAGCCGCGGGCGGCGCCCCGGCGGGGCCGATCCGGTTCGGCGCCTCGACCGACAGCAACGGCCGATTCGCGCTGAACGACCTGGAGCCGAAGAGCTACACGCTCACGGCGAGGAAGGCCGGGTTCGAGTTCGAGAAGAGGAACGTCGTCCCGTCGGAGGACGGCGAGGACGTCCTCGTCGAGCTGAAGCGGGGCGAGGGGATCGGCATCGAGGTCAAGGACGGGCTCTACGGCGTCCCGCTCCGGAGCGTCCTCGTCCGGGCGACGGACGGGTCGCGCTCGACCGTCTTCAGCGGGACGGTCCCGCTCGACTCCGACGGCCGGGGCGAGGTGCCGTCGCTGAAGCCCGGGCGGTACACGCTCTTCGTCGACGCCAGCGGGTACGCCCCGCGGACGATCGAGGGGGTGGCGGCCCCGCAGCCGCTCGTGACGGTCCTCCTGACGCCGGGCGGCAGCGTCGACGTCCTCGTCGGCCCCGAGACGCGGGCGCTCCCGAACGCGCGGGGGAGGCTCGTCAGCGCCTCCGGCGCGCCGTACACGCTGAACGCCTACTCGGTCGAGGGGTGGATCCCGCTCGCGGGGACCTCGCAGCGGCACCTCGAGAACGTCGCCCCCGGGGCGTACACGTTCGCGGTGGAAGGAGGGGCCGCCAAGGCCGTGGCGGTCACCGAGGGGGGCCGTTCGGCCGTGGAGCTGCCGTAGAGCTTCCGAAGAGCTGCCGAAGCGCTGTCGTAGAGCCGAGGAGCGAGCGGCCCGGCGGATCGACTCCGGCCGGGCCCTCTCCGCGTAGACTCCCGCCACACGCCGAGGGGAAGGAGGACGCAGAGATGGCGGAAGAGGCCCGATCTGCGCGCGGGGCCGGCGGAGGGGCCCGGGAGGGTCTCGCGGCCAGGGTCTGGGAGCTCAACGACTGGGTCCTCCACCGGATCCCCGGCGGGGCGGGAAGGACGACCCCCCGAGTCCCGATCAACCTCCACAAGACCACGATCGGGCTGGTCGTCCTGGCGCTGATGCTCGCGTCGGGCGACTTCTCGCTCGCGGCCCTCCTCTACCTCGCCCTCCACGGCGCGTACGGGCTCCTCTGGCTGGTCAAGGACGTCGCCTTCCCCGACCCGAGCTGGCGAAGCCCCTGCTCGATCTCCTCGGCGATCGCCATCTTCGTCTTCCCCCTCGGCCTCTACTACCTCGCCCCGCTCGTCATGCTCACGCCGCTCGGGACGCTCGTCCCCGGCGGCTGGGGGACGACGTCGACGCTCCCGGACGGGATCGCCTTCGCCGCGGTCCTCTGCTTCGCCATCGGCTCGTTCCTCCACTTCGTGGCCGACGCGCAGAAGCATTTCGTCCTGGCCCACCAGAGGCCGCGGCAGCTGATCACGACGGGGCTCTTCAGCGCCACGCGCAACCCGAACTACCTCGGCGAGATCCTGATCTACTCGGCCTTCAACCTGCTCGCCCAGCACTGGCTCCCGTGGGCCGCGTGCGCCGTCGTCTGGGTCGGGATCTTCCTTCCGAACATGCTCGCCAAGGAGCGCTCGATGTCGCGCTACCCCGAGCACGCGGCCTGGGTGGCCCGGGCGGGACTCCTCCTGCCGAAGCCCTCGACGCTCCTCCGCTCGCTGCCCCTCGTCTTCCGGGCGGGCGAGGGTCCGGCCGCCGTCGCGGAGACGACGTCTCAGAAAAAGCGGTAAGATCCGCCCAACCTGAGGAGGTTGCCGGAGATGAGCCGCCGCACGGCCCTTGTCGCGTTTCTTCTCCTGACGTCGTCCGCCGCCCCCGCGGCGGCCCAGAGCGCCGACTCGGCGCTCCCCGGCGGGGGGCTCGGCGCCTTCGACGGGAAGCTCCGGCTCAAGGTGGAGCTGAAGACCAACTTCCGGAGCAGCAAGGACGTCAGCTTCGTCTACGTGCCGATCGGCGCCGGGGGGCCGCTCGAGATGCGGACGGTCGACCCGGGACAGAGCGCCGAGGTCTCGAACGTCGCCCTGATCGCCGAGGCCGACGTCACGCCGGACATCTCCGCCAAGGCCGAGGTCCACGTCATCGGCCTGTACATGCGGAACCCGACGTCCTCCGACTCGCGGGTGGCCCTGCGCGAGGCGTGGGTGCGGTTCGGGAAGAAGCACGACGTCCTCAGGCCGATCCCCGGGACGAGCGTCTACCTCCAGCTCGGCATGGCCCCCCGCTTCACCAAGCAGGTCAACCGGCGCCTGGAGACGTACGGGCTCTGGGGGACGGCCGTCGGCCGGTGGGAGGAGGTCGGCGCCGAGGCGGGCGGCTCGTTCGGGAAGAACGTCTACTGGCGCGCCTCGGTCGCGGCCGGGAACCCGGTCTTCATGCGAGACCCGAACGTCCTCGCCGGCGACAACGGCACCCCCGAGCGGACGGTCGGGAGCACCGTCCCCGTCGTCTACAACTCCGGGTTCCCGATCCTCTACGACGCCAAGCCCGGCGACGTGAACTCCACCGGGAAGTGGCAGGGAGGCGGCGGTCTCGGCGTGAGGTTCAACTGGGGGGAGGAGAAGCGCGACGGCATCGACCTCCTCGGCTACTACTTCAAGCGGAACATGGCGGAGCACGTCTCCATCCACGGGACGTTCTACTCGGGGGACCTGGACCTCCTCCGGGGCTTCGACCCGGGCGTGAGCCTCCCCATCGAGGGGAACGAGAAGATGGAGTACGGCGCCAACCTCGAGTTCCGCCAGTCCGGCCTCCAGCTCTTCGGGCAGTTCGTGAGGCAGGAGATGGCCGGCCTCGTCCGCTGGGGGATCGACGGCGAGGTGGCCTACCGGATCCCGCTGAACGGGCTCTTCCTGTCGGGCGAGACGCCGGTGATCAACTGGATCCAGCCGGTGGTGAGGTACTCGTTCATCGACAACGAGTTCGAGCGCCCCGGCTTCGTCGCCCCCTCGTTCACGTGGGACTGGACCAAGATCGACTTCGGCTTCCGCCTCGGGATCGTCCGCGGCATCGACCTGACGGCCGAGTACGCCCGGCACGACATGAAAACCGCGAGGGGGACTCTCCACCCCGACGAGGTCCTGGTCACCCTCCGCGCCGCGTTCTGAGGCTCTGCTGGACCCCTCCCATCGCGGTGAATGGGCCTGGATCGCCGCGTGAAGGGCTCGGTCGTCCCCTTGCGCCGGCTCGGTGCGACCGCGAGCCTCTCCACGAGCGCCGTCTGAACGTCCCGGCTCTTCGCGGACGCGTAGGTGACCTTCAGGGAAGTATAGAATGGTGGCAAGGTGTCCTTTCGGAAAGGACAGGAGGACGAGACGTTGAGCCGAGCGCTCGGGCTCCATCCCGTGCTGGTCGAGAAGCTGAACGAGACGTTTGCGGACCGGGGCACCGCCTCGATGACGCTCCGCGACGCGACCCTGCCGCCGGTGAAGGGGAAGGTCCATGCCGTCACCGGGATGCGGCGGGCCGGCAAGACGACGTTCCTCAGGCAGCTCCTCGCCGACCGCCGCAAGACGGCGCCGGCCGAGCGCTCTCTCTACGTGAGCTTCGACGACGACCGGCTCGGCGGCGTCGACGTGAAGCAGCTCTCGCTCCTGCTCGAGGAGTACTTCCGGAGGTTCCCGGAGCTTCGCCGCGAGGAGACGGCGTACTGGTTCCTCGACGAGATCCAGCTCGTGCCGGGATGGGAGAGGTTCGTCCGCAGGGTCATCGACTCCGAGCAGGTCGAGATCGTCGTCTCGGGCTCGTCGTCGCGGATGCTCTCGCGCGAGGTCCACACGTCGCTGCGCGGCCGGGGAATGGAGACGGTCCTTCGCCCCTTCGGCTTCCGGGAGTTCCTCCGGTTCCGTGGCGAAGAGCCTCCCTCGGACCCGGCCCGCTTCACCTCCGCGGTCCGCTCGCGCGTGGAGAAACGGTTCCGCGAGTATCTCCGTGAGGGAGGCTTCCCGGAGGCGCAGGGGCTCCCGCCGGCCGCGAGGGTGCCGCTGCTCCAGGGCTACGTCGACACGGTCGTGTTCCGGGACGTCGTCGAGCGGTGGGCCGTGACGCAGGTCGCGGCGCTCCGGTGGCTGGTGCGCCAGTGCCTCAGGAACCCGGCCGGGGCGTTCAGCGTCCACCGGTTCCACCTCGACCTGAAGGCGCAAGGGCACGGGGTAGCGAAGGACCAGGTCCACGCGATGGTCGGGTATCTCGTCGACGCGTTCCTCCTCTCCACCGTGCCGCTCTCGACGGAGTCGGAGAGGCGGAGAAACTCGAACCCGCGCAAGGTCTACCCGGCCGACCCGGGGCTCGTCGAGGCGTTCGACGCGAGCGGGCGAGCACAGGCGGGCCATGCCCTCGAGACCGCGGTCTTCAACGAGCTCCAGCGGCGGGACGCGGAGGTGGGGTACGTGAGGACCGAGGGGGGGCTCGAGGTCGACTTCCACACGAGGAGCTACGGGGGGCGCGAGGAGCTGATCCAGGTCTGCGCCGACCCGTCGGCGGAGTCGACGTGCGAACGCGAGACGCGGGCCCTCGAGGCTGCGGCGAAGGAATTCCCGCGCGCTCGACGCCGGCTCCTCGTGATGACGACCGACCATCTCTTCCGCGTTCCGGGCGTCGAGGTGGAGCCCGCCTGGAAGTGGATGCTCTCCATTCCGGACTAGGAGCGTTCGTGCGCTCGCCGGCCGGGACGACGGCCCCGGGGACTGCCGATCCGCAGGGCGGATGCGGCGCCGGCAAGGTCCGCGAGCTGGAGCCTGAGGGACGGAGGCCGCACCGGTGGCGTAGGCGTCGGCACTCCCGTCCATAATCCCCCCGTGCCGGGGCGGAGCGACCCCGTCCTCCTGAAGGTCGCCGCGGCCCCGCCCGCGGAGCGGCTTTGCGGGCGCCTCGAGGCCGGGATCCTCGGGACGTCGACGGGGATCGTGTCGCTCGTCGGCGCCCCCCCGGGGCTTCAGCCGTACCTCCTGGCCGCCGCGGCCGCCCGGCTCGGCCTGAAGTGGGCCGTCGTCTTCGCCCACGAGCGGGAAGCGCAGGCCTTCGCGCGCGACGCCTCCTCCGTCCTCGGGGCCTCCCGGGTCGGGTTCTTCCCCGCCCCGACGCTAACGCCGTACCAGGGGATCGCCCCGTCGCTGAAGGTGCGCCGGGACGAGTTCGGGACGCTCGCACGGCTCGTGGCCGGCGAGATCGACCTCCTCGTCGTCCCGGCCCGCGCCCTCCTCCGGATCCTGCCGAGCGCCGAGTCGTTCCGGGCCCGGACGCTCCGGGTCAGGAGAGGGGACGAGCTCCACCCGGGTCGCCTCGTCGACGCCCTCCTGGCCGAGGGGTATTCGCGCTCGGACCTCGTCGCCGAGACCGGGGACGTCGCCGTCCGCGGCGGCCTCCTCGACGTCTTCCCGCCGCACCTCGCCGAGCCGGTGAGGATCGAGCTCGACTTCGAGACGGTGGCCTCGGTGCGGAGGTTCGACCCGGACACGCAGCGTTCCACCGAGACGCTCGACGAGGTCCTCCTCCCCCCGATGGCCGCGAGCCCCGACACCGTCGCGACACGGGAGGCGGCGCTCCGCGTCCTCTCGGGCTACCGGACGGCCGACGACGAGCCGCCGCTCCCGCGGGACCTCTCGCTCCCGCGGAAGAACGACGGGCTCGAGGAGCTCCTCCCGCTCCTCTCGGACGGGGCCGGCCCGGTCCACGTCCTGGACCACGCCCGGAGCTTCGCCCTGGCCGTGGACGACCCCGACGCCGTCGCCGAGGAGCTGTCCCGAGCCTCGGACCTCCTCCTCCTCGACTTCGAGAAGGCCCGCAAGGGGGGCAAGGTCGTCCCCGACCCGTTCCGCCTCGCGGGCGACCCCGACCGGCTGGCCGACTCCCTCCGCGAGCAGACGCTCCTGGCCCTGTCGCCCGCGGTCCCCTCGGGCGACGTCCTGGCGCTGGGGGCCGAGAGCGCGACGTCCTTCGAGGACCGGCTGCCGGAGGTCCCGAAGGAGATCGCCCGGCTCCGCCGCGACGGGCTGGCGGTGGTCCTGGCGGCGGGCTCGCGCGGAGAGCGCGAGCACGTCGAGCGCCTCCTCGCCGAGTACGAGGTCGACCACCTCTCGGCCCCGCGGGAAGGGGAGCCGGGAGAGGGCGCCGCGCCGCCGGTCGTCCCCGGCTCCTGCCGGCTCGTGGACGGCGGGCCCGCGAACGGGTTCCTCTTCCGCGCGGCCGGCCTCCTCCTCCTGACGGCCACGGACCTCTTCGGCGCCCCGCGCGTCACGGCCGCGCCGAGGCGGAAGGCCGCCTCGGAGGCGTTCCTCTCGGACCTGCGCGACCTGAAGCCCGGGGACGTCGTCGTCCACCGCGACTACGGCCTCGGCCGGTTCGCGGGCCTCGTCTCGATCGCGGACGGCGGGGTGGCGCGCGAGATGGTCGACCTCCGGTACGCCGGGGAGGCCAAGCTCCTCGTCCCGGTCGAGCGGCTCGACCTGATCCAGAAGTACCAGAGCGCGGGCGACGGCCCGGCCCCGCCGCTCGACCGGCTGGGCGGCGCGGGGTGGGCGCGCCGCAAGGCGTCGGTGAAGAAGGCCGTCAAGGACATCGCCGACCAGCTTCTCGCCCTCTACGCCCGCCGCGCGTCGAGCCCCGGGCACGCCTTCTCGAAGGACTCGCCCTGGCAGAAGGAGTTCGAGGACGCCTTCGAGTACACCGAGACGCCCGACCAGCTGGCCGCGATCAAGGACGTCAAGCGCGACATGGAGGCGGAGAAGCCGATGGACCGCCTCCTCTGCGGCGACGTGGGGTACGGGAAGACCGAGGTCGCCATGCGGGCGATCTTCAAGGCGGTCCTGGACGGAAAGCAGACGGCCCTCCTCTGCCCGACGACGATCCTGGCCGACCAGCACTTCCGGACGCTCAAGCGCCGCTTCGCGGCGTTCCCGGTCACGATCGACCTCCTCTCCCGCTTCCGCCCGCCCGAGGAGAGGAAGGAGGTCCTGCGCCGGCTGGCCGAGGGGACGCTCGACGTCGTCGTCGCCACGCACCGGCTCCTGTCGAAGGACGTGAGGTTCAAGGACCTCGGCCTCCTCGTCGTGGACGAGGAGCAGCGCTTCGGCGTGGCGCAGAAGGAGCGGATCAAGGAGTGGCGCGCCTCGGTCGACGTCCTGGCGATGTCGGCGACGCCGATCCCCAGGACGCTGAACCTCTCCCTCGCCGGGATCCGCGACCTCTCGGTCATCGAGACGCCCCCGAAGGACCGGCTGGCCGTCGCGACACAGGTCGTCCCGCAGGGGGACGCGCTGATCCGCGACTCGGTGAAGGCCGAGCTGGACCGCGGGGGGCAGGTCTACTTCGTCCACAACCGCGTGGAGGGGCTCGGGGCGTGGCGCGAGGAGCTCTCGCGGCTCGTCCCCGAGGCGCGGATCGCCGTCGCCCACGGGCAGATGACGGAGCTGGAGCTGGAGCGGGCGATGCGCGCGTTCACGACGCGGGCGGCGGACCTCCTCCTGGCCACGACGATCGTGGAAAACGGCCTCGACATCCCGTCGGCCAACACGATGCTGATCGACCGGGCCGACCGGTACGGCCTCGCCCAGCTCTACCAGCTGCGCGGGCGGGTGGGCCGGAGCGACAAGCCGGCGTTCTGCTACCTCCTCGTGCCGCCCGGCGTGCCGCTCTCGGACGACGCGCGGCTGAGGCTGAAGGCGATCCAGGAGTTCTCGGACCTGGGCGCGGGCTTCCGGATCGCGGCCAAGGACCTGGAGATCCGCGGCGCCGGGAACATCCTCGGAGGCGAGCAGTCCGGCCACATCGAGGCGGTCGGCTTCGAGACGTACGTCAAGCTCCTGGAGGAGGCCATCGCCGAGGCGAAGGGCGAGCCCCTCCCCGAGACGCGCGAGGTGACGATCCAGCTCGGCCTGCCGCTCGGCCTCCCCGCCTCCTGGGTGTCCGAGGAGAACCTCCGGATGGCGCTCTACAAGCGGGTCGCCGCGGCCGAGGACGCCGGGGGGCTCGCGCGCCTCTGGCGCGAGGCCTCGGACCGGTACGGCACGCCGCCGCCGGAGCTTTCGCGCCTGCTCGACGTGGCGCGGCTGCGCCTCCTGGCCCGCGACCTTGGCGTGAAGGTCCTGCAGCGGCGCGGGGCGGAGCTGCACGCCACGCTCGAGAAGGACCACCGGATCGACCCCGGGAAGGTCCTCGACGCGCTCCGGCAGGGGAGGCTCTCCGCGGCCGGCCCCGACGCCTTCCGCTGGCCCGGGGCCTTCGCGGGCCTCGCCCCGGACGCCCGCGAGGTGCCGGGGGCGGCCGCGCGGGTCCTGGCGGCGCTGGCGCGGCCCGGCGCCCTCCCCGCCGACCCGCTCCTGTCGTTCGACGGAGGGGCCGCCTCGTGAGAGGCCCCGCAGCCGGCCGCCGCGCGGTCCTCGTCGGCCTCGCGTTCCTCGTCGCGCTCCTCCCCGCCTGCGCCCGGAAGGGGCCCCGCGCCGCGTCCCGCGCCTCCGTGGTCGCGCTCGTCGGGGACCGCCCGGTGGAGCTCTCGGACTACGCGGCCTACGTCCGGCAGGCCACGCGCGAGGAGCCGAAGGCCGTCTCGCCGCGCGTGGCCTCGAGCCTCCTCGACCAGTACCTCGAGGAGCTCCTCCTCGAGAGGGCCGTCGAGGACGCGGTCCCTCCCGCGAAGGGGACGAACGCCGAGGAGCGCCGCAGGGACCTGATCAACCGGCGCGCGAGGCTTCACGAGATCGGGGAGGCCGACCTGAGGAAGGAGTACGAGGCCCACGCCGACCGCTGGAAGCGCCCCCCCCTCGTCCGCCTCTCGCAGCTGATCGTGCCGACCAAGGAGAAGGCCGACGAGGCCCGGAAGCTCCTCGAGAAGGGGACGCCGTGGCTCACCGTCTCGCGGACGCTCTCGCTGGCGCCGAACGCCGCCTCCGGCGGGGGGCTGGGCTGGCTCTCCCGGGAGGACCTCCCGGCCGAGTTCGAGAAGCCCGTCTGGGGCCTGCCCGCCGGGGGGACGACGCCCCCGCTCCCCGCGCCGCACGGCTTCCACGTCTTCCGCGTCGAGGACCGGGCCGACACGAGGGTCGTGCCGTTCGAGGAGGCGGCCCCCGGCCTGAGGCTGACTCTGGCCGAGGAGCTAAGCAGCGCGGCCGTCGCCGAGCTGATGGCCGAGTCCGCCCGGCGGCACCCCCTCGTCGTCGTCGAGGACCACCTGCCGTTCCCCTACGTCGGCGCGCTCCCGCGGCACGGCGAGCGCCGCTGAGGCCCCGGCACGCCTTTCGCTACACTCCGCCGCGTGGTGCGCCTCCTCTGCCGTCCCTCACGCCGCGGGACCCGCCTCGCCCTCGCCCTGCTCCTCGTCCCGGGGCCCCTCGCCGGCGGCACGCTCGTCGAGCGGATCCTCGTCCACGTCAACACGCGCGTCGTCACCCAGAGCCAGTTCGACGCCCGGGTCCAGGCGGCCGTGGTGGAGACCGGGGGCCGGGTCGAGGGGGAGCGCCTGGAGCAGCTGAAGAAGGCGGTCCTGGGCGAGCTCGTCAACGAGGCGCTCCTGGAGGACCGTGCGCGCGACCTCGACCTCGTCACGTCGGACGCGGAGGTGGAGGAGCAGGTCAACCGGCTCAAGGAGGCCAACAACGTCACGACCGAGGAGCAGTTCCAGCAGGCGCTGGCCGCCAGCGGCCTGACGCCGGAGCGGCTCCGCGAGCAGCTGAAGCGGACGCTGACCGTCCAGCGGGTCGTCGGGCGCGAGGTCAACAGCAAGGTCGACCTCTCCGACGACGCGCTGAGGCTGATCTACGAGAACGAGAAGGAGACCTGGCGGATCCCCGAGAAGGTCCACATCGCGGAGATCCTCGTCTCCCGCTCCGGGGACGGCGCCTCGGCCGAGCGGCGGGCCAAGGAGGCGTCGGAGAAGCTCGCGGGCGGCATGAAGTGGGACGTCGCCGTCGGCCTCTACTCCGACGGGACGACCCGGGAGAAGGGGGGCGACCTCGGGGTCGTCGCCCGGGGCGAGCTGGTCCCGGAGCTGGAGGCGGTGGCCTTCTCGCTGCCGGTCGGCGGCGTGTCGGACCCGGTCGCGGCCCGGCACGGCTGGCACATCGTGAAGGTCCTGGAGAAGACGCCGGTCTCCTACAGGCCCTTCGCCGAGGTCAAGGCCGACATCTTCAAGCGCGAGCAGGAGACGCAGTTCCAGAAGAAGCTCGCCGAGTACCTCGAGAAGCTGAAGCGGGACGCCGTGATCAGCGTCGCCGAGGAAGCGCGCGCCTACTACACCCCCCCGGCGCCCGAGGTCCCGAAGGAGGCGGCGCCCGGGGCGACCGTGGAGGGCGACGCGGGGGAGCCGCCGGAGGACGGGTCCGAGCAGCCCCCGGAGCGCGCCCCGAGGAGGGAGCGAGGCTTCGAGGTGACGCCGACGGCCGGGTTCCGCATCGGCGGCACGGCCTCGACCGCCTACAGCGAGTACATCGAGAGCCTGGACGTGTCGGAGGCCCTGAGCTTCGGGCTGACGCTGGAGCTCCCGCTCCTCCGGACGGTCAACCTCGAGCTCTTCTGGAGCCACCAGGACACCGAGCTGACGGCGAGCTTCCGGCAGGAGCCCCCCGCCGGCTACGGCGAGAAGCTGACGCACCTCAACGTCGACACGATCCACCTCGGCGGCCTCTGGCTGCTCGGACGGGAGGGGGCCAAGGTCCGCCCCTACATGGACCTCCTCTTCGGGGTGACCATCCTCACGCCGGCACCGCAGTACTCCACGATGACGCGGTTCTCGGGGAGCATCGGCGGGGGGGCGAAGTTCCGCCTCTCGGACGCCCTGGGGGCCCGGCTCGGGATCCGCTTCATGCCGGTGTACGTCAACGCGACGTCCAGCGGGTACACCACCTGCGACCCCTGGTACGGCTGCTACACGTACTACGACTCGAACTACCTGCTCCAGTGGGACGCCTACACCGGCCTGACCTACCGCTTCTGAGCCCCGCCCCCCGGCCCCCCGCCCGGTGACGCGCGCCGGGGCGACGCGCGGCCCTTCCGCCTCAGCCCCGGGCCAGGAGGGCGGCGCGCCAGCGCGAGGCGCCGGCGGCGACGAGGGCCTCCGCCGTCACCGAGCCGGTCTCGAGCTTCAGCCGCGCCGCGACGACGAGGAGCGCGCGGGGCGCCAGGACCCCCGGGTCGAGGGCGTGGCGCCGCGCCAGGGCGTCGCGGCGGTCCTTCAGCCTGCGGACCTCCGCCTCCAGCGCGGGGTCGGCGTCGCGGACGGAGCCGCTCTTTCGGCGCGGCCAGTCGGCCGGCGCGAGCGCTTCCGCCCTCGCGACGGCCGACTCGACGGCGCGCGCGAAGGCCGGGGGGAGGCCGCGGGCCGAGGGAATCAGCCTCGCGGGGTCCCGCTCGCCCGCGGCCGCCAGCCGCGCCGCCTCCACGAGCCGTTCGTTCGTGGCGACGCGGAACGGCGGACGGTCGATCTCCCGGGCGCGGGCCTCGCGCGCGGACCAGAGCTCGCGGAGGAAGGCCCGCTCGCGGTCGGAGAGAGCGTTCGTCCCCTTCACGCGCCAGTCGTTCTCTGGGTCGGGCGGGGCCGGCTCCATCGGAGAGAGGAGGAGCCTCTCGCACTCCTCAGCGTGCCAGGCGAGCCGTCCGGCCGCCTCCAGGTCGGCGCGCAGCGAGGCGGCGAGCGCCGCGAGGTGGAGGACGTCGGCCGCCGCGTACGCCGCCCGGTGGTCCGGGATCGGCCGCTCGCTCCAGTCGGCTCGCTGGCTCGACTTGTCCAGGACCACGCCGAGCCGCTTGGCCGCGAGCGCGGCCAGTCCGATCTGGGGCTCGCCGAGGAGCTGCGCGGCGATCATCGTGTCGAAGACCCGCGCGGCCGAGAACCCGAAGCCGCGCTTCAGGAGCCTCAGGTCGTAGTCGGCGCCGTGGAGGAGGAGCGGCCGGTCCGACAGGCGGGACAGGAGCGGCGCGAGGTCGACCGCGGGCGCGAGCGGGTCGACGAGCCAGGCCCGGCCGTCGAACGCCAGCTGGAGGAGGCAGGCCTTCTCGAAGTAGTGGTGGAGGGAGTCGGCCTCCGTGTCCAGGGCCACCTCGGCGCCGGGGCGGGAGTCGAGAGCCGCGACGAGGGAGGTCACGGACTCGGGCCGGTCGGCGAGGGTGAACGCGTCGGGATCGACGCGCGGAGGCGCAAGAGAGGCGCGAGTTTGGTCTTGGGGCTTGGTCGGTTCCATCGGCGAGAGGGCCGAGACTAGCAAACGGCTCGGGAGGCCGGGCCCGAGCGGCGTTTCTTCTTGACGCCATCTGCGGACGACGTCGATACTCCGCGTGGAAAAAAGTGGTCGGAAGCGGCAGATCTTGGGTAGCCAAGGTCGAGAAGCCGCTTCCGAGGCTCTTTTTTCCCGGACGACATGATGGACCGCCTCAGAGGCTCCGCCGAGACGACCGTGGACGACAAGGGCCGGTTCAAGGTCCCGGCCGTCTTCCGGGACCCCGTCGAGGGGACGTACGGGACGGAGTTCTTCCTCACCTCCATCTCCGGGTCCGACGTCCTGATCTACCCGATGCCGGTCTGGAACGCGATCGAGGAGAAGCTCGCGCAGCTCCCGGCGGTCCACCGGGCCAGGACGAAGTTCCTCGAGCGCGTGAACACCTTCGGCCAGGTGGCCCGGATGGACGCCCAGGGACGGCTGATCGTCCCGTCGCTCCTCCGCGACGTGGCGGCGATCCAGGGGGAGGCGCTCGTCCTCGGCCAGACCGACCACCTCGTGCTCGTGGACCGCGAGCGCCACCTCGCGGCCCTCAAGGGCTCGACGTTCACCGCAGAGGACTACGACGAGCTCGCGCGCCACCTCGTCTGACGGGAGGCTTGCGTGGAGCGGCCGACCCACGTCCCCGTCCTCCTCCGGGAGGTCCTCGAGGTCCTCCGGCCGGAGCGCGGCGGGGTCTACGTCGACGCCACGCTGGGCCTCGGGGGGCACGCCGAGGCGCTCCTCGGGGCCTCGCCATCGCTCCGGCTCGTGGGGCTGGACCGCGACGGGGCGGCTCTGGCGCTCGCGCGCGAGCGGCTCGCGCCGTTCGGCGAGCGCGCCGTCCTCGTGGAGGGGCGACACGAGGAGCTGGCCTCGCACCTCGACCGCCTCGGGATCCTCCGGGTCGACGGCGTCCTGGCCGACCTCGGGGTCTCGTCTTTCCAGCTGGACACGCCGGAGCGCGGGTTCTCGTTCCGGTTCGACGGGCCGCTCGACATGCGGATGAGCGGCACGGGGCCCACCGCCGCCGACCTCGTGAACGGCCTGTCGGACGGCGAGCTCGCCCGGGTCTTCCGGGAATACGGGGAGGAACGGATGGCGGGACGGATCGCCCGGTCGATCGTGCGGAAGCGCCAGGAGGCCCCGATCGTGAGGACCTCGGAGCTGAGGGAGCTCGTCGTCCGCGCGGTGGGGGGACGGCACGAGAAGAAGGACCCGGCCACGCGCGTCTTCCAGGCGCTGAGGATCGCGACGAACCACGAGCTGGAAGAGCTCGAGCGGTTCCTCGACGACGCCATCGCGCGGCTGTCGCTCGGCTCGCGCCTGGCGGTCCTCTCCTACCACTCGCTCGAGGACCGGATCGTCAAGACCGCCTTCACGCGGCACGCCACGGGCTGCACCTGCCCCCCGTCGTTCCCGGCCTGCGTCTGCTCTCGGCGGAAGCTGATCGCGCTCGTGACGAAGAAGCCGGTCCGCCCGAGCCTGGGCGAGATCGGCGAGAACCCGCGGGCCCGCTCGGCGCGACTGCGCGCCGTGGAGAGGGTGGCGGAGGGCTCTGAGGCCCCCGCCTGACCCCGAGATGTACGTCGTCCACCGCCGCGTCGAGAACGTCTTCCTCGTCCGGGAGCACGACCGGCGGCGGACGCGGGAGCTGATCGCCTTCACGGTGGCGGCGCTGCCGCCGCTGGCGGTCCTCTTCGCGGCGATCTGGGCGAACGTCCAGACGTACCAGGTCGGCTACCAGATCGGCCGGCTGAACAAGCAGCGCGAGGTCCTCCTCGAGCGCCGGCGGCAGCTCCTGGTCGAGAAGGCGCGGGCCTCCTCGCTGGCGCGCGTCGAGTCGATCGCGCGCGCCAAGCTGGGCCTCCTCCCTCCGCGCCCCGGGCAGGTCGTCCTCGTCCGCGACGGCGAGCTCCCGGGCGGCCCCCGCCCCGCGGCGCTCCCGCCGCCGGCCCGCCCGGACGACCCGGTCGGACCGCCCGCGCCGCCGCCGACCGCGGAGGGGTTCTGATGCCCCGCCCTGGGGGGCGGCCGTCCCTGAGGGGGTTCGTCCTCCTCGGCGTCGTGGGCGCCTGGATCCTCGTCCTCCTCGTGCGGCTCTTCGACCTGCAGGTGGTGCGGCGCGAGGAGTTCGTCCGCCGCGCCCGGCGGCAGCAGGAGCGGACGGTGGAGCTGCCGCCCCGGCGGGGCGCCATCCTCGACCGCGAGGGCCGGCCGCTGGCCGTGACGGCGCAGGTCGACTCCGTCTTCGCGATCCCCTCCGAGGTCGACGACCCGTCCCGGACCGCCGCGGAGCTCTCGGCCGTCCTCGGCGTCCCCAGGGCCGAGCTGCTGCGGAAGCTGTCGGACCCGGAGCGGGAGTTCGTCTGGCTGGCCCGGCGGGTCGACGAGGCGACGGCCCGTCGCGTGACGTCGCGGAAGGTCCCCGGCGTCCGCCTCCTGAAGGAGGCGACCCGGCGGTACCCGGAGGGGACGCTCGCGGCCCCGGTGCTGGGCTACGCGGGCACCGACAACCAGGGGCTGGCCGGCCTCGAGCACCGCTTCGACGAGGAGGTCCGCGGAAGGCCCGCGCGCGTGACGCTCCTTCGCGACGCCGCGCAGCGCTCGGTGGCCACGGCGGGGCGCTGGGGGCGGACGCGGGCGCAGGTCGGCGAGGAGGTGGAGGGGGTCTCCCTCGTCCTGACCCTCGACGCCGCCGTCCAGCACGCCGCCGAGCGCGAGCTCCAGAGGGCCGTCGCCGAGCACCGGGCCCGCGGCGCGTCGGCCGTGGTCCTCGACCCGCGCACCGGCGAGGTCCTCGCCCTGGCCTCGGTCCCGACGTTCGACCCGAACGACTGGGGCGGCACCGACGCCGAGGAGCGGCGCTGCCGGCCGGTCGCGGACGCCTACGAGCCGGGCTCGACCTTCAAGATCATCACGGCGGCCATCGCCGTGGAGGCGGGGATGGTCGGCCCCGACGACCCCGTCGACTGCGGGGGCGGGACCCTCACGATCGGCCGGACGACGATCCACGAGCACGGCCAGAACGCCTGGGGGGTCCTTCCGCTCTCCGACGTGATCGCCCACTCCTCCAACATCGGCATCGCGCACGTCGGGATCTCCCTCGGCAAGGTGCCGTACTACCGGGGCGTCCGCGCCTTCGGCTTCGGCCAGAGGACGGGCGTGGAGCTCCACGGCGAGGCCGCGGGGCTCCTGCGCGACGTCTCCTCCTGGAGCGCGCTGACGCTGCCGACGATGTCCTTCGGGCAGGAGGTGGGGGTCACGGTCCTCCAGATGGCGCGCGCCTACGCGGCGATCGCCTCCGGCGGCCTCCTCCCCGCGCCCCACCTCGTCGCCGAGGTGCGCCGCCCCGACGGGCGGCTCCTGCGCAGGAACGCCCCGGCCCCCGAGCGGATCCTCTCGGAGACGACGGCGCGCACGGTGAAGGAGATGATGCTGCGGGTCGTCGAGAAGGGGACCGGCAAGCTCGCGACGATCCCGGGCTTCACCGTCGCCGGGAAGACCGGCACGGCTCAGAAGGCGGTCCCCGGCGGGGGGTACTCGCCGGACCGGTTCGTCGCCTCGTTCATCGGCTTCGCCCCGGCCGAGGCGCCGCGCGTCGTGATCGCCGTCGTCGTGGACGAGCCGCGGGGGAAGATCTACGGCGGCGACGTGGCCGCGCCCGTCTTCTCCGCCATCGGGGAGGAGACGCTCCGGATCCTCCGCGAGGCCGCCCGGCCCGAGCCCTCGCAGCTCCTCCCCAACGTCCTGACCGCCGACCTCTCGCCCCGCTCGCTGGCCCCCGTCCTCTCGGGGGACCTCCTCCCCGCCGCGAGCCGGATCGGCCCCCCGCGTGCCGCCCCGGAGCCCCTGGAGGAGGCCCTCGAGCAGCCGCTCCAGCGGACGGTGCCGGCCCTCGACGGCCTCTCGGCGCGCGACGCGGTCCGCCTCCTTTCGCGCCGGGGCCTGCTGGCGCGGCTGCACGGGAGCGGCTTCGTGGTCTCCCAGGACCCGCCGGCGGGGAGCCGCGCCGAGAAGGGGGAGACGGTGGCCCTCCTCCTGTCGCTCGACCCCCCGGTTTCCCTCTCGGCGCTCTCCACCGAGCCGCCGGAGCCGTCCCGGTGAGGCTCTCGGCCCTGGTCGAGGGGCACCCGCACCTCATGGGCGGGAGCGCGGGCGACCCGGACGTCGGCTCCGTGACGCACGACTCGCGCCGTGCCCGCGCCGGGGCGCTCTTCGCGGCGTTCCCGGGCCTGGCGCACGACGGCCGGGAGTTCGCCGCCGACGCCGTGGCGCGCGGGGCCGTCGCGGTCCTCGGCCTCCCCCCGGCGCCGGGCGGCCTCGGCGTGCCCTACGTGGGGACGGACGAGCCGCGGCGACTGGCGGCGCTCCTGTCGGCCCGGCTCGCGGGCGACCCCGCGGGACGGCTCCTGATGGTCGGCGTGACCGGGACGAGCGGCAAGACGACGACCGTGACCCTCGTCGACCGGGTCCTCGCCGAGCGGCACCCGAAGCGGGGCCTCTTCGGCACGCTGGCCTACCGCGGCGCCGGGGGCGACGCCCTCTCGGCCGCCCGGACGACCCCCGAGGCGACCGAGCTCCAGGCGATGCTCGCCGCCCTCGTGGCCGACGGCGGGACGGCCGCCACGCTGGAGTGCTCCTCGCACGCCCTCGCCCTGGAGCGGCTCGCGGGCTGCGCCTTCGACGCCGCCGTCTTCCTGAACCTCTCGCGGGACCACCTCGACTTCCACCACGACCTGGCGCACTACTTCGAGGCCAAGGCCCGGCTCTTCTCGATGCTCAAGCCCGGCGGCAGGGCGGTGGTCAACGTCGCCGACCCGTGGGGCCGGCAGCTCGCCGATCGCCTCTCGGCCACGGCCCTCGTCACCTTCGCGCTGGACGGTCCCGCGGACGTGACGGGCAAGGTGGAGCCGTCGGCGAGCGGGCTGACGCTCTTCGTCGAGCGGAAGGAGACCAGCGAGGCGTTCGAGGTCGTCTCGACCCTCCTCGGGCGGCCGAACGCGGAGAACCTCCTCGCCGCCGCCGCGACCTGCCTCGCCCTCGGCCTGCCCGCCGCCTCGATCGCGCCCTCGCTCGGGGCTCTCGAGCGCGTCCCGGGGCGGCTCGAGGCGGTCCCCAACGCCCTGGGCCTGACGGTCCTCGTCGACTACGCGCACAAGCCGGGCGCGCTGGAGGGGGTCCTGAAGACGGTCCGTCCCCTCGCGCAGGCTCGCGGCGGGCGCGTCGTCGTCCTGTTCGGGTGCGGCGGAGACCGGGACCGCGGCAAGCGCCCCGACATGGGGCGGATCGCGGCGCTCCTGGCCGACGAGACGGTCCTGACGTCGGACAACCCGCGCAGCGAGGACCCGCACGCCATCCTCGCCGAGATCCGGGAGGGCTACGAGAGCACGGGCAAGGGCGCCACGACGATCGTGGACCGCGGCGAGGCGATCGGGTTCGCGCTCCGGCACGCCCGCCCCGGGGACGTCGTCGTCCTCGCCGGGAAGGGGCACGAGACGTACCAGGAGTCCCACGGCGTCAAGCGCCCCTTCGACGACCGGAAGGCCGCGCGGGAGGCGCTCGCGCTCCTCGAGGCCGAGGCCGGGGCCGGGAGCCCGGCGTGAGGCTCGACAGCGTCACGCTCGCCGCCGTCGTCGGCGGGACGGTCGCCGGGCCGGTCTCGCTCTTCTCGGGCGTCTCGATCGACTCCCGCTCCGTGGCCGAGGGGGACCTGTTCGTCGCGCTTGCGGGGGAGCGCCACGACGGGCACGACTTCCTGGCGCAGGCCCTCGGAAAGGCCCCGGGGGCGCTCGTCTCGCGCCCGGTGCCGCCCGGGTCCGTCCCGGCCGGGGCCACCCTCGTGAGGGTCCCCGACACGCTCGCCGCTCTGAGGGCGCTGGCGCGTTACGTCCGGGACACGCTCCGGCCGAAGGTGGTCGGGGTCACCGGGAGCGTCGGCAAGACGACGACCAAGGAGCTGACGGCGGCGCTCGCCTCGACGCGGTACCGAGTGGCCAAGACGGCCGGGAACCTGAACAACACGATCGGCCTCCCCCTCGAGGTGGCCCGGATGGACGAGGACGCCGAGGTCCTCGTCGCCGAGATGGGGATGTCCACCCCGGGCGAGATCCGGCTCCTCTCCGAGCTGGTCCGCCCGGACGTCGGGGTCGTCACCGCCGTGGCCCCGGTCCACCTCGCCGGGTTCGCCTCCCTGGACGGGATCGAGGCCGCCAAGGCGGAGATCCTCTCGGGGATGGGGCGCTCGAGCGTCTTCGTCGCCAACGCCGACGACCCGCGCTCGCTCTCGATCGCCGGCCGGCACACGGGCCCCGTCCTCCGCTACGGCCTCTCCGGCGGGACGGACCTCGACGCCACGGCGACCGACCTCGTCGCGGAGGGGACCGGGACGGCGTTCGTCCTGAGGCTGCGGGGGGAGACGGCGCGCGTGGTGCTGCCGCTCCCGGGCCGGCACAACGTCTCGAACTTCCTCGCCGCCGCCGCGGCCGCCTCTGCCCTCGGGATCGGCGCGGAGGACGCGGCACGGGCCGCGCCGCGCCTCCTGCCGGCGCGCCACAGGGGACAGGTCCGCGCGCTGCCTCGGGGCGGCCTCCTCTACGACGACTCCTACAACTCGAGCCCGGTGGCGCTCGCGGCCGCCTTCGCCGCCTTCGAGACGGCCGCCGGGGAGCGCCGGAAGGTGGCGGTGGTCGGCGAGATGCTGGAGCTGGGGCCGCGGAGCCGCCAGCTGCACGAGGAGGCCGGGCGCTCGATCGGGCGCCGGGCCGACCTCCTCGTCGCCGTGCGGGGCGACGCCGAGGCGCTGGCGCGCGGGGCCCTCCTCGCGGGCGCGCCGCCCGCCTCGGTCCTCTTCGTCGCCGACGCCCAGGCGGCGGAGGCGGCCGTCGCGGAGCGCCTCGCGCCGGGCGACGCCCTCTTCGTGAAGGGCTCCCGCGGCGTCGGGCTGGACCGGCTCGTCGACGCCCTCGCGCCGGAGGCCGCGCCGTGATCTACCAGTTCCTCTACCCCCTCCACGAGCAGTGGCCGGCCCTGAACATCTTCCGGTACATCACGTTCCGCGCGGTCAACGCCGCGCTGATGGCGCTCGTCCTGTCGGTCCTCCTCGGCCCCGTCCTGATCCGCTGGCTGCGCTCGCGGCAGATCGGCCAGGCGATCCGGGAGGAGGGGCCGAAGGCGCACCAGTCCAAGGCCGGGACGCCGACGATGGGCGGCGTCCTGATCAACCTCTCCGTCGTCGTCCCGACTCTCCTGTGGGCCGACGTCGGGAACCGGTACGTCTGGGTCGCGCTGGCCGCCACGCTCCTCTGCATGCTGATCGGCGTCGGCGACGACTGGCGGAAGGTCTCGCGCCAGCACAACCGCGGCCTCTCGGGGAAGCAGAAGCTCCTCCTGCAGACGCTCGTCGGCGTCGGCGTGGGCCTGGCGTCGGTCTACCTCTTCGACCGGCGGCCCGACCCGACCGGGGTGGCCTTCCCGTTCTTCAAGAACCTCCACCTCGAGCTGGGGCTCCTCTACGTCCTGTTCGCCGCGGTCGTCGTCGTCGGCTCCTCCAACGCCGTCAACCTCACGGACGGGCTCGACGGCCTGGCCATCGGCGCCACGCTGATCGCGTCCGGGACGTACGCGATCCTGGCCTACGTCGTCGGGCACGCCAAGGTGGCGGGCTACCTCCTCCTGCCGTTCGTCCCCGGGGCGGGGGAGCTCGCCGTCTTCTGCGCGGCGATCGTGGGCGCCTCGCTCGGATTCCTCTGGTTCAACGCGCACCCGGCCGAGGTCTTCATGGGCGACACGGGCTCGCTCGCCCTCGGCGCCGCGCTCGGCACCGTCGCCGTCCTGATCAAGCAGGAGGTGCTCCTCGTCCTCGTCGGCGGCCTCTTCGTCGTGGAGGCCGTCTCGGTCATCGTGCAGGTCGTCTCGTTCAAGACGACCGGCAAGCGGGTCTTCCGGATGGCCCCGCTCCACCACCACTTCGAGCTCCTCGGCTGGGCGGAGTCGAAGGTGATCACGCGGTTCTGGATCGTCGCGATCCTCTTCGCCCTCCTGGCCCTGTCCACCCTCAAGATCCGATGAGCCTCTCCCTCGGCCCCGACCTCCCCGACGTCTCCCGCGCCGCGGTCCTCGGCCTGGCGCGCTCCGGCCGGGCCACGATCGAAGCCCTCCTCTCCCGCGGCGTGGCGGTGTCCGCCTCCGACACCAAGGGCGAAGGGGAGATCGAGCCGGTCCCGCCGAGGGAGGGGCTCGTCCTCGCGCTCGGGGGGCACCCCGACGCCCACCTCGACGGCGTCCAGCTCGTCGTCGTCTCCCCGGGCGTGCCGATGACGGCGCCCTTCCTGGACGGGGCCCGCGCCCGCGGGATCCCGGTCGTCTCGGAGGTCGAGCTGGCGTCGCGCCTGCTGCCGGGGCTCGTCGTCGGGATCACGGGGACGAACGGGAAGTCGACGACGACGGCGCTGGCGGCCGCGCTCCTGTGCGACGCGGGCCTGTCGGCCGTCGCGTGCGGGAACTTCGGGACGCCCTGGATCTCCTACGCCGCCGCGGGCGGCGAGACGGTCCCCTCGCGGGTCTGGGTCGTCGAGCTCTCCTCCTACCAGCTGGAGGGGACGCGCCGCTTCGCCCCGGACGTGGCCGTCCACCTGAACCTGACCCCCGACCACCTCGACCGGTACCGCTCGCTGGACGACTACGGGGCGGCCAAGGCGCGCATCTTCGAGAACCAGCGCGAGGCCCAGGTCGCCGTCCTCAACGCGGACGACCCGCTCGTGGCCAGGGTCTTCACACGCGCCCGGCGGCTGGAGTTCTCGCGGAAGGGGCCGCGGGAGGCGGGGGCCTGGACGGAGGGCGACCTCTTCGTCGCCGCCCTCCCCGGCAAGCCGGCGCAGGCGCTCGGCACGCGCGCGGACCTCTCCCTCCCCGGGGCGCACAACGTCGAGAACGCGCTCGCGGCGCTGGCGGCCACGCTCCCCCTGGGCGTCACCCCGGCGTCGGTGAAACGGACGTTCGGCTCGTTCCGGGGGCTGCCGCACCGGACGCAGCTCGTGAGGACGCTCGCGGGCGTCTCCTGGTACGACGACTCGAAGGGGACGAACGTCGACGCCACGCTGAAGAGCGTCGAGGGGTTCGGGGACGGGCGCGTCCTGCTCATCCTCGGGGGGAAGGACAAGGGGGACGACTTCCGGCGGCTCCTGCCGCTCGTGGCGCGGAAGGCCCGGAAGGTGCTCGCGATCGGCGCCGCGGGGGACGCCATCGTCCACGCCCTCTCCGCCGACGTGGACACCGTCTGGGTCGGGACCCTCGAGCGCGCCGTCGAGGAGGCCCACGCCATCGCCCGCGAGGGGGACGCCGTCCTGCTCTCGCCCGCCTGCGCCTCGTTCGACCAGTTCCGGAACTTCGAGCACCGCGGGGAGGTCTTCGCCTCGCTCGTCGCCGCCCTGCCGGACGGGGAGGGGGGCTGAGCGTGGCCGTCAAGCTCGCTTCCGACCGCTGGATCTTCGTCCCCGTCGTCGCCCTCGTCGGGATCGGGATCCTGATGATCTACAGCGCCTCGGCGATGCAGATCTTCCTCCCCGCGGCCGGGGGGCCCTCGCACCCCTACTTCTTCGTCTTCAAGCAGGGGATCGCCGTCCTCCTCGGCGCGGGGCTCGTCCTCCTGGCGATGTCGGTCGACTACCGCCGGCTGAACGACCCGCGCTGGATCGGCGCGGGCCTGGCCGTCCTCGTCGCGGCGCTCGTGGCCGTCCTCTTCCGCGCCCCGATCAACGGGACGCGGCGCTGGATCGACCTCGGCCTCATGTCGGTGCAGCCGTCGGAGTTCGCCAAGATCGGCCTCGTCGTTGCTCTGGCCGCCCTGCTGTCGCGCCGCGAGGGGGAGCTCGAGAGCCCGACGAGGACCCTCCTGCCGGTCGCCGGGCTCCTGGGGCTCCTGGCGGGCCTCGTCCTGGCCGAGCCCGACTTCGGGACGGGGCTCTCGTACCTCGTCGTGGCGAGCGCCATGCTCTTCTACGCGGGCCTGAAGCTCCGCTGGTTCCTCGGCGCGGCGCTCCTCCTCGTCCCGACCCTGTCGGCCTACGTCTGGTCGGCGTCGTACCGCAGGGAGCGGATCCTGGCGTTCCTCTCGCCCGAGTCGGACCCGCTGGGGAAGGGGTTCCAGGCGCTCCAGTCGCTGATCGCGGTCGGCACGGGCGGGGTGACGGGGCTCGGCCTGGGGCAGGGGAAGCAGAAGCTCTTCTTCCTCCCCTACCCGTACACCGACTTCATCTACGCCATCGTCGGCGAGGAGCTGGGGCTGATCGGCTGCGTCTTCGTCCTCGGCCTGTTCGGCGTCCTGTTCGCGCGGGGGCTGCGCGCCGCCGAGAACGCCCCCGACTCCTTCGGCCGCCTCCTGGGCGTCGGGCTGTCGGTGATGATCGTCGTCCAGGCCCTCGTCAACGTCTCCGTCGTCCTCTCCCTCCTCCCCACCAAGGGGATCCCGCTGCCGTTCCTCTCGTACGGCGGGTCGGCCCTCTGGACCGACCTGATCGCGGTCGGGATCCTCCTCAACCTCTCGCAGCACTCGTCGTGACGGACGTGACCTCCTCCGCGGGCCCGGGCGGCTACCTGATCGCCGGCGGCGGGACGGGGGGGCACGTCTTCCCCGCCCTCGCGCTGGCCGGGGAGCTGTCGCGCCGCAGGCCCGGCGCGAGCGTCGTCTTCGTCGGTACGGCCCGGGGCCTGGAGACGGACCTCGTCCCCCGGGCCGGCTACCCGCTCGAGCTCGTCCGGGCCCGGGGGATCGTCGGGACGTCGGCCCTGTCTCGCGCGCGGGGGGCGGCGCAGCTGCCGCTCGGCCTCCTCGACTCGTGGCGCCTCCTCTCCCGCCACCGCCCGCGCGCCGTCGTCGGCGTCGGCGGGTACGCCTCTGGCCCGGTCGTGGCGACGGCCTGGGCGCGCCGCGTCCCGACCGTCGTCCACGAGTCGAACGCCGTGCCGGGGCTGACGAACCGCCTCCTCTCCCGCGTGGCGACGCGGGTCGCCGTCGGGAGCGAGGCCGCCCTCTCCCGCCTGCCGGGCGCGGAAGTCGTCGGCAACCCGGTCCGCGAGGACTTCTTCTCAGTGCCGCCGCTCGACGACCGACCCGAGGCGCGGCGGCTGCGCCTCCTCGTCGTGGGCGGGAGCCAGGGCTCGGCGTTCCTCAACCGGGTCGTGCCCCACGCCGTGGCCCGGCTGCGGGCCGAGGGCCGCGACTTCGACCTCGTCCACCAGTGCGGCAGGGCCCGCCGCGGGGCCGGCCACGACCCGGAGGACCTGGCGCGGGCCTACGCCGCGATGGGCTTGCCGCCCGGGACGGCGCGAGAGTTCCTCCACGACATGGCCGAGCAGGTCGCCGCCGCCGACCTGGTCGTCTGCCGCGCCGGCGCCATGACCGTGGCCGAGCTCGCGGCGGCCGGCCGGCCGGCGCTCTACGTGCCGTTCGCCGCCGCCACCCACGGGCACCAGGAGGCCAACGCGCGCGAGGTGGAGCGCGCCGGGGCGGCCGTCGTCGTCACGGAGGCCGAGGCGGACGCCGGGGGGCTCCCCGGGGCCCTCTCGGCCCTCCTCGCCGACCCGGCGCGGCTGGCCTCGATGGGGCGCGCCGCGCGGGAGAAGGCGCGGCCAGGCGCGGCCGCGCGCCTCTGCGACGTCGTCCTCGGGGTGGAGCGGAAGGAGGGCGAGGCGTGAACTTCCTCCGCGTCAGGCGCCTGCACTTCGTCGGGATCGGCGGTATCGGGATGTCGGGCCTGGCCGAGCTCCTGAAGAGCGTCGGGCTGACCGTGACCGGCTCGGACGTCCGGGAGAGCGAGACGACCGAGCGGCTCCGCTCCCTCGGGGTGCCGATCTTCGGGGCGGGCCACCGGCCCGAGCACGTCGCGGGAGCCGACGTCGTCGTCTACTCCTCCGCCGTCGCCGAGGACAACCCCGAGGTCCTGGCGGCCCGCTCCCTCGGCATCCCGGTCATCAAGCGGGCCGAGATGCTCGCCGAGGTGATGCGGGTCAAGAGGGGCGTCGCCATCGCCGGGACCCACGGCAAGACGACCACGACCTCGATGGCGGGGGCGGTCCTCGTCGACGCCGGCCTCGACCCGACGATCGTGGTCGGCGGGCGGATGCGGCAGATCGGGACGAACGCGCGGCTCGGGAAGGGGGACCTCCTCGTCGCCGAGGCCGACGAGTACGACCGCTCGTTCCTGGAGCTGCGCCCGGTCCTGGCCGTCGTGAACAACATCGACGTCGAGCACCTCGACACCTACCGGGACCTCGACGACCTGAAGGACGCCTTCTCCCGCTTCGCCGGGACCGTCCCGTTCTTCGGGGCGGCGATCCTGGGCCTGGACGACCCGCACGTCCAGGAGATCCGCCCGAGGATCCGGCGCCGCGTGGTCACCTTCGGCCTGACGCCGCAGGCCGACGTCTCGGCGCGCGACATCTCCCTCGACCGGGGCGGGTCGCGCTTCCTGGCGCTGGCCGAGGGGCGGCCGCTCGGGCCCGTGGAGCTGTCGGTTCCGGGCCTGCACAACGTCAAGAACGCGCTGGCCGCGATCTCCGTGGCGCGGGAGCTGGAGGTCGCGTTCCCCGTCGTGGCGCACGCGCTGGCCGGCTTCTCGGGCGTCATCCGGAGGTTCGAGCGGAAGGGCGAGCGGCGGGGCGTCCTCGTCTACGACGACTACGCCCACCACCCGACCGAGGTGGCGGCGACCCTCGCCGCGGCGCGGCAGGCGCACCCGGACCGGCGGCTCGCGGTCCTCTTCCAGCCCCACCTCTACACCCGGACGCGCGACCAGGCCCCGGCCTTCGGCGCGGCGTTCCTCGGCTCGGACCTCCTCTTCGTGACGCAGGTCTACGCCTCGCGCGAGGCCCCGATCCCGGGCGTCACCGGCGAGACGGTCGTCGCCGAGGCGCGCTCGAGGGGCCATCGCCACGTCTTCTGGGTCCCGGAGCGCGAGCGCGTCCAGGCGGCGCTCGAGGCGGAGCTCGCCGACGGGGACCTCCTGGTCACGATGGGGGCCGGCGACGTCTACCGGATGGGCGAGGCGTTCCTCGCCGGGGGACCCGCGTGACGTCCGGCGTCTTCTACCGCCCGCCCGGCCCCGTGGCCGCGCGAGCGGCCGTCGAGACGCGGCGCGCGCGGCGGGCGCTCCTCCTCCTCGGGGGGGCGCTCCTCCTGGCCTCGGCCGCGGGGGGCCTCCTCCTCCTCCTGAGGTTCCACCCGCGCTTCGTCGTCACGCGCGTCGTCCTCGAGGGGGTCCCCGAGGCGCGCCGCGCCGCGGCCGAGGAGGTCACGGACCGCTGGATCGGCGAGCCGCTCCTGTTCGCCGACCTCGCGGCGGGGGTCGCCGCCCTGGGGGCGCAGCCGTGGGTCGCCACGGCCACCGCCCGGCGCCTCGTGCCGGACTCGGTCGTCGTCACGGTGGCGGCGCGGCCCCCGGTGGCTCTGGTGAGGGTGGAGGGGGTCCTCCACGCCGTGGACGAGGGCGGGACGCTCCTCGGGCCGTGGTCGGCCCGATCCGGGCCCGGCGACGACCTCGTCGTCCTGGACCCCGCCCCGGCGAACGGCGACCGCCGGGCCCTGGCGCGGGCCGCGGGCTTCGTCGCCCGCCTCGCCGTGGAGGACCCGGCGCTCTACGCGCGCCTCTCCGAGGTGGAGGTCCTGCCCGACGGCCTGGCCGTCGTCGACCGCGTGGCGCGCGTCAAGCTCCTGTTCGGCGCCGACGCCGCCGAGCCGGGGCGCTCGGCCGCGCGCTGGCGCGCCTTCCTCTCGCTCAGACCCGAGCTCGAGCGCCACTCGCTGGCTCGGAACGAGGCGGACCTGAGGTTCGCCGACCGGATCATCCTGAACGCGCTGCCGCCGGAGGCGGAGCGCGGGAAGACCTGAGGACGCGATCGTGCCGAAGACCACGCCCTACCTCGTCAGCCTGGACCTCGGGGAGTCGAAGATCTGCGCCCTCATCGCGGAGACGAAGGAGGGAGGCCAGGTCGAGATCGTCGGCAAGGGGACCGCGACGCACAAGGGGGCCCGCAAGGGGACGATCATCGACGTCCCCGCCACCGTCGAGGCGATCAAGCGCGCCGTGGAGGAGGCCGAGATCATGGCCGGCGTCCAGGTGGAGCGCGCCGTCGTCGGCGTCGCCGGCCCGGAGGTGCAGTCCTTCAACAGCCGGCAGGTCGTGGCGGTCTCGGCCAAGAACCGCGAGATCGGGCGGGACGACATCGCGCGGGCGCTCGACGCGGCGCGCTCGGTCCCGGTCCCGGCCGAGTACGAGATCCTCCACGTCATCCCGCGGCAGTTCGCCGTCGACGGACGGGACGGCGTGACGGACCCGCTCGGGATGGTCGGGAGCAAGCTGGAGGCCGACGTCCACGTCGTCACGGTCCCTCTCGCCATCACCCAGAACCTCCTGAACTGCGTCAACCGCGCCGGCGTCGAGGTCAGCGAGATGGTCCTCGAGCCGCTGGCGGCCGGCGCGGCGGTCCTGACGCCCGACGAGAAGGAGCTGGGCGTCCTCCTGGCCGACGTCGGCGGGGGGACGACGGAGTTCGCGGTCTGGCGCCAGGGGGCGCTCGCCCTGACGGGGGTGGTCCCCGTCGGCGGCAACCACTTCACGAACGACCTGGCGGTCGTCCTGAAGACGCCCTTCCAGGACGCCGAGCGGCTGAAGAAGAAGGCCGGCGCCGCGCTCCAGGCGCTCGTGGCCGAGGACGAGGTCGTGGACGTGCCGCTCACGGGCGGGCGCGGCATCCAGCCGGTCAGGCGGCGGCAGATGGCCGAGATCCTGGAGTCGCGGGCCGAGGAGCTGCTGTCGCTCGTCCTCGACTCCGTCGCCCGGGAGATCCCGCTCTCGGAGATCCGCGCCGGGCTCGTCCTGACCGGCGGCGGGGCGGAGCTGGACGGGATCCTGGAGGTGGCCGAGACGCCGGCGGGGCTCCCCGTGCGGAAGGGGATCCCGCAGGGGCTGGGCGGCCTGACGGACGTGGTGGCGGGGCCGGAGTGGTCGGTGGCCGTCGGCCTCCTCCTGCACGGCCGGGCGTCCTCGGTCTCCCCGCGGGTGAGGCCGCGGGCGGTGGCCGGCGTCCTCTCGAACCTGACGACGAGGCTGAAGGGGCTCTTTGCTTCTTCGGCTCAGAAGTGATCGAGTAAGAGCGAGGAAGGGGAGGTTCGGAGATGATCCTGTTCGAGGACGAGCAGAGGCCGCCTGCCATCACCTTCGGCGAGGAGGCCCCGCCTCCGGCGCGCATCCGCGTCGTCGGGGTGGGCGGGGGCGGCGGAAACGCCGTGAACCGGATGATCGCCGCCGGGATCCGGGGCGTCGACTTCGTGGCCGCCAACACCGACCTGCAGGTCCTGCGGACGAACCGGGCCGGGGTGAAGATCCAGCTCGGCCTCACGACCGCCCGCGGGATGGGGGCCGGCGCCAACCCGAAGGTGGGCCGCGAGGCGGCCCTCGAGGACGCCGAGAGGATCACCGACGTCCTCGGCGGGGCCGACATGGTCTTCGTCACCGCCGGCATGGGGGGCGGGACGGGGACCGGCGCCGCGCCCGTCGTGGCGAAGATCGCCTCGGAGACCGGGGCCCTCGTCGTGGCGATCGTCTCCAAGCCGTTCGGCTTCGAGGGGCGCCGCAAGATGCGCCTGGCCGAGGAGGGGATCGCAGAGCTTCGGGAGTACGTCGACACCCTCATCACGATCCCGAACGAGCGCCTCTACACGTTCGTCGAGCGGAACGTGACGACGTGGGACGCGTTCAAGCTCGCCGACGACGTCCTCCGGCAGGCGGTCCAGGGGATCAGCGACCTCATCACGGTCCCGGGGATCATCAACCTCGACTTCGCCGACGTGAAGGCCGTGATGGAGAACATGGGGATGGCCCTCATGGGGACCGGCGTCGCCTCGGGCGAGCACCGCGCGGTGGAGGCGGCCCAGCGCGCCATCTCGAACCCGCTCCTCGAGGAGCAGTCGATCCAGGGGGCCCGGGCCATCCTGATCAACGTCACCGGCGGCGAGGACCTCGCGCTGACCGAGGTGAACGAGGCCTGCTCGATCATCCAGCAGGCCGCCGACGAGGACGCCAACGTCATCTGGGGCATCGTCCAGGACCCCGAGATGAAGGACCAGGTGAAGATCAGCGTGATCGCCACCGGGTTCGACGCGCCGAACGCCCTGGCCGCGCGCCGCGAGGCCGCGGTCGCCGCCCCCTCCCCGGCGGCGCCCCGGCCCGCCCGCGGGCGCGGGCTCTCCGAGCCGCCCCCCGTCGACGACTCCGGCTTCGCGGTGAACCTCTACAACCACCGCGACCCCTCGACGGACCTCTACGACATCCCGACCATCCTCCGCAGGCAGGTCGACTGAGACGAGGAGGGGGAGCCCGGTGTCCGGGCTCCCCCTGTTCGGTCCGGTCCTCGAGGGGCCGGCGCGGAGAGGTCGCGGCGGAGCCCGCCGCGACCGGGCTAGTCGGCCGTGAAGCCCAGCAGCTCCACCGGCACGACCGCGTTCGGCGCGTAGCCGAGGTCGGCCATCGAACGGTGCGTGACGGAGGTGTACGAGGGCGGGATGTTGAGCCACCCCGTCATCAGCTCGAACTTGAAGTCGACGCCGTCCGGGACGTACGTGATCCCGACGTTGGCGGCCCCGCCGGTCGCCTCGTCCCAGTGGCCGTCCGCGGTGCCGGAGCCCCCCGCGAGCTCGACGGGGACGGTGGTCGCCGCCGCCTGACCGCTGTAGTCCGCCTTCCAGGCCGCGAGGCCGGCGGCGCCGGTGTACTGCCCGGAGCCGGCGACGTAGAGGGAGTTGAGCGGCCAGAGGGTCCCGATCCCCAGGACGTGCCCCATCTCGTGCTCGATCACCTCGTCGTAGACGCCGGCCGTGATCATGTCGTTGACGTCGGCCGAGTCGAACTGCATCTGGCCCTGCGTGACGATCGTGTAGCCGCCCGTGGTGGACCCGAACGTGGGCCCCGCGGAGCCGAGGATCCCTCCCGAGCCGTCGATGGCCGGCTCGCTGACGGCGATGACGATGGCCGCCGGGCCGTTGACCGTGGCGGCGTAGGTCGGGATCCGGCTCTTCCACTTGTTCGCGGCGGTCGTGAAGTACGTCTGGTGGCCCGCGGGGACGTTCGCGTCGAAGTTCAGCGTGAAGTCCACGGGGCCCCCGAGGGCCTGCGTCTCCGGCCCCTTCGACGGCGGCAGGACCTCGAACCGCGGCCTGGTCACGTTCAGCTTCACCGGCTTCGACCAGTCCACGGGGGCCGCGGCCGCCGCCCCGGCGACGGCCAGGATCCCGATCAGGGTCAGACTCTCCAGCATTCTCCTCATTGGAACTCCTCCATTGCGTACCTTGGCCTTCCGGTTGGATCGCGCGAAGGTTACGAGTCCTTCGGCCCCAGCGCAAGCCCCCGCCGCAGGACCCGAAGTCGGCACGCACCCAGCACCCACGGGTCACACCCCGCCCCACCCAGGGGTCAGAGCTCCGTTATACGTTCTGCTTCGCTCGCGGCGCCGGCCGCCGTCCCGTCCGGGGCTCCGTTGGCGCCGCGCCGCGGGCGCCGCTTCCGGACCCAGGCGCGGGCCTTGTGCCACGTCCGGTTGACGGCCGGGTGCCGCTGGCGCCAGGCGCGGACCTTCCGCTGGAACCACCGGCTCTCGACGTAGAGGATCAGGGCGCCGGCGACACCGAACGGCCACCCCTGGAACACCGGGATCAGGCCGCCCGCCAGCCCGATCGCCACCAGGCACCAGCCGAGCGTGATCAGGCCGAGCCGGACGAGGTGGTGGCGCTTCTTGCGCCCCAGGCCGCGCGGCGCAGGTTCGGGGGGCGCGGCCAAGAGCGCTCTCAGGCCTTCCCGGGGAAGACGCCCCGGAGCGCGTCGCGCACGATCCTCT
The DNA here is from genome assembly GCA_008363385.1 of Acidobacteriota bacterium. Lineage (GTDB taxonomy): Bacteria > Acidobacteriota > Thermoanaerobaculia > UBA5066 > UBA5066 > RHKY01. Next base: position 28,098 of record RHKY01000015.1, on the reverse strand, counting down.
TCGTCTCTGCCGGGAAGTCCTTCGAGAGGATCCAGTCGAGGTAGCCGGGGCTCGCCTTGACGACCTCGGCCAGCGGGCGCCCCCGGTGCTCGCCGAACGCGAAGACGGCCTCGCCGTCGCGCCAGAGGAACCGCTTGTCGGGGTCGACGTAGCGCCCCTCGTTGGGCGAGGAGTAGTCGGAGAGCCCGGCCACGTCGCCGGGGAGGTCGGGATAGCGGGCCAGCTCGCCCGCCAGGACCTCGGCGGCGGCGACCACGTCGGCCAGCGCGGCGTGCGCGGCGGCGTGCTCGCGGCCGGCGAAGTACCGGACCGCCGCGGAGAGGTCGCGCGGCTCCTTCTTGAAGAAGATCGTCTGGGCGTCGACGACCCGGCGGCCCTCGAGCGAGAAGGCGACCTTCGCCCGGTCGAACTCCTTGACGAGGAGAGGGACGTCGAAGCCGCGGACGTTGTAGCCGGCCAGGTCGGCGCCGTCGAGGAACGAGGCCACCTCCGGCGCGATCTCGGCGAACCGGGGGCACGCCTTCACGTCGGCGTCGGAGATCCCGTGGACGGCCGTCGCCTCGCGCGGGATCTTCACGCCGGGGTTCACGCGCCGGTCGTACGTCGTCACGGGCTCGCCCGCGCGGAGGCGCAGGGCCGCGATCTCGACGATCCGGTCGTTGATCCGGTCGGTGCCGGTCGTCTCGAGGTCGAAGAAGACGAGGGGGCGCTCGGAGGCGAGGGCCGAAAGCCGCTCGAGAGCCGGAGCCGGGAGGAGGGGAGACGTCACGGCCGGATCATCCCCCAACCCCCGCCCGGGGGCGAGGCCGGCGCCTCCCACGACCAGACGCCCCCTCCAGCCGCGCCCGGGGGGTCCCGCCACTCGAGGCGCCAGGCGTGGAGGAAGGCCCTCGGCGAGCCCTCCACCCACGCGGGGTCGTAGAGAGGGTCGAAGGCGACCGGCGTCCCGAGGTGGAGGAGGTGGACGCGGACCTGGTGCATCCGCCCGGTGCGCGGGCGGCAGGCGACGAGGGAGAGCTCGCCGCGGGCCGCGAGGAGCCGGTACCCGGTCTCGGCCGGACGCCCCTTCGGGTGGACCGCCGTCGTCCCCGGGGACGGGACCGGCGGGAGCCCGCCGACCCGCTGTCCCGCAAGGAGCTTCCCCGCCCGACCCGGGCCGTAGGCGGCGCGGAGCGCGCGCCGGAGGAGGTCGGGCCTCGACGTGCGGTGCTCGAGGAGCGGCGCCGTGACGACGCCCTCCGGCGGGTCCGGCGTCCCCCGGACGAGGGCCAGGTACGTCTTCGTGACCCGCTCCGCCCAGGCCGCGTGGGCGGCCGCGAGCGCCTCCTCGCCCCGTGCCAGGAGGAGGACGCCGGAGGTGATCCGGTCGAGTCGGTGGACGAGCGAGAGCTCCGCTCCGAGGCTCTCGCGCGCCGCCGCGAGGACGCCCCCGGGGCCGTGGACGGCGAGCCCCGCCGGCTTGTCGAGGGCCACGTACCCCTCCGCCCCGGCGGGCGAGGGGAGGAGCGGCAGGGCGGGGGGGGTCACGCGGGCGCGCGGGACCGGAAACGGAGCGCCGAGGAGATCACCGCGAGGTTCCCCGCCATGTTGGCCGCCATCCCGATCACGATCGGGAGCTGCCGGAACCGGATCCCGTAGAGGAGGTAGACGGCCTGCCCGCCGAGGAAGAGGAGGTAGGTCAGGAGCGAGACGTCGTCCGAGCTCCTCCTCTTCCAGATCCGGACGGCCTGCGGGACGTAGGCGGCCCCGGTCGCGATCCCGACGATGGAGACCAGCGCCGCGAGCGCCTGGTCGAACGCCGACACGGCTCAGCGCCGGCGGCCGAAGAGCCGGAGGAGCATCAGGAAGAGGTTGACGAAGTCGAGGTAGAGGGCGAGCGCGCCCCTCACGGCGCCCTTGCGGCCCTCCTCGGAGTCGGCGTCGACGGCGGCGGCCATCATCTTCAGCTTCCGCGTGTCGTAGGCCGTCAGGCCGACGAAGACGACCACGCCGACGCAGCTGACGACGAACTCGACCATCGCGTTCCTCAGGAAGAGGTTCACGACCCCCGCCAGGATCACGCCGATCAGCCCCATGAAGCAGAACGAGCCGAGGCCGTCCAGGGAGCGCTTCGTGACGAGGCCGTAGGCGCTCATCGCCGCGAAGGTGCCCGCCGTGACGACGAACGTCGAGGCGATCGACCCCGCGGTGTAGACGAGGAAGACGAGCGAGAGGGTCAGGCCGTTCAGGCCGGAGTAGAAGAGGAAGACCCCGGCGGCGGTCGCGGCGGACATCCGCCCGACGAGGCCCGAGAGCCAGGCCACGAGGCCGAGCTCGGCCAGGATCAGGCCGAAGAAGAGGATCCGGTTGGTGACGATGGCCGTCAGGAGGGTCGGGCTGGAGAGGGTGAAGAAGGCGACGACCGCGGTCAGGCCGAGGCCGGCCGCCATCCACCCGTAGACCTTCGTGAGGAACCGGGTCTCGACGGCGACCGGCGAGATCGCCACCGGGGAGCGCTCGTAGTCCATCGGGGCCTCCTTTTCCGGCGGAGGATACCGGAGGGGCCAGGAGGGGCCGACCGGCGCCGTTTTGGCTGCGGGGCCTCTTTTCCCTACACTCCGGGCCGTGCGGCTCGGAATCGACTTCGGGACGACGCACACCGTCGTCGCCCTCGTGGACCGCGGGAACTACCCCGTCGTCTCCTTCGACGGGGAGGAGTTCTTCCCGTCGGTCGTGGCGGGGAGCGCCTCCGGGGAGCTCGCCTTCGGCGTGGCGGCGCTCTCGGCGCGCCTCACGCCGGGCTGGGAGCTCCTCCGCTCGTTCAAGAGGCTCCTCTCGGACGCGGGGCCGGCGACCACGGTGCGAATCGCGGGCCGCGAGCACCTCCTCTCCGACCTCCTCGCGGGCTACCTCGCCGCCCTCCACCGGGCGCTCCTCGAGGGATCCAACGCGGGCCTCGACGAGGGGGAGCCCCTGGAGGTCGCGGTCAGCGTCCCGGCGAACGCCACCAGCGCCCAGCGCTTCCTGACGCTGGACGCCTTCGCGCGCGCCGGCTTCCACGTCGTGGCCCTCCTGAACGAGCCGTCGGCCGCGGGCTTCGAGTACGCCCACCGGTACCGGACGACGATCACCGCCCGGCGGGAGTACGTGGCGATCTACGACCTCGGGGGCGGGACGTTCGACGCCTCCCTCCTCCGGATGACGGGGCGGTCCAGCGAGGTCGTGGCGAGCGAGGGGATCCAGCGCCTCGGAGGGGACGACTTCGACGAGGCGATCCTCTCGATCGTCCTCGGCCGCCTCGGGTCCCCCTCGGTCCCTCCGGCGCGCCGAGCGCTCCTCCTCGAGGAGTGCGCCGGCCAGAAGGAGGCGGTCAACCCGAACTCCCGGAGGCTCCTCGTCGACCTGACGCCGTTCGAGGAGAGCCCCGTCGCCGTGCCGATCGACGAGGTCTACGCCGCGTGCGCGCCGCTCGTGGCGCGGTCGGTCCAGGCGCTCGCCGACGTCCTCGTCGACCCGAGGACGGGCACGGCGGTGGAGGAGGAGCTGGCCGGCATCTACGTCGTCGGCGGCGCCGGGGCCTTCCCCCTCGTGGCGCGGATGCTGCGCGAGCGCTGGGGGGAGCGGCGCGTGAAGCGCTCGCCGCACCCGTTCGCGGCGACGGCGATCGGCCTGGCGATCTTCCTCGACCAGGAGGCGGGCTACACGCTCGCCGACCGGCTCTCGCGGACGTTCGGCGTCTTCCGCGAGGCGCGGTCGGGGGGCGAGGTCATCTTCGACCCGATCTTCGACCGGGAGACCCCGCTCCCGGCCCCCGGCGAGCCCCCGGTGACGACGGTCCGCGTCTACCGCACCTTCCACGACATCGGGCACTTCCGGTTCGTGGAGTGCAGCCGCCTCGTGGACGGCCGGCCCGACGGGGACGTCACCCCGTGGGACGAGTTCCGTTTCCCGTTCGACCCCGAGCTGCGCGACGGCCTGGACCTCTGCGACCTCCCGGTGACGCGGAACGAGGTCCCGGGCCCGTGGGTGGAGGAGCGGTACACCTGCGCGGACGCCGGGACGATCGAGGTGACGCTGACCGACCTCTCCGACGGCTTCTCGCGCACGTTCCGCCTAGGCCGCGCCCTGCGCGAGGCCTGCTGAGCCGCGCCGTGGCCGCGGCGCGCCCCGCCGCGTCCCGCGCCGCGCCGGCGCTCGCCGCCGCCCTCCTCCTCGCCCTGTCCGCGACGGCGCCCTCTCCCGCGCAGGAGCCCTCTCACGCGCCGGCGACGGTGGAGGCCGATCCCGCGCTCGACGCGGCCTACCTCCGGGGCCCCTACCCGAGGCGGCCCGCGGGCCCGATCGCCGACGACGAGGGAGCGGCCCTCGAGTTCCGGTACGAGGCCGAGCGGACGGGGCTCGCGGTCCTCCTGCCGCCGCCCCGCGCTTTCGACCTGACCGCGCCGGGCGGCCGGGTCTTCCGCGTCCTGGCCCTCCCGGCGGATCCCTTCGACGGGCGCGTCCGCCTGGCCGTCCGGGGCGGCCTCTCCGGCGGGGAGGGGATCGTGCTGCCGGGGGAGCGGATGCAGTTCGCGGTGAGCGGGCCGTTCGAGGCCCCGCCGCTCCTGCCGGCGGAGCGCGACGTCACGGTCACGCGGGGGGCCTGGACGAGCGTGCAGTCCTCGGAGAGGCGGGGGGTCCTGAAGTTCCGGCTGGCGCCGTCGAGCGGCCGGTCGGTGGGATGCCGGTGGCGCCTCCGCGAGGTGGATGCCTCGTCCGGCGCGCCCGTCGTGGAAGGCGCCTGGGCGGCGACGGGGGCCCCGGTCGAGGCCCCGATGCGCGCGCGGCTCGCCGACCTCCGCTTCGGCCACGACGTCCGGCTGGCGCTCGGCGTCGTCCGGGAGGCCCCGGCCGCGCTCCGGGTGGCCCTCGTCGCGAACGTCACGCGGACCGTCTCCGATCGGGGTTCGCTCGTCCTCGTCCGGGTCGCCCGCTGGGAGGGGATCCGCCGCTTCACGCTCGGCGAGGTCGAGACGGTGGAGATCGCGCCGGAGTTCCGGGACTGCCGCTCCCGTCTCCTCCTCGACGTCGTGCTGACGGTGAAGGGGGACGACGGCCCGCGCTGACGGACCCTAGGCCTTCCGGCGCGCGGTCCAGGCCAGGAAGGCGGCGACTCCGAGGAGGGCGAGGCCGGCGTAGGCCTTCAGCGGGAGGAGGAGCTCCAGCCCCGCCCCCGAGAGCGCCTCGTACTCCTCGCGCGGCTCGAGGAGGCCGCCCCAGACGGCCGCCACCGCGCCGAGGGCGAGGAGGGCGCCGGCCCGCCCTCGCTCGGCCGCCAGCGCGAAGGCGGCCACGAGCGCCGGGAGGAGGAAGACGCCGTAGTGCTCCCACGCCTTGGGGGTCAGGAGGACGCCCAGGACGAGCGTGGCGCCGAGCTGCAGCGCGTAGAGCGGCTCGCCGCGGCGCGAGCGGGGGAGGAGCGCCGCCAGCGCGAGGAGGATCGCCAGGCCGAAGAGGACGCCGCGGACGAGGGGGAGCGACTCCGGCGAGGGGGCGAGGACGAGGGCGGCCTGCGAGAGGCCGTGGTTGCGCGGCTCGACCGCCGTCACGGCGTTGTGGGCCGAGACCTGCCGCCCCCACGCCTCCCACGCCTCGCGCCCCCCGGGCGAGGCGGCGAAGAGAGCCGCCGCGCCGAGGAGGAGGCCCAGGAGCGCCTTCCCCTCCCGGCGGGCCAGGAGGAAGAAGGCCGGGAAGCAGAGGAACGGCTTCCAGAGCGCCGCGGGGGCGAGGACGAGGCCCGCCAGGAACGGCCGGTCCCGCGAGAGGAGGAGCAGCCCTCCCGCCGCCAGGAGGAGGAGGAGGTCGTTCGACTGTCCCGTCATCAGGCCGTAGGCCAGGGGGAAGGAGAACGCCGAGAGGAGGAGGCCGAGGCCGAGGAGCCGGGCCTGCTCCACGCGCTCCCGCCCCGCGGCGCGCGAGAGGAGGAGGACCGAGAGGAGCGCCGCGCCGAGCGACAGGAGGAACCAGACCCGCCGGGCCGCCGGCCACGACAGCCACGAGAGGGGCGCGTAGAGACCGGGGACCCAGGGCGGGTAGATGAAGTTCAGGACGGGGTCCCCCGGCCCCGCGGGCCCGTGGACGCCGAGCGTCCGCGCCCGGGCGTCGACCGCCGGGTCGTCGTAGACGCGGAGGTCCCCCTCGGCCACCATCCGCCCGGCGACGTACGCGGGCGCCAGGTCGAGCCCCTGCTTGGGGTGCAGGAACGCCCGGCCCGCCTGGTAGAGGCCGTGGACGAGGGCGAAGGCGGCGAGGAAGAGGACCCAGGCGCGGCGGGCCGACTCGCTCCGGAAGGCGCCGCTCGCCGTCAAGCCGCTCCCCCCGGGGCCGGCGGCGGCGGCGGGACGACGCGCAGGACCAGGAGCGTCCGGTCGTCCTCCGGGGCGTCGTGCCCCGTGAAGCTGCGCCAGGCCTCCAGGATCCGCGCCTTCAGCTGCTCGGCGGAGCCGCCGGCCGACGCCGAGAGGACCGCCTCGAGACGGGCGAACCCGAACTCCTCCCCCGCAGGGGAGAGCGCCTCCACGATGCCGTCGGAGAGGAGGACCCAGGAGTCGCCGGCGACGAGAGGCGCCGAGAGCGTCCGGTACGTCACGGGAAGGCCGAGGCCGAGCGGGCGGGCCGGGTTCTCCAGCGTCGAGACCTTCCCCGAGGGCTCCACGCGGTACGGGTAGAGGTGCCCCGCGTTCGTGTAGTCGAGCCGCCCCTCGGCGAGCCGGAAGCGGAGGTGCCCGAGCGTGACGAAGGTCCGCTCGTCGGTGGTCCTGCGGATCTCGCCGTCGAGCGCCGTCAGCAGCGCCAGCGTGTCGGCGCCGCTCTCGGCCAGGGCCGAGAGGGAGGCCTTGGCGGCGGCCATGACGATCCCGGTCGGCAGGCCGTGCCCCGAGACGTCCGCGATGACGACCGTCAGGTCGCGGGGCCCCGCGGTGACGAAGTGGTAGAAGTCCCCGCCGATGGCCGCCGCGGGGCGGAAGTCGACGGCGATGTCGAGCCCCTCGAACCGGAAGCCGGGGTCCGGCAGGAGACGCCGCTGCAGGTCGCGCGCCGTGGCCAGCTCGTGGTCCAGCGCCTCCTTGGCCGCCTTCTCGGCGACGCTCGTCTCGAGGTGGGCGGCCATCGCGTTGAAGCTGTCCACCATCCCCGCGAGCTGGTCGCGTCCCGTCAGCTGCGCCCGGTACGAGAAGTTCCCCCGGTCGATCTCCTCGAACCCCTTCGAGAGCCGCTTCGTCGCCCGCGCGATCCGCGAGGCGAGGAGGACCGCCAGGAGCGAGGCGCCGACGTAGACGACGAGCGTCATGACCGCGAGCGCCTTCATCAGGGAGAGGACGACCGCGGCGGTCTCGGTCTCCTTCCCCTTGCCGGTCCTCACGCGGCCGTAGAGCTCCGAGAACTCGCGCGCGACCGAGGTCCTCACGGTCAGGACGAACCTCTCCTCGGCGACCTCCCCCGTGTCCCAGGCGAGCAGGGGCCGGTCGCTGAAGAGGAACCAGTAGACCCACTCGCCGTGGATCGGCCCCCGCGCCGACGGCTTCGACGGGTCGAGGGGCTCGGTGTCCTCCGGGGGCGCCTCGCCTTCCTGCGGGGCAGCCTCCCGGAGACGGACGGTCTCCTCCTCCGTGTTGATGCTCAGGCCGGAGGCCCCCTCCGTCCTCGGCCCGGGGGCCTTCGCCGGCTCCGACGTGGCCGTGGAGATGCCGACGCGGATCCCGGTCTCCTTGCGGAGCTGCCGGCGGAGCTCCGGCGTGAACGGGAGGTAGATCAGGAGGGTCCCGCTCGGGCCCTTCTCCAGCTCGCCCGCGAAGAGCGTGCCGTCCAGCGCGGCGAAGTGGACCTCGCGGGCCGGAGTCTTCGCGTGCGCGGGGAGGAGCCTGCCGGGAGGGAGCGGGCCGGTCCCCTCGGCCGGGCCCGTGCGCGGCAGGAAGGCGTACGAGAGCCCCGGCAGGACGTGCGCGTGCTCGCGGACCACCTCGTCGAAGGCAAGGCGCCGGGCTTCGGGCGTCGGCTTCCCCGCGAGGACGAGGGACAGCTCTCGGCCCGCCGACGCGAGAGCCCGGTGTCGGCCGCGCAGCGCCGACTCGGCGCGGCGCCCGGCGAGCTGCCCCGAGAGGGCGAAGACGCCCGCGTAGAGGAGGCCCAGGATGAACGGCAGGGGCACGACGCCGATGAGGAGGTACGAGACGAGGAGCCGGCTCCCGACCCGCCAGAGGAGGCCGCGCAGGAGGTGGCGGACCAGGCTGACGAAAAAGACCGGCGAGACGAAGACGAGGAGCAGGACCCCGAGGACCGTCGGTGCCTCGCCGAGGCTGTCCGGGAGGAGGACGAGGCCGACGCCCGCGGCGGTCAGGAGGCCGGTGACCTTGAAGGTGCGCGAGACGGTCATGAGAGGCGGTCGTGCCGGGGCGGCGCGGCCAGGAGGAGTCTACGCGGGGCCGCTCCGCCTGGCGCCAGCGCGGTCGAGCCCCAGCTCGCGGAGGATCCGGACGTTCCCCTCGCCGAGGGCCGGGGCCGGCGGGAGCTCCCGGCGCCCTCCGCCGACGGCCGGGCCCGGGACGGTGAGGCGACCGCCGCCGGGCGCGGCCTCCTCGCGGAGAGCCCCCGTGGACCGGAGGTACGGGTCCGAGGAGACCTCGCCGGCCTCGCGTACCGGCGTGAGCGGGATCCCCCGGTCGGCGGCCAGCGCGAGCCAATCGGCGCTCGGCCGCGACCGGAAGGCATCGGCCAGCCTCCGCGCGGCCTCCTCGCCACGCTCTCCGGTGTCCAGCCCGTCGCCGGCGAGCTCCGGCAGGCCGAGCGCGGTCACGAGCTCGATCCAGAACTTCGGCTCCAGCGCCCCGACGGCCACCTCCCGCCCGTCGGCGCAGGCGTAGACGCCGTACGAGGGGGCCCGCCCGGAGAGCAGCCCCTCGGTGACCCCGCCGCCGCCGGCCGAGCGGTCGGCGAGCGTCCAGGTCAGGAACGGGAGCGGGCCCGTGGCGAGCGGCTGCTCGACGTGCGACCCGCGCCCGGTCCGCGCGCGGAGGAGGAGCGCCGCCAGGATCCCCGACAGCGCGAGGTGCCCCGCCGTCACGTCGGCCAGCTGGACGCGCGGCACCCCGGCGGCGCGCAGCTCCAGGAGGAGGCCCGAGGCCGCCACGAAGTTCAGGTCGTGCCCGGGGAGGGACGCCCAGGGCTCCGCCGGGCCGAAACCCGAGAGGGAGCAGGTGACGAGCGCGGGGCAGCGCTCGCGCAGGCTCGGAAGCGGCAACCCCCACCGGTCCAGCGTCCCGGGGCGGAAGCTCTCGAGGAGGACGTCGGCGTGACGGGCGAGCTTGGCGAGGGCCGTCAGGCCTGCCTCGGTCCGCAGGTCGAGCGCGAGCGACTCGACGCCCCGGAAGAAGGCGCAGAACCCGGCTCCCGTCCCTCCCACGAGAGGAGGAAGGCTCCGCATCGGGTCGCCGCCCGCGGGGTCCTCCACCTTCACGACGCGGGCGCCCAGGTCGACGAGCGACCGGACGAGGACCGCGCCGGGGAGCATCCGGGTCACGTCGACGACGGTGACGCCGGAGAGCGGGAGGAGCTCCGCCATCGTCCGGCCCGCCGTCACCGGGCGAAGAGCGGGCGGAAGGCCTTGATGTAGCGCGTCATCTCCGCGATGTTCGAGACCTTCACCTTCCCCGTGAGGAACGCCGTCTGCGGGTTCTGGGTCCCCTTCTCGATCCCGAGGTAGACCGCCTCCGTCGTCGTCACGACGCAGTCGGGCGTGCCGGCGAGCCCCTGGCTCACCTCGCACCGCGGCCCGTCGACGAGGACGGTCCACTCGGGAGTGGCGCTCCCCTTGAACCGGAAGTGGAACCTCGACGTCCACCCTTCGGTCTTCTCGGGGCGCAGGCGGGCCGGGAGCGCGGCGAAGAGCTCCGGGAGGGTCTCGGGGAGCGCCGGGGGGCCGGCCGCGGGCGCCGGGGCGGGGATCGGCGGGGCGGCGGGAGCCACGGCCTCCGCCACCGCCTCGGCCTCTTCGGCCCCCTCGTCCTCCTCCTCGGCGAGCGGGCCGAAGGTCAGGCCGTCGAGGTCGGCCTTGCCGACGATCTCGCGCATGATCTCGCTCGTCCCGGCCACGATCGTCGAGACGCGCGCGTCGCGGTAGAAGCGCTCCATCGGGTACTCCTCGACGTACCCGAACCCGCCGAAGAACTGGAGCCCCTCGTCGGCCACCTTCTTGTTCAGCTCGGTGGCGAGGAGCTTGGCCATCGCGCACTCCCTGACCGCCGGGAGCCCCTGCTGCCAGAGCCAGCCGGCGTGGTACGTCAGCTGCCGGACCGCCTCCAGCTCGGCATACAGGTCCGCCATCCGGTGCCTGAGGGCCTGGAACTTCACGATCGGCCTGCCGAACGCTGCCCGGCTCTGCATGTACCGCAGGGTCTCCTCCAGCCCGAACGCGCACGCGCCGACCGAGATCGCCGCCGCCACGAGCCGCTCCAGCGCGAACGTCTCCATGATGTAGGCGAAGCCGCGGTTCTCCCGCCCCACCAGGTTCGCGGCGGGCACGCGGACGTCCTCGAAGACGATCTCGGCGGTGTCCGAGGAGTGCCAGCCCATCTTCCGGAGCCGGCTGGCCTTGATCCCGGGGAGGTCCGAGTCCATCGCGATGAGGCTGATCCCGCCCGCCCCGGCGTCCCTCTCGGTCTTGCACGCGACGACGTAGAAGTCCCCCTCGGCGCCGTTCGTGATCCAGGTCTTGGCGCCGTTGACGATCCACGCGTCGCCGTCCCTCACGGCCGAGGTCCTGATCGCCGCCACGTCCGATCCGGTGTCGGGCTCGGAGATGCAGATCGCCCCGACCTTCCGCCCCTCGATCGACGGGACGAGGTACCGCTCCTGGAGCGCCCGCGATCCCCTCTTGTGGAGCGCGCCCGTGGCGATGAACTCCTGGACGGAGACGGCCGCGCAGAAGCCCCCCATCCGCGACCGGGGGAGCTCCTCGAGGAAGGCGATCGCGTGGAAGACGTCTCCGCCGGAACCCCCCAGCCCCTCCGGGAAGAGGATCCCCAGGAAGCCCATCTCGCCCATCCTGCGGAAGACCTCGCGCGGGATCCTGCGGGCGGCCTCCCACGCGTCGGCGTGCGGGGCCACCTCGGCCTCGACGAACTGCCGGACCGTCCTCCGGAACTGCTCGTGCTCGTCGCTGAAGTAGATCGACCTCATCGGCGCCTCGCCGGGAACCGCGCCCCGGCGCCCCCTCTCCAAGAGATGTGACGGAGCTTACGGCAGGGCACCCACGCCGGCGTAGGATGACCCCGCCACACCCGAACGGAGGTCTCACGATGTCGCGACGCCGGAGCCGCCGCCTTCCCGTCCTCGCGCTCCTCCCGCTCCTCGTCCTGGCCCTCGCGGCCCTCCCCGCGCTGGCCCAGCCGTTCCCCGAGAGGGACGTCCCGGCGCCGCTGAAGCCGTGGGTGCCGTGGGTCCTCGACGAGGCGAGGGAGAAGGTCTGCCCGGTCGTCGGCGAGGAGGCGGTCTGCCTCTGGCCGGGGAGGCTGGAGCTCGCCCTCGGGGAGTCGGGCGGGTCCTTCGTGCTGGAGGCCTACGCGGACCGGCCGGTCTTCCTCCCCCTCCCGGGCGACGCGAAGACCTGGCCGCAGGAGGTCCGGCTCGACGGGACGCCCGCGGTCGTCGTGCCCGTCGAGGACGCCCCGGCCCTCCGCCTGGCCGCCGGGCGCCACCGCGTCGAGGGGAGGCTCTCGTGGAAGACCCTCCCCGACTCGCTCCTCGTCCCGCGGGAGATCGCGCTCGTCGGCCTGAGCGTCGACGGGAAGCCCCGCCCCTTCCCGCGGCGCGAGGAGGACGGGCTCCTCCTCCTCAAGCGCGAGGGCGAGGGGGAGGAAGAGGAGGAGGAGCTGCGGCTGCAGGTCTTCCGGAAGCTCGGGGACGGGATCCCGCTCTGGGTCGAGACGCGCCTCCTCTTCGAGGCCTCGGGCAAGGCGCGCGAGGTGAAGCTCTCGGGGGCGCTCCTCGACGGGGCGGTCCCGGTCTCGGTCTCGGGGGAGCTGCCGGCGCGCCTCGACGCCTCCGGGAAGCTCCTCGTCCAGGTCCGGGCGGGGCGCTTCTCCGTCTCGGTGCTCTCCCGCCTGCCGGGGAAGCCGGAGCGGTTCGCGCGTCCCCCCGCGACCGAGCCGTGGCCGGACGAGGAGACCTGGGTCTTCGCCCCGAACGAGGAGCTCCGGCAGGTGGAGCTCTCGGGGGCGCCGGGGATCGACCCGTCGCGGACGGACCTGCCCGAGGAGTGGAAGCGCCTGGCCGCCTACCAGCTGGCCGGGGACGCCGCGCTCTCCCTGAAGGAGACCCGGCGCGGCGAGGGGTCCGCCGCGCCCGACCAGGTCTCGCTCGCGCGGCAGGTCTGGCTCGACCTGGACGGGAAGGGCTACTCGGTCCGCGACCGCTTCGGCGGGACGCTGACGAAGACGACGCGCCTCGAGCTGACGCCTCCCGGCGTCCTCGGGCGGGCGAGCGTCTCGGGAGAGGACCAGCTCGTCACGCTCGACCCGGCCACGAAGGGGACCGGCGTCGAGCTGAGGCAGACGGCCCTCTCGATGGAGGCCGACTCGCGCCTCCCGAGGACGGGCGGCCGGCTCGCGGCCGTCGGCTGGAAAGTGGACGTGCAGTCCCTGCAGGCGACGCTCTTCCTCCCCCCCGGCTGGAGGCTCCTCGGCACCTCGGGCGTCGACCGGGCGCCCGGCGCCTGGATCGGGAGCTGGTCGCTCCTCTCGTTCTTCCTCGTCCTCGTCGTCGGGATCGCGGCCTGGAGGCTCCTCGGCGCGCCCTGGGGAGGCGTGGCGCTCGCCACGCTCGTGGCTGTCCACGGAGAGGGGGATGCCCCGCGCCTCGTCTGGCTCAGCCTCCTCGGCGCCGCGGCCCTCCTGACCGTCGCGAAGGGGAAGCTCCGGACGGCCGCCTTCGCCTGGTGGGGCGTCTCGGCCCTCGTCCTCGTCCTCCTCGCGGTCCCGTTCGCGGTGAGCCAGGTCCGGCACGGCCTCTTCCCGCAGACGGCGGGAGGGGGCGCGCTGCAGGAGGGCGGCCGGGGAGGAGCCTTCCTCGCGGCGGGGACCGCCGCGCCCCAGGCCCCCCCGATGCTCCAGGAGATCCCGGCCCCCGCGCCGTCGAGCGAGCTGGAGCAGAAGGCCGCCGAGCTGGCCGATGCCGCCAAGCAGGTCGCGCGTCGCTCCTCGGTCGCCCCGAGGAAGAAGGGGTACGCTTACGGCAAGGCGGACGAGGCCTACCGGCAGGACCCGCACGCGGTGATCCAGACCGGGAGCGGCATCCCCGACTGGCAGTGGCGGAGCGAGGCGCTCGTCTGGTCCGGGCCGGTCGCCGCGGACCACACGGTCAGGCTCTGGCTCCTGCCGCCATTCGCGAACCTCCTCCTCTCGCTCCTGCGCGTGGCGCTCGTCCTCCTGCTGGCAGGCCGGCTCGCCGCCGACCTGCGCCAGCACCTGCGCCCGGCGCCCGTCCCGGACGAGCCGAAGGCCGTCCCGGGCGGCCCGAGCCTCGGCCTCGGGCTCTGCCTCCTCCTCTCCCTCGCCGCGGCCGCGCGGGCCGAGGTGCCACCCCAAAACCAGAACGCGCAGGTCGAGACGCAGGAGGCGGCCGTCCCGCGCGGTGGCTCGCTCCTGCCGGACCGCGAGCTCCTCGACGAGCTCCGGGAGCGCCTGACGCGCGCGCCGGAGTGCGCGCCGTCGTGCGTGGCGACGCCGGACGTGACGCTCACGCTCTCGGGCGGGTCGATCACCGTCGCCGCCGAGGTGCACGCGGCGGCCCCGGCCGCCTGGCCGCTCCCCGGCCCGGTCTCGGCGTGGGTCCCGTCGAGCGTTTCCGTCGACGGCGCCCCCGGGACCGCCCTCGTCCGGCACGAGGACGGGTTCCTGAAGCTGCGTCTCTCGACCGGACCGCACCGGGTCGTCCTCGAAGGGCCGGTCCCGCCGCAGGACAGCTTCGCCCTCCAGTTCCCCGACCGCCCGCGCCGGATCCGCGCCGTCGCGCCCGGGTGGCAGGTGGACGGCGTCCGCGAGGACGGCACGACGGACGGGGCCGTCCAGCTCTCGCGCCGGCTCGCCCCGGCCGCGGGCGCCGCTGCGGCGGAGGGGACGTACGCCCCGTGGCTGGAGCTCCACCGGGTGCTGGAGATCGGCGTCTCGTGGCGGGTGGAGACGGTCGTCAAGCGCCTCTCGCCAACCGGCTCGCCCGTCGTCGTGAAGGTGCCGCTCCTCCCCGGGATGCTCGTCACGGACCCCGACCGGACGGTGAAGGACGGCGAGGTCCTCCTGAGCCTGGGGCGCGACGAGACCGAGTCGGGCTTCTCGGCGACGCTGACGCCGGACGAGGCCGCGCCGATCCGGCTGGCGGCCGCCTCCGACCGGTCCTGGACGGAGGTCTGGGTCGTCCGGTGCGGGACGGTCTGGCAGTGCGAGGCCGTGGCGTCCTTCCCGCCGGTCGTCCGGGCGCGAGAGGGGGCCTTCGCGCCCGAGTACCGCCCGTGGCCGGGGGAGTCGCTCGCGCTGACCCTGAGACGTCCCGCCGGGGCGCCCGGGCAGAGCGTCACGATCGACCGCGCCGAGGTCTCGACGGTGCCGGGCGTGAGGCTGACGGACGGGACCCTCTCGCTCACCGCCCGCGCCAGCCGCGCGGCCTCGGTCGGCCTCGTCCTGCCCGAGGGGGCGGAGCTCCAGGCCGTGAAGGTCCGCGGGAACGCGCGGCCGGTGAAGCCCGAGGGGAGCCGCGTCGTCGTCCCCGTGGAGCCCGGCTCGCAGGAGGTCGAGGTGACGTGGCGCCGCAAGGGGGGGATGTCCCTCCTGACGCGGCTCCCGAAGGTCGGCCTCGACCTCCCCGCCGTGAACGCCAAGCTCGCCCTGACGCTTCCCCAGGACCGCTGGCTCCTCTTCCTGGGCGGGCCGCGGTGGGGCCCGGCGGTCCTCTTCTGGGGCTACCTCCTCGTCGTCCTCCTGGCGGCGCTCCTCCTGGCGCGGTTCGGGAGGAGCCCGCTCGCCGCCTGGGAGTGGCTCCTCCTGGGCTTCGGACTGACGCAGCTGCCGCTCGTGGCGGCCCTCCTCGTCGCGGGGTGGTTCCTCGCGATGTCGTGGCGGCGGACGAAGCCCGAGACCTCGGCGGCCGTCCACGACCTCGTCCAGGTCGGCCTCGTCGCGTGGACCGTCGCCTTCGCCGCCTGCCTCTACGCGGCCGTCCACCAGGGGCTCCTCCTCCGCCCGGACATGCAGGTGGCGGGCGCGGGGAGCAGCGAGACGCTCCTCCGGTGGTACGTCGACCGCGCCGAGGGGGGCACGCCCTCGGCCTGGGTCCTCTCGCTCCCGCTCTGGGTCTACCGCGTCGTGATGCTCCTCTGGTCCCTCTGGCTCGCCACGCGGCTCGTCCGCTGGGCCACCTGGGCCTGGGAGACGCTCACGGCCGGAGGCGGCTGGAAGAGGCTCCGTCCCGAGCGGCGCCCGCCCCCGCCGCCCCGCGCGGGCTCCGGCGCCGTCCCGCCGCCGCCTCCGCCGCCACCGCCCACGCCCGCCGCGGGGTGATGCGGACGGGCTGCGGCGACGAGCGGCGCCCGGGTCAGCCCCTCGGGCCGGGCCTCGTGACGGCCTGGGGAAAGGCGCCCCGGAGGCGTCCCGGGTGGAAGACCACCCGTCCGCCCTCGAGGAGCCCCGGGATCTCGGAAGGCGGCACGGAGAGGAGGGTCGCGTCGTCGCGCAGGACGCACGTCCCGGCCTCGTCCGGGGGAAGGGCCGCCACGATCTCGTCGGCCTCCGAGAGCATCTGCCTCCACGCGACCGAGAGGCGGGCCGCCGACGGCGAGGACCCGTCGAAGTCGAGCTCGAGGATCTCGTCCTGGCCGTAGTGGCTGGACCGGGCCGCGAGACGGAGGATCGCCGCCGGGCTGAACCCCGGGTCCTTTCCGCACGCGGCCCAGGCGAGGAACCCGAGGCGCTGGAGCTTCTCGTGGCACAGGATCGTGTCCACCCAGTCCCGCGCCTCGAGCCGGCCCACGAGCGCGAGGACCTTGTTCGTGGCGAGGTCGAACGGGTGGAGCGCGAGGCCCAGCTCCGGGTGCGATACGAGCGGGAAGAAGCGAAACGCGCTGTCGCGCGTCCACTGGACGAGGACGGAGGAGACGTCGCCCCGGACCTCGGCCTCGACGTAGGAGGGGCGTTCGCGGAGGACCCGGAGGCGGTATCCCGCCGCCTCGAGGAGCCGCCTGTCGGCGTCCCAGGCGGTGCCGACGGCCTCCTCGGTGTCGTGGAAGACGTCGATGTCGCGCGAGACGCGGGCCCCGCCCAGGGCCTCGTTGAGAGTGGCGCCGCCCGCCAGGTAGCCCTCGCCCGCGGCGACGCGGGCCTCGGCTAGGAGGCGGCAGACTTGCCGCTGGAACGCAGTGAGAGCCATCGCCTCAGCTCGGCCGCCCTCTGGAACGTCGCGCGGTCGCCGTTCTGCTCGATGCGCAGGAGCACCCGGTCGCGCTGCGTGTCGTCCGAGGGGTAGTAGTCCGGCCGGAGGAACCAGAGGCAGCTGGACCGGCACTCGTCGACGAGGCGGTCGATCTCCTTCTCCAGCTCGTGGCCCCGTTCGTCCGGCATCGGCGCTCCTGGGTCCATTCTAGCGACGGTCCCTCGGCCGCCCTCGGCCCGAGGCCGGGCGTCAGTGGAACTTCTTCCCCTCCCGGGCCATCGAGGCGAGGAGGTCCGGGGGGGCGAAGCGCGGGCCGCACTTCTCCGCCAGCTCGCCGAGCCTCGCGACGACGCGGTCCGCCCCCACGGCGTCGACGTGCCGGAAGGGGCCGCCGCGGAAGGGCGGGAAGCCGAGGCCCAGGATGGCGCCGACGTCGCCGTCGCGCGGCGAGGCGAGGACCCCTTCCTCCAGGCACCGGACCGCCTCGGAGACCATCAGGAGGGCGAGCCGGTCGACGATCTCCTCCGCGGGGAAGGGCCGACGGTCGGGGCCGCCGATCAGGGGAAGCATCTCCGGGTTGAGAGGCTTCTTCCCGTGCCGGCCCTTGTCCTTCGGGTAGAGGTAGAAGCCCTTCCCCGCCTTCCGCCCCAGGAGGCCGGCCTCCGCGATCTTCCGGAGCGTCGGCGAGGCGGCCGCCCCGCGCGAGGCGAAGGCCTTCCCCAGGTCCTCGGCCACGTGGGCCGCGACGTCGATCCCCACCTCGTCCAGGAGCGTGATCGGCCCGACGGGGAAGCCCCAGTCGCAGAGGGCGGCCTCGATCGCCTCGACGTCGGCCCGCTCGTCGAGGAGGAGGATCGCCTCGTTCATCATCGGGGCGAGGATCCGCGTCGTGTAGAACCCGGGGCCGTCCTTCACGACGATGACCGTCTTCCCCTGAGCGACGCCGTACGCCCTCGCGGTCGCCACGGCCTCCGGCGAGGCCTTCTCCGGCGCGATCACCTCCAGGAGCGGCATCTTCGGGACGGGGGAGAAGTAGTGCATCCCGACGACCCGCTCGGGCATCTGCGCCTCGCGGGCGATCTCCCGGATCGGCAGCGCCGACGTGTTCGAGGCGAAGACGGCCGAGGGGGAGAGGACCTCCTCGCACTCGGCGAGGACCTTCCGCTTCAGGGCCAGGTCCTCGAAGACGGCCTCGACGACGAGGTCGCAGCCGGCCACGTCGCGCGGGTCGGTCGTGGCCAGGAGGCCGAACCACTGCCGGTCGCGCGCGAGGCGCGTCAGCGCCCCCGACCGCCGCCGCTTCTCGAGGCCCGAGTGGAGCGACCCCGCCGCCCTGGCGAGCGACCTCTCCGAGACGTCCTTCAGGACGACCGGGTTCAGCGGGAGGGAGACCGCCGCGATCCCCTCGCCCATCAACCCGGAGCCGAGGACGGCCAGCCGTGCCACCTTCCGCGGCTCGGCCCCCTCGGGGCGCTTCTTCAGCGCGGTCATGGCGTCGAAGAGGCGGATCAGGTTCTTGGCGCCGGGGCTCGCGACGAGCTCGCCGAAGAGGGCCGACTCCCGCTCCTGGCCGGCCTCGTTTCCTCGCGAGAGCCCTTCCTCCACGCAGGAGAGGATGTGGAGCGGCGCGGGGTAGAGGCCGCGGGTCTTCCTCAGAACCTGGTCGCGGGCCTTGCCGAGGACGACCCCGCGCAGGGGCGGGGCCGCGGCCAGACGCTCCAGCAACCGGCGGCGCCGGGGGGACGGGACGAGGGTCCCGTTCGCGAGGCCGAGGGCGGCCTTCGCGGCCGTCTCGACGAGGCCGCCGGGTGAGGTGAGCGCGTCCACGAGGCCGCACCGCAGGGCCTGCCGCGCGCGCAGGCGGCGCCCCGTCAGGAGCATCGGGAGGGCGGCCGGAAGGCCGACGAGGCGCGGGAGGCGCTGGGTCCCTCCGCCCGCCGGCAGGAGGCCCAGCATCACCTCGGGGAGGGCCAGGGCCGTCTTCGGGTCGTCGGTGGCGAGGCGGTAACGGCAGGCCATCGCCACCTCGAGCCCGCCGCCCAGGGCGGCGCCGTGGATCGCGGCGACGACCGGCTTCGCGCTCCTCTCGATCCGGTCGAGCAGCGCGTGCCCGTTCCGGGAGAAGGCGGCGGCCTCCTCCGCCGTCTCCATCGCGAGGACCTGGTCGAGGTTGGCGCCGGCGATGAACGTGTCGGCCTTGCCGCTCGAGAGGACGACGGCCTTCACGTCCGGGTCGGTCTCGACGACCTCCAGGAGCTCGGCGACCTCGCCGAGGAGCTCCTTCGACAGGACGTTCACGCTGCTCCCGGGGGTGTCGAAGGTCAGGACCGCCACCCCGTCCAGCCGCAGCTCGTACCGGAGGCTCTTGCCGGCATTCGGCTCGCTCATCGCTCAGGCCCTCTCGAGGACGATCGCGTGCCCGAGGGCGCCCGCCGCGCAGGCCGAGACGACCCCGTACCGGGCGCCCTCCTTCTCCATCCGCCGGGCGCACGTCCCGAGGAGGCGCCCGCCCGTCGCGCCGAACGGGTGGCCGAGCGAGAGCGACCCCCCCCACGCGTTCAGCTTCTCGCGCGGGATCGTCCCGACGGCCTTCGGCCGGCCGAGCCGCTCGCGGCAGAAGCCTTCGTCTGAGAGGAGCTTCATCGCCGCCACCACCGGGGCCGCGAAGGCCTCGTGCAGCTCGAAGACGCCGACCTCCTCGAGACCTATCCCGGCCGTGTCGAGCGCCTTGGGGATCGCGAAGACCGGCCCCAGGAGGAGCTCCTCCAGCGGGTCGACGGCGACGAAGGCGGACGCCGCCACCCGGGCCCGCGGGGCCAGGCCGAGGGCCTTCGCCCGGTCCTCCGAGGCGAGGAGGCAGGCCGAGGCCCCGTCCGTCAGGAACGAGCTGTTCCCCGCCGTCACCGTCCCGAACCGGCGGTCGAAGACGGGAGGGAGCTTCGCGAGCTTCTCGAGCGTCGTGTCCCCGCGGATCCCGTCGTCTTGCGTGATCGGGACGAAGCCGGGCGGGACGAGGGCCGGGACGATCTCGGCCCCGAGGAGCCCGTCGGCGGTCGCCTTTGCCGCGCGCTGGTGCGAGGCCAGCGCCCAGGAGTCCTGCTCCTCGCGGGTGATGCCGAGCCGCTTGGCGAGCCGCTCGCCGTTCTCGCCCATCGTCAGGCCGGTCGTGAACTCGGCCAGCGCCGGCACCTCCGGCAGGAGGTCGGAGAGCTTCAGCCCCTTCATCGCGGCGAGGAAGCCGCCGATCCCCCGCGCCTTCTGCGCGGCCATCAGCCGCTTGCGGAGGGGGCGGCGGACCCGGATCGGCGGGTCGGAGAGGAGCTCGGCGCCCCCCGCGATCACCACGTCGACGTGGCCCGAGGCGATCGCCTCGATCCCGCACGAGGCGGCGACGAGGGACGAGACGCAGGCGGCGGTCACGGTGAAGGCGGCGCACTCCTTCGGCAGGCCCGACACCATCGCCACCTCCCGGGCGAGGTTCGAGGTTCGCGGGTCGGCGATGACGGTTCCCATCACTAGGCGGTCGACGGCCTTCGGGTCGAGGCGCGTCCGGGCCAGAAGGCCGGAGACCGCCGTGGCCCCCAGCTCGTAGGCCATCAGGTCGGAGAACGGGCCCTGGGAGCGGAGGAAGGGGGTCCTCGCCGCCTCGACCAGGACGACCGAACGGAGCCCGTCGGAGGATCTCGCCATCAAAGCCCTCCTCGCCTGGCGGCGTCGCGGGACGGCCCGCGGCTGGACGATACCAGGGGCCGAGGGACGCTCGCGGCGGCGGGCCGTTCAGCCGAAGGACCGGGCCACCCCGGACCCGGTCCTTCGTTTCGGGCGCCCGGCCCCGCGGGAGCGGGCGGGGGGTGCGGGGCGGAAAGGCGCCACAGGAGAGGGCGGTCCGCACCCCGTGTCGGTGCGTCCCCTGCCAATATGGGCCGGCTCCCCGCCCTTTTCAACGCCCCGTGGCGACTATCGGGCCTGAGAGGCCTCCTGGACGCGGCCGAGCCGCTCGCCGGTCGTCACCGAGTACCAGATCGTGTCGCCGGCCGAGGCCAGCGCCAGGGGTCCCCCCTTCCCGGGGGCGGGGACGAGGGTGACCCCCCCCGGACCGACCTTCCCCAGCTTCCCGGCCATCGGGAAGGCCACCCAGAGGCTCCCGCCCGGGCCGACGGCGATCCCGGCGGGCGAGTGGGGGAGCTCCGTCTCGGTCACCGAGCCGTCTGGGGCGATCCGCCCGAGGCGGCTGGCGTTCGGGGAGGAGAACCAGACGGATCCGTCCGGGGTGACGGCCAGCGACTCGGGCTGCGAGTTCGCGGTGGGGACGGCCACTTCCGTCACCTCCCCGGACGTCGTGATCCGGCCGATGCGGTTCGACCGGCGGCAGGCGAACCAGAGCGCGCCGTCGCGTCCGGCCGCGATCCCCGCCGGTTCTGCCTCCGGGGTCGGGATGGGGAACTCGGTGATCGCGCCGTCCGGTGCGAGCCGGCCGATCTTGTTCCCCGACATCTCCGTGAACCAGACGTTCCCGTCCGGGCCCACAGCCAGTCCCCAGGGGTCGCTCATCGCCGTCGGGACCGCGAAGGTCTTGACGGTCTCGTCCGGCGAGACGCGCCCGATCCGGTTTCCCCCCATGTCCGCGTACCAGACCGTCCCGTCGGGCGCCGCGGCGACGGCCACCGGCTCGCTCCCCTCGGGGAGGCTGATCTCGCGGAGCTCCCCCGCGGGCGAGACCCGGCCCAGCTTCCCGGCCCTCTGCGCGGCGTACCAGATCGCGGGCCCCGGCGCCGCGGCGATCGCCCCGCCCGTCCTCTCCGGGGGGAGGGGCACGTCGGGAAGGGCCGCGCGGACCGAGAGCGGAAGGCCCAGGGCGAGGAGAACCGACGGGATCAGCGCGCGATCGGGCCTCATGAGAGCTCCTCCGGCTGGCGGGAACGATATTCCTCCGCGGTGGAGATTTCGTGAATCAGACGGCTCATCGGAGGTGATTCGTCCCGCGACCGTCCGGCCCCGGCCTAACATCGCCCCGGGCTCGCGACCCCCACGCGGACCCGGGAGCGAGGCGATGACCGACGACGACCGGACGATCGACACCGGCGAGAAGCTGCGCGCGGCCCGCGGGGACCTGTCGACGACCGGCGGCGGGGGCCCGGTGGTCGTCGCCCGGCAAGCCGCTCCGGAGCCCCCCCGGGGGCTCACGGGCCGCTACGAGGTGGGCGAGCGTCTCGGGGCGGGCGGGATGGGGGTCGTCCACCTCGTCCGGGACGCGAGCCTGGACCGGCTGGTGGCGCTGAAGGCGCTTCGCTCCGACCGGGTCCCCGAGCCGGGGGCGGCCGAGTCCCTGCGCGAGGAGGCCGTGGTGCTGGCGGCCCTCGACCACCCCGGCGCCCTCCCCGTCTACGAGATCGGCGCCCTCCCCTCCGGCGAGCCGTACTACACGATGAAGCGGGTCCGCGGAAGGACGCTCAAGGACCTCCTCCAGGACCGGAGCCGCGCCGAGGTGCGCAGCCGGGAGAGCCTCGCCCACTTCGTGGACGTCTTCGAGCGGGTCTGCCAGACGGTCGCCGCGGCCCACCGCCACGGCATCGTCCACTGCGACCTGAAGCCGGCCAACGTCATGGTGGACGAGCTGGGGGCCGTCTACGTCCTGGACTGGGGAATCGCCCTGCGGGTGAGTCCCGGGGCCGGCGCCGCCGCCGGGATCGAGCCCGGGACGGTCTTCGGGACGCCCGCGTACATGTCGCCCGAGCAGGCCAAGGGGGCGGTCGCCGAGATCGGCCCCGCCTCGGACGTCTTCTCGCTCGGGTCGATCCTCTACGAGATCCTGACGGGCATCAGCCCGTTCGGGGCCCTGGACGGGCGCGAGTCGATGCAGAAGGTCGTCTCCACCGACCCGATCGACCCCCTCCGGCTCAACCGGGCCGCGGGGCGCGCCCTGTCGGCGATCTGCCGCAAGGCCCTCTCCAAGCGGATCGCGAATCGCTACCCGTCGGCCCGCGAGCTGGCCGACGAGATCCGACGATACCGGGAGTTCCGCCCGGTCGAGGCGATCCCGCCGGCGCTGTACGAGCGGGTGACGAACTGGGCGCGCCGCAAGCCGGCGCTCGCGGCGACGCTGGGCACGGCGCTGGGAGGCGCCCTCCTCGTCGGCCTCGGCGTCGCGTCGCTGGCGGTCTCTCGCGCGGCCCTCCTGTCGGCCGCCAGCGGCCAGCTGGCCGGCGCCCGCGCGGCGGTCGTCCGGCTCGACGAGCGGATCCGGCAGCTGGAGGAGCGCTCGGCCCTCGTCCGCGGGGTGCCGGAGGAGGAGGCGCGCCTGAAGAGGCAGGTGGCCGAGCTGCGGGCGGTGAGGACCGACTTCGAGGAGTACACGGGGACCATGTCGATGGCGATCCTGGGGTTCACGGCGGAGAGGCCGGACCCGGCGGCGCAGGCCTACGCCCGGAACCTCACGCTCTCCCGGGTCGAGTCCCACCTGGCCCGCGGCGAGGACCTCGCCGCCATCGTGGCGATCCGCCGGGCGCTGAGGACGTACGAGGCCCGGAACGTCGCCGGCCTGGACGCGCGGCAGGCCGAGGAGCTCCGGCGGAAGCTCGCCGCCGCCGAGGAGCGCCGCCGCGCCGAGGGCCTGGAGGTCCCCCCGCCCGAGTGGCCGTGAGGGCGCGCGCGGGCCTCCACGGGCCGCGAGCCGAGATCCGGTGAACGCCGCGGCCGCAGGGACGCGGAGAGGAGGGTGCACGGACGTGATTGCCGGAGGGAGGTCGGAAGGACGCGGCACGGACGGACCCACGCCGCTCTCGAGGGTGAGGCTTCTCGCGACGCTCGTGGCGCTCGCGGCAGCGGCGGCGCCGGCCTTCGGGCAGGAGGCGCTCCTCGTGGCGCCGCAGACGCTCCTCGTCCCGAACGACGACTCGCTGCCGATCGGGACGTGGGCGGCGTTCGAGGCGAACGCGGCCGTCGTGAGAGCCGACGACTCGTCGGCGGTCTGGTTCAACCCGGCGGGTCTCGCGCGGGCCGAGAGCTCCTCGGCCGCGGCCTCGGCGAGCACCATCGTCCAGACGAAGGTCGAATCGGACGCTTTCGCCTCCGACGTCTCGGGCTCCCAGCTCACGCCCTCGCAGTTCGCGGCGGTCCTGACCTCCCTGCGGGAGAAGACCGGCCTGACGCTCGGTTTCGGCGTCACGCGCCTCGTCTCCTGGGACGTGAGGGCCGACGGTCTCGTCTTCCAGGACGTCCCGTCCGGGCGGCGCCGCCTCACCTTCAACGAGAGCGGCTCGTACACGAGGACTTCCTACGCCGCCGCCGCGGCCCTCGGGATCTCCCCGGCCCTCCGCGGGGGGCTCGCCGTCTCCGTCGAGACGGTCGAGACGACGGCCTTCGTGGCGGGAACGGACGGCGTCGCGGGCACGGAGCCGAAGGTGTTCACGTTCCGCGAGGACGCCGAGGACGAGACGCTCCTCCTCCGCGCGACGCTCGGCGTCCAGGCGGACCTGGGACGGGGGTGGGGGGCCGGGGCGGTGCTGAGGAGCCCGGGCCTGGCGCTGTCGAGCAGCGGGCGCTACTCGGGGGACTTCACGTACGCCGACGGCGGCACGACGACGAACGTCGCCTTCTTCGACGACGACGCCGACGGAGGGGCCCGGATGCCGTTCGAGGTGGTCCTGGGGGCGGCCTACGGGGCGAAGCGCTTCTCTGTCGAGGCGAAGGCGAGGTACATCGGCGCGAGCGGGGCCCACGACCTCTTCGCGACGTCGCTCCCGGGGACCGCGACCGTCACCCGGCCCGGGACGGCCCCGGTGACGTTCCCGGTCGCCGTCCCGGCCACGACGACGTCCCGGCGGGCCGTCACGGACTTCGCCCTCGGCGGGCACGTCGACCTGGGCGCGAGCGGGAAGGTCCGGCTCCACGCCGGCGTGGGGACGAGCAGCTCGCCGGTCCCCGCGGACGACCCGGTCTACACGCGGGCGGACCTCTGGGGCGCCACGCTCGGCCTCTCGACGCGGATCTCGTCGCTGAGGCTGTCGGCAGGGCTCCGGTACGAGCGGGGCACGGTCGACGACATCCGGACCGAGGTCCTCCCCGTGGGCGAGGTCGTCCGGTCCGGCGCGACGATCCGGAACCTCGGCGTCGTCTTCGCGTTCGCCTACGACGCCGGGGGAGCGACGAAGTAGCCGTCCGCCGCCCTCGAACGGCGGCAGAGATCGTGGCGAGGAGCAGGGGGGAGGAAGGGACTTGGTAGCGCGTACGGGACTCGAACCCGTGTTACCGCCGTGCCGGGGGGAGCGGGGGGAGACCCCCCGCAGGCATGGCAGCCCGGCCACGCCGCCCTCGAACGGCGGCAGAGATCGTGGCGAGGAGCAGGGGGGAGGGAGGGACTTGGTAGCGCGTACGGGACTCGAACCCGTGTTACCGCCGTGAGAGGGCGGCGTCCTGGACCGCTAGACGAACGCGCCGTGGTCCCGTCGGCGGGATGGGGAATCCCGCGCGGAACGGGGTTTTTACCACGACCGCGCGGGGCCCCGCAACCGGCCCCGGGAGCAGGCCCCCGGAGCAGACCCGATCTTGGTCAGTCCGCCTGCCGGACCCAGCGGAGGATCTCGGGGAGCGTCGGCTTCTTGCCGTACATCAGGATCCCGACGCGGTAGACGCGCCCGGCGAACCAGGCCATCCCCCAGATCGACAGGACGAGGATCGCGATCGAGACGCCCACCTGCCAGAGGGGCGGCGGCTGGACCGAGATCCGCATGAACATCAGGAGCGGCGACGTGAACGGGAAGAACGACAGGACCACCGCCAGCGGCCCGTTCGGCTGGTTGAAGGCGAAGAACCAGGTCGTGGAGGCGAGGATGAGCATCATCCCCGGGATCATCACGAACTGCTGGGCCTCCTGCTCGGTGTTGAACGGCGCGGCGAAGGCGGCGTAGAGGCTCGCGTAGAGGAAGTAGCCCAGGAGGAAGAAGACGACGAACGCGCCGATCGTCAGGCCGGGGATCGGCGGCAGGCCCTCGGAGACTCCGAGCGCCGAGAGGAAGGCCGGCATCGTCAGGACGACCGACAGGACGCCCCAGACGGCGTACTGCGTCAGGCC
Organism: Acidobacteriota bacterium; assembly: GCA_008363385.1. Lineage (GTDB taxonomy): Bacteria > Acidobacteriota > Thermoanaerobaculia > UBA5066 > UBA5066 > RHKY01. Next base: position 2,597 of record RHKY01000015.1, on the reverse strand, counting down.
GACGAAGCCGATCCCGACGATCTTCCCGAGCATCAGGTGCGTCGGCCGCACCGAGGAGACGAGCACCTCCACGATCCGGTTGTTCTTCTCCTCGAGGACGCCGCGCATGATGAACGCGCCGTAGACGAAGATCGAGATGTAGATCAGGAAGAAGAAGATCCCCGAGACGGCCAGGTTGAACCCGGCGTCCTTGGACGACTCGGTCTCGACCTCTTTGGCCTCGTGCGGGTCCAGCTCGGCCCTCACGCGCGCCTTCTCGTAGACGGCCGGGTCGACCCCCTGGTCCTTCAGCCGCTCCTTCGTGACGGCGCGCGAGAGGAGGGCCGCGATCGTCTCGCGCATGACGAGGTCGGCCTTGACGGACTGCGCCCGCCACTCGGCCAGGCCCTTCTCCATCGTCTTGCCGTCGAGGACGACGTACGCCTTGATCCGCTCCTTCTGGACGTCCTCGTTGAGCTTCTTCCGGACCTCGGGAAGGGTCCCTTCGGTCGCCTCGACCGGGAAGAACTCGATCCGGGTGGCCCGGCGGCTCCGCTCGCGCGGAGCGTCCTTCCCGGCCTCGGCCTCCTTCGACTCGGTCTTCTTCGGCTCCCCGTCGCCGTCGCCCCTCAGCTGGTACTCGGCCACGAGGGGGGCGTAGAGGCGTCCGGTCAGGTCGACGACGCCGATCTTCCCCTTGGAGACCATCGTCTTGGCCAGGACGACCTGGAGGAGGATCAGGAGGAGGCCCAGCCCCGGGATCAGGAAGGTCGAGATCCAGAACGCCTTCGTCCGGACCTGCTGGAGGTACTCGCGGCGGATGACGGCGAGGAGCTTCGGGTTCACCGGCGGCCTCCTACTGGAGCTCCTCGGACGAGGGGGCCGACAGGCCCGACTCCTCGACCGCCTTGATGAAGATCTTCTCCAGCTCCGGCTCCGGCTCGACCGGCGGCGGGAGCGGCACCTTGCCCCGGTACGAGCGCTGGATCTCCTTGACGGGGCCGTCGAGGAGCTTCTTGGACCGGTAGAGCATCGCGATCCGGTCGCAGAGCCGCTCCGCCTGCTCGAGCACGTGGGTGGAGAAGACGACCGTCTTCCCCTGCCGCTTGAACTCGGCGAGGAAGTCCTTCAGGAGGATGACGTTGATCGGGTCGAGGCCGGAGAACGGCTCGTCCAGGATCAGGACCTCCGGGTCGTGGACGATCGTCCCGAGGAACTGGACCTTCTGCTGCATCCCCTTCGACAGCTCCTCGGTCTTCTTCTGGAGCCAGGGGCGGAGGTCCATCGAGTCGATCCAGGGGGAGAGGCGCCGCATGGCGGTCTCCTCGTCGACGCCCTTGATCGTGGCGAAGAAGAGGAGCTGGTCGACGACCTTCATCTTCCGGTAGAGCCCGCGCTCCTCCGGGAGGTAGCCGATCCGCTCCTGCAGCTTCTCGTCCATCGTCCGGCCGAGGACGGTGATCTTCCCCTCGTCCGGCTTCGTGATGTTCATGATCATCCGGATCGTCGTCGTCTTGCCGGCCCCGTTCGGGCCGATCAGGCCGAACGTGACGCCGGGCGGGATCGAGAGGTCGAGGCGGTCGACCGCGGTGAACTTGCCGAATCGCTTGACGACCCCCGAGAGGGAGATGGCGGCGTCCATGCTGTCTTTCGGGCCTCCTGCCTGGAGGTTCTAATACGGACGCCGGAAGAGGGGGTTTATGGAGCGGGAGGGCGCGGGCCCGGCGCCCCGGAGGGTCCCTCCGGCCCTTGAAATCCCGCCCGGATCGCGGTATCATCCGCGTCCCTCGGACGTGCGCCCATAGCTCAACTGGACCAGAGCGTTTGACTACGGATCAAAAGGTTGGGGGTTCGAGTCCTCCTGGGCGCACCACCCCATACCTCCGGGTCGCGACAGGCCGGCACGGCGAGACCCTGCCGGTGCCGTGCGGTCGATCCAGAGGGGCCGCGCCGGCCATCCCCGCTAGACCCTCCTCGCGAGGAACGCTCCGGCGGCGGCCAGAAGGAGCCCGAAGGCCAGGAGTCCGACGGTGTCCAGCGTGCGGATCTCCACGGAGAGCAGGGCGATCGTCGTGACGTCGGTGGCGGTGTCGTTGGCGGGATTGGGGTCACCGGGCGTCGAGACGGTGGCGGTGTTCGTGAGGCTCGAGGGGGCGGTCGGGGAGACGTTCACGGCGAGCGTGAGCGGCGGGTAGGAGGCGGCCGGAGCCAGGACGTCGGCACGGGAGCAAGAGAGCGGGGCCAGCGTGCAAGTCCAGCCGGTCCCGGAGAAGGCGGTGGCCGTCAGGCCCGCCGGGAGCGTGTCGGCCACGGTGACCGTGCCGGTCGTCGGCCCCGGGCCGGCGTTGCTGACGGTCAGCGTGTAGGTCCCCGGCAGACCCTGGGTGAAGGTGCCGGCGTGGCTCTTCGTGATCGCCAGGTCGGGGAGCTGGGCGATCGTCGTGACGTCGGTTGCGGTGTCGTTGGCGGGATTGGGGTCACCGGGGGTCGAGACGGTGGCCGTGTTCGTCAGGCTCGCCGGGGCGGTGAGCGAGACGTCCACCGAGAGCGTCAGAGCCGGGTAGCTCGCCGCCGGGGCGAGGGCGTCGGCGCGCGAGCAGGAGAGCGGGGCGAGCGTG
>RHKY01000014.1 GCA_008363385.1 Acidobacteriota bacterium | reverse complement strand
ACCCGCACCAGCCTCCCCGCCGCGTCGTACGTGTAGGTGACGGTCTCGGCCGACGCGGGCAGCGCGAGGAGGAGGAGCACGAAGGGGAGCGCGGCCGCCCTGCCGGCGCCCCGCGACCGGACGCCCCACCGGTGTCGCTCCCGCTGCATGGTGTGCCCTCTTGCCCTCCCGGGAACGTCCGGCGCCAGAGTACAGACCCGCCCCGCGCCCCGCAACTCGACACGACGTCTCTCCGCGCGCGGAAGCCCTCTCCGCTCGGCCCGGACCTCCGGCGTCCCGGCTCAGCCCAGCCGGACGGTCCCGAGCATTGGACGCCGCCGTCTCCCCAGCGGCCGTACTCGCAGAAGCGGACGACGTCACCGGACGTCCCGCGCTCCGGGCTCCGGGGCGGCGCCTCAGGCCTTGAAGTCGACCGTCACCTTCAGGCGCGCCGGGGTCGGCCGGCCGTTGACGAGTCCCGGCCTGTACTTCCAGCGCGCCACGGCCCGCTGCGCCGCGCCGTCCAGGAGCGGGTGGACTCCCTTGACGACCTCCACGTCCTCGACCTCGCCCTCGCGGGAGATGCTGGCCCTCAGGACGACCGTGCCGTGGAGCTTGTAGCGGCGGGCGAGCTCCGGCACCTGCGGGGCGACCTTCTCCACGACGACCGGCTCGACGACGACGTCGGAGGCGGGCGCCTTCCTCCTCGCCTTCGACCGGGGGGCCGGGGCCTTCGCGGTCCCGGGTTCCGCGGCCTCGGGCGCCGCGGCCTCGGGTTCCGCGGCCTCGGGTTCCGCGGCCTCGCTGGACGGGACGACCCGCGGCCGCTCCGACGGCGTGCCGGCCCGGCGGCCGAGGAAGAAAGCGGTCCCGCCGACGGCGATGGCGAGCAGGGCGGCTCCGGCGATGGCAATCGGGGTCTTCGTCACGGGCGTCTCCTCCGCGACGGAGAAGATGCCGCGCCCCGGCGGCCCCGTCCTCTGACATCCGTCAGAGACGGGAACTGACGACGCCAAAGGCAAGATTGCCCATGCGGCCGAAAGGTGGGGGTGCGGGGGAGGACCGGGCGGCGGTCTTCCCCCGCCTCATATTCCGATGGCGCTTTCGAGCGAGCGGGCCAGCGAGGCGGCGAGGGAGTCGACGAGGTCTCGGTCGGCCCCCTCGACCATCACGCGCGCCAGGGCCTCCGTCCCCGAGTACCGCAGGAGGACGCGGCCGCTGCCGGCCAGGAGCTCCTCGGCCCGCCGCTGCTCCTCGACGAGGTGCGGGATGGAGTCGAACGGCGGCTTCTCGCGGACCCGGACGTTCCTCAGGACCTGGGGCGTCCGCTCGATGCGCGGCTGCGCGGCGAGGGGGGCCCCGCTCGCGGCCACGAGCGCCGCGATGGCGAGCCCCGTCAGCGTCCCGTCGCCCGTCGTCGAGCGCGCGGCGTGGATCAGGTGCCCCGACTGCTCGCCCCCGAGGACCGCGCCGCTCCGCTCCATCTCCTCGACGACGTAACGGTCCCCGACCGCGGCGCGCAGGAGCGTCACCCCGCGGTCCGAAAGGGCGCGCTCCAGCCCGAAGTTGGACATCACGGTCCCGACGACCACATCGGGCTTCCGCCCCTCGCGCTCCAGCTCCAGCGTCCAGAGGTAGAGGACGTCGTCGCCGTCCAGGAGCCGGCCGGCGCCGTCGGCCATGACGACCCGGTCGGCGTCGCCGTCGAGCGCCAGGCCGAGGTCGGCGCCCGCCGCCACGACCGCGCGGGCCATCGCGGCGGGGTGGAGCGCCCCGCACCCCTCGTTGATGTTCCGGCCGTCGGGGGAGACGTTCGTCGCGCGGACCTTCGCCCCGGCGCGGCGGAAGGCCTCCGGGGCGACCCCGGAGGCCGCGCCGTTGGCGGCGTCGACGACGACGGAGAGCCCGTCGAGACGGTGGGCGACGCTCCCGAGGAGGTAGTCGAGGTACTTCTGGACGAGCCCGGGATCCGCCTCCGGCCGGCCCGGCGGGGCCTCGTGCGAGGCGGCGATCTCGCGCTCCACGGCCGCCTCGACGGCGTCCGGCAGCTTCCGGCCCGCGCCGGAGAAGAGCTTGATCCCGTTGTCGCGCCAGGGGTTGTGCGAGGCAGAGACGACCACGCCCGCGTCGGCGCCGAGGGTCCGTGCGAGGTAGGCGACGCCCGGCGTCGGGACGACCCCCGCGAAGACCGGGCTCCCCCCCTCGGCCGCGATCCCGCCCGAGAGGGCTGCGACGATCCCCGCCGAGGACTCCCGCGGGTCGCATCCGACGACGACGCTGACGGGGCCGTCGCCGGGCTTCCTCAGGCACCGGACGAGGGCCCGGCCCACCCTCGAGACGGTGGCGGAGTCGAGCGGCGGCGCTCCGGCGAGGCCGCGGATGCCGTCGGTGCCGAAAAGCCGCCGCATCGGGGCGGGATTCTAGCCCGGCGGCGGGCCGGCCGACGGCGCGCCGCGATCAGCCGCGGGAGACGAACCGATCCGGCAGGAAGAGGCCGATCTGACCGGGCCAGGCCGTCTCGCGGCTGAGGGAGATCGTGAGCCGGCCGCCCTCGACCGAGTACGTCCAGGAGGCGCCGGCGAGGCGGCTCGGCGCTGAGCCCTCGACCTGTGCCGGCCAGGGCGCGTCGGGTCCCGCCGCCCGGCGGAGGTCACGCGCGAGGAGGAGGCGCTCCGTGAGCTCGAGGTCGACGACGAGGCGGTCGGCCCGGCGCAGGATCGAGCCGACGTCGACGACGTCGAGCCCCCAGAGGCTGCTCCGGGAGCCGTCGAGCCCCGCCGCGCGGGCGACCGCATTCGGGTCCCCGTCCGTGACCGGAGCGTTCCGGGCCGCCAGGACGAGCCGGCGGTGGTCCTCGAGGAGCCTCGACGCCTCGAGCCTCAGCCACGGGCGCGCGGCGAACCACGCGGCGCCGGTCGAGATCCCCTCGATCTCCCCGGCCGACGGCCGCCACGCGAGCTCGCGTACGACCCAGGCCTCGCCCAGGAGGCACTCCTCGACGAGCGCGCGGGGGTCGACCGTCGACAGCCTCGCGCGCCACGGCCCCGGCTCCGCGGGGACCTTCCGGAGAGCCCCGGCGACGTAGCGGACGTCGGCGAGGTGGACCAGGCGCGAGATCAGCTCGGGCCGCTCCCGGAGAGGGTCCGACAGGGCCCACGCGGCGCGGAGCGGCCGGTCGGCGTCCGCCTCGCCGTCGAGCGCACGCAGGAGGGCCGAGGCGGCGAAGAGGCGCGAGAGGTTCACGTGGCCCAGGAGGTTCGGCAGCGGCGCGGCGAAGAGGAGGTCGACGTCCTCCGTCCAGGTCGGCGGAGGGCCTTCCGCGAGCCTCGCCGCGAGGGCGTCCAGCCCGGGCCGGACCGAGGACAGGTACGCGCGGACGGCCTCCGGGGGCGGCTCGACCGGCTCCTCGGCGCGGCCCAGCTCGGCGACGAGCCAGTCGTTCAGGGCGGGCCTCGCCTCGTCGTGGGCCCGTCGCGCCGCCGGCGAGGGGTGCGCGCCCGCCTGCTGCCCCGGCGTCAGGTCGACCCCGATCGCCGCGGCGAGCGTCTCGAGCTCGCGCGCGACCGGGTTGGTCTCCTTCCGGGGGTACCGGGCGGCGAAGTCGGGGAGGGGGCCGGGGCTCTTCTCCCAGCGCGCGTCGACGCCGACCAGCCGCGAGGAGGCCAGCCCCGACACGCCCGCCTGGACGGTTGCCGCGAGGAGGACCAGGCCGCCGACGACGATGCCGGCCCGCGATCCGACGCTCATTCCTTCACCTCACGCCCCGGTTCTACGGATTCTCCTCCGGCCGCGTCGCGGGAAGGGCGGAGAGCGTCGTGCCCCCGCGCCCGGGGGCTGCGATGATGGGACCGTGAGCGGCGGCTACCGGCTCCTCGAGCCGAAGGGCGGCGTGCCGATCAAGGCGTGGGTCAGGGGCGTCCCGTTCGAGGAGGACGCGCGCCGCCAGGTGGAGAACGCCGCGCGCCTGCCGATCGTCTACAAGTGGGTGGCGGTCATGCCGGACGTCCACACCGGCATCGGCGCCACGGTCGGATGCGTCCTGCCGACGGTGGACGCCGTCATCCCCGCCGCCGTCGGGGTCGACATCGGGTGCGGGATGATGGCCGTGAAGACGACCCTCGGCGCCGGCGACCTCCCCGACTCGCTCCACGGCGTCCGGACCGCGATCGAGGAGGCCGTCCCGGTCGGCCGGACGCACGGCGGCGGCCGGGGGGACCGGGGGGCGTGGGGGTCGCCGCCACCGCCCGCGGTCGGGGCGTGGGAGCGGCTCGGCCCGCGCTTCGAGTCGCTCGCCGAGCGGCACCCGGCCGTCGCGCGCGCCCACCACGTCACGCACCTCGGGACGCTCGGCACCGGGAACCACTTCATCGAGGTCTGCCTGGACGAGGGGGACGGGGTCTGGTTCCTCCTCCACTCCGGCTCGCGGGGCGTGGGGAACCGGATCGGGAGCTACTTCATCGCGCTCGCCAAGGAGGAGATGCACCGCCTCGGCGTCCCCCTCCCGGACCGCGACCTGGCGTACCTGCGGGAGGGCTCGCGCCACTTCGACGACTACGTCGAGGCGGTCGGCTGGGCGCAGGAGTACGCCCTCGTCAACCGCCGGCTGATGATGGACGCCGTCGTCCGGGCGGTCGGAGGGGTGCGGGGGATCCCGCCGTTCTCCGCCGGCGTCGTCGCGGTGAACTGCCACCACAACTACGTCGCCCGGGAGCGGCACTACGGCCGCGAGGTCTTCGTCACCCGGAAGGGGGCGGTCCGCGCGGGGCTCGGGGACCTCGGCGTCATCCCCGGGAGCATGGGCGCGCGCTCGTACGTCGTGCGCGGCCTGGGGAACGTCGAGAGCTTCGAGAGCTGCAGCCACGGGGCGGGCCGCGCGATGTCGAGGACCGAGGCGAAGCGCCGCTTCAGCGTGACCGACCACGTCCGCGCCACCGAGGGGGTGGAGTGCCGCAAGGACGAGGACGTCCTGGACGAGACGCCGATGGCCTACAAGCCGATCGACGCCGTGATGGCCGCGCAGAGCGACCTCGTGGAGGTCGTCCACACGCTCCGGCAGGTCGTCTGCGTGAAGGGCTGAGGCGCCGCCCTCAGGCCCCCGCCGCCGGGAAGCCCCCCCGCCGGAGGATCTCCCGGTACTCGGAGGCCGGGACGGCCGGGCTGAAGAAGTGCCCCTGCGCCAGCTCGCACCCGGAGTCGCGGAAGAACCGGACGTGCTCGTCCGTCTCGACCCCCTCGGCGACGACCCGGAAGCCGAGCGTCCCGGCCATCGAGAGGATCGCGCGGACGATCGAGGCGTCGCTGGCGTCGACGGAGAGGTCGCGGACGAATTCCTGGGCGACCTTCAGGCTGTCGAAGGGGAGCCGCCTCAGCATCGCGAGCGACGAGTAGCCGGTCCCGAAGTCGTCGAGCGAGAGCCCGACGCCGAGGGCGCGGAGCGCGGTCAGGTGGGCGAGCGCGTCCTCGCTTCCGGGCAGGAGGAGGCTCTCGGTCAGCTCCAGCTCCAGCGAGGCGCCGTCGAGCCCCGACTCGGCGAGCGCGGCCGCGACGCTCCCGGCCAGGTCCGACTGCCAGAACTGCCTCGCGGAGATGTTCACCGACACGCGCAGGTCCGCGAACCCCTCGGCCTGCAGGGACTTCGTCTCCTGGCAGGCGCGCCGGAGCACCGTCTCTCCGATCGGGGCGATCAGGCCGGTCTCCTCGGCCACCGGGATGAACTCCGACGGCGGGACGCGGCCCAGCTCCTCGTCCTCCCAGCGCAGGAGGGCCTCGGAGCCGACCACCCGACCGGCGCGCAGGTCGACGAGCGGCTGGAAGTGGAGGTCGAGGGCCCCCGTCGCCAGGGCGTGCCGGAGCCGGTTCTCCAGGCGCAGCTGGCGGTGGAAGCGCTGGTTCAGCGCCTCGGTGAAGAACTGGTAGTTGCCGCGCCCCCGCTCCTTGGCCAGGTACATCGCGGCGTCGGCGTTCTTCACGAGCGTGGCCGTGTCGTCGCCGTCGCCGGGGTGGACCGCGATTCCGATGCTCGTCCCGACGTAGAGCCGGTGGCTCCCGACCGCGATCGGCTCCTCCAGGGCCCGGATCACGTTGCGGGCCACGGCGGCGGCCCGCGGGTCGTCGGGACGGCCCTCGACGACGACGGTGAACTCGTCCCCGCCGACCCGCGCCACGGTGTCGCCGCTCCTCACGCAGCGGCGGATCCGGTCGGCGGCCGCCTTGAGGAACTCGTCTCCCGTCTCGTGCCCGAGGGTGTCGTTGATGTTCTTGAACCGGTCGAGGTCGAGGAAGAGGAGCGCCACGCTCGTCTGCCCCCGGCGGGCGCGGGACAGGGCCTGCTCGAACCGGTCGTGGAAGAGGAGGCGGTTCGGGAGGCCGGTGAGCGGGTCGTGGTGCGCGAGGTGGACGAGGCGCTCCTCGCGGTCGACGAGGAGGGCGTGCGTCCTCCTCAGGTCGGTGATGTCGTGGGCCGAGGCGATGACGCTCCCCAGGCCGCCGGTCGCGCTCCGGAGCGGCGCCGCGGTGATCTCGTACGTCCGCGCCCCCCCCTCGGCGTCCCGGTGACGCCGCTCGAAGGCGACGACCCCGCCCTTCTCGGCGACCTCGCGGACGGGGCACGGGTCGAGACCCGCCGCGCAGGGCTCGGACGGGGGGTGGAGGAGGAGCGGCGCCGCGGCCCCGTCGCCGCCCGGGGCCAGCGCGCGGGCCGAACGGTTGGACAGACGAACGCCGTGGTCGGGGTCGAGGACCACCACCGGGTCGGGGAGGCCGTCGAGGGCGTCCTGCAGGAACGACCGCTGCGCCTCGAGCGCGGCCTCCGCCCGCCGCCTCCGGAAGACGTTGACGCCGAGGAGGCCGACGAGGGTGCAGAGCCCCGCCACGGTCGCGGCGGTCGCGAGGACCAGCTTCCGGTAGCGGACGTAGAACGACTCGGGCCGGCCCACGACGACGCTCCCCTCCGGCAGGGCGTCCTCCGGGATCCCGAAGCGCTCGAGCGCCTGCCAGTCGAAGACGTATCGGGGGGAGGGCCGGGTCACGACCGGGATCGCGGAGGCCGGGGTCCCGGCGAGGATCCGGAGAGCCATCTCGCCCGCGATGCGGCCGTGGTCGCGGCCGGCGAGGACGCTGCCGCCGACGACGCCCTTGCCGATCCGCTCCTCGTGGACGACGAAGACGGGGACCGCGCTCGCGCGGCCGAGCAGCTCGGCGATCCTCTCGTGGTCGAAGACCTTGCCGGTCGCGTCGCGGCTGTACGACAGCGCCAGGACCGCGTGGTCGTCCGGGAGTCCGGAAACGGCGGCGAGGACGTCGTCGATCGGGAGGTCCGGGAGGACCCGGAACGCCACCCGGCCGGCGAACCGCGGGGCGCATCCGTCGAACGTCCGGCGCGTCGCCATGCCCGTGACGGTCCGGTCGTGGAGGACGAGGATCTCCCGCGTCGCCGGACGGAGGCGGAGCGCGGCCTCGACCGTTCCGGAGACGTCCATCGCCTCGGCCACGCCCGTGACCCCCGGCGCCTTGCCGGTCGTCCCGGAGGTGTAGTGGTTCACTCCGCAGAAGACGACGGAGGCCTCCGGGGCGAACAGGTGCCGGTTCGCGAGGGTGAAGTCCAGCGCCGGGTCGTCGCAGGTGACGACGACCGGGATCCTCCGGTGCCCGTACTTGCGGCCGAGGAGCTCCAGCAGGAGCGGCTGCGGCTCGCCGGCCGGGAAGTGCTTGGCGTCGAGGTACTCGACGAAGGGCTGCCAGTAGCGGTCTTCCCTCCTCAGGGTCAGGAGGATCCCCTCCACCTCGTGGTCCGACCAGGTGTAGCCGGGGTGATACGAGTTGAGGATCAGGACGGCCGGGCGCTCGTCGACCGTGGCCGGGGGCGGAGCGGCCTTCCGGGCCGCGTCGATCGACGAGCGGGGCGCGGCGCAGAGGGACCCAACGGGGGCTGCGGCGAGGAGAAGCCCCGCGGCGAGCCGGAGGAGGCGCGACGTGCGGGCGTGACGCGACCCGGCGAGCTCGGTCCTGATCGGAGGATTCTAGGTCGCGCAGCGGACCTCTCCGGCCGCCGGCGCGCGGGCGGGACGGGGGTCGGGCCCGAAATCCACCGTTCATCCGGGTAAACGCGCAGAATGGCGGCGCGCGGGGCGGGCCCGCCGGCCGCGGGACGGCGGATGGCTTAGATTAGGCCGTGATGGCCGGACCAGAAGGAGGGCACAGAGAGATGTACCGCACGCAGTCGATCATGGAGCTGGAGCGGTCGTGGGCGAACGACCTGCGCTGGAAGGGGGTCGTCCGTCCCTACACCGCCGAGCAGGTGGACAGGCTGAGGGGGACCGTTCAGCTCGACCACTCCGTCGCCCGGATGGGCGCGGAGCGGCTCTGGAACCTCGTCAACACGGAGAAGTTCGTCCGCGCGCTCGGGGCCCTCACCGGCAACCAGGCGGTCCAGCAGGTGGAGGCCGGGCTGAAGGCGATCTACCTCTCCGGGTGGCAGGTGGCCGGCGACGCCAACGACGCCCTGACGATGTACCCCGACCAGAGCCTCTACCCGGTGACGAGCGTCCCCACCGTGATCCGCCGGATCAACAACGCGCTGATGCGCGCCGACCAGATCCAGCACATGGAGGGGAAGCACGACGTCTACTACTTCGCGCCGATCGTGGCGGACGCCGAGGCGGGCTTCGGCGGCCCGCTGAACACGTTCGAGCTGATCAAGGCGATGATCGAGGCGGGCGCGGGCGGCATCCACCTCGAGGACCAGCTCTCCTCGCTGAAGAAGTGCGGGCACATGGGCGGCAAGGTCCTCGTGCCGATCCACGACTTCATCCAGAAGCTGATCTCCGCCCGCCTGGCGGCCGACGTGATGGGCGTCCCGACGGTCCTCGTCGGCCGGACGGACTCGCTCGGCGCCAACCTGATCCGGGGCGACATCGACAAGGTGGACCAGGACTTCCTGACGGGCGACCGGACGTCCGACGGCTTCTACATCGTCAAGGGCGGCATGGACTACGCCGTGGCCCGAGCCTGCGCGTACGCCCCGTACGTGGACCTCGTCTGGTGCGAGACGTCGACGCCCGACATGGGAGAGGCGAAGGCCTTCGCGCAGGGGGTGCACGAGCGCTTCCCCGGCAAGATGCTCGCGTACAACTGCTCGCCGTCGTTCAACTGGAAGCGGAAGCTCTCGGACGCCGAGATCTCCGCGTTCCAGGAGGAGCTGGGCGCGATGGGCTATAAGTTCCAGTTCATCACGCTCGCCGGCTTCCACTCGCTGAACCAGTCGATGTTCAAGCTGGCGCACGGGTACGCCCGCGAGGGGATGACGGCGTTCGTCAGGCTCCAGGAGGAGGAGTTCGCCATGGAGCGCGACCTCGGCTTCCGGGCCGTCAAGCACCAGCGCTTCGTCGGGGCGGGCTACTTCGACCTCCTCCAGACGACCGTCACCGGCAGCGACGTGACGTCGGCGCTGAAGGGCTCGACGGAGGAGGAGCAGTTCTACGAGAAGCATTGACATGCCGTGGGAGGGCCCCCGCCGACGCTGCCGCGTCGGCTGGACGCCGGGCCCTCCCACACCCTCCCCCCGGCGGACGGGGTCTTTCGCCGTGTCCTGGGGGACCCGGGCCGCGCCGGGTCCCCCAAGCCCCGCCGCGCGCGAGCGGCGGCTCGCTTCGCTCGCGGCGCCTCGTCCCGCACCCTCCCCCCGGCGGACGGGTTTCTGCAGCCGGGGCGGCTCACGCCGCCCCGGCGCTCCGGTCTTCCTGACCCTGGCGCTCCTGGCGATGAGCGCGGCGGCCGGGCTCGCACAGGAGCCGAAGGCGGCGGAGCCCACCGCGGAGGCGTACCGGGCGGAGGTCGCGGCGTTCCGGGCGAAGCGGGAGGCGGGGCTCCGGTCGACTTCGGGGTGGCTGACGGTCGTCGGGCTGTCCTGGCTCTCCGAGGGGGAGAACGCGGTCGGCTCCTCCCGGCAGAGCGCCGTCTCTCTCCCCGAGGGGAAGGCCCCGGCGACGCTCGGGGCGATCCGCCTGGAGAAGGGGGCCGCCACGTTCGCCGCGGCTCCGGGCGTCGAGGTGACCTCGGACGGGAAGCCCGTCAGCTCGGCCGTCCTCGTCCCGGACACCGCGGGCAAGCCGACGACGCTCCAGCACGGCCCGCTCTCGTTCTTCCTGATCGAGCGGGGCGGCCGCCTCGGCGTGCGGGTGAAGGACCGCGAGGCCGAGGCGCTGAAGGCCTTCCGCGGCGTCGAGACGTTCCCCGTCGACCCGGCGTGGCGGGTCGTGGCGCGCTTCGTCCCGCACGAGGCGCCGACGAAGCTCGCCGTCCCGAACGTCCTCGGGACGACCGAGCAGGAGGACTCGCCCGGCTACGTCCTCTTCGAGGCGGCAGGCAGGAGCTTCCGCCTCGACGCCCTGCCGGAGGGCGACGGGCTCTTCCTGGTCTTCGGGGACGAGACGAACGGGAAGGAGACGTACGGGGGCGGGCGGTTCCTCTACACCGGGAAGCCCGCCGCGGACGGAACGGTCGTCGTCGACTTCAACCGGGCGACGAACCCGCCCTGCGTCTTCACCCCGTTCGCCACCTGCCCGCTCCCGCCCGCGGGGAACCGCCTCGCCGTGCGCTTGACGGCGGGCGAGAAGACCTACGGGGAGCACTGAACGTGTCGCGGGGAGGCCCCCGCGTCGTCAGCGCGCTCCGCGCTCGAATCGGCGACGCCGGGGCCCCACCCCCGGCGTCCCTCCCCGCACCCCTCCCCCAGCGACCTCGTCCGAGGAGAAACCCGGGGCCCGCCCCGGCGGGGCGGGCCCCGACGGCGCCTCCTACATCGTCTTGAGCATCTCGTCGGCCTCGGCGCAGGTCTTGCCGACGCCGGCGGCCGACTTGGCGAACGCCGCCTTCTCCTCGTCCGTCAGGTCCAGCTCGATCACCTTCTCCACGCCGTTCTTCCCGATGACCGCCGGGACGCCGACGAAGAGGCCCTGGACGCCGTACTCGCCCTCGAGCTTGATGCAGACCGGGAGGATCTTCCGCTTGTCGAAGATGACCGCCTCGGCCATCTCGAGGGCCGCCCAGGCGGGGGAGACGAACGCCGAGCCGAAGCCGAGGAGGCCGACCACCTCGCCGCCCGCCTTGCGGGTGCGCGACTCGATCTTGGCCAGCGTGTCGGCGTCGAGGAACTTCGAGACCGGGATGCCGGCGATCTGGCAGGAGCTGCGGACGGGGACCATGTCGTCGCCGTGGCCGCCGAGGACGACCGCGTTGACGTTGTCCACCGACACGTTCGCCGCCTCGGCGACGAAGCAGCGGTAGCGCGCAGAGTCGAGGACGCCGGCCATCCCCATCAGCTTGTTCTTCGGCGGCGAGAGCCGCTTGTCGAGCGTGAAGACGATGGCGTCGAGCGGGTTGGCGATCGAGAGGACCATCGCGTCGGGGCAGTACTGCTGGATCCCCTTGGCGACCTCGAGCGTGACCTTCAGGTTGATCGCCAGGAGCTCCTCGCGGCTCGGGAAGGTGCCGTCGGGGCGCGCCTTCCGGGGCACGCCGGCCGTGTTGATGACCATCTCCGCGCCGGCGAGCGCGGAGTAGTCCTTCGAGCCGACGAGCCGCGTGTCGCGGCCGATGACCGGGAGACCCTCGGCGATGTCGAGGCACTTGCCGATCGACACCGACTGCTTCTTGACGACCTCCTGCCTCTCCGGCGGGTCCGCCGGGTTCGGCATCGGCGCCGGGTCGGTCATGCCGATCTCCCGCGCCAGCCCGCGCTGGGCGATCTCCTGGGCCAGGACCCCTCCGATGTACCCGCCGCCGATCAGACCGATCTTCTTCAGCATGACCACCCTCCTCAGACGTGTCGGTGCGTTCGCACCGCTGGGTCGTTCCGCGGTCGCCGTGGACCGGCGACAGGTGGGATTCTCAACCGGAATCGCGGCGGCGACGGCGGAATCCCGGACTTTTCTGGCCGGAGTCGCGACCTGAGAGGGCGTCGCACCAGGGCGGGCGCGGGTCCCCGGGGAGAGCCCCGCGGGGCTCGTCGCGCGTCCTCGCTGGGCCCGCTCCCTGAGTCTGGCATGAGTAAAGAATACTTGACACAAAGTAAGGTCGGAATTACATCTCTGCTGGGAGAGATCGAGCGGTGAGTAACAGGGTTCGCTACTTCCGCTTCGTGCGCGGCGAGCTGATCCAGGCGGACCTGGCGAGCCGGGTCGGCGTCTCGCGCCAGACCATCGTGGCGATCGAGAAAGGGACCTGCAACCCGTCCGTCGAGCTCGCGCTCAGGCTGGCGAGGGCGCTCGGCACCACGGTGGAGGAGCTGTGCCAGCTCGAGGAGGAGGCGTCGTGAGCAAGCGTGCCGTCAACGCGGTCCGCGCCGCCTGGGTCGCCGCCACGCTCGCGCTGGCCCTGGCCTGACGCGGAGAGGTCCTCCCCGGGGAAGGTCCTGCCCTGAGCGCCGGCCGGGAGACTACGGTTCGATCGTGACGGGGGTGCCGACGGGGACCGCCGCGTACAGCTCGCGCACGTCCTCGTCGTCGAGCGCGACGCACCCCCACGTCCAGTCCGAGCCCGAGCCCCCGCCGTGGATGAAGATCTCGCCGCCCAGCGGCGTGTCCCACGGCGGGATCCCCTTCCGGCGCTCGGCGACGTGGATCCGCTCGTGCTGCCGGCGCGTGATGCGGCCCTCGGCGAGCGCGCGGTCGGCGTCGGCGCCGCCCGGGTAGCTCAGCCCGAGCGAGAGGGTGAAGCGGCTCTGCGGGTTCTTCACGCAGACGCGGTACGCCCCCTCCGGCGTGGCGTTGTCCCCCTGCCGCCTCTTCGGGGCGACGGGCTCGGCGCCGAGGCCGATCCGGTAAGTCCGGACGGGCCTCGTCCCGGAGAGGAGGACCAGCTCCCGCTTCGCCTTCCGGACGAGGATCGCCGGTCGTTCCACCCGGCCCAGCGGCGCGCGCGGCGCCTCCGCGGCGCCGCCCGGGGCGAAGGCGACCCCGAGAGCGAGGGCGAGAGCCCGGGCCCCGCGCCACGTCGCGCAGCGAGGGGCCCGGCTCCTCCCGACCGTCACCGCCGTCCCGATCGGGCTACCCCGCCTTCGGCTTCGGCTCGTGCGAGGGCTCGGCCAGCTTGCGGGCCAGGCCCGGGATGTCCAGGCCCGTGGCGGCCTTCAGCTGCTCCATGGCGCCGATGGCGCCCCGGGCGAAGCCCTCGCCCGGCGCGCCGCCCCCCGCTCCTCCCGGGGGAGGCAGGACGGTCACCTTGCCGACGGAGAGCGGCTGGTCGACGCCGGCCACCTTCTCGAAGATCGGGAGGAGCTGCTGGAGGGCCATGACCTGCCGGGCGGCCGGGCCGGCCGAGCGGAAGGCCGCCACGACGTTCTTCAGCGACTCGGCCTCCGCGCGCCCGCGCTCGACGATCGCCGCGGCCTCGCCACGCGCCCGCTCCTCGGCCGCCTGTTGCGCGGCCTCGGCGGGGCGGACGACGTCGGCCTCGAGCTTGCGCTTGACCTGGAGCGTCCGGGCCTTCTGCCGCTCGATCTCGGCGGTGACCTGGGCGACCTGGGCGCGCACCTGGCCCTCCGACTCGGCGATCAGGGCCGCGCGCCGGCTCTGGATCTCGGTCATCTGCTTCTGCGTCTCCTGCTGGGCGATGGCCAGCTCGGCGTCGATCCGAGCGTTCTCCGACGCCCCCCAGTTCAGCGCCTGCTGCTCGGCGGCGTCGGCCTTGGCGCGGGCCTCGGCGATGGAGGCGTCCATCCGCACGCGCGCCCCCTGGATCCGGCCGATGGAGTTCAGGTACCCGACGTCGTCGGTGATGTTCTGGATCTTGAGCGTGTCCAGGAGGAGCCCGACGCGGCTCAGGTCGTGCTCGGCCTCGTCGAGGAGCGACTGCGCGAACCGGATCTTGTCCTGGTTGACCTCCTCCGGCGTGAGCTGGGCCAGGACGCCGCGGAGGTTCCCCTCCAGCGTCTCCTTGGCGATCCGCTGGATCTCCGGGCGGGTCCGGCCGAGGAAGCGCTCGATGGAGTTGTTCAGGAGCGGCTCCTCGCCGGGGAGCTTGATGTTCGCGACCCCGTGAACGTTCAGCGGGATCCCCCCCTTGGAGTAGGCCCCCTTGACCTCGATGTCGATGGCGATGTTCGTCAGGTCGACGCGGTCGACGGTCTCGAAGAACGGGACGCGGAGCGACCGGCCGCCCCTGACGACGCGGTAGCCGACGAGCGCCTTCCCCGACCGGCGCGTCCGGCCCGAGAAGACGAGCGCCTCGTTCGGGGTGGCGACGTAGAGAAGCCGCTTGACCGTGAAGGAGAGGACGCCGACGACGACGGCCGCGGTGAGGAGGAGGAAGACGAAGGCGCCCATCAGCGGGACTCCTTCCTCGGGGCCCCGGAGAGGATCGCGGGGACGTCCAGGCCGACCGTCTTCCCGGTCTCCTCCATCACCCGGCCCACGGCGGCGGGGAAGCACGCGACGAACGCGCCCAGCGCGCGCCCGTCCCCCCCGTCCACGATCGTCATCTCGCCGACCTTCGTCCCGGCCACGCGCTCGACGGCCGACTCGACGAGCGGGCGCAGCTGCGACAGGACGTAGACGTCCCGGCCGTCGGCGCCCGCCGCCTGCCACTCCGCCGAGACGAGCGCGAGCGCCTCGGCGGCCGCCTTGCCGTTCTCCACGGTCGGCGCGGCGCTGCCCCGGGCGCGCGCCGTCTGCGCCAGCCGCTCGGCCTCGGCGGGGAGGACGACGTCGGCCTGGAGCCGCAGCTGCTCGAGCTCGCTCCGCTTGCCCTGGAGCTCCTGCTCGGCGAGCGAGCGGGCCGTCTCGGCGGCGATCGTCGCCTCGTTCTCGGTCGACTTGACCTGGGCCTGCATCTTGGCGAGCTCCGTCCGGAGGACGTTCCGCTTCTGCAGGACGAAGCCCTCGGCCTTCTTCTGCGCCGACTCGGCGCGGCGGCGCGCGGCCGCCTCCTCCTCGGCGATCTTCTGGTTGGCCTCGTTCTCGGCGTTCTGCGCGTCGCGGATCATCGTCGCGATCCGGGCGCGGCCGAGGTTCTGGAGGTAGCTCTGCTCGTCGGCCACGTGCTGGACCTTCAGGACGTCCAGCTCCAGCCCCAGCTTGTCGAAGTCGTCCTTGGCGTTGGCCCGGAGCGTCTCGGCGAACTTCAGCCGGTCCTCGTTGACCTCCTCCGGGGTGAGCTGGGCGAGGACCTCGCGGAGGACCCCCTCCAGCGTCTGCCGCGCCACGATCGCGATCTGCCGCGGGTCGGTCCCGAGGAACCGCTCGACCGCGTTGCGGAGCAGCGTGTGGTCGGAGGCGACCTTCACGTTGGCGATCGCCTGGACCGCGAGCGGGATCCCCCCCTTCGAGTAGGCGTTCGCCACGGAGACGTCGACCATGAAGAGGCGCATGTCCATCTGGGAGACGTTCTCCAGGAGCGGCACCCGGAAGCCCCAGCCCCCCTTCAGGATCTTGAAGCCGACCATCGTCCCGTCCGGGAGCGCGTGGCGCCGCCCGGAGAAGATCAGGATCTGGTTCGGCCGGCAGATGTAGAGGAAGCCGCGGAGGATCGCCAGGAGGATCCCGGCGCCGATCGGGACGGCCAGCGCCAGTCCGAGCCAGCCGGCGGCGGTCGCCGGGTCGAGCTGGAGCGTCGGGACGAGGAGCGCTGCGTGGGTCACGGTTCGTTCACCTCCGGCGCGCGCATCACGCGCGCTACGTCGTCTCGGACCTCGAGGACCACCACGGGGGTCCCCGCGGGCACCTCCCCGTCGTCGGGGACGGCCACGAGGTCGACGAGCTGCCCCTTGAGCGTCACGCGGACCTTCCCGGGGCGGTCGGGGGCCGCGGGAAGGAGGAGCGTCCCCAGCCGCCCCGCCGCCTCCTCGAGCGCCGCCGAGCTCGTCGCCTCCTTCCGCCGGAGCGCGCGGAACACGGCCGAGGCCAGGAAGCCGGAGCCGAGGCCCGCCGCGGCCGCCAGAGCGGCCGTCACGGCCGCCGGCGCCAGCTCGAGGAAGTGGAGCCCCGCGCCCGCGAACCCGAAGGCGAAGAGCGCGAACGTCACGAAGCGGGGGGAGAGCCAGCCGCCGGCGTGCGAGCCCCCCTCGCCGGCGTCGTGGTCGACGCCGCCGACGTCGTGGTCGACGCCGCCGGCGTCCCCGGCGTCGCTGGAGGCCAGGAGGAGCTGGACGGCCAGGAACCCGCCGCCCAGCGCGAGCGCCGCGAGGTAGACGAGGCCCAAGTGAATCTCCTCGCGTGACTATAACCTCGGGCGGCCGGGGACGCCGGGACTAGGATGGAGGGGTGAGCCGCCGGGGACTCCGAATCGCCTTGGCGGTCGCGGCCGTCGCCGCGGCCGCCGTCCTCCTCCGCTTCACCCTCCTGGCCCCGAAGCCGGTGCCGGTCTCGGTCGTCGCGGCCGCGCGCGGCCGCGTCGAGGAGACGGCCTCCAACAGCAAGGCCGGGACGGTCGAGTCCCGCCGGCACGCGACGCTCTCCCCGGAGGTGGGCGGCCGCCTCGCCGAAAAGCGCGTCCGGGAGGGGCAGCGCGTCAGGAAGGGCGACGTCCTCCTCCGCCTGGCCGACGCGGACCTCGTCGCCCAGGTCTCTCTCCAGGAGCGGACGGTGGCCGCCTCGCGCGCCGCCGAGCGCGAGGCCTGCACTTCGGCCGAGCTGGCCAGGAAGGAGCGGGACCGGACGAGGAGCCTCTTCGACGGGGGGGTCGCCTCGCAGGGGCTCCTCGACCAGGCCGAGACGCGCCTCTTCGCCGGGGACGCCGCGTGCGAGGCGGCCCGCGCCCGGGTGGGGCAGGCGGCGGCCGCGCTCGAGGTCGCGCGCGTGACGCTCGCCAAGATGGTCCTCCGCGCGCCGTTCGACGGCGTCGTCGCCGACGTGACGGCCGAGGAGGGGGAGTGGGTGATGCCCTCCCCTCCGGCCCTCCCGGTCCCCCCCGTCGTCGAGATGTTCGACCCCGAGGCGCTCTACGTGAAGGTCCCGCTCGACGAGGTCGACGTGGGGCGGGTGAAGCCATCTCAGCCGGTCCGCGTCACGTTCGACGCGTTCCCCGGGAAGAGCTTCCAGGGGCGGGTGACGCAGGTGGCGCCCGCCGTGGAGGACCGGCTGGAGCAGAACCGGACCTTCGACGTCGAGGTGGAGCTCGACGACGCGGCGTTCGCCAGGACGCTCTCGCCCGGGACCTCCGTAGACGTGGAGGTGGTCCTGGGCGCGCGGGACGGCGTCCTGAGGATCCCGCGGACGTCGCTCCTGGAGGGGGACCGCGTGCTGGTCCTCTCGGACGGCCGGCTTTCGGAGCGCAAGCTCGAGACCGGCCTCGTGAGCTGGGAGTGGGTCGAGGTCGTGAAGGGGCTCTCGGAAGGCGAGCGGGTCGTCGTCTCCCTCGACCGGACCGACGTGAAGCCGGGCGTCAGAGCCCGCGCCGCCGAAGCCCCGTGATCCGGCTCGAGGGGGTCCGCCGCGAGTACGTCGTCGGGGGCCGCCCCGTCCACGCGCTCCGGGGCCTCGACCTGACGATCGCCTCCGGAGAGTACGTCTCGGTCATGGGGCCCTCGGGCTCGGGGAAGTCGACGCTCCTGCACCTCCTCGGCTGCCTGGACCGGCCCACGGGGGGGCGGTACCTCCTGGAGGGGAGGGACGTCGGCGCCCTCTCGGACGACGAGCTGGCCGACGCGAGGCGGCGGAAGATCGGCTTCGTCTTCCAGACCTTCCACCTCGTCCCGCGCCTGACGGCCGCCGAGAACGTCGAGCTGCCGATGGTCTTCGCGGGGGTGCCCCGCGCCGACCGCCGCGGGCGGGCGCTCTCGGCCCTCTCGGCGGTGGGCCTCCTCGAGCGCGCCCACCACCGCCCGGACCAGCTCTCGGGCGGCGAGCGCCAGCGCGTGGCCCTGGCGCGCGCGGTCGTCCTCGGCCCGGCGATCCTGCTCGCCGACGAGCCGACGGGGAACCTCGACGCGGCCGCGGGGGCCGAGGTGATCCGGCTCCTGGAGGAGCGGAACGCCGCGGGGATCACGCTGCTCCTCGTCACGCACGACCCCGCGATCGGCTCGCGGGCCGCCCGGCGGATCCGGCTGGCCGACGGGAACCTCGTCTCGGAGACGTTCCGCGACGAGGGGGCGCCGTGACGTTCGGGGACGTCCTCGGCTTCGCGCTCAGGGCGCTGCGCGGCCACCGGCTCCGCTCCGGCCTCTCGCTCCTCGGCGTGGCCGTCGGGGTCGGCTCCGTCGTCCTCCTGACGAGCCTGGGCGAGGGGGCGCGCCTCTTCGTCACGGCCGAGTTCCGCTCCCTGGGCTCGAACCTCCTCATCCTCCTCCCGGGCAAGGCCGAGACCTCCGGCGGCGTACCGACGGCGGGGGGGACCACGCACGACCTGACCCTCGACGACCTCGACGCCGTCGCGCGGTCCGTGCCGTCCGTGGCGCGGATCGCGCCCCTCGTCTTCGCGACCGTGGAGGCGGAGGCGGGTCCCCGCAAGCGCGACGCCATCGTCGCGGGGACGACCTGGGAGCTGAAGGCGGTCCGGGGGATCCCGCTCGTGGCTGGGACCTACCTCCCGTCCTGGAAGGGGGGGAACCCGCCCCGCGTCTGCGTCCTCGGGCACCTGTCGGCCCGCGAGCTCTTCGGCGGCACGGCGGCGCTCGGGCAGTTCGTGAGGGTCGGCGGGGAGCGCTACCGCGTCGTCGGCGTCACCGGGCCCCGGGGGGTGACGGTCGGCCTGAGGCTGGACGACATGATCCACGTCCCGGCTCCGCACGTCCTGAGGATGCTCGACCGCCGCGGGGTCTTCCGGGCGCTGGTGGAGGTCCGCTCGGCGGGCGAGGTGGACGCGGCGCGGCGCGGCGTGATCCGGGTCCTCTCGGACCGGCACGGCGAGGAGGACGTGACCGTCTTCACGCAGGACTCGCTCGTGGCGGGGCTCTCCAGCATCCTGGGGATCCTGACGGCGGCCCTCGGGGCGATCGCGGCGATCTCGCTGGCGGTGGCCGGCATCGGGATCATGAACGTGATGCTCGTCTCGGTCACCGAGCGGACGCGCGAGATCGGCCTCCTGAAGGCGGTCGGCGTCACGTCGGGGCAGGTGCGGCGCGTCTTCCTCTTCGAGTCGGCGCTCCTCTCCTCGACCGGAGGGCTCCTCGGCCTCCTCCTCGGCGGCGCGGCGGTCGTCGTGTTCCGGGCGGTGTGGCCGTCGTTCCCGGCGCAGCCGCCCGCCTGGGCCGTCGTCGCCGCCTCTTCGGTGGCGCTCCTGGTCGGGGTCCTCTTCGGCCTCCTGCCGGCCAGCAGGGCGGCGCGGCTCGACCCGATCGACGCCCTGTCGCGGGGGGGCGCGTGATCGGGGACCTCCTCCGCCTGGCGGCCTCCGCGGTGGCCGCCCACCGCCTCCGGACGGCGCTGACGATGCTCGGGATCGTCGTCGGCATCGTCTCGGTCCAGCTCCTGACCTCGGTCGGGGAGGGGACGAGGACCGCGATCCTCTCGGAGTTCACGCAGTTCGGGACCCACCTCCTCTCCATCGAGCCGGGGAAGTTCCGGACGACGGGGCTCCCCGGGGCGGCGGGGGGGACGGTGAGGAAGCTGACGCTCGACGACGCCGACGCCGTGGCCCGCGTCCCCGGCGTCACGCGCGTGGCGCCGGTCCTCTTCGGGACCGCCCGCGTGGCCACCGCCGAGCGGTCCCGCAGCGTCTTCGTCTACGGGACGACGGAGGCCGTCCCCGACGTCTGGCGCTTCCGGGTCGGCGTCGGGAGCTTCCTCCCGGGCGGCGACCCGCGGCGCCCGCGGCCGCTCGCCGTCCTGGGGCCGACGCTCGTCAGGGAGCTGTTCGGGACGGCGAGCCCGCTCGGCGAGAAGGTGAGGATCGGCGAGCACCGCTTCCTCGTCATCGGCGTCATGGCGCCGAAGGGGAGGTTCGTCGGCTTCGACCTCGACGACGCGGCGTACGTCCCGGTCGCCTCCGCGATGCGCCTCTTCGACCGCGACGAGCTGGCGGGGATGGACGTCCTCTTCTCGCCGGGCCTCCCGGGCGAGGTCGTCGCCGCGCGGGTCCGGCGCGTCCTGACGGCGCGGCACGGCGGCGAGGAGGACTTCACGATCGTCACGCAGAGCGAGATGCTGGACGTCCTGGGCCGCGTCCTGTCGATCGTCGGCGTGGCCGTCGGAGGGATCGGCGCGGTGTCGCTCCTCGTCGGGGCGATCGGGATCCTGACGATGATGTGGATCGCCGTGGACGAGCGGACGCACGAGATCGGCCTCGTGAGGGCCCTGGGCGGCACGCGGCGGCAGGTGGTGGTCCTGTTCCTGGCCGAGGCGGCGCTCCTCTCCACGGCGGGGACCGTCGTGGGGCTCCTCGCGGGAGGGCTCCTGTCCCGGGCGCTCTCGGCCCTCCTGCCCGCGATCCCCGTGAAGACGCCCCTCGGCTTCCTCGTCGGCGCGCCGGTCGTGGGCCTCCTGATCGGCCTCCTCGCCGGCGTCCTCCCCGCGCGTCGGGCCGCCGCCCTCGACCCGATCGAGGCGCTCAGGGCGGAGTGAGGGGGAAGCCGCCCCGCGCGAGGACCGCGAGGAAGCGGACGGTCTCGGCGACGTCGTGAACGCGGAGGAGGAGCGGGCGGAGGGGAGCGGCGGCCACCGCGAGCGCACAGGCCGCGAGCGACTCCGGGAGCCGCTCCGGCGCCGGGGCGCCCGTCACCGAGCCGAGGAACGCCTTCCGCGACGCGCCGACGACGAGGGGGACGCCCGGCGGAGCGAGGCGGTCGAGGCCGGCGAGGAGGGCGTAGTTCTCCTCCGCCCCCTTCCCGAAGCCGAGGCCGGGGTCGAGGAGGACCCGATCGCGCGGGACGCCGCGCGCCGCGGCACGGCCCGCCGCCGCCTCCAGGTCCGCCGCCACCTCCGGCACGACGTCCCCGAACCGCGAGACGGCGAACGTCGTCGCGGGGGTCCCGCGGCAGTGGCTCAGGACCACCGCGGCGCCCTGGATGGCGACGAGGTCCAGGAGGTCCTCCGGGGCGTCGAGGCCCGTGACGACGTTCACCATGCAGGCGCCGGCCCCGAGCGCGGCCGACGCCACGCCCGTCCGGCGCGTGTCGACGGAGACGAGGAGGTCGGGACGGGCGCGGAGGAGCCCCTCGACCACCGGGAGGACGCGGGCCTTCTCCTCCTCCTCGGTCACCTCCACGGCGCCGGCGCCGTAGGCGGCCCCGCGCGGCCGTGTCGACTCGCCCCCGACGTCGAGGACGCCGGCGCCGGCGGCGGCCATGGCCAGCCCCGCCGCGACGGCGTCCGCGGCGGCGGGGAACCGTCCGCCGTCCGAGAAGGAGTCCGGCGTCACGTTCAGGATACCCATGACCCGCGGCCCCCCGGCGAGGAGGGCCGAGAGGCTCGGCAAGGGCGGGGAAGACACCGCGAACGACCTCGCGGGGGAGGCTAGCACTCCCCGCCCGGGCTCGATCGCGTCGGAGGGGGTTCGGGGGAACCGGCTTTCGGGCGCGCGGGCGCGCCGGGGTTCCCCCGAGACCGGGACGATCTCAGCGGGCCACGGGCCGGTAGTACCGGAGCGTCCCGGAGACCGTCACCGTGCGAGTCACGGTCGTCGTGACGTTCCCGGCGGTCGTGCTGGTGGTGTTGGTGCTCCCGGAGAAGGTCAGCGTGTTGCGCTGGACGCGCCTCACACCCCCCACGTTCTGCTCCAGGACCGTCACCTCGCCCCCGGAGCCGACGGCGTCGACGATGGCCGAGTGGTGCGGCCGGGTGTCCGTCCGCTCCTGCGTCTGCGTCGACTCGTCCCAGCCCCCGTCCGGGAGCGTCGTCCGCCTCACGGTGACCGTCACGACGCGGACGCGGTAGTTCCGGAACTGGATCAGGTCTCCCGGCCGGAGGCTCGCCAGCGTCGTGGCGGTCCCCCAGACGTAGTCGACGTTCGGGCCGACCTGCCCGAAGTCGGCGGCGGACTTGTCCCCGGAGTTGCGGAGGGCCTGGTCGACGAGGGCGAAGCACTCGCCGTCGCCGACCTGCTGGCCCAGGTGGTCGACGGCCCACTGCCGGACGCGGTCGTTGCTCATCTGGAGCCTCCTGGTGCTCCCAGGAAATCTCGGCCCACCGCGCCCCGGGGGCAAGCGACGGACGTCACGGGGTCGGCGCGACGAATCGCCCGATCCCTCGAATCCGGGCGGCCCGGCGGTCCGGGTTTCCCCTGTCCACGGCCCGTCGAGACCTCGGCGATGAAGTTCGGGCCGCGCGGAAGGGGTACGGGGGGACGACGGGGAGAGGGGCCCCGTCGTCGCGGTCCGGGTTTCCCCTGTCCACGGCCCGTCGAGACCTCGGCGATGAAGTTCGGGCCGCGCGGAAGGGGGTACGGGGGAAACCCGGCGGTGCGGGTTTCCCCTGTCCATCACGCCGGTTGGGGGAGGAGTCCGCTCGGGGCCGAGGATTCCCCCTCGTCCTTCGGGCTGGCGGCGGCGGGGGCGGCGGGGGGCGCGGGCGGGTGGGCCGCCTTCCGGTGGCGGCCCGCCGGCTCCTTGCCGGTGATCCGCGTCAGGATCGCGTAGATCTCCTCTCCGTCGAGCGACTCGCGCTCGAGGAGCTCCTTGGCGACGACCTCCAGCGACTCGCGGTGCTCCAGCAGGATCTTCCTGCCCCGGGCGTACGCGGCCTGGACGATCCGGTTGACCTCCGCGTCGATCTTCCGCGCCGTGTCCTCGGAGTAGTCCGGCCGGCGGGCGAAGTCCCGCCCGAGGAAGATCTCCCCCTCGTCGCGGCCGAACGAGAGGGGGCCGAGCTCGCTCATCCCCCACTCGCAGACCATCCGGCGGGCCATCTCGGTGGCCTGCCCGAAGTCGTTCGAGGCGCCCGTCGTCACCTGCCCGAGGCAGATCTCCTCGGCGAGGCGGCCGCCCATCATGACGGCCAGGCGCGCCTCGACGTACTCCTTCGAGTAGGAGTACTTGTCCTCGAGCGGCAGCTGCTGCGTGACGCCCAGGGCGCGGCCGCGCGGGATGATCGTCACCTTGTGGAGCGGGTCGGCGTGCTCCTCGAAGGCGGCGATCAGCGCGTGCCCCGCCTCGTGGTAGGCGGTGTTCCGCCGCTCCTCCTCGGACATGACCATCGAGCGCCGCTCGGCGCCCATCAGGACC
Source organism: Acidobacteriota bacterium (assembly GCA_008363385.1). Lineage (GTDB taxonomy): Bacteria > Acidobacteriota > Thermoanaerobaculia > UBA5066 > UBA5066 > RHKY01. The sequence goes on along the minus strand of RHKY01000014.1, from coordinate 71,881 downwards.
TTGTCCTTGGCGTAGTCGAAGTCGACCTGCTCGACCTTCTTCTTGTCCTGCCGCGCCGCCCCGAGGGCGGCCTCGTTCACGAGGTTGGCCAGGTCGGCCCCGGCGAAGCCCGGCGTCCCGCGCGCCACGACCGAGAGGTCGACGTCGTCTGAGAGCGGGATGTTCTTCGTGTGGACCTTCAGGATCCCCTCGCGCCCCTTCACGTCGGGGCGGTCGACGACGACCCGGCGGTCGAAGCGCCCGGGGCGGAGGAGGGCCGGGTCGAGGACGTCGGGGCGGTTCGTGGCGGCCATCAGGATGACGCCGTCGTTCCCCTCGAACCCGTCCATCTCGACGAGGAGGGCGTTCAGCGTCTGCTCCCGCTCGTCGTGCCCGCCGCCCAGCCCCGCACCGCGGTGCCGGCCGACGGCGTCGATCTCGTCGATGAAGATGATGCAGGGGGCGTTCTTCTTCCCCTGCTCGAAGAGGTCCCGCACGCGGCTCGCGCCGACGCCGACGAACATCTCGACGAAGTCCGACCCCGAGATCGAGAAGAAGGGGACGTTCGCCTCGCCGGCCACCGCGCGGGCGAGCAGCGTCTTTCCCGTCCCGGGCGGGCCCATCATCAGGACCCCCTTCGGGATCTTGCCGCCCAGCTTCTGGAACTTCGACGGGTCCTTCAGGAACTCGATGATCTCGGTCAGCTCCTCCTTGGCCTCGTCGCACCCGGCGACGTCCTTGAAGGTGACCTTCTTCTGGCTCGGCGTCAGGAGGCGCGCGCGCGACTTGCCGAAGGCGAGCGCGCGGTTCCCGCCCGACTGCATCTGCCTCATGATGAAGATCCAGAGGCCGATCAGGAACAGGATCGGCGCCCACTGGAGCGCCATGACGAGGAACGAGCCCTCGCGCGGCTCCTCGGCGGTGATCTTGACGTTGGCCTTCCGGAGCTCCGGGACGAGGTCGTCGTAGGAGGGGGCGTAGGTGCGGATCCCGGGCTGCGTCTCGGGGACGCCCTTCTTCCACGCCCGGATCTCCTGGCCGCGGATCGTCACGCGGTCCACCTCGCCGCGCCCGACCATCTCCATGAAGTCGGTGAAGCCGACCGGCGGCGCGGCCTTCCCCCAGTTCAGGACCTGGAACAGGAGGAGGATGACCACGAGGATCACCATCCAGAGCAGCACGTTCTTGGCGGTGGTGTTCACGTCAGGCTCCCGCTGTCCTTACGGCCCCGGGGCTCGGGCGGTTCATGCCTTCATCCGGATCCTGCCGGTCCGGGTCTGGTCGAACGGGTCCGGCTCGGCGGTGCGAAGCTGGCCGATGAGGGGGAGGTTCCCCCACTGCCCCCCGAAGGCCATGCCGTACCCGACCAGGTGCCCTTCCTCGGAGGGGAAGAGGACGTAGTCGACGAGGAGCGAGCTCTTCCGCTCCTGCGGCCGGTCGACGAGGCAGCCGAACCGGATCGAGCGGGGCCTCTGCTCGCGGAGCTGGTCCATCAGGTAGCTCTCGATGATCCCGCTCCGGATGACGTCCTTGAGGATCACGACGTCGCACCCGGCGACGCGAAAATTGGTCACGAAGTGGAAATCCACGATCTCCTCCTCGTGTCCGCTCCGGATGACGTCGATGTACTCGAGCCGGACGGACCGCTGGATCGCGCGGGCCAGGTCGGCCACGAAGAAGGCGGCCCCCTTGAGCACGGCGATGAGGACCAGCTCCTGGTCCCCCGGGAACTCGGCCGAGATCCGTTTCCCGATCTCCTGGACGCGCCGGGCGATCTCCGCCGGGCCGAAGCGTTCGTCGTACGTCGCGCTCATTGCCGCAGTCTAGCAAGTCCGGTCAGCCGCACCGTCCGCTCGTCGGCCGCCAGGCGGAGGCCCGCGAGGCCCTCGGCCACTCGCGCCTCCGCGGAGAGGACGCGCGAGACGGCCCGCTCGACCTGGGCGCGCCCCGGGACGCGCCCCCGCTCGCCCGCCGCGCGGACGAGGAGGCGGCCCGAGGCCTCCTCGCCGAGGGCGCGGAAGAGCTCGCGCCGCCACGGGCCGCGAAGCTCCGTCCCGGAGGCGGCCAGGGCCTCGTCGATCCCCCTGTCGAGGGTCGAGAGGCGGTCGGTCCAGGCCGCCCCGGCGCGAGCCAGCCGCTCCGTGGCGCCCGGCCAGCGAGCCTCCAGCGCCGGGAGGTCGGCGAGGCGGACGCGGTTCCGCTCGAACCGCGGGTCGGCGTTGGAGGAGTCCTCGCGCCATTCGATCCCCTCCGCCGAGAGGAAGGCGCGCAGCTCCTCGCGCCGGAAGGGGAGGAGCGGCCGGACGACGCCGTCCCCCCTCGAGGCCCGGATCCCGCCGCGGGTCCGTCCCGAGCGGCGGAGGAGGGCGAGGAGGACGGTCTCCGCCTGGTCGTCGAGCGTGTGGCCGGTGGCGACGAGGGTCCCCGGCCCCAGCTCCGCGGCCAGCGCCAGGAGCGACTCGTACCTAAGCCGCCGGGACGCCGCCTCGAGGCTCTCCCCCTTCCTCCTCAGCTCGCTCACCTCCACGGGTCGGAGCGCGAATCCCAGCCCCAGCTTCCCGGCCAGGTCGGCAGCGGCGCGGGCGTCCCTGGCCCCCTCGGTCCCCCTCAGGCCGTGGGCGACGTGAGCGGGGACGAGGACGGGGCCGGCGCCGTCCGGCTCCTTGGCGAGGAGGGCGAGCAGGGCGGCGGAGTCGCCGCCGCCGGAGACCGCCACCACGACGGTCCGCGCGGAGGCGAGGAGGCCCGTGGCGCGCAGGTGGGCGCGGAAGCGGGCGCGGAGGCCTTCGGGGTCGGTCACGGGCGCGGTCCCCCGGTCCCGGGGAAAGGAATGGTGGCGGTGGGCGGACTCGAACCGCCGACACAGGGCTTATGAGACCCCCGCTCTGCCGACTGAGCTACACCGCCACGCGGACGCGCGGGGCGCGGGAGGATAGCAGAAAACCGCGGGGGTATGATCCAGCCCGATGGTCGAGCTGCCGGAGGAGCAAACCCAGGAAGGACCGGTCTGCGACCGGTGCGAACGCCTCTGCGAGCCCCTGGAGCTGGAGACCTGCCCGATCTGCAAGAAGGCGTTCTGCATCTACTGCGTCTACCGCGTCGGCTCGCGGAACTACTGCAGCCGCCCGTGCGGCGACGCCTTCTTCTTCGGGAGCGACTCCGACATCGAGGACCTCCCGGAGGAGGAGACCGAGGAGTAGCCCGGCCGGTCCCGGTCCCTTCCCGGCTCCCTGGCAGCCGGTCCCGCGGCCCACCCGCGGGAGAAGGAGGGGCCAGGATGTCTCCACGCGGTGTCACCAGCGACTGTCGGGACCTCGAGCGCCACGGGATCCGGAACGTCCAGAGCGTCCACTGGAACCTCTCGACGCCGGCCCTCTACGAGGAGGCGATCCGGCGGCGCGAGGGGCGGCTCGCCCACCTCGGCCCCCTCGTCGTGAGGACCGGCCAGCACACCGGCCGCTCGCCGAACGACAAGTTCGTCGTCCGCGAGGGGGAGAGCGCGTCCAGGGTCTGGTGGGGGAAGGTGAACCGCGCGATGGAGCCGTCGCGGTTCGACGGGCTGCACCGGCGCCTCCTGGCCTACCTGCAGGGCAAGGACCTCTTCGTCCAGGACTGCTTCGCCGGGGCCGACCCCTCCTACCGCGTCCGGGTCCGCGTCGTGACGGAGACGGCCTGGCACAGCCTCTTCGCGCGGAACCTCCTGATCCAGGCCCGCCCCGAGGAGCTCGACGACTTCGTCCCCGACCTGACCGTCATCGACGCCCCGTCCTTCCACGCCGACCCGGAGACGGACGGGACGCGCTCGGAGGTCTTCATCGCCCTCTCGTTCGAGCGCGGCCTCGTCCTGATCGGCGGGACGCAGTACGCCGGCGAGATCAAGAAGTCCGTCTTCACGTTCCTGAACTACCGGCTGCCGCAGCTGGGCGTCCTGTCGATGCACGCCTCGGCCAACGTGGGGCGGGCTGGGGACACGGCCGTCTTCTTCGGCCTGTCCGGGACGGGGAAGACGACGCTCTCGGCCGACCCGGACCGGGAGCTGGTCGGCGACGACGAGCACGGCTGGAGCGACCGGGGGGTCTTCAACTTCGAGGGGGGCTGCTACGCGAAGGTGATCCGGCTGTCGGCCACGGCCGAGCCGGAGATCCACGCGACGACCCGCCGGTTCGGGACGGTCCTGGAGAACGTCGCGTTCGAGACGGCCACGGGGCGGCTGGACCTCGACGACGACTCGCTGACCGAGAACACCCGCGCCGCCTACCCGATCGCCCACGTCCCGAACGCGCGGCGGGACGGCCTGGCGGGGCACCCGAGGAACATCGTCATGCTCACCTGCGACGCCTTCGGCGTGCTGCCCCCGGTGGCCCGCCTGTCGGCCCCGCAGGCGATGTACCACTTCCTGTCGGGGTACACGGCGAAGGTGGCGGGGACCGAGAAGGGGGTGACGGAGCCGACGGCCACGTTCAGCGCCTGCTTCGGCGCCCCGTTCATGGCTCTCTCTCCGGCCGTCTACGCGCGGATGCTCGGGGAGAGGATCGACCGGCACGGCGTCACGGTGTGGCTCGTCAACACGGGGTGGACCGGCGGGCCGTACGGCGTCGGGAAGCGGATCTCGATCGCCGCCACGCGCGCGATCGTCAAGGCCGCCCTCGACGGCCGTCTGGCCGAGGTCGCCGCGGCGCCTCACCCGGTCTTCGGGGTCTCGGTGCCCACGGCCTGCCCCGGCGTCGGAGCCGAGCTCCTCGACCCGCGGCGGACGTGGCCGGACCCCGCGGCCTACGACGCGGCGGCGGCGCGGCTGTCGGGGATGTTCCGGGAGAACTTCGAGCCGTTCGGCAAGGAGGTGTCCCCGGAGGTGGCGGCGGCCGGCCCCGGGGCCGTCCGGGCGGCCGCGGTCCGGTGAGGAGCCGGCCTCAGGGCCGGGCGTAGAGGTCGATCACCCGCTCGACGGCGCGGCGGCAGACCGGGCAGAAGCCGACCGGGTCGCGCGTGAACATGATGCAGTCGGCGGCGGGGCGGTAGAGCCCCGTCGCCTCGTACGCGGCGCCCTCGAAGGCCCCGACCTTCCCGGAGAAGCGCGTCGACGAGAGGGCCTTGGTCTGGGCCGCCTGCTGCTCGCGGAAGAGGGCGTCGACCTCCTCCGGCGAGGCGCCGGCGGCCAGCCGCCGCTTGCGCTCCGCCTCGACCGCGCGGCTCGCCGCCTCGAACGGCTCCTTGTCCCAGGGGGTCGGGATCGGCGTCCCCTCCGAGACGAGCTCCCGCCACTTCAGGGAGGCGGGGTCCCGGAGGGCGGTGACGTTGGGCTCCCAGGGCTCCGGGAGGTCCTTCCGTCCCGTCTCGTAGGCGACGTCCGCCGTGTAGTACTCGTCGGCCAGCCCGGCGAACGCGTGCCCCAGCTCGTGGACGAAGACGTAGTCGGCGAAACCGGTGTCGACGGTGACCGCGGCCTGCGAGTTGAAGATCCCGCCCCCGCCGTACCGCTTCTCGTTGACGAGGACCGCCAGGACGTCGTACGGCGCGGCGGAGGCCGCCTCGCGCAGGGCGCGGTTGTCCGTGGCGAGCGCGTACCGCTCCGAACCGAAGATCCCGTACTGGACCGAGAGAGGCGTGCGCCGGAAGAGGCGCGAGGACGGGCGGAAGATCCCGCTCTCCCTCGACGGCAGGGCGAGGGTCCGGACGTTGAAGTCGGAGCGCCGGCTCCGGAACGGCTCGTGCCGGAAGAGGACGTCGACGAGCCGGGCCGCGTCGGCGTCGAGCTTCGGGAGCTCCGCCTCCGTGTAGCCCTCGCCCAGGAGGAGGAGGTCCACCTTCTCCCGCGGCGGGCCGCTCTCGAAGAGCGTCCTCGCGCGCGCCGTCACGGGGGGCGGCGCGGCGTTCGCCTCGGGCGAGGCGGGGTCGACGTCGGTCCGCCACGCCTCCACCCAGCGGTTGCGCGCGTCGCGCCCGCTGACGACGACCGTGACCGGCGACTTCGGCCACGGGAACCGGAGCGACTCGGGGAAGGTGCGGTGGGCGGTCCTCGCCTCGGCCGTCGTCACCCACTCGCCGAAGAGGCTGGAGTAGCCGCGCGAGTAGATCGCCCGGCCGCTCGAGGCGTCGCGGACCTCGAAGCGGAAGGCGCCCAGCTCCGTGTCGTCGAGGAGGCGGGTGGCGCTCCCGGCCCACTCGCCGTCGTCCACCGCGCGGTCGACGGCGTAGACGTCGAGCCCCTTGCCCCCGGTGTGGAACAGGTCGAGGCGCATCGTGCGGCCCGTGGAGACCGCGTCGAGCGGCGTGGCCGCGGGCGGCGGAGGCGCCCCCGCGCCCAGGAGGACCGCCAGGAGGAGCGGGGCGAGGAGGAGGAGGGGAGCCCGTCGCATGGCCGGATAATCGCAGAGTGAAGGACGAGGCCGTCCGCGCGTTCGCCGCCGTCGCCGTCCACGAGCCCCCGGTCGTCGCCGCCCTCCGCGCGGCCACGACCTCCCTCGGCGACGTCCGCGGGGTGAAGTGGGTCCGTCCCGACCAGCTCCACTTCACGCTGAAGTTCCTGGGCGAGGTCCCCGCCGATCGCGTCCCGGCGGCCCGCCGCGCGCTCGGCGCGGCCGTCTCCGGGCTCTGGGCGTTCGACCTGTTCCTCTCGGGGCTCGGCGCGTTCCCCCCCGGCGGGCCGCCGCGGGTCGTCTGGGCCGGGTGCGGCGAGGGGCGCGAGGCGCTCGAGGCGCTCGCGGCGCGGGTGGACGCGGAGATGGCCGCCGAGGGGTTCCCGGCCGAGAGCCGCCCGTTCGCGGCTCACCTGACGCTGGGACGGGTGAAGGACCCGCGGGCGGCGCGCGGGCTGCGGGAACGGCTCGCGGCCCGAGACGCCGGCGCCTTCGGCCGCGTCCGCGTCGCCGAGGTGGTCCTCTTCCGCAGCCGCCTCTCTCCCGCCGGCCCGAGCTACGAGCCGATCGGGTCGTTCCCTCTGGCGGGCTGACCGGGCGGGCCCTACGGCCCGGCGGCTTCCTCGTCGGGTGCGGCCCCGTCCGACGCGCGGGCCGCCAGGTCGGCCTTCAGGCGCGCGTCGCAGAAGGACCGGAGGACGTCGGCCACGCGGGGGTGGTCCCGGACGATCTCCTCCACGCGCGGCCAGCCCAGCTCCAGGATGTCGGCGCGCGTGGCCGCGGTGACCGTCGCCGTCCGCGGGCGGCCGGTCAGGAGCGAGACCTCGCCGAAGAAGTCGCCTTCCCCCAGCGTCCGGACGAAGCGGCCCCGCCCCTCCCCGTCCCGGACCCAGACCTTCACGGTGCCCGACGCGATGAGGAAGAGGCTCTGCCCGGGCTCCCCCTGGCTGACGACGAGGTCCCCGGGGGTGAAGGAGCGGAGGTCCAGCCCACGGATCACCGCGGCCAGCTCCTCCTCGGAGAAGTCTCCGAAGAGGGGGGAGCGCGGCGCGGGGGGGTGGAACGGCTCGGGAGCGGGCGCTCCCGGCTCGCCGAGCGCGAGGTCCGGCCCCGTGTCGGCGGCCGGCGCCTCCCCCGGGCCCCGGGCGCCGAATCCAGGGGCGGCCAGCTCGAAGTCGCCTCCGCCCTCGGCGCTCCCGGCGGGGGAGACCGTGCGCCTCCGCTGCCCGGCCCCTCGCAGGAGGGCGGACTGGGCCAGCTCGTGGTCGCGCTCCTTGGCCAGCGCCGCGATCCGCCTCCCGGCGTCCTTCATGGTGGAGGGGTCGAGCCGGGCGAGCTTCTTCAGCGCGGCGATCGCCCGCCCCGGCATCCCTCCCCGCGCGCAGGCGGTGGCCAGCTCGTCGAGGAGGACGCCGGCCTCCCCGACCTTGCCGTCCCGCGCCAGGACGTCGGCGAGCCGCTCGCGCAGCTCGAAGGAGGCCGGGAAGGCGTCGAGGCGGTCCCTCAGGACGGCGGCGGCCCGTGAGAGCTCGCCCCGGGCGGCGAGGCCGTCGGCGAGCGCGAGGACGTCCGGCAGGGGGGATCCGGGGGGGAGCGCCATGGCCGTCAGGTCAGCGCCAGCGCGCGGTCGAGGTGCTCGATCAGGATCTCGGCCCCTTCCAGGCCGACCGAGAGCCGGATCAGCCCCGGCGTGATCCCGCGGGCCAGGCGGTCCGCCTCGGGGACGACGGCGTGCGTCATCGAGGCGGGGTGCTGGATGTACGTGATCGTCGAGCCGAGGCTGACGGCGAGCTCCATCGGGGTGTCCTTGCGGGCGAAGTAGTTCATCACCGTCTCGCCCGCGGCCACGCCTCCCGCGACCTCGAACGTCAGGAGGGAGCCGCCTCGCCGCATCTGCCTCTCGGCCAGCTCCTTCTGCGGGAAGTCCGGGAGGCCGGGGTACGTCACCTTCTCCACCTCCGGGTGGGTCTTCAGGTGGAGGGCGATCCGCCCGGCGGTCTCGCACTCCTGCTCCTGCCTCACGGCCAGGCTCTGCACGTTGCAGGAGTTCAGCCAGGACTCGAAGGGCGAGGGGCTCGCCCCCACGTCCTTGTACCAGGGGAAGAAGTCCGCCTTCATGAAGCGGAACGGGCCGAGGAGGGCGCCGCCCACCGACGTCGAGTGCCCGTTGATGAACTTCGTCAGCGAGTGGACCACGAAGTCCGCGCCGAGCCGGAACGGCTGCTGCAGGTAGGGCGAGCAGAACGTGTTGTCCACGGCGAGGAGGACGCCCCGGGCCTCGGTCAGGCGGGAGATCGCCTCGACGTCGGCCAGGCGGAGCGTCGGGTTCTCCGGGGTCTCGAGGAAGACGAGCGACGTCGCGGGGTGGGCCTCGAGCGCGGCCTCCACCTCGGCCACGCTCCCCATGTCGCAGAAGACGGCGTTCACCCCGAACTTCTCGAGGCCGCGGAGGAGGCTGTCCGTGCAGCCGTAGACGTTCCCGGCCAGGACCGTGTCGCCGGACCTCAAGACCGACATCAGGAGCGTGGAGATCGACCCCATCCCCGACGAGAAGATGAGGCTCCCGATCGTGGGCTCCTTCTCGTCCACGGCCAGCGCCTTGTCGATGACGTGCTGCGCCTCGAGCCGGAAGAGGACGCGCTCCAGGTACTCCGTCGTCGGGTTCCCCAGGCGCGTGTAGATCCGCGCGTAGGGGCGCTCGCCCCCCTTGGACATCCCGAGGAAGCGGTCGGCCCCCTCGCGGACGCTGTGGAACGCGAAGGTCGACTTCTGGTGGATGGCGGGGAGGCCGGTCCCGGCGGCCAGCGCGCGGAAGAGTCCGGCGTCCATCTGCGGGACAGGGTCGCGGACCCAGCGGGTCTTCCGGTCGATCCACCAGTCCCACCACCCCCAGCGGGCGGCGCCCAGGAGGGTCTGCGTCGGCTCGAGCGTCGTGGACATGAGGGCATTCTAGGGCCGCGCCGCCTCCGCGGCAGCAGCGACCCCGCCTCCTCAGCGCCCGACGGCGAGCGGGCGGCCGGTGGCGTCCGGGACGGAGATCCCGAAGAGCCGGCCCACCGTCGGGGCCAGGTCGTACGGGGTCGTGGGGGAGTCGGAGGAGACCGCGGTGATCCCGTCGCCCCAGAAGACCAGCGGGACGTGCGTCTCGGGGTCGTACTGGGAGCCGTGGCCGGTCCCCCGCCCCGGGTCCCAGTGCATCAGGACGTTGGGCCGCGGGATCAGGATCGCCTCCCCGGAGCGCTCGGCGTCGAAGTCGTTCCGGGCGAACTCCACGTAGGGCAGGTTGTCGTTCCAGGTCTGGCGCTCGGAGACGAGGAGGACGTCGGAGACCTCCTCGGAGAAGAGGCGCCTCACGGCCCCCGGCAGGACCCGGTCCAGGTCGGCGGACGTGACGGGCCTCCCGGCCGGGCCGCACGGCCCCTCGACCGTCCGCAGGGCGGGGAGGCCGGGGAGGTCGTACTTCACGTTCCACCCCTCCGAGCCGTGGAGGGGCCGGCTCCCCGCGGGCAGGCAGAGGTCCTCCGCCAGCGCCCGGTTCAGCCGGGCGAGGTAGCTCGTCCCGGGGTAGCTCCCGTAGACGAGCCGCCCGCCGGAGAAGCTCCGGTCGCGGCGCTCCTCCGACTCCGGGATCGGCAGGAAGCCGTGGTCGGCCGAGAGGGCCAGCACGACCTTCCCGGCCGGGTAGTCCCGGTCGAAGACCTCGAACAGCCGGCCCAGCTGGGCGTCCAGCTTCAGGAGCGCGTCGAGGTTCTCCTCCGACTCGGGGCCGTAGTTGTGCGAGACGGTGTCCTGCGCCGAGAAGGAGAGGAGGAGGAGGTCCGGAGTCTCCCGGTGCCCCAGCTCCACGTCCGCGCTCCTCAGGACGGCCAGCGCCACGTCGGCGACGACCTCGTCGACGAAGGGGCTCGCGTAGAGGCCTCCGAAGTAGCCGTCCTTGTGCCGGGAGACGTCGTGGTCGAAGCCGAGTCCGTTGGCGGGGACCTGGTAGGTCTGGAGGTCGGCTGCGGGCACGGGCGCCGCCTCCCCGGGCGGGGCGGGGGCCAGGACGGACGCGAGGCGCTTCCAGAGGAGGCCGAGGCGCGCCGGGAGGTAGCCGGCCCCGTCTCTCTTGTTCCACCGGGAGACGACCGCGGCGATCGGGGCGCTCTTGGGCGCCGCCGGGTCGTACGACTCCGACGTGACGAACCGGCCGCTCTGCTTGTCCCACCACCAGACCGAGTGCGAGCGGGTCTTGCCCGCCAGGAAGATGGAGCCCCGGTCCTTGCCCGAGATCGACACGACGCGCGCTTCCGGGTACCGCTCGACGAACCGGTCGGCCATCGTCGGGACGCGGAGGTTGTCGGGGCCCGGGTGCAGCAGCTCGTCGCCGTTCTGCGGGTCCTCGCGGACGACGTCCGTGCAGTAGACCTGCCGGAGCGAGCCGTCGCCCCTCGCCTCGAACCAGCGGTTGGCCACGATCCCGGTCACGCGCGGGGGGGCCCCGGTCCCGAGGGCCGCGTGGCCGGGCCCGGTCTCGGTGTTGATGTGCCGGTAGCGGCAGGCCCGCTCCAGGCGCCCCTCGGCGAGCAGGCGCGAAAGGCCCCCGGTGAAGCGGCTCCGGTAGCCGTGGAGCCGCGGCCACGAGAGGCCGTCGACCGCGACGACGACGCCGAGCTTCGGGGCAGCCAGGGGGGCGGCTCCCGGTCCCTTCCCGCGGGCTTCGGGGGCGGCCAGGCTCAGGAGGGAGAGCGCCGCGGCGGCGGCGCCCGTGGCGGCGAGGAGGCGGAGCGAGCGTGGCGTCGTCATCCGGAGGTCCCGCCGGGGGGGCGAGGCGGCGATATTGCCACGTCGCGCGCCCCGCCGCCGGGAGCCCGAACTCCGCGGCCGGCGTTCCGTAAGATCGGACGTCTCTATCTGGAGGCGAGATGCCCGACGGAACCGGTGACGGCGCGGCGCGAGGCGGAGGGCGGTCCGCTTCGATCCGGATCTTCGCCCCCGTCCCGGAGCTCAGGAGGAGGTTCGACGTCCGCCGCGTCCTCGGCTCCGGAGAGAGGGCCTCCTCGTACGTGGCCTTCGACCGGACGCGCGAGCGCGAGGTGGCCCTGAAGGTCCTCAAGCTCGACCGTCCGGAGCGGCGGGCGCTCTCGCGCTTCCGCGCCGAGCTCCCCGCCGTCCAGGCGGCGGCGCCGGCCGGCCTCGTCCCGGTCCTGGAGCTCGTCGAGGCCGGGGACTCGCTCCTCGTCGTCGGCGAGCTCGCCGAGGGCGAGGCGCTCTCGGAAGGCTGGGCGCGGACCGCGCCCCGCCCCGAAGAAGCGGCGGAGGTCGCGCGTCAGGTCGCCGGGTCGCTCGCGGCGCTGCACGCAGCCGGGGCCCTCCACCGGAACCTGAACCCGGGGAACGTCTTCGTCGAGCCTTCCGGGAGGGTCCGACTCGCCGACTGGGGCCTTCCGAGCCGGTGGGAGCGGGGCGACGGGGCTCCGGCGCGCCCGGGCGAGCGCCCCGAGGTCGCGGGCTACCTCTCCCCGGAGCAGGCGCTGGGAGAGGAGGCCGACGTCGAGAGCGACCTCTACTCCCTCGGGGCCCTCCTCCACGAGCTCCTGACCGGGAGGGTCCCGCTGCAGCGCGAGACGCCCCTCCTGACGGCCGTGGCGCACGTCAAGGAGGAGGTCCCGGACGTCCGCCGGCTCTCCCCCGAGGTCCCCGCGTGGCTCGCCGCGGTCGTGCGGCGGCTCCTGGCCCGCGACCCGGACGGGCGCTACGCCTCCGCGGCGGAGGTCGCGGCGGACCTCGCCGCCCGGCGGGCCCCCAGACGCCGCCTCCCGACGCGGCAGAGGGTCCTGGCCACGGCGGCGGCCGCCGCCGCCCTCGTCGCGGCGCTCCTCGTCCCCCCGTTCTGGCCCTGGAACGTCCCTCACGTGGACGTGCTCGCCGCCGACGGCGAGGGCGGGGGCGTCGCCGTGGAGCCGGGCGGCCTCGTCCTCTGGAGCCGGCCGGACGTCCTCCCCGGCGTCCGCGCGGCGATCGTCCGCCCGAGCGGCGCCCGAAGGGCGCAGGTCGCGGCCGTTCTCGGGCGGGGCGAGGTCGCGGGGGAGCGGGCCCGGACGCTGGCGTTCCTCGAGGGGGACACCGGCGTGCCCCTCAGGACCGTGACGCTGCCGGGTCCCCCCGGCTTCCTGGCGGCCGGAGCGGCTCCGTTCCGCGTCGAGAGGACGGAGGCGGTGAGGCTGTCTCCCCGCGGGCCCGACGCGGTCCTCGTCGTCTTCGGCCGGAGCCGCGGAGGCTCCTACGCCGTCCTCCACGAGCCGGCGGACGGCGGGAGCCGCGTGGTGTGGGCCAGCCCGGAGCGGCACGGCTTCGCGGGCGCTTCGGACCTGGACGGCGACGGCGAGAGGGAGCTCCTCTTCTCCGGCGCGAACCGGCCCCTCGGCGGGTACGTCGGCCTGGCCGCGGTGAGGGCCCCGGTGTCGCTGGCCCTCTCCGACCGGCCTTCGCTCCTGCCGGCGACCTCGCCGGACGTGCCGGGCGGGCCGGACCGCTCCGAGCCGCTCTGGTACGCGCTCGTCCCGGCGGCCCGGGACGTCGTCGTCGACCCCGCGCGCGCGTCCCTCGGGATCGAGACGCCGGCCGGCCGGGTCGTCCTCCTGGGCCCGGACGGCTTCTACAGGAGCCTCACCTCCGCCCGGGCGTCCGGGGAGCGCCAGGCCCTCCGGAGGCGGGCGTACGGGAGGGTGCGGGACGCCCTCGCGCTGCTCGGGGCCGGGCGCGCCGGCGCGGCGCTCGAGGTCGTCGCCCTCGCGCGCCGGGACGCCGAGTCGGCGGGCGACCCGACCCTCGCCGAGGCGGCCTCGCGCCTGGAGGCGCGGTCGGCGCTCGCCTCGGGCCAGGTGGAGGCGGCGCTCCTTCGCTACCGGCGGCTGGTCGCGGGGTCCGAGGCGGCTCGCGAGGTCGCTTCGGAGGCGGCCTTCGCGTTCCACCTCGCGGGCCGGCCGAGGGAGGCGCTCGGCTTCTACGAGACGGGCCTCTTTTCGGCCGCGGGGCTGGGGCACGGCCGGGAACGCGGGGCGCTCCTCTCGGGCGCGGTCCTGGCGCTGGCCGAGGGAGGGCGGTACGACGACGCCCGGGCGCTCGTGGACCGCGCGGTCGCCTCCGCTCCGGAGGCCGCTGCGGAGGCCTCCTGGTGCCGTGCCTGGCTCGCGTTCCTGGCGGGGCAGTCGTCCCCGACCCCTCGCGTCCCGCCGCCGTCCCCTCTCCAGCGGTACTGGTCGCTCGAGATCGGCTCCCGCCTCGGCGAGCCCGGCGTCGAGGCGCGGGCGGCCGAGGAGGAGCTCCAAGGAGACGTCCCCGGGCCGCTCCTCCTGTCGATCGAGGCGGAGCGGCGGCTCTCGGCGGGGGAGCCGCGCGAGGCGTTCGCGGCCGCGAGGCGAGCCTGGGACCGGGCCCTGCCGCTCGCCCGCGAGGAGATCTCCGTCCGGGGCGGCCTCGGCCTCCTGGCAGAGCGGCTCCTGCGCGCGGCCGAGGGGAGCGGACGCCTCCGGGAGGCCTCGGAGGTGACGCGGCAGCTCGCCGAGGCCCTGCGGCCTTCGCCCTGAAGCGCCGTCAGCCCGGAGGCCGGCTCCACTTCCCGTAGACGTAGCTGCCGCAGCAGCGCGAGCAGACCGGGAGCGGCTCGCGGGCCAGCTTCTCGCGGAAGCGGCGGGCCCTCTCCCCGTGCCAGATCCCGAGGAACGGCTCCTGCCGGACGTTGCCGAGCCGGTAGTCGGGGAAGTCCCCGCAGAAGACGACGTCCCCGTCCGGCTCGACCTGGGCGAAGTACCAGGCGACCGGGCAGAAGTCGTGCCCGAACGTCCGCGAGACGTCCGTCAACCACGCGGGGATCCCCTCGGGCGCCACGTCCGGGACGAAGGCCGTCCAGGGCCGGCCGGAGGTCACCTCGTCCAGGAGGCGACGGCGCCGGATCCCCTTCAGGAGCTTCACCAGGTCGGCCATCTCGCGGGTCCGCGTCCCCTCGACCCCGCCCAGCCACTCGAACTCGAACCCTTTCCACGAGGTGGCCAGGACGCCGAACGTCTCGCGCATGACCCGCTCGTACTCGGCGCCCGTCGAGGGGGGGATGAACCACCGGAGCCCGACGTTGACGGTGTCGATCGGCAGCTCGCGGAGCCCGTCGAGCGCCGCCCCGATCTCGCCCAGGTTCAGCTCCGTGACCGGGAGGATGGCGATCTGCATCGGGCCCGCGCGCTTCAGCTCCCGCCGCCACCGGTCCACCGCCCTCACCCCGCGGGCGAGGCGCTCGAAGCTGTCCGAGGAGCCCCGGATCCGGTCGTGCAGCGCCGGGGGGCCGTCCACGGAGACCGAGATGACGTCCAGGCCGGCCTCGACCAGGTCCCGCGCCACCGCCTCCAGTCGCCCGGCGTTCGTGATGACCGTCAGGGCTAGCCCGCGCGCCTTGACCTCCCTCACGAGCGGGACGAGGTCCGGGTAGAGGAGCGGCTCGCCGCCGAAGAGGCTGACGATCGGGTCGAACGGGGCGATCTCGTCCAGGAGCTTCACGTACTCGGCCAGCGAGAGCTGCCGGCCCGCGCCGATCAGCTCGCGGATCCGCTCGCGCTCCCTCTCGCCGGCGTCGTCGGCGGAGCCGGGACCGGCGGGCCGGTAGATCCCGGTGTCCCCCCACTGGCCGCACATCCGGCAGCGGAGGTTGCACAGGTTCGTCAGCCGGAGCTGGACGAAGGTCGGGGCCGGGACCGGGGCCCCGGCCGGCCCCCGGAGGTGGTCGAGGACCGCCCGGCGCCCCCGGCGCATCCGCGCCAGGTACCGGTAGCCGTGCCGCGCGAGCTCGAGCCCCCGCCTCAGCCCCACGGACGGCCCCCCGCCCCCGCCTCGCCCGCCATCCCGCGGCATTCTATTCGGGGGGGCGGCCCGCGTGGAGCGTGACGGGCGTCGCGGATCCGGCGCGGCCCCGGTGCTAGGATTGCCTCGACGTCATCAGACGACTAAGGAGAGTTCGAAAGATGCTCCAGATCACGCGCCGCCTCTCGCTGCTCGCCCTCGCCTCGCTCGTCGCCGT
Source organism: Acidobacteriota bacterium (assembly GCA_008363385.1). Classification (GTDB taxonomy): domain Bacteria; phylum Acidobacteriota; class Thermoanaerobaculia; order UBA5066; family UBA5066; genus RHKY01. The sequence goes on along the minus strand of RHKY01000014.1, from coordinate 56,500 downwards.
GGCCCTCTCGGGCCCGGCCGCCGCCAAGGACCAGTTCCTCGGCTCCGACGACGCCAAGGAGAAGGACGAGCCCCAGGAGTTCCTGAAGGACTACGACAAGCTGACGAAGGGGGCCGAGGCCGACTGGGTCTACTTCACCGGGAGCCCGAAGGAGTTCAAGAAGGTCGTCCTCAAGCCGTTCGAGTCGACCGGCAAGGGCTCGCGGGCCCGGATGGCCGCCGAGGAGGGCCAGGAGTACCTCGAGCAGTGGATCGAGCGCTCCAAGAAGCTCGGCTGGGAGGTCGTCAAGAGCGGCGGCGACCTGACGATCGAGGGGAACGTCTTCAACGCGTGGGAGCCCTCCGGCGCGGCGCGCTTCTGGGGCGGCTGGTACGCCAACCCGGGCTGCGGCCTCGAGCTGATGGCCAAGGACTCGAAGGGGAACGTCGTCTTCCAGATCCGCCACAAGGCCAAGGGCTCGACGATCAGCGACGCCGTCGAGAACGGCCTGGAGAACATCGTCGAGACGATCGAGAAGGGGAAGTAGGCCCGTCCGGGGCGCGAGCCCCGACGCCGTGAAGGTTCTTCCGCGGGGCGGGGAGGCGGGCCTCCTCGCCCCGTTCGCGTTGTATGCCCAGCACGAGTCTCAGCCAGCGGGGGGAGCACCCGCGGGAAGGAGGTCACACCGACCCGAGCGAAGCGCAAGGGCGGAAGCGCGAGCGACCGTCTGAAAGAAGCGTGGAGCGAGACCCGCGAGCCGACGAACAGAAACCGGATAGGAGGCGAAGCCTCGCGGGGCGAGCGAGCACGGAATCGCGAAGCTCTCGTGACCAAGGGGAGGCGGCGTAGATCCGGCGGTTGTGCGGGGAAGGCAGAGGCTCTTATCTGGGGAGACCTCGCTTCGGGCCTGAAAGGGCCACGCCGTGGAAGCCGGCGGAGCGAGGAGTCAGCAGAGGCCATAGTACCGGCACGAGCCGGGAAGGGCCGAACGGGTGGGAGAGCGAAACGGCCATGAATCTCGGGAGGGCAGGGCTCCAGGAGTCGGGCAAACAGCTCGAGCTGCCGTACGAGGACGCCGGTGAAGCCGGCGGAGCGGGCGGCAGTGGAGAAGTCCTCCGGGCGAAGAGAGGGACCGAGCGCTCGGGCACGGGCCGCCTGATGGAAGAGGTCGTCGAGGCGACGAACCTGAAGGCGGCGTTGAAACGGGTGAGGCAGAACAAGGGCGGCCCCGGCATCGACGGGATGACGGTGGGAGAGCTGCCGGAGCACCTGAGGCGGGAATGGATACGGACACGGGAGGAGCTCCTCGCGGGGACGTACCGACCGCAGCCGGTGAAGAGGCAGAGGATTCCGAAGGCGGGAGGGGGCGAGCGGGAGCTCGGGATCCCGACCGTCGTGGACCGATTCATCCAGCAGGCCCTGTTGCAGGTCCTGCAGCCGCGGATCGACCCGACCTTCTCCGACCACAGCTACGGCTTCCGGCCGGGCCGGCGTGCGCACGAAGCCATCGAACGCGCGCAGGGCTACGTGCAGGGAGGACGCAGGGTGGTGGTGGACGTGGACCTGTCGAAGTTCTTCGACAGGGCCAACCACGACATCGTCATGGAGAGGGTCTCGAGGAAGATCGCGGAGAAGAGGGTGCTGGGGCTGATCCGTCGCTACCTCGAGGCCGGCGTGATGGTCTCGGGCGTGGTGGTGGAGAGACGGGAAGGGACGCCGCAGGGCGGCCCCCTGTCGCCCTTGCTGGCCAACGTGCTCCTGGACGAGGTGGACAAGGAGCTGGAGAAGCGAGGGCACGCCTTCGTGCGGTATGCCGACGACCTGAACGTGTATGTCAGGACGAGGGCGGCCGGGGAGCGTGTCTACGAGGGGCTGAAGAAGCTCTTCGGGCGGCTGCGGCTCGTGGTCAACGAGGACAAGAGCGCGGTGGACCTGGCGTGGAGACGGGACTTCCTCGGCTACAGCTTCTGGGTGGCCGCAGGGGGACGGATCAAACGACGGGTGGCCGGCAAGGCCCTTGGGGCGATGAAGCGGAGGGTCCGGGAGATCACGGGCCGCAACGGAGGGCGAAGCCTACCGACGGTGGTCGCGGAGCTGAAGGCGTACCTGACCGGGTGGAAGGAGTACTTCCGCAAGGCCGAGACGCCGAACGCCTTCACGGACCTCGACAAGTGGATTCGCCGCGGGCTGCGGTGCCTCCAGCTGAAGCAGTGGACGCGGGGACGGACGGCCTACCGGGAACTCAGGGCGCTGGGCGCCTCCCCGGATGCCGCCGCCCGGATCGCCGCAAACACGCGACGCTGGTGGCGCAGCTCGGCCTTACTGCTGAACTCGGTCCTGACGGGCCGCTACTTCGACGGGCTGGGGGTGCCCCGGCTCGCCCCGTGACCTCAACCGACCGAACCGCCGGATGCGGACCCGCATGTCCGGTGGTGTGGGAGGGGAGCGGCGGCCACCTGCCGCCGCCCCCTATCCCGATCCGCGGCGGCTACTCTCGCGGCCGGAGCTGGACGATGGCTCCAGCGACGGCGAGGATGGCCCACGCGAGGAGGAACCACTCCGGGTGCCCGCCGGCCTTCGCGTCGCGGACGAGGGGGAGGCCGGCCGGGGAGGCCGCCGCGGTCCCGAAGGCGGCCGAGACGGCCATGAACGAGCCGTAGGCGGCGGTCGCGATCGAGAGCACCACGCGCTCGATCAGGCGCGCGAGCAGACCGCCGGCGAAGGCGGCGAGGCCGAGGACGAGGAGGCGCGCCACCCGGTCGGCCGGCAGGAGCTCCGGGAAGCCGAGCGCGAGGAGGACGAACGCCGCGGCGCCGAGGAGCGTGACGCCGGCGCGGTAGGCGACCCAGACGAGGAGCGCGAGGAGGACGCCGGCCGCCGTCGCGGCGGCCGGAAGGAGCCAGCGCGGCTCGGGGGGGACGAGGTCGGCCCTGAGGAGGACGGCGTGCGCGCCGAGGAGGAAGGCGGTCAGGGCGAGGGCGGCCTTCAGCGTGGAGTAGCCGCGGAAGCAGACGAGGAGGCCGGCGGCAAGGAGCAGGACCCGGAGGAGGAGGCCGTCCACGGGAGAGGAGGATAGGCCCGGAAGGACCGACGCGGGCGTATCGTCATCGCGGAGGTGCGGCGGTGCGCGAGCGGATCGGCCTCCTGGACGGCGACATAACGAGGCTCTCCGTGGACGCGATCGTCGACGCGGCCAACTCCTCGCTCCTGGGCGGGGGCGGGGTGGACGGGGCGATCCACAGGGCCGCGGGGCCCGACCTCCTCGCCGAGTGCCGGACGCTCGGCGGCTGCCCGACCGGGGAGGCGCGCCTGACGAAGGGTTACCGGCTCCCCGCGGGGTTCGTGATCCACACCGTGGGCCCGGTCTGGCACGGGGGCGGCTCGGGAGAGGACGACGCGCTGGCCCGGTGCTACCGGAGCTGCCTGGCGATCGCGACGGAGAAGGGCCTCCGGACGGTCGCCTTCCCGGCGATCTCGACCGGCGTCTACGGCTTCCCGATGGACCGGGCGGCGCGGATCGCGCTGCGGGAGACGGTCGCCTGGCTCTCCTCGCACGAGCTGCCCCAGAAGGTCACCTTCGCGTGCTTCGGGCGCGACGCCCTGCGGGCGTACGAGACGGCGCTGGCCGAGGCGCTGCCCGGGAGCGCTGCCTGACCCCCGTCCTTCCGCGTCACGCCGCGGGGACGACGCGGACGCGGCAGTCGAGGTAGGCGGCCCCCTCGCCTGCGTCCGTGACGCGCGCCCTCACGAGGGCGTTGGCGCAGGTCCCCGCGTCGTAGTGCCCCCCCTTCGGGACGAGGAGCGTGTCGGTCCGCTGCGAGGGGTCGAGCTTCAGCCGCGCCCGGAGCCTTCCGAGCGCGCCCTCGACGAAGACCTCGTCGCCGTCGCCGAGCCCGGGCACCGCGGACGGGTGGCAGGTCGCCGTCAGGACCTCGGGCGGCGTTCCGGCCCACTGCGAGCACTGGGCCTCCTCTGTGGAGCTGGAGAAGAGCCAGAGCGGAAAGCCCGGCTCCTCCGGCAGGAGGGGCGGCAGCTCCGCGAGGAGGTTCACCCGGCCGGTCGGCGTCGGGAACTTCCGGTCGGGCCAGAGGACCTCCGGAACGAGGGGGTTCCGGATCGACCGCCTCTCCAGCTCGTCCACGGTGACGCCCAGCGGCGCGACCTTCCGGAGAAGCCGCTCCTTCCACTCGCGCGGGCTCCCCGCCACGCGGGGCGCGATGCCGTCCCCGCTCCGCCCCTGTCGCGCGTCGACGAGGGCGGCGAGCTTCTGGACGATCTCCAGGTCCGAGAGGACGCCTCCGGGGCGCCGCACCACCGGGACCGACGCGCCGAGCCAGTGGTTGCCGTACGCCCCGACGAGGTCGTCGTCCTCGACGAGAGTCGTCGTCGGCAGGACGAGGGTGGCGCGCCGCGCCGTGTCGGTCAGGAAGGAGTCGACGACGACGACCAGCTCGCGCGTCTCGAGCGCGCGGGCGACGGTCGCCGAGTCCGGGAGCATCGCGACGGGGTTGGCCGCGGTCACCCAGACGGCGCGCACGGGCGGCGCCTGGGCGCCCAGGATCTCCTCCCCGAGGAGAGGCTCGCAGAGGGTCCGGGGCGGGTTCTTGGCCAGGAACGACGTGTCGAACGCCCCGCGGCGCTTGAAGTAGAACGAGACGCCGCCCCCGGGGATCCCGAGGTTTCCGCTGACGGCACCCAGCGCGTCGAGCGCCCGGACGATGGCCGAGCCGTTGGTCCTGCGCCCCATTCCCCAGCCGACCTGGATCGAGCAGGGGCGAGCGAAGAGCGCCGCGGCCACCTCCTCGACCTCCTCGTCGGTGACGTCGGCCTCCCGGGCCCAGCCCTCGACGCCTCGGGAGAGGGCGAGGCCACGGAACTCGTCCAGGTTGTCGCAGTACGAGCCCGCGTCCGGGTCGGTCCTCCCCGTCTCGAAGAGGCGGGCCGCCACGGCCAGCGCGAGCGCGAGGTCGCCCCCCGGCCGCGGCAGGATCACGCGGTCGGCGAGAGAGGCCGTCCGGTGCCTCACCGGGTCGATCAGGAGGACGCGCGCCCCGCGCTTCCTCGCCGCCTTCAGGAGCGGGAGGAGGTGGACGCTCGACACGACGGGGTTCTTCCCCCAGAGGAGGATCGAGCGGGAGTTCCCGAGGTCGAAGAGGTCGTGCGACTCCTCGTCCCCGAAGTCGGTCTCCTGCGCCGCGTCGCCGGCGCCGGAGCAGATGTCGCCGCGCTTGACCGTGACGGGCCCGAACAGCTCCCAGAAGTAGTCGACGACCGACTTGAGCATCCCGAGCGAGCCGCCCGAGCGGTAGTGGAGGATCGCGGCGGGGCCGGACGAGTCGCGGATGGCGAGGAGGCGGTCGGCGGCGAAGGAGAGCGCCTCGTCCCACCCGGCGGGGACGAGCGAGCCGCCCTTGCGCAGGAGCGGGGTGGTGAGGCGGTCGGGCGAGTTCTGCCGCGCCGGGAACCTCGACGTGCGCGAGCAGAGGAAGCCGGCGGTCACCGGGTGGTCCGGATCGCCACCGAGCCTCAGGAGCCGCCCGTCCTCGACGGTGGCGACGAGGCCGCAGGCGTCCGGGCAGTCGCGGTTGCAGACGGTTCGCAGCTTCTCCGTTCTCGCGTCGGCGGCCATGTCCGGATCCTATACGGAGCCCGCGCCCCCGCGGTTCCGGCCGGGAGGGGTCAGCCGGCCAAGCTCCTCCGGAAGAAGGCCAACGTCCTCTTCCAGGCGTCGGCGGCGGCCTCGGCGTGATAGGCCTCCCGGCGGGTGTCGTTGAAGAAGGCGTGCCCGGCGCCCGGGTAGACGACCACCTCGACCTCCTTGCCCAGCTCCCGCAGCCGTGCCGCGAGCGGCTCGGCCTGCGAGGCGGGGACGCCCGCGTCCTCGCCGCCGTAGATCAGGAGGAGAGGAGCGTAGAGCCGGTCCCAGTCGGGCCTCACCTTCTGGAACCCGCCGTAGAAGCTGACGGCCGCGCCCACCGTCTCGTCCTTCGTCGCGACGAACTGCGCTAGCGCCCCGCCCATGCAGAAGCCGACGATGCCGTACCGCCGCGAGGAGCACTCCGGCCGGCCCAGGAGGAACTCGCCGGCCCCCTCGATCTCCTCCGTGGCGTGGTCCACCTCCAGCTCCATCATCAGCTTCCGGGCCGCGTCCGGAGAGCTCGCGGACCGGCCGTGGTAGAGGTCCGGGGCCAGGGCGAGGAAGCCCTCGCGGGCCAGGCGCTCCACCAGGTCCTCCACGTGCGGGACGAGCCCCCACCACTCCTGGATGACGACGACGGCCGGCCCCTTCCCCGCGGGCGGGACCGCGAGGAGCCCCTCGCACATCTGCTCGTTGGCGGCGAAACGGACCTTCTGTCCCATCGTCTCCTCCGGGGCCCCGGGGCGGGCCGGCACGCCTATGATCGCCGAGGTGCCTCGGCCGCTGGGAGGGGACCGCCTGGAGAAGGGTCCGGGCACGGGACTCTGGCTGGAGTCGCACGCCCCCAAGGAGGGCTGGGTCGCGCGCTCGCCCGCCACGGTCACGTCCGCGGAGCACCCGGGCGCCTCGATCCTCTGGGAGGAGGCGCGGTGGGAGGTCCTGGAGGCCCAGGAGCTCCCCGGGGGGCGGGTCCGGTACCTGCTGGCCCCGTGGGACGAGCGGCACGCGATCCGGGTCTCCTACGCGTACGACGAGCGGAGCGAGGAGGAGCGAGCCCGGTCGCGGGCCGACGACACGCGGAGGCGGCGGACGAGGCTCCTCCTCCTGGCGACGGCCCCCGTGTCGGGCCTGGCCCCGACCCCGATCCTCGAGGCGTGGGAGCGGGAGTACGCGGTGCCCGCCGCGCGCCTGGCAGTCCTCTCCTCGATCTTGCCGTTCGTCTTCGGCTTCCTCTGCGTCTTCTCGCTGATCGCCGAGTCCGTCGGCGGCCTCTACGCCGGGGTCTCGTCCGCTCACGGCGGCGGCAGCGGGCCGCCGCTGATGCCGGGCGGGTACCTCCTGCGGCTGTTCGGGATCTACCTCTTCGTCGAGGCGCTCGTCCGTTTCGGGATCGCCTGGTCCTCGGGACGGGCCTGCGGGTCTCTCCTCGGAACGGTCCCCTACCTCGTCTGGTGCGCCGCGACGGGCCGGACCCCTCCGAGACCCGCCCCTTCGTACGACCCGGCGACGGCGCGCGCCGTGGCGGACCGGGACGCTTTCCTCGTCCGCGAGCCCCTCTTCGGGTTCCTCTCGGTCGAGGACCAGCGCGCGGCCGCGGAGCGCTTCGGCTTCGACCCGGTCCGCTGGGGCCGCATCGGGGCCGCCGGGACGCTCGCCCTGACGGCGGCGCAGTCGGCTCTGTCCCTCTCGCGCCTTGCAAGCGGGGACGGGGCGGCCGCCCTTCCGCTCCTCCTGGCCATCGGGCTCGCGGCCGAGCAGGTCGCGCGGCTGCGGCGGCTCGCGGGCGGGCAGCCCGCCCCGAGCGTCCTCAGGCACCTGTTCCGGCCGCTCTGCCGGAAGCTCCTGGGGGCGCCGCGGCCCTCCTCGCCGCGCTGACCGCCCGGCTCAGCGGCCCGAAGGCGCCCGGCCCTCGGCGTCCAGCTCCGTCGTCCTGCCGCCCGCCGTCCACGCGACTGCGCCGGGGACGGGGCTCGCCCCCGGAGGAGAAGCCGGAGCCTTCAGGGCGACCCGGAGCCGCCCCGCCCCGAGCTCCCCGGTGACGTCCAGCGTGAAGACGGCCGCCGAGCCGTCCGGGCCGAAGAAGACCCGGTTCTCGGTCCCCGCCGCCGGGGCGACGGCCGAGACCGTGCCGACCTGGGCGAGGACGAACGGCGCGCGCCGCGCGAGCTCCGCCGCCGCCGGGTAGTGCGCCGGGAAGGTCTGCCGGGCCCAGGAGTCACGGGCTTCGGGCGGCGCGTCGGCGGGGAACGCGGGAGGCCTCAGGAGGACCGCGAGCGCCGCGGCCAGCGCCAGCGGCGGCAGGACCACCCGGACCCACCGCTCGAAGGCCCGGGCGGGCTTCGGCACGGAGCCGCGCGCGGCGCGCAGCGCCAGGAGGAACGCCCCCGCGAGCGGGGGAAGGAGGAGGATCCATCGGCCCACCGCGAGGACCCGAAGGAACGGCGCGGAGCCGGGGGCCCCGGCGCGGTTGGCGATCGGGGCGACCAGGACCGCCGTCAACATCGACGAGGCGACGACGCCGAGGAGCCCGCCGGTCGCCGCGCCGAGGGTCACCAGCCCGGGGCGGAAGTCGTGGGCGGCCTTCCTCGCCGAGAGGAGCCAGACCGCCCCGGCCCCCGCGAAGGCGCCGAGGACGAAGCCCGCGGCGGTCCGGGTCAGCTCGCGGACGGTCTGGTCGAAGACGCCGGAGACCCGGAAGTTCAGCTCCACGGGGAGGGCGAACGTGGCGCCGGCGGCAGCCGCGGCGCCCGCGGCGACGGAGACGAAGGCCGCCGCCAGAGCGCGCTCGCCCGGGACGGAGGAGGGGTCGGCCATCCCGGGGAGGATAGGACGGAAGCGCTGGAGCGTCGGGCCTATCGTCTCGGGGAGGGAATCGGGGGAAACTCCGGCCGTGCGCCCTCTCGCCGGCCTGTCCCGCATCCTGGTGATGACGTTCGACGTCTACGCCAAGAGCGCCCTCTACCTCCTCGTCGGCTTCCTCCTGGCCGGGATCGTCCACGTCGTCCTGCGCGGCCGCTCCTTCGGGAAGAACATGACGACCCGCGGACTGCGGTCGATCCTCTCGGGGATGGCGTTCGGCCTGGCGCTGCCCGTCTGCTCCTGCGGCGTCCTGCCTCTTTCGGTGGCGATGAAGAAGCGGAAGGCCACGCCCGAGTCGGTGGCCGCCTTCACCGTGGCCACTCCCGACAACAGCGAGGACACGATCCTCCTGACCGCGGGGCTCCTCGGCCCGCTGTTCGCCGCCGTCCGCGTCGCCGCGGGCTTCGTCGCGGGCCTCCTGTCGGGCCTGCTCGTCATCGCGTCGGAGGCCTGGGGCGAGCCGGAGCGCCACGAGGACGCCAACGGGGGGCCCGAGCCCGGCTCGTGCGGTCCGCGGAGGGCGGAGCCGGGCTGGTACCGCGGGCTCGTCTCCTTCCTCCTCCATCTCCCGCGCCGGCTGGCCGAGCGCCTCGAGCAGGGCGGGGGAGCCGCCGAGGGCGGGCCTCCCGGGAAGGCCGAGGAGGGAGCCGGCCCCGCGGCGTCTCCGCGCGAGCCGCTCGGCAGGAGGCTCGTGTCCGGGACGCGCGAGGCGGTGCGCTTCGGCTTCCGCGAGGTCCTCGACGAGATCGCCTGGCCCCTCCTCGCGGGCCTCGTCGTCTCCGGGTTCCTCGCCGCGGCTCTCCCCGAGGACGCCCTGTCGCGGGTGCCGGGCGGGCTCGCCGGGCAGTTCCTCTTCGCCGCCGTGATCGCCGTCCCGCTCTACCTCTGCGCCTCGGCCTCGACCCCCCTCGGGGCCGTCCTCCTCGCCAAGGGGATGGCGCCGGGAGCCGTCCTGGTCCTCTTCCTGACCGGACCGGTGACCAACATGCCGACCGTCCTCCTCGTGAGGCGCCACTTCGGGAAGCGCTTCCTCGTGGCGATCCTCCTCGGGACGTTCGTCACGTCCGTTGCGCTCGGGACGCTCCTGCACCTCCTCTGGCCGGCGTCCCCCGGGGGCTGGGGGGCCCCCGGGGAGCTCGTCGAGGAAGGGGTGTCCGCGCTGGACCTCGTCTCTGGCGCGGTCCTCTTCCTGCCGTTCCTCGGCGCGCTGATCCGGGTGGGGGCCCGGGCGGGGTGGGAGCAGATCGCGAGCACCTTCCGCGGCCTCGTGCCGGCCCCCCTCCGCGCCCGCTCCCGCGCGGCGCTCTCGGCGGCCGCCTCGCTCGGGGCGCGCCGCGTGGCGGCGGGCGCGGCCCTCCTGGCGGTCCTGGCCTGGGGCGCGCTCGGCTTCGCCGTGGTGCCGCAGGGCTCCCTCGGCTTCGCGAGCACGCTCGGGCGGGTCGACCCGCGCCCCCTCGAGCCGGGGTGGAGGTGGCACCTGCCGCCGCCGCTGGGGCGGGTGGAGGCCCACCCGCTCAGCGAGCTCGTCAAGGTCGACGTCGGCTTCCGCGCCGCCGGCCTGCCGGACCCCGACGCCGAGGACTGGTCGGCCGCGGGGGGCTCCTGGCACGCCTCGTACACGACGCCCGGGCACAGGCCCGAGGAGACCTCGTACGTCAGCGGGGACCAGAACGTCGTCGAGGCGAACGTGGCGATCCACCTCCTGGTCACGGACCCGTTCGCCCTCCGGTTCCGGACACGGGACGGGATCGAGGCCGCGAGGCTCCCCGCCCTCTCGGTGATGCGAGAGCTCCTGGCGTCGCGGCCCATCGACGGGGTCCTGACGCGGGAGCGGGGCGAGGTCGAGAAGGCGGCGCGCGAACGGCTGGACGCCGAGCTGGCCCGCGGGAAGCTGCCGCTGAAGGTGGTCTCGGTGAGCCTCCTCGACCTCCACCCGCCGCTCGGGGCGGTCGCGGCGTTCCGCGACGTCAGCAGCGCCGCCGAGGACCGCGAGAGGCGCGTCTACGAGGCCCGGGCCGTCTCCGAGTCGTCCCTGCCCCAGGCCCGGGGCCTCGCGGCCGTCGAGCGGGCGCGCGCCGAGGCGGAGGCCGCGGAGCGGTCGCTCTCGGCGGCCGGGCACCGCGACGCGTTCCGCGAGCAGGCCGAGGCCTCGCGCGGGGCGCCCGCCGAGACGCGGACGCGGCTCCGCTGGGAGACGCTGGAGAGGACCCTGAAGGGCCGGCGCGTCGTCGTCGCGCCCGCCGGGACGCCGCACGACGTCCTCGACGGCTTCCCCCCCTCTGACGCCCCGGGAACGAGGGAGACCCGATGAGACGACGAAACGCGATCCTCCTGGCGATCCTCCTGGCCGCCCTCCTCGCCGACTGCCTCGTCGTCGTCGACGAGACCGAGCTGGCGCTGCCGACGCTCTTCGGGCGGATCTCGGGCGGGATCCTCGGCCCCGGGCCCCACCTCGTCGCCCCGCGCCCCTTCGGGGGCGTCCTGAGGGTGGACCGCAGGCACCTGCTCCTGCGCACCCCCCCGTCCGAGTACCTCTCCGCCGACAAGAAGAACCTCCTGCTGGACCTCGCGCTCGTCTACCGGGTGGAGGACCCGGCGCTCTTCCTCACCCGCGTCCGCGACACGGCCGGCGCCGAGGCGCGTCTGATGGACCTCTCCATCGCGGCGCTCGGCGCGGCGGCGGGGCGCTCGCCCTCCGAGGCGTTCTTCTCGACCGCGCAGGGGGCCGTGAAGCTCGCCGAGCTGGGGGACGAGATCCGGCGCGTCGTGGACGCCGCGGCGCGGAGCGGCCTGGGGATCCACGTGGAAGCGGCCTGGCTCACGCAGGTCCACTTCCCGTACCAGAACCGCGAGGCGATCGTCGCCCGGATGCGGGCGGAGCGGGACCGGATCGCCCGGCGGCTGCGCTCGGAAGGGGAGGAGGCGGGGCGGAAGATCGAGGCCGAGGCCGAGATGGAACGTCGCGTCCTCCTGGCGGAGGCCGCGCGCGACGCCGAGGTGACCCGCGGGAGAGGCGAGGCGGAGGCCACCCGGCTCTACGCGGAGGCCTGGAGGCTCGACCCGCAGCTCTACGACTTCGTCCGCGCCCTCTCCACGTACGAGAAGGCCCTCGGCGAGGGGACCACCTTCTTCCTCGACGCCGAGGGGCCGGTGATGCGTCCGCTCCTCTCCCCGCCGCCGGCCGGAGGCTCCCCGCGGTGAACGGAGCCGGCGCCCCGGAGCCCCGTCACGTCCTGGCGATCCGCCGGCTGGCCTCTGCCGTCCACCGCCACCGGCGCCGCGCGGCGGGCCTCCTCGCGGCCGCGATCGCCGCGGGCGTCCTGGCGAACGGGATCCGGTTCGTGGCCAACGGGGAGGCGGGCGTCGTGCGGCGGCTCGGGAGCGTCGTGCGGCCCGTCGCCGCTCCCGGGGCGCTCTACGTGATCCCGTTCGTCGACGCCCTGGAGCGCGTGGCCGTCGGAGAGGTCCGCGAGATGGACCTCTCCCAGGCGGACGGCTCGCCGCTGGAGGTGACGACGGGGGACGAGAACCTCCTCGCCGTCCGGGCGCTCCTCCAGTACCGGATCGAGGACGCGGCCCACTACCGGACGCGGCACCGTGACGCCGACGCGATCCTGCGCGTCGCCGCCCGCACCGCGCTGACCCGGGAGGCGGCGGGGCGAGGGGTCGAGGAGCTCCTGACCACGGGCAAGGCCGTCCTCGCCGAGTCGGTCCGGCGGAAGGCCCAGGAGGCCGTGGACGCCGTCGAGGGAGGGGTGAGGATCCTGTCGGTCTCGATCCTCTCGGCCGGCCCTCCCTCCGGAGCCGAGGAGGCCTTCAACGCCGTCGCGAGCGCGGCGGCCGAGAAGGAGCGCCGCGTCAACGAGGCGGAGGGGCGCCGGGCCGAGTCCCTGGCGCTCTCCCGCGCCGAGGCCGACCGGATCCGGAGCGCGGCGGAGAGCGCCCGTCGCGAGCGGGTCGAGGCGGCGAGGGCGGCGCGGACCCGGTTCGCCGCCCTCGCGAAAGAGGTGGCCCCAGCGCGCTCGGCGGGCCTCGCGCACCTTCGGCTCGAGGCGCTCCGCGGCGTCCTTTCCCGGGCCCGGCTGATCCTGCTTCCGGCACGGGGTGGCTCGATCCGGACCTTCCTGCCCCAGCAGGCGGCGTCCCGGGCCACGATCCCCGAACGGCCGCTGAACGCGCGGCCGGACGCCGGGACACGAGCCGCCGAGGGTGCGCCGGCCGGGGAAGCGGGCGGGGGAGCCCCTTCGCCCCGGAGCCCGGAGGCGCGCCCCGGGACCCAGGCTCCCTCGCCGGGAGCCCCGGCGGGCCGCGAGCCGTCCGGCCCTCCCCCGGGACTCCTCCCCCCGGTCGTCCCGGAGGACCTCCTCCCCCGGGTCCTCGTCCCGGAGAGCAAGGTGCGCTGACGGGGCGCTGCCGGTCCTCAGCCCTTCCGTTCGGCGGGGACCGTCGGGCCGAAGGCGGTCTCCGGACGGAACCGCCGGTACTCCTCGGCGCACCGGGGGCAGAAGACGGTTGCCGCGTCCCTGAGGTCCTCCTCGTCGGGCGCCAGCCCGAGACAGCCGGGCGTGGCGCAAAGGCGGTGGTGGGTCGGAAGCGGGGCGTCGGGGTCGACGTACGCCCGTCGCGACGAGCTCATGGGTTCACCTTCATTTTCCCGGGACGGGACGCCGCGGAGACTGCGCCGCGCCGGCGTCTTCCAGGGACCGTTCGCGTTCCCCGGGCGATCTTAGCCCCGGCCGTGCGGCCGCCCGTCCCGGTCCTCGTCGGGCACCGCCGGGGCCGCGCGGCCCCCGGCGAGCTGTTCGAGATTCCGAATTCGTCCGATTCGCTCGAACGGGACGAGTTTTCTACGTCCTCCGGACCGGGCCGGCCTATAATCCGCTCTCTCGGGCTGGTGGAAGCCCGACTCGGGCAGGGGAGATCCGATGCCACGAAAGCACCCCAGCAAGGATGCGCCGGCTCCCTCGCGGCCGGACCTCCTGGACGTTCTCGCCTCGGGCTTTCCGCCCGCCTTCGCGACCGACGCGGACGAGAGGATCGTCTTCTGGAACAAGGGAGCCGAGGAGCTGCTGGGGCACTCTGCCGAGAAGGCCCTTGGGAGGCCCTGCTTCGCCGTCGTCGGGGGACGGGACCTCTACGGGAACCGCTTCTGCCACCACGGCTGCTCCGTGGTCTCGGCCACGAGGGACCAGGAGCCGGTCAACAGCTACGAGTTCACGGTCCCGGCGGGGAGCACCGACCCGAAGCACCTGAACGTGACGGTGGTCCAGATCCCGGGCCAGCGGCCCGAGCTCTTCACGATCGTCCACATCCTCCAGCAGGTGGACCACGGGAGCCGGCTCGCCACCCTCCTCCGCCAGCTGGAAGGGCCGAAGCCGGGAGAGACGCTGACGCCCCTCTCCGTGGCCCCGCCGCCGGTCCCGGACGACCCGCCGCTGACCGATCGCGAGCGAGAGATCCTCCACTGGGTCGCCGCCGGGCTCCAGAACAAGGAGATCGCCCACAAGCTCGACATCAGCCTGGCGACCGTGCGGAACCACATCCACCGGATCCTCGAGAAGCTCGAGGTCCACTCCAAGCTGGAGGCTGTGTCGCTCGCCTTCCGGCGCGGGTGGGTGGCGGGGGACCAGCCGCAGGACCAGCTCGAGAACTGACCTGTTCGGGGGGAGGACCGCCGCCCGGTCCTCCCCCCGCGCCCCCCACCTTTCGGCCGTATTTCGGGGGGAGGACCGCCGCCCGGGTCCGGCCTCACCGGGATCGGCGCGCTGCGCGCTCGAAACGGCGACCGCGGAGCCCCAACCCCGCGGTCCCTCCCCCCGCGCCCCCCACCTCTCGGCCGCGTGGGGGCCGATCGGACCGCCCTGCCGGAGAGCCGTGATCCGGGGGGACTAGGTCAGATGCGCTAGTCCTTGGATTCATCCGACTCATTTTTCCCGGACAAATCGTGCGGCAAGCTCCGCCGCGATGATTTCTGCCGTCTTCTCGATCGAGCGACAGACGACCGGGGCGAGGAAGTTCCTCACGCCGGCCGAGGTGGCCCGGCTCGTCGGGGTCTCCGCGACCACCGTGACCCGCTGGGCCCGCGAGGGGAAGCTGCCGTGCCAGGTGACCCTCGGCGGGCACAGGCGCTTCGACCCGGCCGTGGTGGAGGCCCACCTCAGGGCTCTCCCCGGGCCGCCGGTGGAGCTCCGCCGCGCGGCTCCCCGCCGTCCGTCCGGCCGGCCACGGCGGACGGTCCGGCGCCCGGCCGCCGCCGAGGCGGGGAGGAGCGGCGCGTGAGCCGTCCCTCCCGGACGTTCGCCCCGATTCTTCTGGCCGCGGCCCTCTTCGTCACGGGCCGCTCGGCGGCCGGGCCGACGGACGACGACTGCCTGGCGTGCCACGACGACCCCGCCCTGGCGCGGGAGGACGGCCGGGCGCTGAAGCTCGACCGGACGGCGCTCGCGGCGTCGGTGCACGGCGAGGCCGGGCTCTCCTGCGTCGACTGCCACGCCGACCTGTCGAGCGCGACCGAGTTCCCCCACGAGGCCAGGCTGGCGCCCGCCGCCTGCGAGGCCTGCCACGACCAGCCCGGCGCCGAGCGCGCCAGGAGCGTCCACGCCAAGCCCGGGAAGGACGGCCGCCCGGCCGCGACGTGCGAGGACTGCCACGGCGCGCACGACGTGAGGAGGGGGAAGGACCCCGCGTCGCGCACGAACCACTTCAACGTGGCGGCGACGTGCCTCGGGTGCCACTCGGACGCCCGACGGTTCGCCGGGAGGCCGGGTGAGAACGGGCTCGCCCCGGCGAACTTCGAGGACAGCATCCACGGCCGCGCCCTGGAGAAGGCCGGGCTGTCGGTGGCGCCGAACTGCGCCGACTGCCACCACCCGCACGACGTCCGCCGGGCGAGCGACCCCGAGAGCCCCGTGCACCGCACCGCGATCCCGTCCACCTGCGGGAAGTGCCACGAGAAGATCCTCGGCCACTACTCCGAGGGGGTTCACGGCACCGCGATGGCCAAGGGGAACCCGAAGGCCCCCGTCTGCGCGGACTGCCACTCGGCTCACGAGATCCGGCAGGTCGACGCGGCCGCCTGGAAGGTGAGCGTCGTCCGCGAGTGCGGCACGTGCCACGAGGCCTCGCTGTCGACCTACCGCGACACGTACCACGGCCAGGTGACGGCCCTCGGGTACGCGCGGGTGGCCACCTGCGCCGACTGCCACGACTCCCACCGCATCTTCCCGGAGAAGGACCCCCGGTCGGCCGTCTCGGCCGAGCGGCGCCTGGAGACCTGCCGGAAGTGCCACCCGAGCGCGACGGCCGGGTTCGCGCAGTACGACCCGCACGCCGACCCGAAGAACCGCCGCCGCAACCCGGTGCTCTCGTTCACGTCTCAGTTCATGAAGCTCCTGCTCGGCTTCGTCTTCGCCTTCTTCGGGGTCCACACGCTGCTCTGGCTCCCGCGCTCGGCCGTCGAGCGGCGCCGGATGGCGGCGCGTCGCCGCGGCGCCCCGCCGTCGGCCCCCGGACCCGAGGCCCCCCGGAAGGAGGAGGGACGATGACGACGAACGCCGCCGGCGAGGTGCGCTACCGCCGGTTCGACCCCGCCAACCGCGTCCTCCACGGGCTCCTGATGCTCAGCTTCCTGGGGCTCGCCTTCACGGGGCTGCCGCTCCTGTTCAGCGAGGCCGGTTGGGCCGGGACGCTCGCCGGGCTGCTCGGCGGCCCGCACGTCACCGCGGACATCCACCGGGTCTGCGCCGCGGTCATGATCGCGACCTTCGGGGCGCACCTGTTCCGTCTCTTCTCGCGCCTGTTCGTCGAGAAGGACTACGGGATCCTCTGGGGCCCCCGCTCCATGGTCCCGCAGCCCCGCGACCTCCAGGAGTTCGTCGGGCACCTGAAGTTCTTCCTCGGCCTCGGCCCCCGGCCGAGGTTCGACCGGTACACGTACTGGGAGAAGTTCGACTACTGGGCGGTCTTCTGGGGGATGGGGATCATCGGAGGCTCGGGCCTGCTCCTCTGGTTTCCCGCCTTCTTCGGCCGGTTCCTCCCGGGCTGGGTCTTCAACGTCGCCCTCCTCGTCCACGGCGAGGAGGCGCTCCTGGCGGTGACGTTCATCTTCACGGTCCACTTCTTCAACGGCCACCTCCGGCCGGAGAAGTTCCCGATGGACACGGTGATCTTCACCGGGAGCGTCCCCGAGGACGAGCTCGTCCACGAGCGGCCGGCCGAGTGGGAGAGGCTGACGCGCGAGGGGGGGCTCGACGCGATCCGGACCGGGCCGCCGAACCGGCGGGTGGTGCTTGTCGGGCGGACCGTCGGGACCGTCGCCGTCCTGCTCGGGCTGACGATGGTGACGCTGACGATCTACGCGTTCGCCACGCATCACTAGTGGACCGGGGGAACCCGGTACCGTGCGGGTTCCCCCGGCAGCCCACTCCGCCACGGCAAGGCGGGACCGCTCGCGCGGGTCGTCGGTGTGCCCCGAGGGAGGCGGACGGGAACGGTCAGAGCGGGCGGGCGGCGGGTCCGTGGTCGCCGAACAGCTGGTCCATCTCGCGGGCCAGCTCGACGTCTCGCTCCGTGACGCCCCCGGCGTCGTGGGTGTGGAGCTCCACGGTCACGCGGGAGTAGACGTTCGACCAGTCCGGGTGGTGGCAGAGCTTCTCGGCGACGAGGGCCACCCGGCACATCCAGCCGAACGCCTCTGAGAAGTCACGGAAGTGGTAGCTCCGCCGGAGCCGGCCGCCCGAATGGGACCACGAGGGGAGCGCCGCCAGGCGCTCGGCGACCTCGGCGTCGGAGAGGAGGCGCGGCGAGCCCATCGCCGTCATTCTGCCAAACCTCGCGGGAGCGGGTCCGTAGAATCGCCCGCGTGCGGATCGCGGTGGCGATGTCGGGCGGCGTCGACTCGTCGGCGGCCGCGCTCCTCCTGGCCCGCCAGGGGGCCGAGGTCGTCGGCCTCTCGATGCACCTGTGGGGCGGGGGCGACGGGCGGGAGGAGGGCCGCTGCTGCACGCTGGAGGACCTCTCGACGGCTCGCCGGGCGGCCGAGAGGATCGGGATCCCGCACTACGTCCTGAACCTCGAGGAGCGGTTCCGGGAGGCCGTCGTCCGCCCGTTCGCGGAGAGCTACCTCGCAGGGGAGACGCCGATCCCGTGCCAGGCCTGCAACACGGACCTGAAGTTCGACGCCCTCCTGGAGCGGGCCCAGGCGCTCGGGTGCGAGAGCGTCGCCACCGGCCACTACGCCCGGACGGAGGTGGACGGCGGCTCCGGGGAGGTCCTCCTCCTGAAGGGCCGGGACGCCTCGCGGGACCAGAGCTACTTCCTCTGGGGGCTGTCGGCGGAGCAGCTTCGCCGGGCGCGTTTCCCCGTCGGAGACCTCCGGAAGGCGGACGTCCGCGGGATCGCCCGGGAGGCGGGCCTCCCGAACTGGGACAAGCCCGACTCCCAGGAGGTCTGCTTCCTGCGCGCGGGCGAGCGCCCGGCCGACTTCATCCTCCGGGAGGCCGGCTCGCTCGGGATCCGCCTGCCGGCTCTCGACGGGGACGTGGTGGACCGCCGCGGAGCCCCGCTGGGCCGCCACGCGGGCGTGATCGGCTTCACGGTGGGCCAGCGCCGAGGGCTCGGGGTCGCTGGCGGGGAGCCGCTCTACGTCGTGGGGATCGACGCCGGCTCGAGCCGCGTGGTGGTGGGCGGGGAAGCGGACCTCCTCTCCCGGGAGGTCCTCCTGTCCGGCCTGCGCTTCGTCGCTCCGAGCGCGCCACCCGCCGAGCTGAGGGTCCTGGCGCGCGTCCGGTCGCGGCACGGCGAGCAGCAGGCCTGGCTCGGGCCGACCGAGGGGTGCCTGCGGAACGGCGGCCCCGCCCGCCTCTTTTTCGACGAGCCTGTCCGGGCCGCGGCGCCCGGCCAGGCCGCCGTCTTCTACGATCCCGGCCGGCCCGAGCGAGTCCTCGGCGGAGGAGTGATCCGCCGGTCGCCGGCGGGAGCCCCGGGGCCTTGACGCGGTGATCTGCCTCCTGGTCCGAGCGGCGGGGTTGACTTACGTCTTATTTACGCCTACATTGACGACGTATGGAATCCTCGACCCATGGTCCCGCGGTCCAACCCGATTCGAGGCTCGGGACCGGGCGGCTGGCCCGCTCGATCGTCGCTGGCGCCGGCGGCCGGAGGGTCCTGCGCCTCCTCGTTCCGGGCGCCTGCCGTTTCGAGTGCAAGCGGTGTCCTTTCGCCGACAGCCTGGGGGCGGGGTGGGAGGATCCGCTGGCCCTCGGAAGACAGATCCTGACGCTGTACAGGCGAGGCCGGTGCGACGGCGTCTACCTGACGGCCGGGCTACCGGCGGACCCGGACGGCGCGGCCAGCCGGATCTTGGCGCTCGCGGAGGTGCTCCGGCTCCGACTGGGGTACCGGGGCTACCTCCACGTCAAGGTCCCGCCGGGCGTCGCGGCCCGGCGAGCCGAGAGGCTCGTCTGGCTCGCGGACCGGGTCTCGTCGGTCCCGGAGCCGCCCTGCTCGGCGGCCTTCGTCGGCAGCGGGGCCGGCGCGCGTGAGCGGATGGACGGGGTCCCGCCGTTCTCGGGCGCCACTTCGGACCTCGTCGCCGCCCAGAGGGCCAGCGCGCTCAGGGCGCCTGGGCCGCTTCCGGCCAGAAAGGCAGCCCCGTCCCGTCCGGCTCTCCTCCGACAGCCGTCGAGCCCACCCGGGGCGGCGACTCGCCGCCGGGGCGCGACGAGTAGTCAACTCTTTCCGCAGAAGCGACTTGCGATCGTCGGCGAGGTGACGGGCCGGACCCCCGTTCAGGCAGAGCTGTTCCCCGGGGTACCGATTCCGGCACGCGGAATGCTGCGGCCTATCTGAAGGAGGAACGCGGCGACGTGGTCTCGATTCGTGGTCAGGCCGAGGGGCGAACGTGATAAACTTGAGGTTCGCTCCGATGGCCAAGAGCACCAGCACGGCCGTAGCCACGACGATCAAGGCGATCCGGAAGGCCCTCGACGACAAGACCACCGAGAAGCCCCGCCCTGTCGCGGGCTCCGGGAAGTCCGGCTTCCGGAGCTTGGGGGTACGGCTCGCCGACGTCAAGCAGATCGCCCGGTTCCTCGCGGAGTCCGGCGGTGTTCCGGCCGACCTCGCCGGGGCCGTGGCCTTGGTCGACGCGGCCTTCGCCAGGAAAGTCCGCGAGGAGATCCTCGTGGCGGTCGAGGTCCTGGCGAACCATCAGGCCGACTTCACGCCCGCGCTGTTCACCCACGTCGACAAGTGGGTGGCCTCCCTCGACGACCTGGACGTCGCCGCGGCCCTCGGGCCCCTCGTCGTCTCGCCGCTCCTCGTGCAGGACACGAGCCGCCTGGCGACCGTGAGGAAGTGGGCCCGGACGAGGAGCGTCGGGCGTCGGTGCCTGGCCGTGCTGAGCGTTTCGGCACTGATCTCGGACGGCCGACGCGACGTGGCGCCGACGCTGGAGATCTGCGAGCTGCTCCTCAACGAGGACCACCCGGTCCTCGTGGCGGAAGTCGCGGCGCTCCTGCGGAACGCCACGCGCATCGACGCCAAGGCCGTGCAGGACTTCCTCTTCCGGAGGTCCGTCGACGGCAACCCGGACATCTTGCGGGCAGGCTCGGAGAACCTGGACGCCGCGCGGCGCGCGGCGCTGATCGCCAAGCTCGAGGCGCAGGCCGCCCTGGCGACGCCGCCGCCGGTGGAAGCGGCGCGGTAGGCGCTGGTGTCCAGGGGGGTCGGCAGCGTGCCGATCCCCCCTACGGCGCTGCGCGCCTACCCCCCGGTGTCCGCCGTGTCCAGGGGAGCGAGGGAGGCCTCACCAGGAGGCGAGGAGCTTCGCTCCGCCCTGCAGCTCCTGACCGGTCAGGCTCCGGGCGAAGGGGTGCGCCTTCCAGAGCGTCGCGCGCTTCTCCGCCGGCTGGGAGCCGATCCTTCGGAACTCGGACTTCAGCGCCGCCAGGCGTGCGGGATCGAGCTCCTCGAAGCGGGCGGCCAGCCGGGTGACGCCCGCTCGCTCCTCCGGCCCGAGCGAGGAGAGGACGGCCCAACGGTCGAGGAGCAGGCGTCGGGCGCGCGGCGAGCGCGTCCGGAACTCGGCGTCGACGCTGGCGAGGAGCTCGCGGTCCGCAGGCGGGAGCATCCTCCACTCCTCCGTGCGGGCCACGCGCCGCTCCGGTGTGTCCGGCGGGCCCGTCGCGCCCCCCCTGGGGGCCGGGAGGTCGGGACCCACCGGCCCGGAGCCACCGTCGTCCGGGAAGAGCGGGTCGAGCTGCAGCAGCAGCGGGATCGAGCGGAGGAAGCCGAGGTCGGCGAGGGCGGCGGCACGATCTCGCTCCGCCTCCGAGAGCGGGGGACCGAGGACGGAGACCGGTCCCCGGTTGACGGCGAGGATCGGCGGCGGCGCTTCGATCTGTCTGACCGCGGGCGGTGCGCTCGGTGAGGGTGCGGCCGTGGGCCCGGCGGACGCCGCGGGCGCGGGGCCACGCCGCAGCGCCAGGACCGCGACGATCGCCAGCGTCGCCACGGCGGCGGCCACGACGACGAGCTGCGTCGCCCGGACGCGCGTCCCACCGCCGGGAGAGGCGCTGCGGGAGAGGATCCGGTCGGTCACCCGCCGGTCCAGGTCGGCCGGGGCCTGACCCGCGGCTTCGGGCCGGAAGAGCCGCTCGAGCGTCCCGAAGGCGCGAGCCATGCTCCGGCAGTCCGCGCACCCGCCGAGGTGGTCGACGACGGCCGCGTGGCCGCCGTGCGAGGCGGAGGCCGGGTCGGCGAGGCGCGCGCGGAGCTCGTTGCAGGTCACGCGGGCTCCCCGGCCCTTGGGGGCGTGACGGGGCTCGTCGCCTCCGGGAGCAGCTCGAGGAGGGGAGCCAGCCGGCGGGAGAGCTCCTCCATCGCCGAGACGAGCGCCGCACGGGACCCGGCCTCGTCGAGGCCTGTGGCGGCAGCCGCCACCGGGAGGGGGAGCCGGGCCACCCGTGTGAAGAGGAAGAGCGCCCGGCCCCGGGGCGGGAGCGCGGCGACCGCCGAGCGCAGGAAGGCGGTCCGGGCAGCGCTCGACTCCCGCAGGCGGGCGAGGGGGACCTGCTCGACCGGGCGGGCCTCCCGGAAACGGCGGAATGCGGCCGAAAAGAGCCACTCCCGGAACGGCACCGACGGGTCGTACGAGCCGGCCTTCTCGAGGGCCTCCACGAAGAGCTGCACCGTGGCCTCCGCGGCGGCGGAGGGCTCTTCCCAGCGCTCGAAGACGCCGTACACGAGCTGCTTCCAGCGGCCCAGCAGCCGCCCGAGCGCCGCGGAGTCGCCTCCGGCCGCGAGGACGAGGTCGCCGGGATCGGGGTCGAGCACTGCCCGCATTCTGCCACCGGCGGGGCCGCGCGGGGCGGAGGCGGGTCCGGGGCCTACTCCGCCTTCGTCCGGAAGCGCTTCAGGAGGTACTCCCGGACCGCCTCCTTGCCGCGGCCGGCCGCCGCGGCCAGCTCGCCGCTCTTGTCGACCTCCAGCGGGGTGCCGTCGGAATCGAAGTACGCGCAGGCGGGGAGCCCGCGGGTCCGGTCGATGCCGTAAGGCCCCAGGAGCTCGGCGTTCTTCGTCCCCGGGGTGACGTCGATGAAGACCGGGACGAACTGCTCGACGAAGGCCTCGAAGAACTGGGGCTCGTGCATCACGTCGTTGACGACGCGGCACGCCGCGCAGTCGTTCGTCCCGAAGTTCACGAAGAGCCGCCGGCCCGACCGGAAGGCTGCCTGAGCGGCTGCCTCGAGCGCCTTGGGACCCGACAGGTTCGGGTCGTAGACCGGCTCGGCGGCGGTGGCAGCGGGCTTGGCGGGCTTGGCGGGCTTGCCGGGCTTGGCGGGAGGCCCCTCCGCGATGACGGGCAGCGCGGCGGCGAGGAGGGCGAAGGCCAGGACGGGCGTGAGGGGTCGCACGGGCAGGCGGTCTCCTGGTGGCCGGGCGCGCGGAGGGCGCCCTTCAGTTGGGACGGCCCGGGGCGGGAGGGGCCGCCTCGGGTCGCGCGGTCTCGAAATCGGTCCGGATCGCGCCGAACGTCTTCTCGTAGAGGGCGACGTTCTGGGCGAGGGCGTTGAGCAGCTGCTTGGCGTGGAACGGAGTGGTGAGGACCCGGGAGAGGATCCTCACGTCCGCCCGTCCGGGGACGACCCGGCCGAAGTCGAGCACGAACTCCGCGGGGTTGTGGATGATGTTCGCGAAGTTGACGTAGACGCCGGTGGCGACCGGGTCGTCCATCGACACGTGGAGCGGCGTCGGGGCTTCGGGCTTCGGGCTGGGGTCGGCCATGTCGGCACCTCGTGGTCGGCCGGCGGCGTCGGCCGCAAGATCCGAGCCAGGGGATTGTAGGCGGACCGGCTCGCCTATCATCCTGGAGCCATGACGCGATCGGTCAGAGGTCCCGTCCCCGTCTCCGTGGCGTTGCTCGTCTCCGGCGCCGCCGTCGGCGCCGCTCCCGCCCGGGCCGAGACGCCCGGCGCCGCCGCCGCCCTCGAGGAGGGAGACCGGCTCTGGGCAGGCCGCGCCGAGGGGGCGAAGGGGGGGACGGCGCTCGAGGCGCCGATCGAGGCGTGTCTCGCCTCCTACCGGAGGGCGCTCTCTTCGGACCCGACGTCGCTGGCGGCGCGCTGGCGGCTGATGCGGGCGCTCTACTTCAAGGGGGAGTACACGACCTCCGACCTCGAGAGGAAGAAGGCGATCTTCGAAGAGGGGAAGCGCGTCGGCGAGGACGCCCTGGCGGAGATCCGGCGCCAGGCGTCCGCCACGGCCGGACGGTCGCTCTCGGACGCGACGCCGCCGCAGCTGGTCCCCTTCGTGAAGGGCCGCCCGGACGCGCTCGCCAGCTTCCTCTGGGCGGCCGTGGACTGGGGCAAGTGGTCGCTGGCGTTCGGGAAGATGGCGGCGGTCAAGCAGGGAGCGGCGGGCAAGATCCGGGACTACTGCGAGGCGGCCATCGCGCTCGACCCGGCGTTCGACGACGCCGGCGGCCACCGCGTCCTCGGGCGCCTGCACCACCAGACGCCCGCCGTCCCGTTCCTCACCGGCTGGGCGTCGCGCGAGAAGGCGCTCTCGAACCTGAGGCGGGCCGTCGAGCTCGCCCCGCGCCACTTCATCAACCGCCTCTACCTCGCCGAGGCCCTGTACGACTACGAGAAGGCCTCGCGGGGAGAGGCCCGGGCGATGCTCCAGGCCCTGATCGCGGACACGCCGGCGGCCGAGTGGGCCGTCGAGGACGCACGCGCCCAGGAGGACGCGCGCGCCCTCCTCGCGTCGTGGGCGCGGCCGTGAAGCCCGCGCGCGCCGGGGAGGCGCCCCGCGGATGAGCCGGCCGCGCGAGGAGGAGACGGGCCAGCGCCTCCGGCGGGCGATCGACCGGTACGTCGGCGGCGTCGAGGGGCGCTGGCGGCTCTCGGCCGTGGGAGACCCTCCGCGCCCGCAGAAGCGGGAGATCATCGAGATCCTGCGGCTGTTCCAGGAGGTCGTCTACCCGGGCTACTTCGGCGAGACGCTCCTCTACCGCGACAACCTCCGCGACCACCTCGGCGACGTGCTGTTCCGGATCCACCTCCGCCTGACGCCGCAGGTGGAGAAGGCCATCGCCGGCCGCGGGGGCGGCTCCGCCGAGGCCCGCGAGATCGTCGCGACGCTCTTCGAGCGCCTGCCCGAGGTCGCCGGACGGATCGAGGAGGACGTGCAGGCCGCGTACGACGGGGACCCGGCGGCTTCGGGCCTGGACGAGATCGTCCTGGCGTACCCGGGCGTCAAGGCGGTCTTCACGCACCGGATCGCCCACGAGCTCCACCTCCTGGACGTGCCGCTCGTCCCCCGGATCCTGTCGGAGTTCGCCCACAACGAGACCGGCATCGACATCCACCCCGGGGCGCGGATCGGCCGGAGCTTCTTCGTCGACCACGGCACGGGCGTCGTCGTCGGGGAGACGACCGACATCGGCGACCGGGTGAAGCTCTACCAGGGCGTCACGCTCGGGGCCCTCTCCTTCCCGAAGGACGAGAGGGGAAAGCTGATCCGCGGCGCCAAGCGCCACCCGACGGTGGAGGACGACGTCGTCATCTACGCCGAGGCGACGATCCTGGGGGGAGAGACCGTGATCGGCCGGGGGAGCGTGATCGGCGGGAGCGTCTGGCTCACGACGTCGGTCCCTCCGGGGACGCGCGTGACGCTGGCCGGGGACCAGCTCCGCTTCGAGCCCCGGGGCCCGTCCGCGCCGCCCGCGGGCTGACGCGGCCGGGCGGGGCCTACCGCCCCTCGAGCCCGGGCGTCGGGACGGTGAACCAGACGCGCGTCCCGGCGCCCCGCGGCCCCGGCTCCAGGCCGATCTTGCCCCCCATCGCCTCGACGAGGAGGCGCGAGATCGGCAGGCCGAGGCCGGTTCCCCCGAACCGCCGCGTCGTCCCCGCCTCGGCCTGGATGAACTTCTCGAAGACGAGCGCGCGCTTCTCCTCGGGGATGCCGATCCCGGAGTCCTCCACCTCGAAGAGGACCCGGCGGCGGCCGTCGCTCGCCCTCACGCGGAGGACGACCTGCCCCTTCTCCGTGAACTTCACCGCGTTCTGCAGGAGGTTCAGGAGGACCTGCCGGAGCCGGACGCGGTCCGCCCGCGCGGCCGGGAGCTCCTCCGCCACCTCGCAGCGCAGCTCGAGCCCCTTCTCCCGCACGAGCGCCTCGACCATGGCCACCGCCTCCTGGGCCACCTCCGCGGGGGAGAGCTCGGCCATCTCGAGGACGACCTTGCCCGCCTCGAGCTTGGCCAGGTCGAGGACGTCGTTGATCAGGCTCAGGAGGTGGCGCGAGGCGGAGAGGACCTGGTCGAGGAACGAGTCGGCCTCGGCGGGCGACTCCGCGAGCCCGTCGCGCACCAGCTGCGTGAAGCCGATGATCGAGTTGAGCGGCGTCCTCAGCTCGTGCGAGATGGACGTCAGGAACTCGTCCTTGGCCCGCGAGGCGATCGCGAGCTCCTCGGCCCGCTTCTTCAGCTCGGCGTTGACGCGGTTCAGCTCGGCCGTCCGCTCGGCGACGCGCTCCTCCAGCGTCCGCTTCGCTCGCTCCAGCTCCACCCGGGACGTCCGGAGGCTCTCGAGCGAGGCCACCAGCGCGCGCCCGAGCGTCCCGACCTCGTCGCCCCGCTCGACCGGGGGCGGCGCGGCCGCCTCCCCGGCGCCGGTCCGCCGGGCGAACGTCACGAGAGCCGAGAGGTCCCGACCGGCCCGGAGGAGGTACGGGAGGAGGAGCAGCGTGGCGACGGCGCCGGCCAGGAGCGCCGCGACGCCGATCGGGCCCGCCGCCCGTTTGACCGCCGCGAGGCGGCCGGTGGGGACGGTGGCGACGATCGAGAGCTGGTCGAGCGGGACCCCGTTGCCGAGGGGCGCGCGAGCCAGGGCCACCCCGCCGGTCAGGACCGGGGCCGCCGGGCCGGCTCCGCGCGACCCGGCGGGGGGGAGGATCTCCGGCGCCGGAGCCTGGCCGCGGACGAGCCGGCCGCCGAAGGCGTCCAGGAACGCCAGGCCGGAGCCGCTCGGGGTCCCGGGTCCGAGGGCCTCCAGCCGGGAGGCGACCTCGTCCAGGGAGACGTGCAGGACGAGGACGCCGGGCGGAGCTCCCGGGGCCGGCTCCGGGAGGGCGGCCGCGACGACGAGCTCGTCCTCCGGCAGCCCCGGCGAGGCGCCCGGCAGGGCGACCGCGGCCCCTTCGGCGAGCGCGGCCCCCCACCAGGGCCAGCCGGAGAGGACGGCCGCGCGGCCCGGGCTCGTCCCGGCGACCGCGACGCCGGAAGACTCGGCGAGGACGGCCGCCCGGATCCCCGGCTCGGCGGCCACGGCGGCCCTCAGCCAGGCCGAGGCCTCGGACTCCGGCGCCAGGAGCCCCGAGGGGGAGAGCCGCGACCCCAGCTCGGAGACCTCCTCGGGAGAGAGCCGCTCCCCCCGCCTGCCGACGGCGTGCTCGCGGGCGGCGGTCGAGAGGCTCGGCTCGGCGGCGAGCCTCCTCACGAGCGAGACCCAGGAGGCGACCTCGCGGCGGAGGAGCGAGCTCGCCGCCACCATCCGGGCCTGCGCCACCTCCTGCGCCGCCCGCGACGCCTCCGCCGCGGCGAGCCCGACGGCGACGGCGGCCACCGTCACCACCGCCGCGCCGGCGGGGACCAGGGCGCGGGCCGCCACGATCGAGGCGAAGCGCCCGCGCGCGGCCGGCAGGGCGATCATCGTCGACAGGCGCCGCTGCGTCCCGGAGTCCCGCGGCCTCGTCAGGCCGGGCGAGGAGGGGGAGGAGGAGCTCACGCGATCCGACCGGCCGGCTCGACGCGCGCCGCCGGCGCGGCGTCCAGGAGCGACGCGACGCTCCGCCCGGTGCCCGGGACGACCCATCCGGGCGCCAGCTCGGCGAGCGGGGCGAGGACGAAGCGCCTCTCGAAGAGCCGCGGGTGCGGCACGCGCAGCGGCCGGTCGTCGAGCGTCGCGCCGCCGTAGAGGAGGAGGTCGAGGTCCAGGACGCGGGGCCCGTTGCGATCCGCGCCGCGGCGCCTGCGGCCCAGGGAGCGCTCCAGACGCAGCAGGCGCGCCAGGAGCGCCCGGGCCGGGAGCCTCGTCCGGCCGACGGCCACGGCGTTCCAGAAGTCGGGCTGCTCCGGCCCTCCGACGGGAGCCGTCCGGTAGAGCGCCGAGACCCGCAGGGCGTCCAGGGTCCCGGAGAGGGAAGCGACCGCGACCGAGAGGGCGCGACGAGTGCCGTCCGAGTTCCCGCCCAGGCCGATCGCCACGTCGACCGCCGGCGGGAGGGAGGCGTCTCCGACGCTAGTAGCCGTCCTCGCTCTCCGACTCGGGGCCCTCGAGGGACGTCCCCTCGCCGAGAGGCAGCTCCTCGTCGTCGGAGAGAGGCCGGCCCCCTTCCTCCTCGGCGCCGCCGAGCTCTTCCTCGTCCGTCCGCCGCTCGAAGACGTCGGGGTCCGCGAACTCGTCCCGCTTGGCGCGCCGCGCGGCCTGCAGGGCCGCCGGGGAGGTCGCGGGCGGGGGAGCGTCCTTCTGGTCCGCCTGGCACTTCGGGCAGAGGACGGGCGTCCGCTTCAGATCGTAGAACTTCGTTCCGCAGCGGAAACAGGTGTGCTTGCTACCGAGCTCCGGCATTCGCTCCCCTCAAAAGGACGCCGGACCATAGCATCGGCCTCCCGGACGGTCAACGCGCCGCGCCCGCGTCGCGAGAGCGGCGGGGCCGGTGCCGAGCGGGCCGCGCCGGTTCCGCGCCTCGGCCGGCGGTGGTACAAGGCGCCGTGCTCCGATTCGAGCTCCTCGCCCGCGACGGGGACGCCTCCGGTGCCGCCCGGAGGGGGCGGCTCCAACTCGACCACGGCGTCGTGGAGACGCCGGCGTTCATGCCCGTCGGGACGGCCGGCACCGTCAAGGCGGTCCGCTTCGACGACGTCGAGGCGCTGGGCGCGTCGATCGTCCTGGCGAACACCTACCACCTGATGGTCCGGCCGGGCACAGACGTCATCCGACGCCTCGGCGGCCTGCACCGGTTCACCGGCTGGAGGCGGCCGATCCTCACCGACTCCGGAGGCTTCCAGGTGCTCTCGCTGGCCGCCACGCGGAAGGTGACCGAGGAGGGCGTCCTGTTCCGGAGCCACGTCGACGGGAGCCCGCACCGGCTCACGCCCGAGCGTGCGGCCGCCCTCCAGCTCGTCGACCTCGGCGTCGACGTCGCGATGGTCCTCGACGAGTGCCCGCCGTGGGGCGTGTCGCGGGAGGAGGCGCGCGCCTCGATGGAGCGGACCCACCGTTGGGCCCTTCGGGGACGCGACGCCTTCCAGTCGTTCCGCGAGGGGCTCGCCGCCGCGGGGGAGCCGCCGCGGGGGGCGCAGTTCGGCATCGTCCAGGGGGGGATGTACGAGGACCTCCGCGCCGAGAGCGCGGCCACCCTCTCCGCCCTCGGCTTCGAGGGGATGGCCTGCGGCGGCGTCTCGGTGGGCGAGCCGAAGGAGCTGATGCGGGCGACGGTCGAGCGGACCGGGCCGCTCCTGCCGGTGGACCGGCCGCGGTACCTGATGGGCGTGGGGCGCCCGGACGACCTCGTCCACGCCGTCCTCCACGGCTTCGACATGTTCGACTGCGTCCTGCCGACGCGGGCGGCGCGGCACGGGCTCGCCTACCTCCGGGACGGCGGGACGCTCGTCATCCGCAACGCCCGCCACCGGGAGGACCCGTCGCCGCTCGACCCGGGCTGCCCGTGCCCTCCGTGCTCGCGGCACTCGCGGGCGTACCTGAGGCACCTCTTCCTCGCGGGCGAGCCGACCGCGGCGACTCTGCTGACGCTCCACAACCTCCACGCGATCCTTGACTTGATGCGGAGAATCCGTGAGGCTCTCGAGCGCCGGCAGCTCCCGGCGCTGGCCGCGGCGGTCCTCGCCGCCGCCGGGCGAAAGGACGACGCATGACCCTCGACCTCCTCCAGCAGCCGGCGGCCACCCCGTCCATGGGGCAGGGCCTCCTGCAGATGGTCCCGTTCCTCCTCGTCTTCTTCATCATCTACTGGGTGCTCATCCTCGGCCCGATGCGCAAGCAGCAGAAGAAGACCCGCGAGATGCTCGGAGCGCTGAAGAAGGGGGACCGCGTCGTCACCTCGAGCGGGATCCACGGCACGGTGGCTCAGGTGGAGGACGCCGTCGTCTGGGTGAAGATCGCCGACACCGTGAAGGTCAAGATGAACAAGAGCGCCGTCGCCAGCGTCCTTGCGGAGGGCGAGGCGCCGAAGGACGCCACGACCTGACGCCTCGGCGTCGCGACGCCGCCCCTTGACCCCGCCCCCGGACCGCCCGCTCACTCTCCTGCAGACCTCCGACTGGCACGTCGGCTCGCCCCTGCACGGCCGCGGCCTCGGGCTGCCCCCGGAGCTGCGCCGGGCCCGCCGCGAGGAGGTCGACGCCGCGGCGGAGCGCGCGGTGGCGGCAGGGCTGGCGGCGGGGGCCGACGGGATGCTCGTCCCCGGGGACCTCTGGGACTCGGAGAGCGTCCCCCCGCAGGCCGTCGCCCGCGTCCTGGAGGCCTTCGCCGCCTTCGCGCCGCGTCCCGTCTTCGTCGCTCCGGGCAACCACGACTTCGCCGGCGAGGGCGGGTTCTACGACCCCGCGGTCCTCCGGGCGCTCGGGATGCGCCCCTGGCCCGAGAACGTCGTCGTCTTCCGCTCGGGGCGCTTCGAGACCGTGCCGTTCGCGGGGCGCGCCGACGCCTCGGTCACCGGACGGGCGTTCCTCTCCCAAGCGGTCGAGACCGGGCGGCCGCTGGGCGACCCCCCGCGGCGGCCGGACGGCGCCTACGCGCTCCTCCTGCTCCACGGCTCCCTGGAGACCTACGCGGGGCCGGACGCCGCCGCGGGAAGGAAGAGGACCGCCCCGTTCTCCCGGGACGAGCTCCTGGCGGCGGGCTTCCGGTGGGCGGCGCTCGGACACCACCACAGTTTCCAGGCGGTCGAGGACGGGGAGGGGCGCCCGGTGGCGGCCTACTCGGGCTCGCCGGCCGGCCGGGGGCTCGACGAGACGGGCCCCCGGTCCTTCCTGAAGGTCACGCTCCTGCCCGACGGCGGCAACGCCGTCGAGGAGCTTCCGGCCGACGACCGCGGGGTCCACGACCTCCGCCTCGACGTCTCGGGCCTGGACGCCGCGCTGGCCCGCGAGCGCCTGGCGGCGCTCCTGGCCTCGGCCCGCGTCGGCGCCCGCGACCTCGTCCGCGTGACGCTGACCGGAGCCAAGCCCCACGGGGCGAGCCTCGACCTCGCCCTGCCGGAGGCCGCGGTCCGCCCCGCGTCGCTCCTCCTCCGGGACCGCACCGCCCCCGGACGCGACGAGGAGCCCGACGAGCGGACCGCGGAGGGGCGGTTCCTCGCCGCGATGACCGGCAGGCTCTCGTCCGCCCCGGACGAGCGGAGCCGACGGGTCGTCGAGCTGGCGACGCGCCTGGGCCGCGACGCGCTGGCGGGGCGCGCCCTCCTGCCCGAGCCCCCGGAGGAGTTCTGAGGATCGACCGCGTCCGCGTCCGCGGCTTCGGGACGCTCGCCGACGTCGACGTCGAGTGGCCGCCGGGGACGCTGCTCCTCGTCGTCGACCCGAACGAGTCCGGGAAGACGACGTTCTGCGAGGCGATCGCGGCGGCCCTCTACGGCCTGCCGCGCTCCCGCGGAGCCGCGGGCCGGGCCCGGGACCTGAGGAGGCCCTGGGGCGGGGGGGCGATGTCGGTGGGGCTGGACGTGACCGCCGAGGGGACCCGCTGGGCCGTCGAGAGGGACATCGAGTCCGGGACGTTCCGCGTCGTCGACCGCGACCGGGGGGAGGACCGGACGGCGGACTTCGTCCGCTCCGGCGGCCGGGACGTCTTCGGCGAGCGGGTCACCGGGCTGTCGGAGCCGCTCTTTCGGACGACGGCCTTCGTCCGACAGAACGTCCTCGAGGGGGACTCCCTCGACAGCGCGCTGACGCTCGAGCTGGCCCGGATCGCCGACGCGGGCGGGGGCGAGGCTTCGGTCGTCCGGGCGCTCCGCTCGCTCGACGCCGTCCGGGCTCGGATGCCGGAGGCCACCACCGGCCCGAGCGTCTCGGTCGACACCGAGGTCGCCCGCGCCCGGCGCCTTCGGGACGAGGCCCGGCGCGAGACGGCGCGGCGCCGGGCCGAGCGCGAAGCGGCGGCCGAGGCGGGACGGCGGCTGGCCCTGGCCCGGGAGCGGCTCGAGGCGGTCCGACGGAAGGCGGCGCTCCTGGACGTGGCCGCCGTCGTGGCCGAGCGGCGGAGCCTGGCCGAGCGGCAGAGCGCCGCGGCCGAGGCGGCCGATCGCCGGCGCGCCCTGGTCGCCGAGGCCGAGGCGCTGCTGAAGGACTCCCTCTTCGTCCCCGAGGAGGCGCTGGAGCGCATCGACGCGCTGCGCGAGGAGAGGGGGAGCCGCCCCGAGGCTCTCCAGAAGGCGCGGCGGGCGCAGGCCGAGGAGCGGGAGGCCATCGCGCAGGACGCCCGCCAGCGGGCGAGGCGCTTCGGCCCGGCGGCGAGCCTGACGGAGGAGGACCGGAGGCGGCTGGCGCTCCTCCTCTCGGCCGTCGTCGACAGCGAGGAGGAGGCTGCCCGGGCGGAGGGGGAGCTCGAGGAGCAGTGGGAGGACCTGCGCCGCGAGGGACTGGCCGACGACCTCCGGCGGCTCGACTCGCTCCCGGCCTCCGAGCGCGAGTTCCTCCTCGGGGCCGAGGAGGAGCGGCGCGAACTGGAGCTCCTCGGCGTCAAGGCCGACCGGCGGGCGACCGAGGCGGCCGACCTGGCGAGGCTGGTCGTCTCCGAGCGGAACGTACGGGTCGCCGCGGGGCGTCGCCTCGTCGGCGCCGCGCTCGTCGCCCTCGTGGTGGCGGCGGCGCTCTGGGCGTCGGGCTCGCGCGTTCCCGGTCCCGTCTCCGCCTCGGCGACCGCCTTCGCCGTCGGGCTCGGCCTGGCGGGCGCGGTCGCCTGGGTCCGGGGCCGCGGCCACCGCCTCGCCGACGAGGCCTCCGCCCGGGAGGCCGAGAAGGCTGCCCGCGACGAGGCCGCCGAGCAGAGGCGGCGTCTTTCGGAGGTCCGTCTCCACCTCGACCAGGTGGCGCGGCGCGCGGGGTTCCCGGACCCGGGCGCCCTCGTCCGGGCTCACCGGAGGGCCCGGGCGGCCGACGAGAAGCGGCGGGCGCTCCTCTCGAGACGAGCCCGGCGCGACGCGGCGCTGGCCCGCCGCGCCTCTCTTGAGGAGGAGCTGGCCCCGTTCCGGGAGGTGCTCGGGACCGCCGGTGGCCTCCCGGCCGCCTCCGACGCCCGGCGGCTCCTGGGCCTGATCGAGGACCTCGAGCGCGCGGCCCGGACGGCGCTGGCTCGGGCCGAGGCGCTCGCGCGCGAGGAGGCCCGGCTGGCCGAGGAGGAGGCCGCTCTCGCCTCGACCGAGGCCCGCCTCCGCGCCGCCCTGGAGGAGGGGGGGCTGCCGCGCGGCCTCCCTCTGGCAGAGGCCCTCCTGGCGGCCGAGGCGGGGCGGCGCAAGGCGGCCCGCCGAAGGGAGATCCTGGAGGTGGAGCTGCCGGCGCGGCGCCAGAGCGCGCCCGCGGAGGCCGAGTCGGAGCTCCTGGTGAGGCTCTCGGCGCTCGACGCCGAGGTCGCCTCGCGCCTCTCGGCCCTCGGCGCCCTCCCGTCGGAGCTGCCGGGGGCGGCCTCTCCGGAGGAGGCGCGGCGCGCCGCCGAGGCCGCTCGCGAGGAGGAGAAGGCCTGCCGCGAGGAGCTGGCGGGCCTCGAGCGGGAGCTGGCCTCCCGGCTCCACGGGGCCGCCGAGGGGGCCCGAGAGGGCGCGGAGGCCGAGGAGGAGGCGGAGGCGGCTCTGGAGCGCGCCCTCCTCTTCCGCGACGCCGTCGACCTGGCCCGCGAGGCCCTGGCCGAGGCGGCCTCCTCGGCTTACGGGGACTTCCGGCGCGGCCTCTCGGAGGCGGCGCGGGCGATCCTGTCTCGCTGGAGCCTGCCGTACGAGTCGATGGAGTTCCTGGACGACCTGGCGGTGACCGTGACCGCGAAGGGGGGGCGCGTCCTGACGAAGGCCGAGTTCCAGGCGGCCCTGTCGACGGGGGCCCGCGAGCAGCTCCACCTCGTGGCGCGCCTCTCGGCCCTCCGGTACCTGGGCACCGGCGCTCGCGGGGTCCCCCTCCTCATGGACGACCCGCTCGTCGGGAGCGACGACGATCGGTTCGCGGCCGCCATGCGCTTCCTCCTCGCGAGCGTCCTCGAGGAGCGGCCCGTCCTCGTCACCACCTGCCACGGCCTCCGCCACGCCGAGCTGGCGCGTTCGCTCCCTCCCGAGCTGCGACTCAGGCTCGCCGTCGTCTCCCTCTCCGCGAGGAGCGAGGCCCAGCGCCCGGGGATCGATTGACGGCGGCGGGGGGGGCGTCTAGACTCCCGCGGCTGTCCCGGGAGACCGGGCCATCCCCGCGGGTTCCCCGACTTCGAGGCGGTCGAAGAAAGCTCCGAAACAGTGGCCCGAAAAGAGCTCTGACGCGCGCCGTCCGGTCGACCCGCTCTCGGAGGTTCCTCTCGTGAAGAAGCCCACCGGCTGGCGTGTGGCCCTGACCCTCGCGGTCCTGGTCGGTTCCGTCGCCGCCTATCTCTGGCGGGGGCGCGAGTACCTGAAGAAGTCGCCCACGGCGCCGCCGGACCCGTCGGCCGCCGACGTCCTCAAGCACGGCCTCAAGCTCGGCCTCGACCTCAAGGGCGGGATCCACCTCGTCCTGCAGGTCAAGACGGGCGACGCGCTGCGCGTCGAGGCGCAGGACGCCGCCGAGCACCTGAGGGACGAGGCCGCCAAGCGGGGCGTCGTCATCGGGACGATCCCGCCCGCCACGGCCGAGGGCTTCACGATCCCGCTCGTGGAGACGAGCGAGCCGTCGAAGCTGAACGACCTGGTCAAGTCGGCGCTGGCGCCGAACGACTGGGCCGTCGAGGAGCGGGGCCGGGAGTGGCGCGTCACCTTCCGCGACTCGGCGAAGTTCCAGATCGAGGACCAGGCCGCGCGGCAGGCCGTGGAGACGATCCGCAACCGCGTCGACGCCCTCGGCGTCGCCGAGCCCGTCATCCAGCGGCAGGGCAACGACCGGATCGTCGTCCAGCTGCCGGGCGTGGACGACCCGAGCCGGGTCAAGGAGATCATCGGGACGACCGGCTTCCTGGAGCTGAAGCTCGTCGACGACCGCGGCGGGCCGTACCCCTCGCGGGAGGCCCTCCTCTCGGCCTACCAGGGGACGCTCCCGCCGGACCTCGAGGTCGTCGAGGGGTTCAGCGAGGACGAGGAGGCCCGGACGCGGACCGCGGTCTACTACGCCCTGAAGCGGGTGGCGGCCGTCACGGGACGCGACCTGAAGAACGCCCGCGTCGGGCAGGACAAGTACAACCAGCCCGCCGTCGAGTTCTTCCTCAACGCCGTCGGCGCCCAGAAGTTCGGCAAGGCGACGGGCGAGAACATCGGCCGGCGCCTGGCGATCGTCCTGGACAAGCGGGTCCAGTCGGCGCCCGTCATCAACGGCAAGATCGAGGACAACGGGATCATCGAGGGGCAGTTCACGCCCGAGCGGGCCGACGCCCTCGCCCTCGTCCTGCGATCCGGCGCGCTCCCGGCCGAGATGATCATCCTGGAAGAGCGGACGGTCGGCCCGTCCCTCGGCCTGGACTCCATCAAGCAGGGGGTCACGGCCTCGCTGGTCGGGATGTTCCTCGTGTTCGTGGCGACGGTCCTCTACTACCGCCTCTCGGGCGTCAACGCGGTCGTGGCCCTGGTCCTGAACGCGATCCTCCTCCTCGGGGTGATGGCCTGGATCAACGCGACCCTGACGCTCCCCGGGATCGCCGGCTTCATCCTGACGATCGGCATGGCGGTCGACTCGAACGTCCTCATCTTCGAGCGGATCCGCGAGGAGCTGGACGGCGGCAAGGCGCCGCGCCAGGCGATCGACATCGGCTTCAAGCGCGCCTTCGGGACGATCGTCGACACGCACGTCACGACGATCGCGGCGGCGGCGTTCCTGTTCCAGTTCGGCACCGGCCCGGTCAAGGGCTTCGCGGTGACCCTCGTCGTCGGCCTGGCCGCCTCGATGTTCACCGCCGTCTTCGTCTCCCGCCTCCTCTTCGACCTGGTCCACGCGAAGAAGGAGCAGCTCGAGACGATCTCCATCTGAGGCGAGGGGGAAACCGCCGTGAGGCTCTTCAAGAAGACCAGCATCGACTTCCTGGGCGCCACGAAGACCTGTCTGATGGTCTCCGCGGCCCTGATCGTGGCCGGGACCGTCTCCCTCGTCGCCAAGAAGGGGCCGAACTTCGGCGTCGACTTCACCGGCGGGGCGCAGATCGTCTACGGGTTCTCCGCGGCCCCGAACGAGGACCAGGTCCGGAAGATCGTCGAGGGGGCCGGCGTCCCGCTGACGTCCGTCCAGCGGTACGACCGCCCGGAGAAGAACCAGATCCTCCTCCGCGTGCCGATGGCCACGCAGGAGGGGCGCGACGTCTCCAAGGAGGCGACGGCCGCCCTGACCCAGGCGCTCTTCCCGCAGGGGACGGCCCCGGGCGCCTTCGACCTCAACCTCAACGGCGCGGAGCCCCTGACGGCCAAGCTCGTCCAGGACGACCCCGAGAAGGTGGCCGCCCGGCCCGCGGGGGACCCGAAGGTGGAGTACGCGCGGATCGCCGAGGCGGTCGTCGCCGCGCGCTCCGAGGCGGGCCTCTTCAAGTCGGTCGACGAGGCGGTTGCCGCCTCCGGCGTCTCCCCGGCGGTCGGCGCCTGGCTGAAGGAGAAGACCGTGACCGGGCCGTTCACCCTCCTGTCGGCCGAGAACGTCGGCCCGCAGGTCGGGAAGGACCTGCGCCAGCGCGGGATCTGGGCGATCGTCCTCTCCTGGGCCGCGATGCTCGCCTACATCGCCGTGAGGTTCCGCTCCGCCTCCTTCGGGACGGCCGCGGTCCTGGCCCTCGTCCACGACACCTGGATCACGCTCGGCCTCTGCTCGTTCCTGAACGTCGAGATCTCTCTGACCGTCGTCGCGGCCTTCCTCACCCTCATCGGCTACTCGGTCAACGACACCGTCGTCGTCTACGACCGGATCCGGGAGAACCGGGAGAAGTCCCGCAAGGAGCCTCTCGACTCGCTCGTGAACCGGTCGATCAACGAGACCCTCTCGCGGACCGTGATCACCTCGGGCCTGACCTTCCTCGTCGTCCTCGCCCTCTTCCTCCTCGGCGGCGAGGTGCTCCGCGGCTTCTCGTTCGTCCTCCTCTTCGGGATCATCGTCGGGACCTACTCGTCGATCTTCGTCGCCGCGCCCCTCGTCGTCGCCTGGGAGGGCTGGAAGGCGAAGCGGGCCGCCGCCAAGGCCCCGGCGCCCGCCGCGGCGAAGCCGAACGGCAAGGCCGCGCGCGCCAAGTAGCCCGGACGCGGGCGAGGCGCCCGGCGCCCCGCCCGGCCGGCCTTCCGGCGAGGAGGGACCCGCCCCCGTGCCGCGCCACCGGAAGATCCTGATCGGCCTCCTGGCCGGCGCGGCTTGCGGCGTCGGGGCGAACCTCCTGTTCGGGGGCTCGCCGGCCCTCCTGAAGGTCGTCTCGCTCCTCACCGAGCCGCTCGGGAAGATGTGGCTCGCCGGCCTCATCATGGTCGTCGTCCCGCTGATCCTGTCGACCCTCTCGGTCGGCGTGGCGGGGCTAGGCGACCTGAAGCGGCTCGGCCGGATCGGCCTCCTGACGCTCCTCTGCTTCCTGGCCCTGACGGCGCTCTCGACGACGCTGGGCCTCCTCGTGATGAACACCGTCCGGCCCGGCAAGAGCCTGGACCCGGCCGTGGCCGCGCGGCTCCTGGCGACCTACAAGGGGCAGGCCGAGGGGGCCATGGGCCTCTCGCAGGGGGCGTTCGACATCGACCTCCTCGTGAAGGTCGTCCCCCGGAACCCGGTCGCGGCGGCGGCCAACGGCGACATGCTGGCGGTCATCTTCTTCGCCCTGATGGTCGGCGTGGCGCTGGCGACGCTCCCGGAGGCCAAGGCCCGCCCGATGCTCTCCCTCCTCGAGAGCCTCGGGCACGTGACGGTGGCGATCATCGACGTCGTGATGGCGGTGGCGCCCGTGGGGGTCTTCTGCCTGATCTTCAGCGTCACGGCGCGCTTCGGCCTCACGCTCCTGACGAGCCTGGCGCTCTACGTCGTGACGATCGTGGCGAGCCTGGCCTTCTTCCAGGTCTTCGGCTACTCGCTCGTCCTGAAGCTCGTCGCCAGGCGCTCCCCGGCCGACTTCTTCCGCCGCATCCGCCTCGTCATGGTGACGGCGTTCTCGACCTCCTCCAGCAACGCGACGCTCCCGACGACGATGCGCGTCGCCGAGGAGGAGCTGCGGGTCCCGAGGCAGATCGGCGCCTTCGTCCTCCCGCTCGGGGCGACGATGAACATGAACGGCACGGCGCTCTTCGAGGGGGCGACGGTCCTCTTCCTGGCGCAGGTCTTCGGGGTCGACCTCTCGCTCGGGGCGCAGCTCGTCGTCGTCCTGATGTCGGTCGTGACGGCGATCGGCGTGGCCGGGGTGCCGGGCGGCTCGATCCCGCTCCTGATGATGGTCCTCGGGCTCGTCGGGGTCCCGATGGAGGGGATCGCGATCGTCCTCGGCGTCGACCGGATCCTCGACATGTGCCGGACCGTCCTGAACGTCACCGGCGACATGGTGACGGCGACCGTCGTGGCGCGTTTCGAGTCGGGCCGTTCCGGCCGGGAGGTCCCGGGCTCCGAGGCCCCCCTGGAGTAGGCCGCCGGACCCGGGCGGCGGTCCGGATCCCATGCGGCCGAGAGGTGGGGGGCTCGGCGGGAGGGACGGCGGGGATCAGGGGCCCCGCCGTCGCCGTTTCGAGCGCGCAGCGCGCCGACCCGGTCGAGGCCGGACTCGGGCGGCGGTCCTCCCCCCGATCAGGTTCAGTCCGCCGCGCCGGGCTCCGTCGGAGGCGCGGCGAGGCGGGCGCGACGCGCCTTGTGCGCCTTCCAGTACTCCCAGGCGATCGGGAGGACCGAGAGGAAGATGATGACGAGGGCGACGAGGTGGATCCGCTCCTCGACCTTCGGGATCCGCCGGCCGATCAGGTAGCCGCCGCCCACCATCGTCCAGACCCACGTCAGGCCGCCGGCGACGTTCCAGAAGACGAACCGCCGGTACTCCATCCCGGCCGCGCCGGCCACGGTCGGGGCGAACGTCCGGATGATCGGGACGAACCGGGCGAGGAAGATCGTCTTGCCGCCGTACTTCTCGTAGAAGTCGTGCGCGGCCATCAGGTGCGACCTCTTGAAGAAGCGCGAGTCGGGCCTCTTGTAGAGCGCCTGGCCGGCCTTCCGCCCGATCAGGTAGCCGACCTGGTCGCCCACGACCGCGGCCACGGAGAGCCCGAGCAGGAGGACCCACACGTTCAGCAGGCCGGCCGCGGCGAAGACGCCCGCCGTGAACAGGAGGGAGTCGCCCGGGAGGAAGAAGCCGACCAGGAGGCCGGTCTCGGCGAAGACGATGGCGTGGAGGGCGACGTAGCCGCCCCCCTGGATCAGCCCCTTCACGTCCATGACGGCGTGCAGGAGGGACTTCAGGCTCTCGATCACGGGGGCGGAGGATAGCCGAAGGCGGCTCCCTTCGCCTCCCGCGATAATCGAGCGCGGTGCTGAGGTTCGAGGACATCCTGGAGACCGTCGAGCGGTACCTCCCGAAGCCCGACGAGGACCTCCTCCGGAAGGCCTACGTCTTCTCGGCGCACGCCCACCGGAACCAGCTCCGCTCCTCCGGCGAGCCCTACCTGATCCACCCCCTGAACGTGGCCATGATCCTGGCCTCGATGAAGCTCGACGAGACCTCGATCGCCACCGGGCTCCTCCACGACGTCCTGGAGGACACCCACTCCTCGCGCGACGAGCTGGCGGCGCTCTTCGGGCCCGAGGTCGCCCACCTCGTCGACGGGGTCACGAAGATCGGCCGCTACGCCTTCACGTCGCGCGAGGCGCAGCAGGCGGAGACCTTCCGCAAGATGCTCCTGGCGATGACGGACGACGTCCGCGTCATCCTCGTCAAGCTCGCGGACCGGCTCCACAACATGCGGACGCTCCAGCACCTGCCGGAGGCCAAGCGCCGCGCGATCGCCGCCGAGACGATGGAGATCTACGCCCCGCTCGCCAACCGTCTCGGGATGGGGAACATGAAGGGGGAGCTGGAGGACCTGGCCTTCCGCTACCTCTACCCCGAGGAGTGGAAGGCGCTCACCGTCGCGGTCGACGAGCGGATGAAGGACTCGGCGGCCGCGGTGGAGACGTTCCGGTCGCTCCTCGTCCAGAAGATCGAGCAGGCCGGCGTCCGGGTGGAGGTCGTCGGGCGCGTGAAGCGCTACTGGTCGATCCGGCAGAAGCTGATCCGCCAGGCCATCCCGATCGACCAGCTCTTCGACGTCCTGGCGTTCCGCGTCCTCGTGGAGTCCGTGCGCGACTGCTACACGGCGCTCGGCATCGTCCACCAGGCCTGGCGGCCGGTCCCGGGGCGGATCAAGGACTACATCGCCATGCCGAAGCAGAACTTCTACCAGTCCCTGCACACGACGGTCGTCCCCGAGGGGGCCCCGCCGTTCGAGGTGCAGATCCGGACGCGGGAGATGGACCTGCTCGCCGAGAACGGGATCGCGGCCCACTGGAAGTACAAGGAGGGGAAGCTCGACCCGCGCGCCGACGAGGCCCGCATCGCGCTCCTGAGGCAGATCCTGGAGACGACGCGCGAGGTCCAGGACCCGCGCGAGTTCCTCTCGTCCTTGAAGATCGACCTCTACCCGGACGAGGTCTACATCTTCTCGCCCAAGGGGCAGGTCTTCGCGTTCCCCCGGGGCGCGACCCCGGTCGACTTCGCCTACCGGATCCACTCGGACGTCGGGCACCGGTGCGTGGGGGCGCGGGTGAACGGCCGCCTCGTGCCGCTGAAGACGCCGCTCGGAAACGGCGAGATCGTCGAGATCCTGACGTCGCCCGCCGCCCAGCCGTCGCGGGACTGGCTCTCGTTCGTCGTCACCTCGCGGGCCCGGCACAAGATCAAGGCCTTCATCCACGCGGCCGAGAAGGAGCGCGCGGTCGAGATCGGCCGGCGGATGCTGGAGAAGGAGCTCAAGAAGCACGGCCGGAGGCTCTCGAAGCTGATCGACGGCGGGGCGCTCGACCCCGTCCTTCCCGAGCTGGGGGTCCAGCGGGTCGACGACCTCCTGGCCGAGGTCGGGTTCGGGAAGATCGCTCCCCGCGCCGTGGCGCAGCGGCTCTTCCCGAAGGAGGAGGGCGGTGCGGAGGCGGGCTCTCGGCGCCCCTCCCGTGCCGAGACGCTCGGGAAGGTCGTCCGGCGGATCCTCCCGCTGGGCGGCGGGGGGATCCGGGTCCGGGGCGAGGACGACCTCCTGGCCACCCTCGCCAAGTGCTGCCGGCCGGTGCCGGGGGACGAGATCGTCGGCTACGTCACGCGGGGTCGGGGGGTCTCCGTCCACGCCACCGTCTGCCCGAACGTGAGGAACCTGCTCTTCGACCCCGGCCGGGAGATCGAGGTCGAGTGGGAGAGCCCGAAGAACGCGTCCTTCACGGTCGACCTCGAGATCCAGGCCGAGGACCGGACCGGGATGCTGGCGCGCCTCACGCAGGTCATCGCCGACTCGGGGTCGAACATCCAGTCGATCGAGGCCCGGACCGCGCGGGACGGCACCGCCACGATCGACGGGAGCGTGACGACGCCCGACCGGAAGCACCTGGACAGGCTCCTCCTGGCGCTGCGGGGCCTCCCCGGCGTCATACAGGTCCGCCGCAAGTACCACACCGCGCAGACCGGCGGCGCCTGAGGGGACCCCGGGGCCGGACTTCGGCGAAGGTGCCGGAACCCCGCCGTCACTCGAGAGGGGGCACTCAGCGGGCGGCGGTCCTCACAGCCCCGGCGTCAGCCGGAATGGGGAATGCGGCCGAAAGGTGGGGGGAGCGGGGGGAGGACCGGGCGGCGGTCTCAGAGCCCCGGCAGGAGGGGGAAGGCGGAATGCGGCCGAAAGGTGGGGGGAGCGGGGGGGGGACCGGGCGGCGGTCTCAGAGCCCCGGCAGGAGGGGGAAGGCGGAATGCGGCCGAAAGGTGGGGGGAGCGGGGGGAGGACCGGGCGGCGGTCCTCCCCCCGAACACGTCAGCGGACGGTCTTGGCGACCTTCTGCGAGCGCAGGCAGCGCGTGCAGACGCGTGCCCGCTTCGAGCCGCCGGCCGGGGTGACCGTCCGGACGCGGCGGAGGTTCGGCTTGAACTGCCGGTTCGAGACGTTGTGGGCGTGGCTGACCCGGTGTCCGGCTACCGGCTTCTTTCCGCAGATGTCGCAGCTCTGGGGCATGTCGCTAACCTCGGTCCTGGATTCCTTCGTCGGGTTCCTGCGGCGTCGGGCTCTCCGCGCGGGAGACCCGCGACCACGAGGCGGGAGCGGGAGCCGGAAGCGCCCTCGCGTCGCCGCGCCTGGTCGGGCGCCTCCGCACGAAACCGTTCTTATAACTCCTTTCGTTCGAAGAATCAAGAGGGGATTTGAGCCTCCGGTCTGCTTGACAGCCCCCCCGGGAAGGGCGCGAGAATCCGCCAACCTATTTAGGCTCTGCCCAGTGCCACGACCTTAGCCCTGCGACGGTTCCGGAGCGTAAGGGAGGGAGACCGTACCGTGCTGTTCCGCAAGTCGAAGAACCTCGTCGGACTCGACATCGGCTCCTCGGCCATCAAGCTGGTCGAGCTCAGGGAGGGCAAGGAGGGGAAGTTCCAGCTGCTGAAGGCGGGGATGGAGAGCCTCTCGCCCGAGGCGATCGTCGACGGCGCGATCATGGATTCCTCCCTCGTGGTGGAGACGATCTCCAGGCTCCTGGCCGCCACGGGGGTCAAGAGCCCCAACGTGGCCGTCTCGGTCTCCGGGCACTCCGTCATCGTCAAGAAGATCCAGCTGCCGACGATGCCCGAGCAGGAGCTCTCGGAGTCGATCCGCTGGGAGGCCGAGCAGTACGTCCCCTTCGACATCAACGACGTCTACCTCGACTACGTCGTCCTGGACCCGGGGGCCGTGGGCGACACGATGGGCGTCCTCCTCGTGGCGGCCAAGCGGGAGAAGGTGGACGACTTCAAGAACGTCGTGACGCAGGCCGGGCGGGTGCCGGCCCTCGTCGACGTCGACGCCTTCGCCCTCCAGAACTGCTTCGAGGTGAACTACGGTCTCGACCCCGCCCGCGTCATCGCCCTCGTGAACATCGGGGCCTCGGTCATGAACGTGAACATCCTCGCGCAGGGGCAGACCGTCTTCTGGCGGGACATCACGTTCGGCGGCAACCAGTTCACCGACGCCCTCCAGAAGGCCTTCTCCCTCAACTTCGAGCAGGCCGAGGCGCTGAAGCGGGGCGAGCCGGTCGCCGGGCAGACGCCGCAGTCGATCGAGCCCGTCCTCCGGGGCGTCAGCGAGGACGTCGCGGCCGAGCTCCAGAAGACGCTCGACTTCTTCCAGGCCACCTCCGGCTCCGACCGCGTCGACGGCATCGTGGTCTCCGGCGGGAGCTCGCGCGTCGCCAGCCTGACCGAGGTCCTGAAGGACAAGTTCGGCCTGCCGGTCGAGGTGATGAACCCGTTCCACGCGATCGCCACCGACGACCGGGCGGCGGACCCGGCCTGGCTCAGCGAGAACTCGCCGTCGCTGGCGATCGCGGTGGGCCTGGCCGTCCGGAAGCTGGGAGAGTAGGGAAGCGGCGATGATCAAGATCAACCTCCTCCCCGAAGCCAAGCCGACGAAGAAGAAGAAGGGCGTCTCCGCCCTCGGCGGGGGCGAGCGCCTCAACGTGATCCTCCTCGTCGGCGCCGTGGTCGTCGGCCTCCTGGTGATCGGCGTGCAGTGGTGGATCTACCGCTCGCAGATCAAGGAGCTCGACGAGAAGATCCGGCGCGACCAGCTCGAGGTCGCCCGGCTCGAGTCGATCCTCCGAGAGGTCAAGGACTTCGAGGACAAGAAGGCGAAGCTCCAGAAGAAGGTCGACCTGATCAACCAGCTGAAGCAGAACCAGAAGGGGCCCGTCCGGCTGATGGACGAGGTCTCCAACGCCCTGCCGGACCTGCTCTGGCTCGAGAAGATGGAGTACAAGGGTACGACGATCACCCTCGCCGGGAAGGCCCTCAACCCGCCGGCGGTGGCGAATTTCCTGGAGAACCTGAAGAAGGTCAGCGCGTTCCAGGAGCCGAAGGTGCAGGACATCTCCGCGGCGAGCGCCCGGGGGGCCGCCCTGTACAACTTCAGCCTCAGCTTCGTCTTCTCGAACATCGACAAGACCCAGCAGCCGGAGCCTGCGCCCGCCGGAGCGGCCGGGGCCGCGCCTGCGGGCGGGGCGGCCCCGGCCGGCGCGGCGCCTGCCGCGGCCGGGATGTGAGAGGGGGTCGACCGTGGCGCTCGAACTCAAGCAGCTCGAAGGCAAGCCGTGGTACTACGGCCTCGGCATCGGCGCGGCGATCGCGGTGGCGCTCTACCTCCTCGTGAACTACCAGGTGCCGCCGAACTTCACCGAGATGCGCGCCAGGATCGCCGGCAAGAAGAACGAGATCGCGCAGCTCGAGGAGAAGATCAACCAGGGGCGCGCCGCCGAGCGGAGGCTCCCGCAGCTGCGCGAGGAGGTCCGGCGGATCGAGCTGGACCTCCAGAGGCTCCTGCTGATCCTGCCGACCCAGCGGAACACCGAGGAGCTGATCAAGAAGATCGAGGCCCTCACGCGTCAGGGCGACTTCTTCCTGAAGAAGTTCGCCCCGAAGGAGTACGTCAACAAGGAGTTCTACGCGGAGTGGCCGATCGAGATCCAGATCGACGGCACCTATCACAACCTGGCGCTCTTCTTCGACAAGATGGCCCGGTTCTCCCGGATCATCAACGTCGAGGACCTCATGATGGGCGGCTACACCGACACGGTCGCGGGGCGGACGATCAACGCCAACTTCACGGCCAAGACGTTCATCTACCTCGGCGACCAGGAGGAGACCGACAAGGGCAAGGCTGGGGCCGGCGGGGCGGCGCCTCCGAGGCCGGCGGGAGGTTGACGAGATGAGGAGGATCAGCGGCCTTCTCGCGGGGCTCCTTGCGGCGGCGGCGCTCGCCGGGGCGGTGCCCCTGGCGGCGCAGGCACCCCCGCCGGAGCCGGCGCCCGCGACCGGGGCTCCGGCGGTTCCGGTCCCTGCGGAGATCGACACGGCGGTCCCCGCCTACACGTACGAGGTGAGGGGACGGCGGGACCCCTTCCGGTCCCTCCTCCTCCGGCAGCAGGTGGAGCGCACCGGCATCGCCGGGCCCGCCGGCATGCTCGTCGACGAGCTCGAGCTCCAGGGGACGATCCGGACGAAGACCGGGTGGATCGCGATGATGCGGGGGGCCGACAACCGGTCCTACCTCCTGAAGAAGGGGATGACCGTCTTCGACGGAGAGGTCATCGACATCACGGCCACCGAGGTGACGTTCCGCCAGAACGTCAACGACCCCACGAATCCGAAGCCGTTCCGCGACGTCGTCAAGGCGATCGCCCTCCAGAGGAAGCCGTGAGCGGGAGCGACACCGTGGCGGCGGCGCGCGAGCGGAACGGCGGGTGCGGCGGGAGGGCCGGGCGCCCCGGGGGCGCCGCCTCTCACCGTCCCGGCCTGGAAACGACGACGAATCCCGGGGGAGGAACCATGCTGCTTAGAGGACGGGTCACCGGTCAGGCCCTCGCGGCGCTCGCGGCGCTCGCGTCCTTCCTGGCGA
The DNA here is from genome assembly GCA_008363385.1 of Acidobacteriota bacterium. Taxonomy (GTDB): domain Bacteria; phylum Acidobacteriota; class Thermoanaerobaculia; order UBA5066; family UBA5066; genus RHKY01. The sequence continues at coordinate 11,715 of RHKY01000014.1, read as the reverse complement.
TCGGCTGCGCCTCCGGCCGCGAGGCGACGGTCACCGATCGGGCGGCCCCGTCGGCGGCCGAGGCGGCCGCGCCGGCGGGCGGCCCGGTCGAGCTGACGGGGATGACGCTCATCCCCGACGGCGACTCGCCGCGGCTCCTGATTTCCGGGTCTTCCGCCCTGGCGCCGACGGTCTTCGCGCGGGACGACGGCCGGAAGGTCGTCATCGACCTGCCGAACACCGTCGCGGCGGCTGGGCTCGAGCCCCCGAGGCTCCCGCGGGGAGGCGAGTCGGTCGTTGAGCGACTGACGATGCGCTCCTTCACGGAGATGGGCGAGCCCCACGTCCAGCTCGAGCTGGACGGCTCGGCCGCGCTCGACGCACGCCTCGTCAGCGAGGCGGGCTCCTCGGCCACCGCCGTCGTCCTCGCGGCCCGCGCGTCGTCCCGCTCGCCTTCGGCGGCGGCCGCCGCGCCGCCGGCGCCCGCCGAGACCGTCGCGGAGTCCCCGGCGCCGGCCGCGCTCCCGCCGGCCGACCCGGAGCCGATCCGGGTCGAGACCCTGGCTGCCGTCCCGGCGCCGGCCGCCCCGGCGACCGTGTCGTCGCCCCCGGCGGCAGTGTCGTCGCCGGCGGCGGCCGCCGACCGCGAGCACGTCGTCGCCGCGGAGGCGGTCGGCGAGGCGGCCGGCCGGCTCTCCTCGGTGACGGCCCGTCTCCAGGGGAGGGACACCGTCGTCCGCCTCGGCGGCGACGGCGCGTTCGGCTACGAGGCCTTCCTCCTGGCCGACCCGCCGCGGTGGGTCGTCGACCTCAAGGGAGTCCGGAACGCGTCGGCCCCGAAGTCGCGCGAGGTCGGCGTCGGTCCGGTGAGCCGGGTGCGCGTCTCGCAGTTCCGCTCCGAGCCCGAGCCGGTCACACGGATCGTCCTCGACCTCTCCCGGCCCGACGTCCCCGAGCTGGTGGCGGACGGGACCGGCCTTTCGGTCGTGTTCCACGGCGAGCCCGCCACCGAGCCCGAGGTCCGGGCCGAAGCCGAGAGGCCGGCCGGCACGATCTCGATCGAGCGCTCCTCGCCGCCGCCTGCGGCCTCCCCGGCCCGGACGGAGCCGGTGATCGCCGCGGTGGCCGCCCCCGCGGCGGGCTCCTACGAGGCCCACGAGGCCGACGACCCCGCCGAGCCGGTCGTCCCCGTGGCCAGCGCGGCGGCTCCCGCGACCACCGCCCCCGCGCCGGTCACGCCGGCCCCCGCCCCCGCCCCCGAGATCGTAGCGGCGTCGCCGGAGGTGCGCCCCGTCACGCCCCCGGCTCCCGCCCGCGCCCCCACCGCCGAGGACCGAGCGCTGGTCGAAGCCGCCGAGGCGCTCCTCGCCCAGCAGGAGGCGGGCGGCCAGACGCGGGACCTCGGGAACCCCTACGAGGCGCGGGTCATCGGCTCGGGCGAGAAGCAGTACACCGGCGAGCCGATCACGCTCAACCTGAAGGACGCCGACGTCAAGGACACGCTCCAGAAGTTCAGCGAGCTCACCGGTCTGAACATCGTCCTCGACCCGGAGGTCCGCGGGACCGTGACGGTCAGCCTGACCGACATCCCGTGGGACCAGGCCCTCGAGCTGATCCTGAAGATCAACGGGCTCGGCTACGTCCTCGAGGGGAACGTGATGAGGATCGCCTCGACGGTCAAGCTCGCGTCCGAGGAGGCCACGAAGCAGTCGCTTCTGAAGGCCCAGGAGGCGAACCGGCCGGTCAAGACGGTCATCCAGAAGCTGTCGTACTCCCGCGGCGCCCAGCTGATGCAGGCGATCAAGAACGTCATGACGGCCCGGGGCGACGTCTACGTCGAGACGCGGACGAACAGCCTCATCATCAAGGAGCTCCCGGAGAACATCCCGGTCGTGCTGGACCTGATCAAGAACCTGGACACCCCGCCGCAGCAGGTGATGATCGAGGCCCGGGTCATCGAGGCGACGCGGACGTTCTCGCGGCAGGTCGGGATCGACTGGTCCTTCCGCAGCGTCAACGACACCGCTCACGGGAACACCACGGGGCTCGTCTTCCCGAACTCGGTGAACCTCGGCGGGCAGGTCTCCCTCCCCTCCGGCGCGACGCTCCTCAGCATGTCGCTGGCCAACGTCCTCGACTCCTTCGGGATCGACGTCGCCCTGTCGGCGGCGGAGTCCCGGGGCCTCATCAAGGTCGTCTCGAGCCCGAAGGTGCAGACGGCGCAGCTCGTCCAGGCGTCGATCCAGTCGGGCTTCCAGATCCCGGTCCAGACGACGGTGAACAACACGACGAGCGTCCTCTACGTCGACGCGACCCTGAGGCTCGACGTCCTCCCCTACATCACGGCCGAGGGGACGATCGTCATGGACATCACCATCCAGAAGCGCGAGCCCGCCGTCGGCATCAACGTGGCGATCGGGCAGAACATCCCGCTCGTCACGCGAGACGCCAAGACGACGTTGCTCGTGCGGGACGGCGGGACGGCCATCATCGGCGGGATCATGAAGCTCACGGTGAACAACCAGAAGAACATGATCCCCGGCCTGTGGAAGATCCCGCTCCTCGGCTACCTGTTCCAGAACAACAACGACCGCGAGGACACCGACGAGCTGATGATCTTCATCACCCCGCGGATCATGAAGAACTCGTGAGACGACCGGAGCCGATCATGAACAGAAGAGGCTTCCTCCTCCCCGGCGGCGCGGCGCTCCTGCTCCTCTTGCTCCTGCCGGGCTGCTCGTCGAACAACCAGGCCGACGACCCGGCGCCCGTCTACCTGAGGGTCGACTTCAAGCTGCTGCCGGCCCTGAAGAACGTGGCGGACGGCGCGCTGCTCCAGTTCGACACGGTGGAGGTCACGAGCGTCCTGAAGAACCCGGGCGCCGACGCGTCCCGCTTCCTGGACGTCCAGGTCGAGGACTACGTCATCGAGTGGAAGCGCGTCGACGGCGGCACGGCTGCGCCGAAGCCCGAGCGGTTCGGAGGGAACTTCGTCGTGCCCGCCGGCGGGACGACGACGCTCACGAACTACCCGTTCATGAGCATCAGCGCCAGCCTCCTCCCGCCGCTCGACCAGCTCTTCCCCTACAACGGCGGGCTCGACCGGGAGACCGGCCGGCCGGAGATCCGCTGCGAGGGGATCGTGACGTTCCGCGGGCGGACCTACGCCGGGGACCCGGTCAACGGGACCGGCTACTTCAGCATGACGTTCGTCTACATCGCGCCGCAGGCGCGGACTGGTGCGGGGAACTGAGGCCATGCCACGGTCGACGGTCCGCGTTCCCGAACCCGCCGGACCCTCGTCGGCCGGCGGGACGAGCCACGAGGTGAAGCCGATGCGCCGATTCCTGTCGCCCTCCCTCGCCCTCCTCGGGGTCCTGGCCCTGACGTTGACGGGCTGCTCGGGAGACACCCCGACGTCGCCGTCGACCGACGGGGGAGGAACCCCTCCCTCGTGCGCGGTCACGATCAACCTCGCCGCGACGTCGGTGACGCCGCTGGCGGGTTCCGCGGTGATCGTGCGGGCCTCGGTGATGAGGAGCGGGAGCCCGGTCCCGGACGGGACCTCGGTCGTCTTCACGACCGACCTCGGCTTCTTCCTCGAGACGGGCCTCCCGACGGTGTCGAAGGTGATCTCGGGAGGGGTCGCGGACGTCACCCTCGGGTCGGTGGACGTCGGCACGGCTCACGTGAAGGCGACCTACGACTGCAAGACGCAGCCGATCGACATCGAGTTCGACGCGCCGCCCGCCAACGGTCCCTTCATCTCCTCCGTCAACCCGGCGTCCGGCTCGTGCGCCGGCGCCGAGTCGGTGACGATCAACGGCGGCCGGTTCGGCACGGACACCGGCACGACGCGGGTCACCTTCGGCGGCGCGCCGGCGTCCATCCAGACGCAGGAGGACGGCCGCCTGGTCGTCCGGACGCCGTCCCGGACCCTGGCGAACCCCCAGGTGCCCGAGACCGTCGACGTCGTCGTGACGGTCAATGCCGGTACCGCCGGCGCGGTCGCCACCCCGCCGAAGAGCTTCACCTACTACTGCGTCGACAAGCGCATCTCGATCAGCTCCGTGGTCCCGGCGTTCGGCAAGCCCGAGGGCGCCGAAGAGGTCGTCGTCAACGGCGTCAACTTCGGGACGAGCGTGGCCACGACGCGGGTGACGTTCGGCGGCGTGGCCGCGACGATCACGGCACAGCAGGACAGCGCGATCACGGTCCTCACTCCTCGTCACCTGCTGGCCAACCCGCAGGTCTCGGAGACCGTCGACGTCGGCGTGACGATCGACCTCGGCCTCGTCTCGCAGCAGAGCGCGCTCCTGCCCCAGAGCTTCACGTACACGGCGGGCGGCACGATCCCGTGCGGGACCCGGCCCGACCTCTTCATCTCGAGCCTGTCGCCCACCTCCGGGTCGGCGGCGGGCGGGACGCCCGTGACGATCTCCGGAGGCGGCTTCGGCAGCTCGGTGTCGGCGCTGAGGGTCGAGTTCGGAGGGCAGGCGGCCCAGGTCCTCTCGGCCTCCGGCACCTCGATCTCCGTGTCGACCCCGCGGTACACGCTCGCCAATCCCGACGTGCCCGAGTCCGTGGACGTGGTCGTCTACGCCAACGTCGGGCAGCCGACCCAGGCCTGCGCCCAGGCCGCGGACGCCTACACGTACGCACCGGGCGTGACCGACCCGGTCATCTACTCGATCTCCCCGGTCACCGGCCCGAACGACGCGTCGACCCGGGTGACGATCTTCGGGGCCGGCTTCCAGTTCCCGATGCAGGTCTTCGTCGGCGAGGGCGACTGCCGTCGCGAGGCCCCGGTCGTCTCGGTATCGGCGGACCAGATCGTCTTCCTCACCCCGATCGCCTCCGGCGGGAACGTCTGCCTGGCCGGACAGCTCGTCGGCATCGAGGTCGTCAACCCGGCTACCGGAAAGCGCGCAACGAGCCCTGACTCCTTCAAGTACTACGCCTGCCCGACGGCGTCGGTCGCGACACCGTCGTACGGCCCCTACAACCAGAAGACGACTGTCACGATCAACGGGAACAACTTCGAGGAGCCGGTCGAGGCCTGGTTCGAGGCGGACGAGGTCAACTTCCGGCTGACGGTCGTCTCGGTCTCGTCGAACTTCATCGTCGTCGAGCTACCGCCGATCGACCCACGACAGCTTGGCGGGGGAGACGGGACGTGCGCCAACGTCTCCGGGAACATCCGGCTCGCCTTCCCGTCGCTGGCGTGCCCCACGAACCCGAGCTGGACCCTCCTCTACACCTACCGCATCCCCGAGCTTCAGATCGCCACCGTCTCGCCCGCGACGCTGCCCCAGACTGGCGGTGCCTCGACCGTGACCGTCACCGGCGCCAACTTCGAGGACCCGATGACGGTCGAGATCCTCAAGAACGGAGCCGTCCAGGCGACGATCAACAACGCCGCGGTCGCCAACTCCGGCGCGCTGTCGTTCACGGCGCCGGCGATGCCGGACTCGGCGTTCAACCAGAACCCGTGCATCCCGCCCGGAGGGACGACCGTCACGGGCGTGCAGTACGTGCCGACCTCGTTCGACGTCCGCGTGACGAACCAGAGGACGAGCTGCTCGGCCACGCTCCGCAACGCCATCGTCTACAACCCGATCGACACGACGTGCCGGGCTCCGATCCTCGTCACCGGCGCGCCCAACCCGACGGCCACGCTCTGCACCGCGTACGCCGGCGGCACGTTCACGGCCTCCGGCGGGACGGCCCCGTACAACTTCTCCGTGACCGGACTTCCGAACGGCGTCTCGTTCGCGCCCGCCGCGACGAGCGTGACCATCAGCGGGACGCCGGCGCTGGCCGCCGCCGGCAGCGGCGCCGCGTCGACCCCGTACTCGGTCACCATCTCGGTCACCGACGCCTCGGCGCCCACGCAGACGGGCTCGACCAGCTTCACGGTCGTCCTGAACGACCCCGGCGCGCCGTTCGCGGTCTCGGGCCCTGGCGTGCAGACCGTCACCGCCGGAGCCGCAGCGGTCCCGGCGAACGCCCTGACAGCCGGGCCGAACGGCTTCCCGGCGATCGCCTGGACCGCCACGGCGAGCCCCACCCCGGCGGCCGGTGCCATCCAGCTCTCCGCGGCGTCCGGCACGACGTCGACTCTCACCGCCGCGGCGGGCACGACGCCGGGCGCCTACACAGTCACCGTGACCGCGACGGACAGCGCCTGCGGCGCCTTCCAGCATCAGGCGAGCCGCAGCGTCAACCTGACCGTCAACTAGGGTCCCTTCCCGCCAGCCGAGGACGGGGCCGCCCCCAGGGGCGGCCCCGTTTTTCCTTCTGGGCGCCTGCTAGACTCTCGCGAGGACAGAGGACGACCGATGGGCTTCTTCTCGAAGGCCGTCTCCCGACTGGAGGAGCTGAAGAGGCAGCTCGGCAAGGAGCCGGGCTCCCGGCAGTTCCTCGCGCTGGCCGAGGAATACCGGAAGGCGGGCAAGACGCGCGAGATGATCGAGACCCTCGAGGGAGGGGTCTCTCACCACCCCACGTACGTGGCCGGCATCGTGGCCCTGGGCCGCGCCTACCACCAGGCCGGCCGCCTGGACGACGCCCTCCGCACCTACCTCTCCGCGGTCAAGATCGACCGGGAGAACCTCGTCGCGATCCGCCAGTCGGCCGAGATCTTCCTCGAGAAGGGGGACAAGGTCGAGGCGATCAAGAAGCTGAAGCTCTTCCGGGCGCTCTCTCCGGGCGACCGCGAAGTGGCCGAGAAGATCGAGTGGCTCGACGCGGACCTCGCGGCGGCCAGGCCGAAGCCCGGGCCGAGGGTGGACACCTGGCCGGCGATGAATCTCCCCGTCCCGCCGCCGCGGGCGGAACGGCCTGCGGCCGTGCCGGAGGCCGCTCCGGCCGTCCCGCGGCCTGGACCCCCGATCGCCGCGGCAGCGCCGCTCCCAGAGCCGCCGAGGGCTCCGGCCGAGCCGCCTCCTCCGCGGCCGGCCGAGGAGCTGTCCGCCGCGGGGGTCGCGCCGGAGGAGTCCTTTGGCCCCGCCGCCAGCCCGGCCGGCTCGCAGGAGCGCCGCGGCGAGCAGGCCCCGGCCCCCGCGCCGCCGCCGGCGAGCCGCCGCGCCGAGCTGCTGGAGATGACCTACGACCTCCCGCGGTCGGAGCGGCGGCTGCCGGTCGAGGCGCCGGAGCCCGTTCTGGAGACGCCGGAGCCGGTGTCCGCGCCCCCCGCCGAGCCGGTCGCAACCGTCGTCCTGGAGATGCCGGATGTGGCCGCGGGTCCGGGCGAGGTCGCGCCCGGCGTGCCGCCGGAGGTGGCGCCCTTCGAGGTGGAGCTCGAGATCCCGACGGAGGCGCTGCTCGAAGAGGAGGAGCCGGCGGAGCCCCGACCTCCGCTTGCCGCCGTCGCGCCCCCGTCGGGGTCCCCGGGGAGCGCTGCGCCCCGAGTCACGGAGACCCTCGCCGAGCTGTACCGGAGCCAGGGGCACCTCGCCGAGGCCCGAGACGCGTACCTCGAGCTCGTCCGCCTCGAGACGGACCCGGCGCGGGCCCAGGCGCTCGCGTTCCGGGCGGCGGCCATCCTCGTCCCGCCCCCGGCCCCGTCGCCGGCCGATCGGCTCCGGAGGATGTCGGAGCGAGCCGCCGGGCTGCGGATGGCGACCTCGGACCTCGACCTCGACTCGGTCGTACAGAGGCTGGTCGCCTCTTCGGGCGGCGGGATCCGCGTCGCCGTCCTGACGGACCTCGAAGGGATCCCGATCGTCGAGGCGGGCAGCGAACGGGGAGGCGGCGCGCAGGAGGTCCTGGTGGCGCAGCTGACCGCCTTCTGCAAGGGGATGGCCCGGACCGCCGGAGACGTCGGGGCCGGCCGCCTGGACGGCCTCGCGGCCACGGGAGGCTCCGGGAGCTTCGCCCTGGCGTCGGTGGCGCCCGGCTACGCCCTGGTCCTCCAGGGGACGCCGGACTACCCGCCAGGGCGCCTCCGGTACGAGGCGGCGGCGACCGCGGACCGACTGCGCCCGCTTCTCTGAGGACGGACGGCCGAAAGAGGCCGCAAGGCCCGCCGGGCCCGCGAGGAGCCGGGCGGGAGAGGTAGCATCGAGCGATGAACGTCAAGGAGATCAAGGAGCTCGCGGACCTAGTGGCCCGGAAGGGGCTCGCGAGCCTGGAGTACGAGCACGCCGGGTTCCGCCTCCGGATCGAGGGCCCGCGGGCGGACCTCGTCGGCGGGGCGCGGACCGCCGCCCGCGTCCCGGAGGCGGTCGCGTTCGAGCCGGTCGCCGCGGCCCAGGCCCCCGCCTCGGCGCCGGCGCCTCCGGAGCGCCCGGCCCCCCCTCGGGAGGAGCCCGGCACGCACGTGGTCACCTCACCGATCGTCGGGACGTTCTACCGGGCGCCCCGGCCCGACTCCGACCCGTTCGTGAAGGTCGGGGACACGGTCGAGAAGGGGAAGACCCTCTGCATCGTCGAGGCGATGAAGCTGATGAACGAGATCGAGGCCGACGTCGCCGGGGTCGTCCTCGAGATCCTGCCGCAGAACGGACAGCCCGTCGAGTACGGCGAGCGGCTCTTCGTCATCAAGCCCCGCTGACGACGATGTTCCGCAAGGTCCTCGTGGCCAACCGGGGCGAGATCGCCCTGAGGGTCATCGCCGCCTGCAAGGAGCTCGGGATCGCGACGGTCGCCGTCCACTCGGAGGCCGATCGCGACTCGCTGCACGTCCGGGCCGCGGACGAGTCGGTCTGCATCGGCCCGCCGGCCCCCGCGGGCTCCTACCTGAACATCACGAACCTGGTCGCCTCCGCCGAGATCACGGGCGCCGACGCGGTCCACCCCGGGTACGGCTTCCTCGCCGAGAACGCCCACTTCGCCGAGATCCTCGGCGACGTCGGCCTGACCTGGATCGGACCCTCGCCCGACGCCATCCGCCGGATGGGGGACAAGTCCGTGGCGAAGGACACCGTCCGCCGGGTCGGGGTGCCGACCGTCCCCGGCAGCCCGGGGCCGCTCGACTCGGTCGAGGACGCGCTGAACCTGGCGGACCGGATCGGCTACCCGGTCCTCCTGAAAGCCGTCGCGGGAGGCGGCGGGAAGGGGATGCGGGTGGCCCGCGGGGGCAAGGAGCTCGCCGCCGCCTTCGAGCTCGCCACGGCCGAGGCGGAGCGGGCCTTCGGCAACGGACGGGTCTACCTGGAGCGCTACCTCGCCGAGCCCCGCCACGTCGAGATCCAGGTGTTCGGCGACAAGACGGGCCGGGTGGTCCACCTCGGCGAGCGCGAGTGCTCGCTCCAGCGCCGGCACCAGAAGGTCCTCGAGGAGTCGCCGTCGCCGGCGATCTCGCCGCAGCTGAGGGAGCGGATGGGCGAGGCCGCGGTGGCCGCGGCCCGCGCCGTCGACTACGTCGGGGCCGGGACGGTGGAGTTCCTCCTCGACGAGGACGGCTCGTTCTACTTCATGGAGATGAACACGCGGATCCAGGTCGAGCACCCGGTGACGGAGATGGTGACGGGCTTCGACCTGGTCAAGGAGCAGATCCGCGCCGCCGCCGGCGAGCCCCTCTCGTTCGGCCATCCCGGGGAAGGGCGCGAGTCCTTCTCGCCCCGGGGGCACGCCATCGAGTTCCGGATCAACGCCGAGGACCCGGTCACGTTCGCCCCGTCGCCCGGGACGATCACGGCGTTCCACGTGCCGGGCGGCCCCGGGGTCCGGGTCGACACGGCCGCGTACGACGGCTGGAGGATCCCGCCGTACTACGACTCTCTGGTCGCCAAGCTGGTCGTCCACGGGAGGGACCGCGAGGAGGCGATGGCGCGCGGCCGGCGGGCCCTCGAGCTGTTCGTGATCGAGGGCGTCAAGACGACGATCCCGCTCCACCTGCGGCTCCTCGACGACCCGGAGTTCCGTGTGGGCAGGATCTCGACGAAGTGGCTCGAGCGCTGGCTCTCGAAGCCGCCGGCGTGAGGGGCCGGGGCGGGCGGTGAGCGCGGGGCCCGGCCGCGTCTACCTCGTCGGCTTCATGGGGGCCGGGAAGACCACCGTGGGGCGGCTGCTCGCCGGGCGCCTCGGGGTCCCGTTCGTCGACCTGGACGAGGCCTTCGAGGCGATGGCGGGGCAGACGATCCGCGAGACCTTCGAGACGCGGGGGGAGGCCTTCTTCCGCGCCCGCGAGGCGGAGCTGCTCCGGGGGACGGCGGCTCTCTCCGACGCGGTGATCGCCGTCGGCGGCGGGACGTTCACGTTCCCGGAGAACCGGGACTTCATCGAGCGGCACGGGGTCTCGCTCTTCCTGGACCTGCCGTTCGAGGCGATCGCCGCCCGCCTCCAGGGCAAGAGCGCCGACCGGCCCCTCTTCCGGTCGCTCGCCGAGGCGCGCCAGCTGTGGGAGAGCCGTCTGCCCTGCTATAGAATGGCGTCCCGGACGGTGGGCGTGCGCGGCGACGAGAACGCGGTCGCGGTCGTGGAGCGAGTCGAGGAGGCCCTCTGGGGCTTCCCTCCGCCGGGGGTCGCGGGGAGTTGAGGTATCTCCTCCTCTCCGACATCCACTCCAACGACCAGGCGCTGTCGGCGGTCCTGGCCCGGGTCAAGCGGAAGCGGTTCGACCGCGTCGTCTGCCTCGGCGACTTCGTCGGCTACGCCGCCGACCCGAACAAGATCCTCGACCGGATCCGCACGCTGCCCCGCCTCTCCGTCTCGATCCGGGGGAACCACGACAAGGTCGTCGCGGGGCAGGACGCCGGCGAGATGTTCAACCCGCCGGCGCTCCTGGCGGCTCGGTGGACGGCCGAGCGCCTGAGCCGGGAGAACCTCGAGTTCCTCCGCCGGCTCCCGGTCGGCCCCGTGGTCGTCGACGGCACCTTCGTCGCCTGCCACGGCTCGCCGCTGGACGAGGACGCGTACATCTTCTCGGACTTCGACGCGTCGATGAACTTCGTCCACATGAACCGCCTCGCTCCGGGGATCGACCTCTGCTTCTTCGGCCACAGCCACATCCCGTCGGTCTTCACGCTCGAGCCCGACGGGATCCGCGTGGAGGCGATCCGGGCGGGGCGCGCGCGGCTCTCCCTGGACCCCGGGAAGAAGTACCTCGTCAACCCGGGGTCCGTCGGGCAGCCACGGGACCGGAACCCCCGCGCGAGCTACGCGGTCTTCGACTCCGACGAGCGGGTCGTCTACTTCGACCGGGTCCCGTACGACGTGCGGGCCGCCCGGAAGAAGATCCTCAACTCCGGTCTCCCCGCGATGCTCGGCGACCGGCTCGTCCTGGGGCTGTGACGGACGGCCGGCGCGCCGCCTTCGTCCCCGTCTCGGTCGCCGCCCTCCTCGTCTCGGTCCTGGCCTGCCGGAGCGGGTTCGACGGGCCGCCCGGCGAGACGCCGGCCGCCAGGCGGGTCCGGCTCTTCGCGCGGCTCCTCGCGATGGAGGACGGCCGGGCCTACGAGCCGCTCCTGACAGGGCACTGCGCGATGTCGGACGACCCGTGGCTGCGGGCGAAGACGGCGCTGGCGGCGGGGCGCCTGAAGGACCCCGAGGCGTCGGTCCACCTCCCGGCCCTGCTCGTCGACGAGGACCCCGCCGTGCGGCGCGCGGCCGCGTTCGCCGCCGGCGTCTCCCGGGATCCTCGGCTCGCCAGGCTCCTGGCACGTGCGCTCGAGGACCCGCGTCCGGAGGTCGCGGCCGCGGCGGCGGACGCGCTCGGCCGCCTGGGCGGCGCCGACGCCGTCTCGGCGCTGGTGGCGGCGGTGGGCCGTCCGGGCGCGGCGCGGGCCGCCG
>RHKY01000106.1 GCA_008363385.1 Acidobacteriota bacterium | reverse complement strand
GTAGGTCCCGGCCTCCGGCCCCTCGAGGGCGACGTACGCGATCATCTTCCCGGGGTCGGTGGGGTGCGGCTCGAGGAAGCTCTTCGTCCCGCTCCCGCCGAGCCCGCCGTTGTACGTCACGCCGTACGTGTCGGTGCCGAGAGCCCCTCCGCGCAGGACGGCACCGGTGGAATCGACACGGGAGCCGGCCGTGCCATACGTGAAGGCCGCCACGCTCAGGCCGAGGACGCCGTTGCCGGTGGTGCTCTCGCCGCGGACGCCCGACGCGGACCAGCCCGTCGAGAGGGTCGCCTCCCCCGCCACGCCGTAGACACCGTAGTTCCTTCCCGAGGCGCTGTTCTGCTCGCCCGAGACTCCGACGGTGCCTGTGCCCGTGTTGCCGATGACGCCCCGGATCGCCGAGGTGCCCGCTACGGCGGCACCGTTGCTCACGAGGAGGAGGCCCGCGTAAGTCGGGTCGGTGTTCCCGTAGATCCCGACGAAGTCGTTGGAGTTGAGCGACCCACCCCGGTCCATGAAGTACCCGTTGATGTCGATGATCAGGTGGGCGGCGGCGTTCACGAAGACGCTGACCGCTCCCCCGGTCCCCGCCGGGACGATCGCGGCGTTCGCCTTCAGCTGCCCGCCGTCGAAGTTGAGCGTCGAGACCGTCGGTTGTGACCCGCCCGTCGGCCAGACCGTCAGAAACGCGTTCTGGTAGGCCCCCGCCGAGCCGATGACGGTGAAGTTCAGGGAGAACGCCGAGGCGCTCGCCGGAAACCCCGTGCAGGTGGGTGAGCTGTCGATGTCGAAGGAACGTGCGACGTTGGCCGCGAGTGCCGGGCCGCCGTAGGCGCCGGCGGCTCCTCGCGTGTCGGCGATCCGGCACGGGGTGGCCGGGATGAAGAGACCGGGAGATCCGGCGTCGGCCAGCGTCGACCTCGGAACCTCCCAGTTCCTGAGCGGCACGTCGGCTCCCCCCGCGACGCTGGCGACGGCCAGCGACACGGCGAGCGCCGCCGTCGAGAGACAACGCGCGGAACACCTCATTCCGCACCTCCTTCGTCCTGGAGCAGGACTGCTCGAATCAGTCTACGCTCGGTGGTTCGCGACGGCGCGCCCTCCGGGCCGCCGGCCGGAATCCACCAAACGGGCCCATCGCCCGGATCGATCGCCGAGGCCGCCGCACGTCACCGGGCTACTTCTGGCCGGCTTCCCTCTCGCGCCACCGGCGCGCCCAGCCCAGGCGCTCGGCCGTCTCCATGTTCACCGTTCCGTCCTCGTTGTAGACCCCGCTCTGGACGAGGTTCCGCTTCTGCGCCTCGCTCAGGTAGCCGGGGATCCTCTGGGAGGGGAACTCGGGCATGAAGTCGTCGCTCTCGACCTCGACCTGCCAGTCCTTGAACGTCTTGCGGACGCCCTGGACGAGGTAGAAGAACTCCACGTCCCGCGTCGACTCCGCGTCGATCCGGTCGAGGCCGACGTGCTCCACCCAGGCCGTCGCCCGGCCGATCGGCGTGACGTGCACGGTCAGGCCTTCCTCGTCGGTCACGAGGCGGAAGCTCTCGGGGACCTCGATGACGGCCTTCCCGCCGACGAACCGCCCGCGGCCGCGGAAGTAGGTCCCGGCCTCGGGGCCCTCGAGGGCGACGTACCGGATGACCGTCCCCGCCTTGTACGGGTGCGGCTCCACGAAGGCCTTCGTCCCGCTGGCGCCCATGTCGCCGAAGGCGCGAACGCCGTAGGTGTCGTCCCCGAGGACACCCCAGCGGCCGTAGTATCCGTCGGGGGTCAGCCAGAATCCCGCGACGCCGCGCCCGATGCCGGCCGACACCCCCGCCACGCCTAAGAGGGCGCTCTCGCCGCGGACGCCTGCGCTGCCGGCGAGGTTGGAGAACGCGGGCAGGGACGTCGCGTCCCGCCCGATGACCCCGGCCGAGTCGTTGACGGCGTTCAGGGACTCCCCGAGCACGCCCGACGTGGCCCTGCCGGTCGTGTTCGCGCCGACCCCGTGGACGCCCGCGGAGCCCGCCAGGGCGCCGCTGTCGATCCAGCCCAGAACGCCGTAGACCCTCCCGGTCCCCGTCGCGCTGCCGCCGACGCCGACCGAGCCCGGCGCGTTCGAGTAGTTGAACCCGACGATCGCGCCGTTCACGTCGAAGGTCCCGCCGATGAAGAAGGGCCTGTCGTCGGTCGGGTAGTTCGTGAAGTAGCCGTTGATGTCGATGATCAGGTGGGCGGCGGCGCTCACGAAGACGCTGACCGCGCCCCCGGTCCCCGCCGGGACGATCGCGGCGTTGGCCCTCAGCTGCCCGCTGTCGAAGTTCAGCGTCGAGACCGTCGGCTGCGACCCGCCCGTGGGCCACACCGTCAGGAACGCGTTCTGGTAGACGCCCGGCGACCCGATGACGGTGAAGTTGAGCGAGAAGGCGGTTGCGCCGAAGGGGATGCCCGTGCAGGTCGGAGCCATGAAGATGTCGAAGCTGCGCGTCGCGCCGGCGACGAGCTCCGGTCCGGCGTAGGCCCCCGTGAACGGCGGGACACCACGCGTGTCGGCGATCCGGCATGGCGTCACCGGGACGAATGCCTCCGGGTAGCCCAGGTCCCCCATCGGCGAACGCGGCACCTCCCAGTTCCGGAGGGGCACGTCCACACCCCACGCGGAGCCGGCAATGCAGAGAGAGACGGCGACCGCCGCCGTCCAGAGAAGACGAGCGGAAACTCTCATCCGGACCTCCTTCGTTTCGGAGCAGGATTCCCCTCCCAATGTGGTCCCGGATCCTCGCGGCGCAAGCGACACGGTTTACGAGAACGCAGTTGACACAGTGGTGAGTTCGCGTGGGTTGACTGACTTGGCGAGGCGCCCCGCGGAAGCCCGGCGGCCGGGAGGCAAGACGTGGGCGGGCCTCTACCGCCCCGGGTCCGGCTACGGGAGGCGGTTGCCGTCGCCGGCGGCCGCCGCCTGGTTGCGCTCGGCGGCGGCCCGCGCCGCCTCCGCCCTCTCCCGCCAGAGGCGGGCCCAGCCCATCCTCTCGGCCGTGTCGAGGTTCACGGTTCCGTCCGCGTTGTACGTCCCGTTGTCGACGAGGCGCTGCCTCTCGTCCGGCGCCAGCGAGGCCGGCATCGGGTCCTGCGGCGAGGCCGGGCGGAAGAACGTGTTCTCGACGAACGGCTGGACGTCCCGGTAGGCCCTCCTCACGCCCTGGACCAGGTACGAGAACTCGACGTCGCGGCTCGCCTCGACCTCGATGGCGTCCAGGCCGATGCGGACGACGCCCACGGCCGTCGCCCGGCCGATCGGCGTCACC
>RHKY01000075.1 GCA_008363385.1 Acidobacteriota bacterium | reverse complement strand
GTCCCATCGCCATCGTTCGTCACCCCGCGTCAGCTTGCCGCTGCACCGAAATCGACGCACACGTCATGCCGTCCGCGCGAGGACTTTCGCCACGGGCTGGTAGGCGTCGAGGCCGGCCTCGGACGGCTCGAGGTCGGCTCGATCGGTCTCTTCGCCCAGGCGATCGACCTTGGAGCGCTCGCGTCCTACCGTCTCTCGTCGGACGCCGCTGAAGCGGAGCCGGAAGTGGGATTCCAGCAGGTGCTGTCCCCGGGCCTGTTTCTCGTCTGGGGGATCAAGGGCGCTCCCTTGTCCGTGGCCCTGGGTGCCAGCTACGCTCCGCAGCTGAGGAAGCTCCGCGAAGAGCCGTCGGGGACGACGGAGAACGCCCTTCGGATCGGCCTCGCCGTGGCGCTGGACATACCACTCTTCCCGTAGATCGCTGGGCACTCGCTCTGGAGCCTCCCGACAGGGTCAGACCGGCAAGATGGCTCGTCGCGGTCCCTGAATCGATGTCGCTGACGAAACCGAGTTCTGGTTCCCCGTAGTGCGCCTGGCGACGGTGCCGCCGCGACGGGCACGGAGGCGCTGCCGCTCGCGTCCCCCTTCGCGGCTGTCCAGCTCGCACCGGCCGAGGAATGCTGGATTCGCCGATCCGCGATCTACCCGTTCCGCGGTAGGCTACGCAGCCGGAGAGTCTCGCAAGCCCGATGCGACACCGGCGGATCCCCTTCGCCCTCCTGCTCTTCCTCGCCGCCTTCGCCGGCCCGGCGCTCTCGCAGCAGCCGGAGCCGCCGCCGACTCCGGCTCCCGTGGCGGCCCCGGCGCCGACCTCGTCCGCCCCGGAGAAGGAGAAGAAGCCCTCGCCCGGGCCGGTCGAGGTCAAGGTGGGCGAGAACGTCCGCTTCCGGTTCGGGATCCTCCTGCAGGGCCAGGCCGACTGGCAGGAGAAGCCCGACGGCGGGACCGCGCAGAACTTGCTCCTGCGGCGGGTCCAGCTGATGGTCGGCGGGCAGCTGACGAAGGACCTCTTCTTCCTCTTCCAGACCGACAACCCGCGGCTCGGCGCGGTGAACGCGCAGGGGAGCAAGGTGATCTCCTCGGGCTTCCAGGTCGTCGACGCCGTCCTCGAGTGGCGGCTGGCCAAGGCGTTCAACCTCTGGGGCGGGATGTTCTACGTCCCGACGAGCCGGGACTCGCTGAAGGGGAGCTCCTCGGAGTTCCTCCTCGACGTGACGCCGTACGCCTACCTCTCGACGGCGGCCCTCCAGGGGACGGGCGGGCGGGACGTCGGGTTCCAGGCGCGCGGCTACTTCCTGGACGACCGGCTGGAGTACCGCGTCGGCGTCTTCCAGGGGCTGCGCGACCCGGCGTCGAAGAACGCCCCGCGCACGGTCGCCCGGCTCCAGTACGACTTCTTCGACAAGGAGGTCTACAACTTCGTCACCTACTCCGGCGGGAACCTCGGGAAGAGGCGGATCCTGGCCGTCGGCGCGGCGTACGACACGCAGAAGGACTACCACGGCTTCACGGCCGACGTCTTCGCCGACCTGCCGACGCCGTTCGGGTCGGTGATCGGCTCGGCGCTCTACGAGCACCTCGACGGCGGGACCTTCGTCCCGGTCGCGCTGGCGAAGTCGGACGTCCTCTGCCTGGAGGCGGGCGCGTTCCTCTCGGGCTGGAAGGTCGGGCCGTGGGTGAGGTGGGAGCGGCGCGACTTCGCGGCGCCGAACGACGCTCGCGGCGAGAGCCACGTCCTCGTCGGCCTGAACTACTACGTCTTCGGCAACAACCTGAACCTGAAGGCGGCCTGGGGGCGGATCCACCCGAAGTCCGGGCCCGACCTCGACCAGTTCACGGTCCAGCTCCAGGCCTGGTACTTCTAGTGTCCCGGGGAGGCCCCCGCCCCGCCTCCCGGCGGGGCCGGACGCCGGGCCTCCCCGGACCCCTCCCCCAGCGAGCCTTCTGGTTTCGCGGGAGGGCCCCCGCCCTCAGCCCTGGCGGCGGCCGGGCTGGACGGCGGCCACGAAGCGGAGCTTCGGGTGGTTCTGCTCGGCGCGGGAGAGGTACCACTCGCTCTGGAAGAGGACGAGCGGGCGCCCCTCGACGTCCAGGAGGTGCTCGGTCCGGCCGGGGTCGTCGAACCGCCTCGGCTCGAAGCCCTCCCCTTCCACCCAGCGCGCCAGCTGGTACGGGAGGCCGGCGAAGGAGACCTCGGCGCCGTACTCGGCGCGGAGCCTGTACTGGATCACCTCGAACTGCAGGACGCCGACGGCGCCCAGGACCGGCTCGCGCTCGGCGCGGCGCGGGTCGTAGAAGACCTGAACGGCCCCCTCGTCCGACAGCTCCTCGAGCCCCTTCTTCAGCTGCTTCCTCTTCATCGGGTCGAGGAGGACGACCCTCACGAAGTGCTCGGGCGAGAAGCGCGGGATCCCCTCGTAGGCGAGCGGCTCCCCCTCGACGAGGGTGTCGCCGATCCGCAGCGCCCCCGAGTCCCAGAGGCCGACGATGTCCCCCGGCCAGGCCTCCTCGACGAGCGTCCGCTCCTGCGCGAGGAACTGGAGGGGGCGGTTCAGCCGGAGCGCCTTGCCGGTCCGGGCGTGGCGCACCTCCATGCCGCGCGTGAACTTCCCCGAGCAGACCCTCAGGAACGCCACGCGGTCGCGGTGGGAGGGGTCCATGTTCGCCTGGATCTTGAAGACGAAGCCGCTGAACCGCCCCTCGGCGGGGCGGACGACCTGTCCCCCCTCCGCCTCGCGCGGGGCCGGCCCCGGAGCGAGGTCGAGGAACCGCGCCAGGAACGGCTCGACGCCGAAGTCGTTCATCGCGCTCCCGAAGAAGACGGGCGTCTGCTCGCCCCGGAGGAACGCGTCGCGGTCGAAGGGGAGCCCGGCCCCGGCGACCAGCTCCAGCTCCTCGACGAGCTGCGCGTGGGCCCGCCCCCCGATCGCCGCGACGAGAGACGGGTCGTCGAGAGCCGCCGCCGGCAGCGGCGCCGTCCGGGCCCCCTCCTCCCCCTCGCCGCGGACGTACCGGAGGAGGCGCTTCCCCTCCAGGTCGTAGACCCCCTGGAAGTCGGGCCCGGAGCCGACCGGCCAGCTGAGCGGGACGCAGGGGATCCCGAGCACCTTCTCCACCTCGTCCATCAGGTCGAGCGGGTCTCGCCCGGCGCGGTCCAGCTTGTTGACGAACGTGACGATCGGCAGGCGGCGCATCCGGCAGACGCGGAAGAGCTTCACGGTCTGCGGCTCGACCCCCTTGCCGGCGTCGATCAGCATGACGGCCGCGTCGGCGGCGGCGAGGGTCCGGTAGGTGTCCTCGCTGAAGTCGTCGTGCCCGGGCGTGTCGAGGAGGTTGACCTTGCGCCCGTCGTACTCGAACTGCAGGACGCTCGTCGTCACCGAGATCCCGCGCTCGCGCTCCAGCGCCATCCAGTCGCTCGTGGCGTGGCGGCGGGCCTTGCGCGCCTTCACCGACCCCGCCAGGTGGATCGCCCCGCCGTAGAGGAGCAGCTTCTCCGTCAGCGTGGTCTTCCCCGCGTCGGGGTGGGAGATGATCGCGAAGGTCCGCCGCCGGGCGGCCTCGACCGCCAGTGGGTCGTGTCCGGTGCTCATCGTGCTGCCGGCGTGCCGGGGGCTCGCCGCGAGAGAGCGGACTTTAGCAGGCCGGGAGTAACCTCTCGGCGGAGCCGCCCGTGAGCACGACCTACGGTTCCCCCCGCCGCCCCTCCGTCGTCGTCCCCCTGCTCGTCGGCGCCCTCGTCGGCTGGGCCGTCTTCCGGTACCTCGGGAGCCGGGAGGAGCGCGCCGCCCCGCCGCCTTCGGGCAAGCGGGCCGCCGCCGCGGCCGAGTCCCGGACGGTCGCCGCCCGCGGGGACCTCGCCGAGGACGAGAAGGCGACGATCGAGCTCTTCAAGGCCGCCAGCCCGGCCGTCGTCTACATCACGAGCCTGGCCCAGCGCCGGGTCGGCTGGTTCGACGTCGCCGAGGTCCCGGCCGGCACCGGCACCGGGTTCGTCTGGGACAGGGACGGTCACGTCGTCACGAACTTCCACGTCATCAAGGACGCCGACGCCGCCACCGTGACGCTCGCCGACCACGGGAGCTTCAAGGCGCGTTACGTCGGCGGGGCGCCCGAGAAGGACCTCGCGGTCCTCCGGATCGCCGCACCCCCCGAGAAGCTCGCCCCGATCGTCGTCGGGACGAGCCGGGGGCTGCAGGTCGGGCAGAAGGTCTTCGCCATCGGCAACCCGTTCGGGCTGGACCAGACGCTGACGACGGGGATCGTCTCGGCGCTCGGCCGCTCGATCGACTCGGTCGGCGGCCGGCAGATCCAGGGGGTGATCCAGACCGACGCGGCCATCAACCCCGGGAACTCGGGCGGCCCGCTCCTGGACAGCGCGGGGCGGCTGATCGGCGTCAACACCGCGATCGCGAGCCCCTCCGGGGCGAGCGCCGGGATCGGCTTCGCGGTCCCGGTCGACACCGTCAACCAGGTCGTCCCGCAGCTGATCCGGCACGGGAGGCTCGTGAGGCCGCAGCTGGGCGTCGTCCTCGTCGACGACGCCATCGCGCGGCGCGTCGGCGTGACGGGGGCCCTCGTCCTGAGGGTGGAGCCCGGGTCGGGCGCCGAGCGGGCGGGGCTGCGCCCGACGTACCGGGACGAGGGCGGCTCGCTCGTCCTCGGCGACGTGATCGTCGCGCTGGCCGGCAAGGAGGTCCGCTCGGGGGACGACCTGCTGTCGGCCCTGGAGGAGCAGCGCCCGGGCGAGCGCGTCGAGGTGACGGTCCAGCGGGACGGCCGGACGCTGACGGTCCCCGTCACGCTCCAGGGGTCGGAGTAGCGCCCTCCCCGGCCCGCTCGCGGATCTCGTCGAGCGCCGCGGGCGTTGTGAAGCAGACGACCTGGCGCCGGTCGCTGTAGGCGACGTCGCTCGACGCGTCGACGTTTTGACCCGGCGGGCAGGCCGGTGCCAAGATTTCCCCATGAGGCTCTCCGGCATCCTCCCCCCGCTCCCGACGCCGTTCGACGCGGACGGAAACCTCGACCTCGGCCTCCTCCGCGCGCTCGTCGAGCACCTGAACGGCACCGGCCTCTCGGGCTACCTCGCCCTCGGGTCGAACGGCGAGGCGGTCCACCTGACGCCCGCGGAGGCCCCGGCGGTCGTACGGGCGGTCCGGGAGGCGGCGGCGCCCGGGATGACGGTCCTGGCGGGGACCGGCCAGCTCTCCACGGCCGCGACGCTCGACGCCACCGCCCGCGCCGCGGCGGCGGGCGCCGACGCCGTCCTCGTCTTCCCCCCCTTCTACTACCGGGGCCTGATGACCGGCGACGCCCTGAGGCGCCACTTCGAGACGGTGGCGAGCGCCTCGCCGGTCCCGGTCGTCCTCTACAACGTCCCCGTCAACACCGGCCTGACGCTCCCGGTGGAGGTGGCCGCCGCGCTCTCCCGGCACCAGAACGTCCTCGGGATCAAGGACAGCGCCGGGGACGTCGGCCAGCTGGCCGAGCTGGTCCGGACGACGCGCGGGGGGCGCCCCTTCGACGTCCTCGCCGGCAGCTTCGCCGCGACGCTGCCGGGCCTGGCGATCGGGGCCTCCGGAGCCATCCTGGCCGTGGCCAACGTCGCCCCCCGCGAGTGCGTGGCGATCCTCGACCTCGTCCGGCAGGGCCGCCCCGAGGAGGCCCGCGAGGTGCACATGCGGATCCTCCCGGTGGCGCGGCTCGTCACGAGCCGGTTCGGCGTGCCGGGATTGAAGGCGGCGCTCGCGCTCCTCGGCCACCCCGCGGGGCTCCCCCGGCTGCCGCTCCTGCCCCTCCCGGAGGAGCACCGCCCGGAGGTCGGGAGCACCCTGCGCGAGGCCGGGCTCCTGCCGGCCTGACGCCCCGGGGCAGGCCGCCTGCCCGTGTAGACTCCGCCGGCTCCGGAACCGTCCGCGCCCGGACAGGGGGGAGGACCCCAGCGATGGCCAGCCAGCTCTTCGCCCGAAAGCCCCTCTCGCTCCTCCTCGAGGAGATGAAGGGCGAGAACCGCCTCCGGCGGGTCCTCGGCCCCGTCCAGCTGACCAGCCTGGGGGTCGGCGCGATCATCGGCGCCGGCATCTTCGTGGCGACCGGCGCCGCCGCGCACAACGTCGCGGGCCCGGCCCTGATGCTCTCGTACGTCGTCGCCGGGGTCACCTGCGTCTTCGCGGCCCTCTGCTACGCGGAGTTCGCGTCGATGGTCCCCGTCGCCGGCTCGGCGTACACCTACGCGTACGCCACCCTCGGCGAGCTGCTCGCCTGGGTCATCGGCTGGGACCTGGTCCTGGAGTACGCGGTCGGCAGCGCCACGGTCGCGACGGGCTGGTCGGGCTACTTCCAGAACGTGCTCTCCAAGGTCGGGTACCAGCTCCCCGAGCTCCTCCGCGAGTCGCCCTGGCGCTACAACCCGGCGACCGGGGGCCTCGACCCGACGGGCTCCCTCCTCAACCTCCCCGCGATCGTCATCGTGGCGGTCGTCACGGTGATCCTGGTCAAGGGGATCCAGGAGAGCGCCTCGTTCAACGCGGCGATGGTGGGCGTCAAGGTGGCGGCGGTCCTCTTCGTCATCGTCGTCGGCGCCTTCTTCGTCGACGGCGCCAACTGGAAGCCGTTCGCCCCCTACGGCTGGACCGGGGTGAGCTTCTTCGGGCACCACGTCGCGGGGCAGGCCGACCCCCAGGGAGCTCCCCTCGGGATGCTGGCCGGAGCGGCGATCATCTTCTTCGCCTACATCGGCTTCGACTCGGTCTCCACGCACACCGAGGAGGCGAAGAACCCGCAGCGCGACGTCCCGATCGGCATCGTCACCTCTCTCGTCGTCTGCACGGTCCTCTACATCGCCGTCGTCGCCGTCCTGACCGGGATGGTGAAGTACGACCAGCTGGACATCAACGCCCCGGTGAGCCGCGCCTTCCAGCAGAAGGGGATCGGATGGGCCGAGGGGCTCATCGCGCTGGCGGGCGTGGCCGGCATCACGTCGGTGCTCCTCGTCATGATGCTGAGCGGGCCCCGGGTCTTCCTGGCCATGGCGCGCGACGGCCTCGTCCCCCGCTCGGTCTTCGGCGTCGTCCACCCCCGGTTCCGGACGCCCTGGAGGTCGACGATCCTGATCGGGCTCTTCGTCGCGACGCTCTCGGGGCTCCTCCCGATCGACGCCCTCCTGCACCTGACGAACATCGGCACCCTGCTGGCGTTCGTGATCGTCTGCGCGGCGGTCCTGATCATGCGGCGGAGCCACCCCGAGGCCGAGCGGCCCTTCCGGTGCCCGTGGGTCCCGGTCGTCCCCGTCGCCGGGATCGTCTCCTGCCTCCTCCTGATGTTCTCGCTCCCGACGGCGAACTGGTGGCGCCTCTTCGTCTGGCTCGGGATCGGCTTCCTGATCTACTTCGGCTACGGGCGGCGCCACAGCGTTCTGGCCGGGACGCGCGGGACGGAGGGCACGAATGGCCGCTGACCGCTACGACGTCGTCGTCATCGGGGGCGGCCCGGGGGGCGAGCGCGCCGCCATCTCGGCCGCCAAGGCCGGAAAGCGCGTCGCCATGGTCGAGAAGGCCGCCGTCGTCGGCGGGACGCGCGTGAACTGGGGGACGATCCCGTCGAAGACCCTCCGCGAGAGCGCCGTCTTCTTCCACGGGATGACCCGCCACCGGCTCCACGGCTTCCAGACGGAGCTGACGGACGACATCACCGTGGCGGACTTCATGTACCGCGAGCGGCTCGTCGTCCAGAGGGAGCTGGAGCTGATCGGGGCCTCGCTCGGGCGCTACCGGGTGGAGGTGTTCCGGGGGCACGGCCGCTTCCTCGACCCGCACACGGTCGCGGTGGAGGGGAAGGACGGCCGGCGGAAGGAGACGCTCGAGGCCGACGTCTTCGTCATCGCCACCGGGTCGCGCCCGAACCGCCCCTCCGACGTGCCCTTCGACGCCGAGTGCGTCTTCGACAGCGACACGATCCTGAAGCTGCCCCGGATCCCCAAGTCGATGGTCGTCCTCGGGGCGGGGGTGATCGGGATCGAGTACGCCAGCATCTTCGCGGCGCTTGGGATCTACGTCACGCTCCTGGACACGCGCGACCGTCTCCTCCCGTACCTCGACCGCGAGATCGTCGGCATCCTGGAGAGCGAGCTCGGCTCCCTCAACGTCCAGATCCACCACGACGAGCGGTACGAGCGGATCGAGCGCCTGCCGGGGACGCCGGGGCGGGTGCGGGTCGTGACGAAGAAGGGCCTCGACCTCTCCGCCGACGTCGCCCTCTACTGCGTGGGGCGCGACGGGAACACGAAGGACCTCGGGCTGGAGACGCTCGGGATCGAGCCCGACCGGTACGGCCTCCTCCACGTCAACGACGACCTCCAGACGTCCCACCCGCACGTCTACGCCGTCGGCGACGTGATCGGGTACCCGGCGCTCGCCTCCACGTCGATGGAGCAGGGCCGCCACGCCGTCCGGCACGCCCTCGGCCTCGAGACGACGAAGAGCCGGACCGACAGCCTCCCGTTCGCCATCTACTCGATCCCCGAGGTGAGCTACGTGGGCGAGACCGAGGAGAAGCTCCGCGAGAAGGGGGTCGACTACGTCGCCGGCCGCGGCCACTACGGGATGAACCCGCGCGGCCAGATCATCGGGGACACGGAAGGGCTCCTGAAGCTCCTCTTCGACGCCGGGACGGGCCGCCTCCTCGGTGTCCACATCGTCGGCGCCTCGGCGAGCGAGCTCGTCCACATCGGGCAGGCCTACATGCGCTCGGGCGCCACCGCGCAGGACGTGGCGGACACGCTCTACAACTACCCGACCCTCTCGGACATGTACCGCCACGCCGCCCAGACGGCCGTGGCCGAGCTGAGGCGGCGCGGCGGGCCGGGCGCCGCGTGAGCCGGATCGAGGCCCTCCTCGGGAGGGCGAGCGACGTCGTCTGGGGGCCGCCGCTCCTCCTCCTCCTCGTCGGGACGCACGTCTACCTGACGCTCCGCCTCCGGCTGATCCAGCGCTTCCTCCCCCTCGCCGTCCGCCTCTCCTTCCGGCGCGAGAGGGAGGGGACCGGGGACGTCTCGCACTTCGCGGCGCTGACGACGGCGCTCGCGGCCACGATCGGGACCGGGAACATCGTCGGGGTCGCCACGGCCGTGGCCGCCGGCGGGCCCGGCGCCGTCCTCTGGATGTGGCTGACCGGCGTCTTCGGCGTCGCCACGAAGTACGCCGAGGCGCTCCTCTCGGTCAAGTACCGGGTCACGACGGAGAAGGGCGAGATGGCCGGCGGGCCGATGTACGTCCTCTCCCGCGGGATGAACGCGCGGTGGCTCGGCGTCGTCTTCGCCGCCCTCACCGCCGTCGCGGCGTTCGGGATCGGCTGCATGGTCCAGGCGAACTCGATCTCCGAGATGCTCCGCGAGAGCTTCGGCGTCTCGCCCTGGCTCTCGGGCGGCGCGATGACGGTCCTGACCGCCGTCGTCATCCTGGGCGGCATCAAGTCGATCGCCGTCGTCTGCGAACGGCTCGTCCCGTTCATGGCGGTCTTCTACGTCCTCGGGTGCGCCGTCCTCCTCGTCCTCGGCTGGAGGTCGATCCCCGGGACGCTCTCGCTGATCGTGACGAGCGCCTTCACGGGCCAGGCCGCGATCGGCGGCTTCCTCGGGGCCGGGATGAGGGAGGCGATCCGGTACGGGGTGGCCCGCGGGCTCTTCTCGAACGAGTCCGGCCTCGGGAGCGCCCCGATCGTCGCGGCCGCGGCCATGACGAAGAACCCGGTCCGGCAGGCGCTCGTCTCCTCGACCGGCACGTTCTGGGACACGGTCGTCGTCTGCGCCATGACGGGAGTCGTCCTCGTCAACTCGGGCGACTGGACGAAGGGGCTCTCGGGCGCCGCCCTGACGAAGACCGCCTTCGCCGAGATCCCGGTCGTCGGCCCGCTCGTCCTGACCGTCGGCCTCCTGACGTTCGTCTTCTCGACGATCCTCGGCTGGTCGTACTACGGCGAGAAGGCAGCCGAGTACCTCTTCGGCCCGAAGGTGGTCCTGCCGTACCGCTGGCTCTGGGTGATCGCGGTCATGGTGGGGTCGGTGGCGACGCTGAAGGCCGTCTGGTCCTTCGCCGACGTCGCCAACGGCCTGATGGCGATCCCGAACCTCGTCTCGCTCCTCGTCCTGGCGAAGGTCGCCGTCGCCGAGACCGACCGCTACCTCTGGAAGGGGAACCTGGACGAGGACGCCCCTCCCGGCTGAGCGAGGCCTCCGGGCCGGAGGCCTTCAGCCGGAGTCCCGTCCCTCGCGGGCCACGGGCTCCCGGGCGCGCCCGGCGCCCGCCGCCAGCCCGAGTCCGGCGTAGACGGCCACGAACGGGACGAGGGGAACCCGCATCCGGTCGTCGAGCGACTCCGGGCCCGCGTGGACGGCGGTCAAGTAGACGAGGAGCGACAGGAGGACGGCGTGCGTGGCGAGGTCGCGGCGGAAGGCGCACCGGAAGAGGCCCCGCGCGGCCGCCACGAGCAGGACCGCCACCGGGACGACCGAGAGGACGGAGAGGACGGCCAGCGCGCGGTGCCGTTCCCAGAAGAGGCGGACGGACTCGCGCAGCCAGAGCGAGAGGTAGGCGTCCCGGACCTCGGGGTCGGGCCGGAAGAGGCCGTACTCGTACGCCCACATCACGGTCGGGGGCGACGCCCAGAGGAGGAAGAGGCCCTTGGCGTGCAGCCGCGCGGTCCGGGCCGGCTCGGCGCGGAAGACCGCGAGGGCCCGCTCGCGGTAGAGCCGCGAGAGCTGCGGGAGCGTGAGCCGGGCCGTCTCGGGGTGGAGGTCCGAGTAGCGCCTCTCGCCGAACGTCTCCCGCTCGCCGCCCGAGAAGCCGAACCGGTAGAGGAACTCGTCCCAGCCCTGGCGCCGCTGCTGCTCCGGGAGCGTCCGGCCCTCCCGGCCCGCCTCGACGGCGGCGGAGCGGAAGAAGTAGAGCGCGGCGTTCCCGACGTGGCTGAACGTCGCGTCGCCCGTCCGGAGCCAGTTGCGGAGCTGCCACCCGCCGACCAGGACGACGAGCGGGAGAGCGAACCCCGAAGCGACCCCGAGGGCCGCCGGGAGGGATCGCCGCGCGGCCCGGAGGCCGACCCCGACGGCGAGGACGGCGGGCAGGAGGAGGGGGTAGAGGACCGGGCGGACGAGCGTCGCGCCGCCGAGGGCGGCCCCCGCCGCGAGCGCCCGCGCCAGCCCGAGGGGCGGCCCCGGGCGGCAGAGGACCCAGGCGGACGCGCACAGGAGGAACGTGAAGAGGGGCTCGGACATGACCGTCGTCGAGGAGTGGAAGGTCGACGGCTCCAGGGAGAAGAGGAGGACGGCGGCGCTCCCGGCCCGCGCCCCGCCCAGGCCCTGGGCGATCCACCCGACGAGGATCGCCGTCCCCGCGCAGAGGAGGGCGTTGACGGCCGCGACCAGCCAGGGGCGCTCGCCCGCGACGGCGTAGACCCCCGCGACGAGGAGCGGGAACCCCGGCGTCCGGACCACCTCCGGCGCCGGCGCGGCCTCGGGGGAGGGAGAGAAGGTCCCGTGGAGGAGCAGGGCCCGCGCCGGCCGGACGTACGTGGGCGAGTCGGGGGCGAGGACCATCCCCGGGACCCGGGGATAGAGCGCGGCGAGGAGCAGCAGCTTCAGGAGGAGCGCCGAAAGGACGATCGCCTCGGAGACGCGGTTCCTCGGGCCCATCGCCGGCGCATCGTACTTCCCCGCCGCCCGGGCCACCGCCCGGCAGCGGGGGCGGGGCGCAGCGCCCTAGAATCTGCCGGGGCCGGAGCCCGGCCAGAGCGTCTCGCCATGCCGATCTACGAGTTCTACTGCCCGTCCTGCCACACGGTCTTCAGCTTCCTCTCGCCGCGCGTCGACACGACCTCGACCCCGGCCTGCCCGCGGTGCGGCGGCGCGGAGATGTCCCGGCGGGCGTCGGTGTTCGCGGTGTCGAAGGGGCGGAAGGAGCCGCCGCCGGCCCAGGGCCCGACCTCCGACGTCGACGACGAGCGTCTCGCGCGGGTGATGGAGTCGTTCGCGTCGGACATCGACCGCCTCGACGAGAACGACCCGAAGCAGGCCGCCGCGCTCATGAAGCGCGTCTACGAGGCGGCCGGGCTCCCGGTGAACGCGGGCCTCGAAGAGGCCTTCCGGCGGATGGAGGCTGGCGAGGACCCCGAGAAGATCGAGGCGGAGATGGGCGACGTCTTCGACCAGAACCCCCTCTCCGGCGCGGGCGCCGGGAAGGAGGCCCACGAGAAAGGCGCGCGCCTGACGGGCCTGCGGAAGAAGCTCCTCCCCCCTTCGCACGACCCCGACCTTTACGACATGTAGCGCCTGCGGCAGAGGACACCGGACGATCGCGTATCCTCCGGGCTCCGAGGTTCCCCCACTTGAATCCCCCTCCTCTCGACCCCGAGAACGAGGCGCGCTGCCGGGAGCGCCTACGGGAGTACCTCACGTCCCTCGGGTGGAAGGACGTCGACCAGCACGTCGCGTCGCACCTCTCCCTCTCCGAGGGATACGAGGAGCGCTTCTCGTGGTTCGACCGGTTCGTCCCTCCGGACGCCAAGGACCGCCTCCTCGTCTCCGGCTGCGCCGTCGGCTCGGAGATGATCGTGGCGCGCGCGCACGGATACCGAGAGGTCCACGGCACGGAGGTCGACCCGCACCTCCTCGCCATCGCCGAGACACGGTTCGCCGGCGACCCGGCCTACCGGCCGCTCTTCTACGACGGCCGGCACCTGCCGCAGCCGGACGGCTTCTTCGGGGCCGTCGTCTCGGCCCACGTGATCGAGCACTCCCGGGCGCCCTTCCGGTACCTCGCCGAGCACGTCCGCGTCCTCCGTCCCGGGGGCTGGCTCTTCCTCGAGTTCCCCCACCGGTACCACCCGGTCGAGCTGCACACGAGCACGCCGTCCTTCGAGTGGATGCCCTGGCCCTGCCGGGACCTGACGCTGCGACTGCGCGCCGCCCGTCACCGACGGGAAGACCCCGGTCGCGCCCGCTCCTCCGACGCGGTCCGGATCGACCTCCGCCCCGTCTCGCTCTGGCAGGTCCGGCTCTACCTCCGCCTCCTGCTCGGGAGCCGCTGCCGCGTCGCCGAGGTCCTCCGCCCCGCCGACGGAATCGTCCGGCTGGCGATCACGATCCGCTGAGGCCCTGCGGCCTTCGCCCCGGCCGTCCGTTCCGGACGTGACGCCGCGGCGACCCAGAAGATGAATCACAGAGACGGTACATGAAACGTTTGATCCATCGACTCGATAGGGCTCCAATTGATGAGATCCCCGCCCCATGCAGTACCGTCCCGTCGCCGCTGTCGACTCATCTCGACCTTGCCCGGCCCCGCGGCATCCCGCACCCTGGCGGAGCGCGACCGCTCATCTGCTGCTCCTGCTGGTCCTCGTTCTCGCACCGCTCGCGCGACTCGACGCCGAGGACCTCCCGTTCCAGCCGGACGAGACCCTCCCCGGGTTCAAGCCCGGCGGCGTCTACGACACCCGCGGCGTCGACTCGGTCAACGTCTTCAGCGGAGACCTCAACCTCGCGATCCCGCTGGGGCCCGAGTACCCGCTCAGCCCAGGATTGACCTGGCAGCTGAAGGCGTACTACACGGCCAAGCACTGGCAGATGGAGAGCTACCCCGCGGCGGGCGGGGAGTCCACCTGCACCTACTCCAACGTCCTGGGAACGCCCACCCTCGGCACCGGGTGGACTCTCGACCTCGGACACGTCGGCGACGGTGCCTATCGGTCTCCGGACGGGGGCAGACACTACTTCTTCACGACCGACGACGGCCTGGTGACGCGGGACGGCACGAATCTCCGGATCACCGCCGTACCCGGGGGGGGATCGAAGGTCTGGTTTCCGGACGGCTCCGCCCATGTCTTCACCCACCGATACCGGTGGCCGCGTCCGGTGTCCGGTTCGTCGCTCGACCTGATCGACTACTTCCCGGTGAGGCAGGAGGTCTGGAGCCAGACCTACCGCTTCGCCCTGACGGAGATCATCGACCGGTTCGGCCGGACCGTCCTGAGGGTCGAGTATGTGGCTGCCGATGACCACCCGGACGCATTCAAGGTGAATTGGATCACCCTGACGCCCGACACGAACCCCCAACGGATCGAGTTCACCTGGGATCAGCAGTCCATCGCCTGCGGCTCGACTCCGGCGGTGGTCTGGCCGGTGCTCTCCACGATCACCTTCCCGACCGCCGCAGGGAGCCTCACGGCCAGGTTCGTCCGGAACCCGGGCGGAAGCGGAGGCCCCACCTGCCTTCCGAGAAGGCCCAGGGACAACGCGCGACTCGTCCCGACGTGTCTCTTCGACCAGACCGACGAGGCGGCGGTCCCCATCCTCGACGAGATCAGTCTCTCCGGCGCGGACGCAGACCCCGTGCGGTACAGGTTCCATTCCAGGGCTGGTGACTGGAATGACCGCTTGACATCCGGGTTGTTGGACACCGTCACGGTGCCGACGGGCGGTCGGATTTCGTACAGCTACGGCACGACCTCCGGCCTCTGTACGATGGGGCTCACGAGCAACTGCGGCGACCCCGAGTCGGACGACATCCCATCCCAGGAACCCTCTGCGGGGCACCCCGAACCGGGCGAGAGGATGCGCTCGTATCTGGACTCGAGTCCCGCGGTCGAGACCCGGGCGGAAACGGACCCGGTCTCTCCGGGATCGCCGACGTCCACGACGCAGTACCGGCGGAAGCAGTTCATCAAGAAGACCTACTCCCCCGACGAGATCCACGAGGACCGCATCGCCCGGGCCGTCCTCGTCATCTCGCCCTCGGGGAACGGCGGGAACTTCGCCACGCGCTACGTCTTCCACGTCAGCTACGCCGAAGAGAAGCCGGATCAGACCGTCACCGGCAGCGGAATCGAGCTCGTCCGCCGGTACTACGACGGCGAGAACGTGACGGGCACGCCGGCGCGGTCGATCGTCTCCTGCTACGAGGCCGATGAGGGCACCGCGCGGTGCGGATACTGGGGATTCGACGGGTGGCCGAACTCCTACCTGCTGAAGTACGACGTCCGACAGCAGAAGGAGGTGACGTGGTACGGGCCGAACCCGACCCAGGGAGGGGACTGCTCCCAGTCGTCCACCCCGTGCGAGCAGCTCTCGCGATCGGCCTACTCGTCGGCGGCACGCGAGTACGAGGTGGCCACGCTGACCCACACCCTGCCCGGTCCCGCCATCAGCTTCTGGCCCGGCACACGAGTGTGGACGACGACCTGGACGCCCCTCGCCGACGCCGACCACTGGATGCTGAAGCGGAAGTCCTGGGAGAAGGTGTCGGACCCGGCTGGGCTCGCCCCGAACACTGTCGAGACGCTCTACGGCTACAGCTCGACGGTGCCAGGCTTCCTCACCTCCGTATCCCGCACGGACCCCCGAGGCGACTACGGCAGCACGGTCACGCGAGTCTTCACCCCGGACGGGTACGGCAACCCGGAGACCGAGACCCTCTCGGGGACCGGCGGGGTCGAGGGCACGTTCGTCACGCTCAGGACGTTCTCTCCGACCGGACTCCTCTCCTACACGACCCGCGATGGAGTGGGCTACCGCCTGTTCGACGTCGTACGCGACGCGACGACGGGGCTCGTCACTCTGTCGCGTGACCCGAACCCGGGGCTGTCGACCGGCTTCGGCTACGACACGTTCGGACGGCTGACCATCAGCGTTGGGTCTGGGGAATGGCCGACCCGGTACTGCTACTCCGGGTACGACGGTACGGCCAACAAGGCCGCGTACGTCGTCAAGCGCACGAGTACGTCGCCTCCCTCGTGGCCCGGGTGCAAGGTCACGAACGACGGCGTACCGACGATCGGCTCCGGCCCCCTGGAGGCCTTCCAGTACGACGGTTTTGGCCGTCTCGTGCGCGAGGTCCGCCGCCTGCCGAACACGCTCTCGACCGGTAGCTACCTCAGCGTGCGGCAGACCCGCTACGACGCCGCCGGCCACGACTCCTTCGTTTCGGAGTGGACCCCCTGCCTGACAACCTCGGGGTCCACCGACCTCGCTTCCTGCTTCGCCACCGAGACGACCCTGGGGACGACCCGGTCGGATTTCGATCCCTTCGGCCGGCCCCGTCAGGTCGTCGCGGCCGACGGCGCCACCACCACGATCTCGTACCAGGACGGGAGCGTGGCCCACTCGGACACGCTCCAGACGGTCACGGTTCACGGCGTCGGGCCGGGGAGCGCCACCACCACGACGCGACGGGACGCCCTCGGCCGCGTGGTGGAGGTGTCCGAGCCGGCCGTGGGAGGCTCCGTGGCGGGGACGGTCTACGGCTACGTCGTCACGGACAAGCTCGCGGGCCTCTTGCAGCCCGACTTTGGCGGCCAGGTCCGGCAGTTCGACTGGGACGTCCACGGGTTCCTCCGGAACGAGCGCCACCCGGAGATCCGGGACGCCCGGGGCGAGAACGAGGACCGTCGAGCGACCCTCGCGTACCCTGGATACGACGCGCTCGGCAACGCCCTCGAGAAGAGGGTCATCTGGCCGGCCGTCAGCCCCGATCCGAAAGTCACCCACCGGACGTTCCTCTACGACTACGACGCCCTGGGCCGGCTCGAGACGCTCGACGTGGACGGGAAGCGATACCTCGAGAACCGCTACGACGGGGTCGGCTACACCGGCCAGAACCCGCTCGGGCGTCTCACCCAGCGGATCGGGTTCAACTTCGACAAGTTGGGGGCGGCGTCGGGAATCGTCACGGAGAGCTTCGACTACGGGTCCGCTTCCGGGCGGCTTGCCTTCAAGCAGACCCTCCTCTCGACCCCCGCCCTCACCGCCGACGAGCGCTGGACCTACGGGTGGTTCGGGCAGCTGGCCAGCCACGCGCACCCGCAGCTCTCCTCCGTGGGGACGCGGCTGAACGAGACCTACACGTACAAGTCCGGCTTCCTCACGAAGACCGAGGCCTCCGAGAACGGCCAGGCCGCGCAGGCCGTGGTCTCGTCGGCGACGTACGGACCGTCCGGCAGCCTCGCCTCCTACACCACCGCGAACGGGGTCGTCACGACGATCGAGCCGGACCCGTGGGGCAGGCCCCGGCCCCGGAGGATCTCCACGGCGCCCGTCTCGGGAACCCCCTTCGACACCGGGCTCTTCGGCTACGACGGGGACGGGAACGTCACTGCCATCGGAGGGGACAGCTTCACCTACGACGCGCGCTCGCGCCTGATCGGCGCGACGGTCTACTCGGCGTCCGGCTCGATCCAGCACACGGAGACGCTCGGGCACGACGCCTGGGGGAACATCAGCTCATGGACGCGGGACGGGCTGTCGCGGAGCCCGGACCCCGACCCCGTCACGAACCGGCTCCGCACGGTCGCGCGCTCCATCACGTACGACGGCATGGGGAACCTGACCAAGCACGGCTCGGGGTCGACGTACTCCTATGACCTCCTTTCCCGCCAGGTCGCGTACCGTGACACGATCGCCAGCGTGGACGACCAGTACCTCTACGACGGAGCCGGGGAGCGGGTCGTCCGGATCGGGGCGATCACCGCGCCCTTGACGCTCGTCAACCCCGGCACCCTCACAGCCACCGCCGGCACGTACTTCAGCCACACCTTCACCGCGATGGGGGGGACGCAGCCCCTGACCTGGTCGACGCCCACGCAGCTCCCGGCCGGCCTGGCGCTCGGCGCCTCGACGGGTCAGCTCTCCGGCACGCCGCTGGAGTCCGGGATCTACTTCCTGACGATCGTGGCGACGGACGCCTTCGGCTCGCAGCAGACGAGCGTGACGCTCACCGTCGCCGGGCAGTACCTCTTCTTCCCTCTCACCCCGTGCCGCCTGGTCGACACCCGTCTCGGCGCCGCGGCGGTCCACACCGGGCCGCCCGCGATCCCGAACGGCGGGCAGAGGGACTTCCTGGCCCGGGGCCACTGCGGGGTCGCGGGAAACGCCCAGGCTCTCGCGGTGAACGTGACGTCCGTTCTGGGGCCCGGCGACGGGTACATCACCTCGTTCGCCACGGGGCTCGTTCCTCCGCCCGTCGTGACCACCGCGGTCGTCCGCCCCGGCTACGTGTCGGCATCGCGGGTCGACGTCCAGCTGAACGCCCGCACCGGCAGCTTCTCGCTCGCCGCCTCCCTCTCCGCCGGCTCGGGCGCCGACGCGATCGTGGACGTCTTCGGGTACTTCGCCCGCCCCGGCGGCCAGATGGCACACCCCTCCGACCCGAGGCCGCTGACCGGCGCCGGCTGGTCGCGGGCGATGCCTCTGCAGACCGGCGGCACCGCCTACGTCACGCTCCGCGACCAGGACCAGAGGCTCCAGACCGAGCTGGTCCAGGTGAACCAGCTGGGGACGGTGAACGTCGCGAAGGACTACTTCTACCTCGGCAACCTCCAGGTCGCCACGCTCGAGCGGCTGCAGAGCTTCAGCGGCTGGAAGTTCTACGCCTCCGACCACCTCGGCACGCCCCGGATCGAGACGAGCGCCACCGGGCAGACGCTGGGCCTCTTCAAGTACTGGCCGTACGGAGAGAGGCTTCCCGAGACCACGACCAGCCCGAAGCTCGGCTTCGCCTCGATGGAGCTCGACTCCGGCTCCTGGAACCACTACGACCACGCGAGGTTCTACCGGGGCGTCGTCGGGCGGTTCACGTCGGTGGACGCGCAGAACGGAAGGGTCGAGGACCCCGCGAGCTGGAACAGGTACGCCTACGCCCGTAATAACCCACTCAAGTACGTCGATCCGGATGGGAGGCGAGTAGTGCTGGTCGGTGGCGCTGAGGAAAGACGCCGGCTGCTCGAAGCGG
>RHKY01000074.1 GCA_008363385.1 Acidobacteriota bacterium | reverse complement strand
AGGCCCCCGCGCCCAAGCCTCGAGCGGCGAAGGCCCGGCGCGCCCCGTCGCCCTCCCCCGCCGCCCCCGCGCCGGCCGAGGAGAGGAGGCCGCCCGCCGAGGGCCGCTCCACCGTCGTGGTGACGTACTTCCACGCCACGGCCCGCTGCGCCTCCTGCCTGAAGATCGAGGACCTCGCGTCGACGACGGTGACCACACGGTTCGCGGTGCCGCTGGCCGAGAAGCGTCTCGTCTGGCGCCTCGTCAACCTCGACGAGCCCGGAAACGCCCACTTCGTCCGGGACTACCGGCTCTACACGAAGTCCGTCGTCGTCTCCGAGGTGAGGGACGGCCGTGAGGTCCGCTGGAAGAACCTCGACCAGGTCTGGAAGCTCCTGAACGACCCGGAGGGCTTCCAGAGCTACGTCGAGCGGGAGGTCCGGGACTACCTGGGGCCGGCGTGACGCCGGACTTCGCGGCGGCCGTCGCCGCGGCGCTCTGGCTCGGGATCCTGACCTCGATCAGCCCCTGCCCGCTGGCGACGAACGTCGCCGCGGTCTCCTACATCGCCCGGAGGATCGAGCGGCCCTCCCGCGTCCTCCTCTCGGCCTCCACGTACTCCCTCGGCCGCGCCGCCACCTACGCCGCCGTCAGCGCGGTCGTCGTCCTCGGTCTCCTCTCGGTCCCCGGTCTCTCGCAGGCCCTGCAGCGGTACATGAACAAGCTGCTCGGGCCGCTCCTGGTCCTCGTCGGGACGTACCTGCTCGACCTGGTCCGGTTCGGGCTCTCCACGGCGGCGGGAAGCGACGGCCTGCGCCGGAAGGCGGCCGACGGCGGAGCCGGGGGCGCGGCGCTCCTCGGCGCCCTCTTCGCGCTCTCGTTCTGTCCCGTCTCGGCGGCCCTCTTCTTCGGCAGCCTCGTGCCGCTCTCGCTGAAGCACGGCTCGCGCGTCGTCCTCCCGGTCGTCTACGGGCTCGGGACGGCGCTTCCGGTGGCGGTGCTGGCCCTCCTCGCCGCGTCCGGGACGAGGGCGCTCGCCGCGGCCCTGAAGCGGGTCGGCGCCTTCGACCTCTGGGCGCGCCGGGTCACCGGGGCCGTCTTCGTCGCCGTCGGGATCTACCTCTCCGTCCGTTTCGTCTTCCTGGCCTGAGCAGCGGACCCCGCCGGGAGGCCATCCGGAAGCCGCCCCGGGACGGAGAGGGCTCGTGGCGGGAGCGGGACGGGTCCTCCTCTTCGACCGGTTCTTGCGCGTCGTGGAGCGCGGGGGCAACGCCCTGCCGAACCCCGTGACCCTGTTCCTGGGGCTGGCCGTGGCGGTCGTCGTCCTGTCCGCGGTCGCCTCCGGCCTCGGCTTCTCGGTCCGCCACCCGGCCACCGGCAGCCCGATCGAGCCGGTCAACCTCCTCTCCGTCGCCGGTCTCCACCGCCTCCTGGAGGGGCTCGTGAAGAACTTCACGAGCTTCGCCCCGCTCGGGACCGTCCTCGTCGCCCTCCTGGGCATCGGGATCGCCGAGAGGAGCGGCCTCGTCGGCGCGGCCATGCGCCTGCTCGTCTCGCGGGCGCCCCGCGGGGCGCTGACGTTCGTCGTGGTCTTCGCGGGCATCCTCTCGAACGCGGCGAGCGAGGTCGGCTACGTGCTCCTCGTCCCGCTCTCGGGAGCCGTCTTCGCCTCGGTCGGGCGGCACCCGATCGCCGGGGTGGCGGCGGCCTTCGCCGGGGTCTCCGGAGGCTACAGCGCCAACCTCCTCCTCGGCACCGTCGACCCGCTCCTGGCCGGGCTGACGCAGGAGGCCGCCCACATCGTCGACCCGAAGTACCTCGTCAACCCGGCGTGCAACTGGTACTTCATGGCCGTCTCCACCTTCGTGATCGCCGCGGTCGGCACGCTCGTCACCGAGAGGGTCGTCCTCCCCCGCCTTCCCCGGTGGGAGGGCGCCGGGGGCGGCGAGGAGCTCCGGCCGCTCGAGCGGAAGGAGAAGAGGGCTCTCGGCGCCGCCGGGCTGACCGGCGCGGCGCTGGCGGCCGTCGTCCTCCTCGGGACGGTCCCGGACTCCGGGTTCCTCCGCGACGCCCAGACCGGGAGCCTCCTCCGCTCCCCGTTCATGAACGGGATCGTCGCCCTCGTCTTCGTCTCCTCGGCGCTGATGGGCCTGGCCTACGGCGTCGTCTCCGGGTCGATCCGCAAGGACCTCGACGTCGTCAAGGGGATGAACGCCTCGATGGAGACGATGGGGTCGTACCTGGTCCTCTGCTTCTTCGCGGCACAGTTCGTGGCCCTCTTCAGCTGGTCGAACCTGGGCCTGATCGTCGCCGTCGAGGGGGCGACCGCCCTGGAGGCGGTCGGCCTCGGCGGGCTCCCGCTCGTCGTCTCGTTCGTCGTCCTCTCGGCCCTCGTGAACCTGTTCATGGGGAGCGCCTCGGCCAAGTGGGCGATCCTGGCGCCCGTGTTCGTCCCGATGTTCATGCTGCTCGGCTACAGCCCCGAGCTGACGCAGGCCGCCTACCGGGTGGGAGACAGCGTCACCAACGTCATCTCGCCGACGATGTCGTACTTCCCCCTCATCCTGGCGTTCCTCCAGCGCTGGCAGAAGGACGCCGGCCTCGGGACGCTGATCGCCACGATGCTGCCGTACACGCTCGCCTTCCTGTCCAGCTGGACCGTCCTCCTGGGGGCCTGGTACCTCCTCGGCCTCCCGCTCGGGCCCGGGGCCGGCCTCAGGCTGCCGGGCGCCGACGGCTGAGCGGCGGCCCCGGGGATCCGGCCGGGCCGGGACGCGACGAACCGCCCGAATCCGCCACGACGCCGGGACCTGAAAACCCGGCCCCGAGACGCTACGATCCACGCCGAGGAGGCCGTCCATGATCGACAAGATCCGCCAGCTCCTGGGCGACAACGCCGCGCTCCTGGACTACGAGTGCAAGGGGATCGACAAGTCGCTCCTGCACCTGCCCGGCCCCGACTTCGTCGACCGGGTCTTCATCCCGACGGACCGCCCGGTGAACGTCCTCAAGAGCCTGGCCTGGATGTTCGGGACGGGGCGGCTCTCCGGCTCCGGCTTCGTCTCGATCCTCCCCGTCGACCAGGGGATCGAGCACTCGGGCGCCGCCTCCTTCGCCCCGAACCCGATCTACTTCGACCCGGAGAACATCGTGAAGCTGGCCATCGAGGGGGGGGCCAACGCCGTCGCCTCGACCTACGGCGTCCTCGGCGCCGTGGCGCGGAAGTACGCCCACAAGATCCCCTTCATCCTGAAGATCAACCACAACGAGACGCTGACGTACCCCCTGACGTACGACCAGACGATGTACGTCGCCGTCGACCAGGCCTTCGACATGGGCTGCGCGGGGATCGGGGCGACGATCTACTTCGGATCGTCCGAGTCGCGCCGGCAGATCCAGGAGGTCTCCGAGGCCTTCGCCCGGGCGCACGAGCTCGGGATGTTCACCGTCCTCTGGTGCTACTGCCGGAACTCGGCGTTCAAGAAGGAAGGCGTCGACTACCACGTCTCGGCCGACCTGACCGGCCAGGCCAACCACATCGGCGTGACGATCGAGGCCGACATCATCAAGCAGAAGCAGCCCGAGAACAACGGCGGCTACACCGCCGTCGCCTTCGGACACACGAACAAGCTCGTCTACGAGAAGCTGGCCGCCGGCAACTCCATCGACTGGACCCGCTGGCAGGTGGCGAACTGCTACATGGGCCGGATGGGCCTCATCAACTCGGGCGGCGCCTCGGGGAAGAACGACCTGGCGCAGGCGGTCCTCACCGCCGTCATCAACAAGCGCGCGGGCGGCACGGGCCTCATCTCCGGCCGGAAGGCGTTCCAGAAGCCGATGGCCGAGGGGGCCGCGCTCCTGAGGGCCATCCAGGACGTCTACCTCTGCAAGGACGTGACGGTCGCCTGACCCGCCGTCCCCTCCGCCGGATCCCGCCCCGGGCCCCCGGAAGGGGGCCCGGCGGCTTTCCGGGCGCCGCGCGAGGCGAGGAGGATCCGCCCGTGCAGCCAGAGGGAGACGAGGGCGGGGGCGAGGAACGCGGCCTCGCCGGGACCCCCCGGGAGGCCCGTCGCCCGGACGACCACGACGAGCGCGGCGACGTCGAGGAGGAGGACGACGACCGAGCCGCCGACCCGCCCGCGCGGGAAGAAGGCGCAGGAGAGGAGCGCGGCGGCGGCGAGGAAGAGGAGCGGGATCCCCCAGACGAAGGCGAGCGCCGCCTGGGCGACGAGGACGAAGGGGTTCCGGGTGGCGATCGCGTGCCCGAGCGCCAGGATGCCGAGGGCGAAGACGACGAGAGGCGCCGCACAGAGGAGCCCGAGGAGGTACCCGGCCGCCTTCAGTCCGCCTCCCCGAGCAGGGCGGCGACGCTCCGGACCGTCGTGACGTTCCGGAAGGTGGCCGGGATGCGCAGGGCCCTCTCGATCCGGCCCGGCAGGGCGATCGACTTCGGGGACCGCTCCCGGCAGAGCCAGTGGATCTCGCGGCCCTGGACGCGCAGGTCGTCGTTCGGGGTGCGCACGCCCTCGACCAGGCGGACCTCGTCCCGGCGGAGGGGGACCTTCAGGAAGCCGACGTACTGGCCGTGGGCCGACGCCGCGGCCGCGGCCGGGAAGGGCTCGCGCGCGGCGACCGTCTCCATCTCCGACGGCGTCCTCAGGAACGCCGCCACCTCGTAGCCGAGCGCGGCGCCGAGCGCCTGCTCGATCCGCTTCTCCACCGCGCTCTCGCCGCCCCGCCGGGACGCGAAGAGGACGTTGCCGCTCGCCACGTGCGTGGCCACGTCCGCGAAGCCCGCCTCCGAGAAGAGCTCCCGCAGGCGCTCCATCTTCACGACGCGCCCGCCCACGTTGATCGCCCGGAGGAACGCCACGTACCGCACGGCGGGGGGAGTCTACGCTCCTGAGAACCCGTCTCCCGCGCTTGCGTATGATTGAGAAGAGCCGAAGGAGGACGACCATGTCCGAACGCACGGAGCTCCTGCCCGGTTCGTTCTGCTGGCCCGAGCTGGCCACCCCCGACCCCGCAAAGGCGAAGGCCTTCTACTCCGGCCTCTTCGGCTGGGCAGGAGTCGAGGTCCCCTCCTCGGGAGGCACGTACTCGCTCCTGCAGGTGCGGGGGCTGGACGTCGCCGGGCTCCGGACGCTGGGCGACGGGGAGAAGGCGCAGGGGGTCCCGTCCCACTTCCTGACGTACGTCTCCACCGCCTCGGCCGACGCCTCGGCCGGGAGGGCGAGGGAGCTGGGCGGGACCGTCCTCTCCGGCCCCTTCGACGTCGAAGGGATAGGCCGGATGGCGGTCGTGAAGGACCCGGAGGGCGCCTCCTTCGCGCTCTGGGAGGCCCGCGGGCACGTCGGCGCCCGCCTCGTCGGCGAGGACTGGGCCCTCTGCTGGACCGAGCTCGCCACGCGGGACGCCGCAGGGGCGAGGGCCTTCTACGGCGGCCTCTTCGGGTGGGTCTGGAAGGGCTCGGACGTCGCGGGCTACGTCGAGATCTACCGCGAGGGCCAGCCGATCGGCGGATTGTTCACGCTGGAGGGCGACATGTGGGCCGGCGTCCCCGCGCACTGGATGCCGTACTTCCACGTCCCCGACTGCGACGCGACGGCGGCGAAGGCCGCCGCGCTCGGCGGCGCGGCCGTGTTGGCGCCGAGGGAAATCGAGCACGTGGGACGCTTCGCCCTCCTCTGCGACCCGATGGGAGCGCGTTTCTCCGTCATAACGCTCCGCGAGGAGGGCGGGGCGCCGGCCTGAGGCCGGCGCCCTTGCCGGGGGCGTTACCGGGCCTTCGCCTGCGCCGCCACGGCCGCGGCCGCCTTCGCCACCGCCTCCGGGTCGCCCAGGTAGTAGTTGCGGACCGCCTTCAGGTCGTCGGTCAGCTCGTAGACGAGGGGGACGCCGGTCGGGATGTTCAGGCCCACGATCTCGTCGTCGGAGATCCCGTCGAGGTACTTCACGAGCGCTCTGAGGCTGTTGCCGTGGGCCGCGATCAGGACGCGCTGCCCGCTCGCGACCGCCGGGGCGATCACCTGCTCCCAGTAGGGGACGAAGCGGGCGACGGTCTCCTTCAGCGACTCGGTCAGCGGCAGCTCGGACGGGGAGAGCCCCGCGTAGCGCCGGTCGCGGCCGGGGAACCGCTCGTCGTCGGCCGTCAGGGCGGGCGGCGGGACGGAGTAGCTCCGGCGCCAGACCTTGACCTGGTCCTCCCCGAACTTCGCCGCGGTCTCGGCCTTGTTCAGCCCCTGCAGCGCGCCGTAGTGCCGCTCGTTCAGCCTCCAGCACCGGACGACGGGGAGCCACATCAGGTCCATGTCGTCCAGGACGATCCAGAGCGTCCGGATGGCCCGCTTGAGGACGGAGGTGTAGGCCACGTCGAACGTGTAGCCCCCCTCGCGGAGGAGGCGGGCGGCCTCGTGCGCCTCCTCGACGCCCTTCGGGGAGAGGTCGACGTCGGTCCAGCCGGTGAAGCGGTTCTCGAGGTTCCACTGGCTCTCGCCGTGGCGCAGCAGGACGACCTTCTTCATGGCGGGCGATCTCCTTCGGACGGCGGCGGGGCCGTCGGAGGGATCTTACCGAGGGCGGGGCGGGCTAACATCACCGCATGGTGCGCCTTCCCCTCCCGTCGAGCGTGGCGAGGGCGAAGGCGCTCGCCCACCCCGCGCGCCTCCGCCTCCTTTCGATGCTCGCCTCCGGCGAGCTCTGCGTCTGCCAGATGACGGCCGTGCTGGGCCTGTCCGCCTCGACCGTCTCGACCCACCTGTCGGTCCTGAAGCGGGCCGGCCTCGTCTCCGAGCGGAAGGAGGCCAAGTTCGTGATCTACGCGCTCGCGAACGACCCCGAGGCTCGCGGCTGGGTCGACCTCGCGACGGCCTCGCTCGGCGGCGACCCCGCCGTCTCGGCGGACCGCGACCTGGTCGCCCGGATGCGCCTGGTCCCGGTCGACGTCTTCGCGGCGTCGGGGATGGACCTGGCCCTCCTCCCCGCGCTCGGGCCGGCCCCGCGGCGGACGAAGTCGGGGAGGGGACGTTCGTGACCGAGTCCCTGCACCTCCCCGAGGGCTCGGACGCCTCGCGGCTCGCCCCCGGCGTGGCGTCCCTCTGCGACGCGATGGAGGCGGTCTACGCCGCGGGGCGCTACCCGCAGCTGACCGTCGAGCGCCCCTGGTCCCGCCACAACCCGGTCCTCACCGGCGAGTTCGCCCGTCCCGGCGCCGTCCGCTGGTACCTGGAGCGCGAGCTGACGCGCCTGGCCGCGCGCGGGGCGCGGCTGACGGTCTCGCCCTCGCGGCCGCGCGTCCCGCTGGAGGACCCGGCGCTCCTGACCGCCCTCGACGAGGGGGGCTGGGACCTGAGGCAGAAGAAGCTCTTCCTCTTCCGGCCCGAGCGGATCGACCTCTCGCTGGAGCGGCTGACGCACTACACGGGGACCGCCCCCGAGCTCTTCCAGCGGTTCGTCCTCTTCACGAACTACGGGATGCACGTCGAGGCGTTCCGCGCCCGTTTCCCCGGGGCGGTCGGCCCCGCGCGCGCCGGCGTCCAGATGCCCGCGTGGCACGCCACCCGCGAGGACCACTCCGGCGTCTCGATCGTCAACATCGGCGTCGGCCCCTCGAACGCCAAGACGATCACGGACCACGCCGCCGTCCTCCGCCCCGACGCCATGGTCATGGTCGGGCACTGCGGAGGGCTCCGGAACCACCAGGAGATCGGAGACCTGGTCCTGGCCACGGCGTACATGCGCGGGGACCGGATCCTGGACGACGTCCTGCCGACGAGCGTCCCGATCACGTCGAACCACCTCCTGAACACGCTCCTCCTCGGCGCCCTCGAGGCCGAGGGGCTCCCCTACCGGCTCGGGACCGTCTACTCCACGGCCAACCGGAACTGGGACTTCGGTCAGGGGCGCGTCCTGGAGGAGATCGTCCTCTCGCGCAGCCTGGCGATCGACATGGAGTCGGCGACGGTGGCGGCCAACGGCTTCCGGTACCGGATCCCGACCGCCGCGCTCCTGTGCGTCAGCGACAAGCCGCTCCACGGCAAGCCGAAGCTCTCGCGCGCGGCCCAGGAGTTCTACCGCGACACCCGCGACCGGCACCTCGGCGTGGCGCTCGCCGCCCTCGAGCAGGTCCGCGAGCGCTTCCCGGGAGGCCTGCCCGGCGCGGACCTGAGGAGCCTGGACGAGCCGCTCCTGGGCGGCGGCTGAGCGCCGGCGCTCGCCTCGAAGGCCCCCGGCGCACTATCCTCGCACCAGAGACGTGACCTCTCCGGATTCCGTCCGCCGGGCGCGGCCCCCGTCCGCGGAGCCGCTGCCGCCGTTTCACGGCCCCCCCTTCGGGGTGGACGCGCGGGGGGAGCCGATCCGGCAGGTCAACGGCAAGCTCGTCGCGGGGACGGTCCGCCACCTCCTCGACCTCGTCGAGGCGAGGGCACGGGTCAC
Organism: Acidobacteriota bacterium; assembly: GCA_008363385.1. Taxonomy (GTDB): domain Bacteria; phylum Acidobacteriota; class Thermoanaerobaculia; order UBA5066; family UBA5066; genus RHKY01. Next base: position 10,547 of record RHKY01000074.1, on the reverse strand, counting down.
CGCGGCGGCCGCGAGCCCCGCGGAGCTCCTCGCCGCGGTCGAGGCGGCCAAGGAGACCGCCCTCGACGCCCTCGTCGCGCGGCTGAACGAGGCCACGGGGGAGCCGCGCTGGCACGTCTCGGCCGAGATGCTCCTCTCCGAGGGGAACTTCTACTCGCGCGAGCTGGAGCTGCACCTCGTCGAGACCTGCCGCGACATCTCCGGCGACCCCCGCTTCGTCTTCGACCGCGGGGCGAAGGTCTCGCCGCGGAGCATCGTGGCGGCCTTCACGCCGCTCCCCCTCCGGCAGGTCTACGCCGTCCTCCCCGCCCTGACGGCGAAGTTCGTCAGGACCGACATCCGGGTCGTCGAGACCTCCTCCCGCTCGGCCGTCGTCCGCTGGTCGGCCGCCTCGCAGCTCCCGGAGGTCCCGCCGCCGCTGCGCGGGCGGTGGCTCTCGATGTCGTGCGAGGCTTACAAGGGGGCCTACGTCGCCATCCCGCCGCTCCTGCGCCCCGGGCTCCCCCCCGCTCTCGTCTCCGACATCCGGTGCCAGGCGGACGGGGACGAGTTCTGCGAGTGGCGCTTCACGTGGGCGCAGGGCCGGCCCGAGGGGACGGGCCGCTTGCTGGCCGGGGGCCTGGCCTCCGCGGCGCTCCTCCTCGGTTACGCCGCCCAGCCCCCCTGGCACGACCTCCTCGCCGCCCTGACCCCGCTCCCGCTCCTCCTCTCGTGGACGTCGTGGCGGCACGCGATCCTCCGCCACGAGCGCGAGCGTCAGGAGGCCCTCCTCCTCGAGCAACGGCAGATCCTGGAGGAGCAGGTGGACCGGACGGCGGCGGCCGCCGCCGAGCTGCAGCAGGCCAACGCGGCGCTCTCGCGGCGGCTCGCGGACCTGACGGCGCTCTCCGAGGTCGGCCGCGCCCTCGCCTCCACGCTCGACCTCCCGGAGCTGACCGACCGGCTCCTGGCGGCGGTGACGAGGAGCCTCGGGTTCGACCGCGCGGCGCTCATGCTCCTCGACGAGGAGCGCGGCGTCTTCACGGCGACGCGACTCTACGGGAGCGACCCCCAGACCGAGAGGGCGCTCGCCGCCTTCGAGGTGCCGGCGGACGAGGAGGGGTCGATCGTCGTCCGGCTGGCGCGCGAGAAGGGGCCCATTCACGTCACCGACGTGACGACCGGCAGCGAGCGGCTCCGGAAGATGGCCGCGTTCCTCGGCTTCCGCGAGGTCCTCGGGACGCCGCTCCTCCTCCAGGGCCGCCCCATCGGCGCCCTCTTCGTCGACAACGGGCCGTCGGGCCGGCCGATCCCCGGCGAGGCCGCGGAGCTCCTCTTCACGGTCGGCAACCAGGTGGCGGTCGCGCTCCAGAACGCGCGGCTCTACAGGGAGGTCGCCGAGCAGAACCGCCGCCTCGAGGAGCGCGTCGCCGAGCGGACGGCGGCGCTCGAGCTCTCGGCGGCCGCCGAGCAGGAGGCGCGGGAGGCCGCGGAGGCCGCCAGCCGGGCGAAGAGCGCCTTCCTCGCCAACGTCAGCCACGAGCTGAGGACGCCGCTCAACGCCATCCTCGGGTACGCCGAGATGCTCCTGGACGAGGCCGCCGCTCGCGGGGACGAGGCGATGCGGACCGACGTGGCGCGGATCCACGGGGCGGGGCGCTACCTCCTCGACCTGATCAACGACATCCTCGACCTCTCCAAGATCGAGGCGGGGAAGATGGAGGTCTTCCCCGAGCGGTTCGAGCTGGCGCCGCTCGTGCGCGAGGTGGGCGAGACGGTCCGGCCGCTCCTCGACCGGAACGCCAACCGGCTCGCCCTCGACGTGCCGGGGGACCTCGGCTCCGTCTTCCTCGACCGCAAGAAGCTGCGGCAGGTCCTCCTGAACCTCCTCTCCAACGCCGCGAAGTTCACCGACCGGGGGGAAGTCTCCCTCTCGCTGCGGCGCGACGCGGAGCACGTCCTGGCCACGGTCAAGGACACCGGCATCGGCATGACGCCGGAGCAGACGGCGCGCCTCTTCCAGTCCTTCACGCAGGGGGACGCCTCGACGACGCGGCGGTACGGCGGGACGGGCCTCGGGCTGGCCATCAGCCGCCACTTCAGCCGGATGATGGGGGGCGACATCTCCGTGGCGAGCGCGCCGGGCGAGGGCTCGACGTTCCTCGTGACCCTCCCCGTGGAGATGCGCCCCGGCCCGCCGCGCCCGGAGGCCTGAGCCTCGCCGAGCGCTACGCGATCGGCGCCCGCGCCGAGGCGGCCAGCTCGTCCCGGGAGCGCTGGAGCGCCGCGCGCACGTCCTCGAGGAGGCCGTCCACGTCCCCCTCGTCCCTCCCCTCGGTCGGGACCGGCGGCAGGACCCTCACGCGCAGGGTCCCCGGGCGCACGAACATGCGGTGCCCGTCGAGGACCGTGGCGATCGGGTCGCTTGCGATCGGGACGACCGGCACCCGCGCGGCGAGGGCGAGGTGGAAGGCCCCCTTCTTGAACGGCAGGAGCTCCGGCCGCTGGTTGCGGTGCCCCTCCGGGAACATCCAGACCGAGAGCCGCTCGGACCGGATCCGCTCGGCCGCCCGGGCGATCGTCGCGTGCGCCCGGTCGCGGTTGCCGCGGTCGATCAGGATGTTGCCGGTGGCGGCGAAGAACCAGCCGAAGAGGGGGATCTTGCGCACCTCCAGCTTCCCGACGACCGCGGTCCGTGGCGGGAAGGTCGTGCCGTACGCCACGATGTCCAGGTTCGACTGGTGCGTCACGGCGAAGACGGCGGGCGCCGAGGCTGCGAGCCGCTCGCGCCCCTCGACGACGATCCGCCACCCGAGGACCCCCTGCATCGTCCAGGCGAACGCCCGGGCGAAGACGTGCGGCGCCCGCTTGCGCCACGGCGGCACGAGCGCCGCGAAGAGGATCCCGGCGACCGACAGGCCGAGGAACACCGCCGCGCCGACGACGCAGGCGACCAGAAAATGAGCGCGGTAGACCGCGCGCCGGAGGCTCCCGCCCATCCCCGGATTATGACCGCCGCCCGAAGGCTGCGCCCCGGACAGGTGGACCGGAGACGGCTGTGCGATTCCGACGGCTCCCAGGACTCCGTAGCGGCTGGCCTTCGATCCGCACCGGGCGGTTCTCACCGGCCCCGAACGCGCGGTCGCGCCTCGGTCGGTTCGGGCCGAGGAGGCCACGCGGATCGTGTCCGGGTGCCGTCGCTAGTTCTCCTTGACGTTGAGAACGATGACGAGCGCCGGCCGCGAGCCATTCGCGAACGCTGCCTCGAACTCGGCAGCTGGCAGCTCCATGCGACCGCGCAGGGTGGTCGTCCGGTCCTCCTCGCAGTCGCCGTCGACAATGTGGCCCGCTCCGAGCTGGATGCTCTCCTTGCGCACGGAATAGTCGATCGATACGAGCTTGTCGCGGGTCTCGCGGACGTAAACGTCGAACTCGATCTCGTAGACGGCAGAACTCTCTGTCTGCTTTCGTTTCCAGACTCGAATGGCCTTTATGCTGACGTCGTCGCAGACCAGTCCAGCCAGCGCTTCGCTCGGCCAGTACTGCGACGGCTGCAGCCGACCGAGTCCCTTCGGAAGCGGCAGACCAAGCTCCGCCGGGGAAACCAGCTTCTCAACCGGGCGGGACAGCTGCCGTGCCGTGGCGGTTCCAACGTATGCCGAGCTTGAAGCGGACTCTGCGGAGGCTGAGACGGCCTCTTCGGCCGGCGCGGCCGTCCGGGCCGGCTTCGTCGGGACGGGGGTCGGCGTCGGCGGCGTCTCCAGCCAGAGGGCGATCGAAGGCACTGGAGGCTCCGAGCACATCGACTGGAACTGGGCGACGGGGATCGTCAAGGAAGACCGAAGGATCTCCTCACCTGCCTCCTCTGAGACGACCTCGAGCTTGCATTGGCCGATAGTCTCGCCTGCCTTCTTGACAGCCAGGAAGAGGGTCCCGGCGGTCTTCTCGGACGGGTTTCGCTGCGCACGCACACTCACATCGAACCGCGTCTGTCCGTGCTCCCGATCGACGGCAGAGAGCAGAATCTCGATCCTTCGCAAGACCAGGGCTGCGCTCAGCTGGCGATCGAGTTTCTCGACTCTCCACGCCTCCCCCGGGGAGAGGACCGCCAGGCAGACGTCGTGCAGGCGCTGCTCGGGAGGGTCCGAGGCCGAGAGCGCGATGGCGCGCCCCGTTTCCAGCCAGAAGCAGGAGAGCGCGACTGCCGCCGCGAGAATGTGAGCCCATCCTGGTTTGCGGAACTCCATCCGGTTTCTCCCGGATCAGGATCAGCGACTCCGCTTCAGACACGGAATCGGGCGATGGATCGTAGCCGACCCGGCCGGAAAGGAGCCACCCCCGTGACCCGCGTGGCACCCCGCCGCGTCCGGGAGAGCGCAGGAGAGCTCGAAGAGGGCTACGATCCTCGCGTGAGAGACCGAACCAAGTGCCCGTGATCTCGTTCTTCTTCGGGATCTCGATCCGCATGTACCACAACGACCACGAGCCGCCGCACGTCCACGCCGAGTACCAGGGCTTCGAGGCCTTCGTCGCGATCGGGTCGGGCGAGGTCCTCGAAGGACGCCTGCCGGCCCAGGCCGCGCGCCTCGTCCGGGAGTGGTGTCTCGCACACGCCGAGGAGCTGATGAGGAACTGGAGCAGGGCGAAGGACCTCCTGCCGCTGGAGCGGATCCCGGGAGCCGACAATGATTAAGATCGTCCGCGTCGAGCCCGTCGCGGGCTCGCTCCTCCGCCTCGAGTTCTCCGACGGGACGGCCGGCGAGTACGACGTGCGCCATCTCGTCGATCGCGACACGGAGCTGACACGGCCTCTCCGGGAGCCCGGCTTCTTCGCGAGCGTCTTCCTCGAGCTCGGAGCGCTCGCCTGGCCGAACGGGCTCGAGCTGAGCCCCTCCGCCGTCCACAGGGAGCTCGAGGAGAAGGGCGCCCTCCGGCGGGTTCGATCGGTCGCGTAGGCCCGAACCGCCGAGCGCGCCCCGCGGCCCGAAGGCCGCGCCCGTGGCTAGACGATCCTCTCCCGGATCCGCGCCGAGATGACGTCCATCAGCCAGACGGCCACGGCGATGAGGAGGACGAGCGTCCCCACCTCGCCCCACTCGCCCAGGTCGACGCGGGGCTTCAGGATGTAGCCGATGCCGCCGCCCCCGACGAAGCCGATGATGGTCGACATCCGGACGTTGATGTCCCAGCGGTAGATCGTGAACGAGAGGAACGGCGGGACGACCTGCGGGACGATCCCGTACCGGAGGACCTGGAGCGTCCCGGCCCCCGTCGCCGTGATCGCGTCGACCGGCCCCGGGTCGATGCTCTCGATCTGCTCGGAGTAGAGCTTGGCCAGCGACGCCACCGAGTGGACCCAGAGCGCCAGGACCCCCGCGAACGGCCCGATCCCGACCCACGTGATGAAGACGAGCGCCCAGACGAGCGGCTCGACCGCCCGGACGAGGTTCATCGCCGTCCGGACGAGGGTGTACGTCGCCCGCGACGTTCGCGTGCCGCGCGTCAAGTTCCGGGCCGCCAGGAACGAGAGGGCGAAGGCGAGCGGGATCGCGAACGCCGTCGCCATGAAGGCCAGGAAGAGGGTCTGGACGAGGAGGACGAGCCCCTCGAACAGGACCGTCCCCGACGGGTGGACGAGGCCGCGCAGGACACCCGCCGCCTTCCCCGCGCCCGTCAGGAGCGTCCCGACGTCCACCTCGGTGACGAGCCAGCCCGTGAAGAACGTCAGCTCGACGAGGAGCGCCGTCGTCCAGCCCCACGCGGTCGTCTCCCACGGCGCCTCGTCCTCCTCGGGCGTCACGGAGCCGGCGAAGACCATTCCCGGCGAGGGGCCGACCCGCGCGCGCAGGACGAGCCAGAGGACGGCCAGGAGGGCCCCGGCCCCGACGAGGAGCGGGTAGTGGAGCCGCTCCAGGAGCTCCTGCGGCGTCCTCACGGTCCCCCCCTCCGACTCTCCCCAGAGGGCGCGGGCGAGGAACTCGGCCATCAGGAGGAGGGTCGAGAGGAGGAAGACGTCGGAGACGAGGCCGACCAGGCGCGACGAGCGGGGCGAGACGGCCTTCGGCACGGCGCTCCTCAGGCCCCGGGCGCGAAGCCCGCCTCCGCCTCGTCCCCGTAGATCGCCTTCAGCGTCGGGAGCGAGAACTCCGACGGCGGCCCCTCGTGGACGAGCCGCCCCTCGCGCAGCGCCACGACGCGCGTGGCGTAGCGGCCGACGAGGTCGATGTCGTGGAGCGAGCAGACGACCGTCAGCCCCTCCACCCGGTTGAGCGCCTCGACGTGGCGCATGACGGAGTGGCGCAGCGCCGGGTCGAGCGAGGCGACCGGCTCGTCGGCCAGGAAGAGGCGCGGGCTCTGCATCAGCGCCCGCGCGATCGCCACGCGCTGCTGCTGGCCCCCGGAGAGGGCGTCGGCGCGGGAGCCGGCCCTGTCGGCCAGGCCCACGCGGGCCAGGCAGGCCATCGCGCGCGCCGTCTCCGCCTCGGGGAAGCTGACGAGGAGGCTCCTCACGACCCCGGTCCGCCCGAGGGCGCCCGAGAGGACGTTCTCGAGGACCGTGTGGCGCTTCACCAGGTTGAACTGCTGGAAGATCATCCCGACCTCGCGCCGGAGCGCCCTCAGCCCGGCCCCCTGCGCGTGCGTGACGTCGTTCCCGAAGACGACGACGCGCCCAGAGGTCGGCTCGAGGAGCCGGTTGATCGAGCGGAGGAGGGTCGACTTCCCCGAGCCGGAGAGGCCCAGGACCGCCAGGAACTCCCCCTCGCGGACCTCCAGGTCGACGCCGTCGAGCGCCCGGACCCCGTCCGGGAAGACCTTCGTCAGCTTCTCGGTCCGGACGGCGGGCGGGGCGGGCGCGGTCACTTCTTCGCCCCCGCGGCCTCGCGCTTCTTCCGGAGCTTCTCCTCCTCGGCGTCCATCAGGGCCCCGGCGCTGATCCCGGCCCCCTTCAGCGCGGCGCGGAAGCCGTCGAACGCGGCGTCGTCGATCGGCCGCGCCGCCACCGCGGCGACGAGGTCGAGGTAGGCCCGGAGCCCCTCGGGGGTCGCGAGGAACCGCTGGAGCGACCGCTCGAACCGCTCCCAGACCGGGCGCGGGAAGCCGCGCCGCACGCAGCAGACGTCGTTGGGGACGGGGTCGGTCAGCTTCAGGACGCGGACCGTGTCGAGGAAGGCGAGCCGCTCCTCGTCCGTGGGGAGCCGCTTCATCAGGATGTGGCGCGCGTCGGCGACGAACGTCCGCTCGACCTCGTTCACCTTCCCGGGGGGCGAGTAGAACGACGCGCCGCCGGCCACCTTGCCGTCCAGGACCGCCTGGATCACGTTCGGGTGCCCGCCGGCGAAGTAGACGTGGCCCAGCTTGACGCCGTGCGCGTTCAGGAGGTTCTGCGGGAAGACGAAGCCCGACGTGGAGGTGGCGTCCGAGAAGGCGAACGGCTTGCCGGCCAGGTCCTCGAGACGCTGGACCCCGGAGTCGGTCCGCGTGTAGACGGCCCCGTAGTAGGCCGTGACGTGCTGCCGCACCGGCTGGGCCGTCTTGAAGACGACGCGGCTCCTCGCCAGCGACCCCGGGAGGTCGTACTCCAGCTCCTTCCGCCCGTCGCCGACGAGGTCCCGGGGGCCGGAGAAGACGTGGCGCGAGGCCGCGGCTGCCACGTCCGAGGCCGACTCGACGAGGAGCCGCACCGCTTCCTTGTCGCTCGGGGCGGGGACCTCGACCCATCCGGGCGCCCAGCGCGACAGCTCCTCGACGAGGACGGCCCTCAGGCCGTCCGTGATGTCGCGCGAGAAGGCCACCTTCCGCCCGGCCAGGGCCGGGAGGGCGTCGGGCTCGCCGACGCCGGTCCGGGTGACGACGACGGCGTAGCGCTCCGCCTCCCGGACGACCTGCAGCCGCGCCTCGGCGCCGTAGCGCGCGTTGGCCACGACGTAGGCGAACGCGGGGACCCAGGCGATGTCCGCCTGGGCGGCCCCGAGCGCCTGGACGACCGCCGCGTAGCTCGTCGGCACGGCCGAGCGGACGACGATCCCGGCGTCCTTCTTGACGAACTCGGCCAGCTCGTTGCCGCGGCGGGCCAGCGTCCCCTGCTCGACGGAGGGGACGAAGAGCATCCGGATCACCTGCTCGCCCCCCGCCTGCAGCCGCTCGCGCCGGACGAGCCCGGCGACGAAGACGAGGAAGAGGGCGAGGAGGAGCCCCCAGCCGGCCCGGGGAAGCCAGGGACGGCCCCCGCCCTCGACCCGCGCGCCCTCCACGAGTCGCGGACTATACCGCCTCCCTGTGAAGGCCGCGCGGGGAGACGCTATCCTCGCCCCCGTGGACCTCGAGGCGCTGGGGCTGAGCGTCCGGCTCGCCTCGCTGACGACGCTGGCCCTCCTCGTCCTGGGCCTCCCCCTGGCGTACGCCCTGGCCTTCGGGCGGTTCCGCGGGCGCTTCCTCGTCGAGGCCGCCGTCGCCTTGCCGCTCGTCCTCCCCCCGACGGTCCTCGGGTTCTACCTCCTCGTGGCGCTCGGCCCCAGGAGCCCGCTGGGGCGCTTCTGGGGGACCCTGACGGGAGGCGGCACGCTGGCGTTCTCGTTCTGGGGGCTCCTCGTCGCCTCCGTCCTCTACAGCCTCCCGTTCGCCGTCCAGCCCGTCGCCGCGGCGTTCTCGGCGGTCGACCGGCGCCTCGTGGAGGCCTCGTGGTGCCTGGGCGTCTCCCGGCGGGCGACCTTCTTCCGCGTCGTCCTCCCGCTCTCGGTGCGGGGAGTCCTGGCCGGGGCGGCGCTCGCCTTCGCCCACACGCTCGGGGAGTTCGGCGTCGTCCTGATGGTCGGCGGGAACCTTCCGGGGAGGACCCGGACCGCCTCCATCGCCGTCTACGACGCCGTCCAGGCCCTCGAGTACGCCGAGGCCGCGCGGACCTCCGCCGCGCTCCTCGTCCTCTCCTTCGCCCTCCTCGCCCTCGTCTACGGGCTCCTCAGGCCGAAGGCCGGCTCGCCGTGGCCGGCGAGCTGAGGGTCGACGTCTCGGTGACGTTCCCGGGAGGGCCCACCGTCGCCCCGCGGATGTCGGTCCCGCTCGAGGGCGCGGCCGTCACGGTCCTCTTCGGGCCGTCGGGGAGCGGGAAGACGACGGTCCTCCGCGCGCTGGCCGGCCTTTCGCGCCCCCAGGCGGGGTCGATCGTGGCGGACGGAGAGACCTGGTTCGACGCCGCCAGCGGAGTCTCCTGGCCTCCCCAGCGGCGGCGCGTCGGGCTGCTCCTCCAGGAGCCGACGCTCTTCCCGCACCTGACGGTCTCCCAGAACGTCGGCTACGGGCTGTCGCGGGTCTCCCGCGCCGAGCGAGACCGCCGCGTCTCGGAGCTCCTCGCCCTCTTCGGCCTCGAGGGCCTGGGGGACCGGAGGCCTCACGAGCTCTCCGGCGGGCAGCGCCAGCGCGCGAGCCTCGCCAGGACCGTCGCCCCGCGGCCTCGCCTCGTCCTCCTCGACGAGCCGCTCTCCTCGATCGACGGGCCGGCCCGCGAGGACCTCCGGGAGGAGCTCCGGCGGCTCCTGCACCGGGCGGGGACGCCCGCCGTCCTCGTCACGCACGACCGGACGGAGGCGCTCGCCCTCGGGGACCGGCTCGTCGTCCTCGACGGCGGGGCCGTCCTGCAGGAGGGCCCCGCCCCGGACGTCTTCCTTCGACCGCGCGACGCCGCCGTCGCCCGGATCGTGGGGGTCGAGAGCGTCCTGCCGGGGACCGTCGTCGGACGCGAGGACGGCCTCCTCCTGATCGACGCCTCGGGCGTGCGGCTCTGGGCGGTCGACGACGGGCGGCCCCACCGCGACGTCTCCTGCTGCCTGAGGGCCGAGGACGTCGTCCTCGAACGGGGCGAGCTGCCGCAGACGTCGGCGCGGAACCGGCTCTCGGGAACCGTCACGGAGGTCGTCCCCGAGGGGCCTCTGGCCCGGGTGCTCGTCGACTGCGGCCTCGCGCTGGCCGCGCGCGTCACGCTCCGGTCGGTCGCGGAGCTGGGGCTCGCCCCCGGCGTGAGGGTGACGGCGGTCTTCAAGGCGCCGTCGCTCCACCTCGTCGCGCGGGACGTGTGACGCAGCGCACGCCGGGTGGCGCCGCCTTCCGGGCTGAGGGATGATCCCCGGAGCAGCCCTGAGGAGAGGAAGGCACGCATGGCCATTCTCAGAGTGATCGAGGCGAGCGACGCGGCTTCCGTCGGCAAGACGTACGAGCTGAAGGGGCGCGAGGCCACCGTCGGCCGGGGCAAGGACAACGACGTCGTCCTCGACGACGCCGCCGCGTCCCGCCTCCACTGCCGGATCGTCCTGAACCAGCAGGGGTTCCTCCTCGTCGACGCCAACAGCGCCAACGGGACCTGGGTGCGGCAGCAGCGCGTCACGGAGCTGCAGCTGGCCGAGGGGGACCAGATCCGGATCGGCAAGACGCTCCTGAAGATCGAGAAGGTCGGGGACGCCGAGGGGACGCTCCTGCTCGACATCCCCGCCATGGGCGGCCTCCCCAAGCCGCCCGGCGCCCCCGCGGAGCCGGCGCCGCCGGCCGCGCCCTCGCCGGCCCCCTGGGCCGCGGCGCCC
>RHKY01000073.1 GCA_008363385.1 Acidobacteriota bacterium | reverse complement strand
CCCCGGGGGCGGCCGGAGGCGCTGCCGGGGGCTGCTGGGCGGGGGCCGCCGTCGCGGCCAGGAGGAGCCCGGCCAGGAGCGCCGCGGCGCCCCCGCGCCGGGAGGGGAGGGGGCGGAGCCGGCCCGGAGCGCCGCCGAGGAGGAGGAGGCCGACGCAGGCGACGGCGACGCCGAGCGGGATCTGGAATCGCTCGGGGCGGCTCGTCAGGAGCTCCTGCGACAGCGGCTTGCGCGCGGCGCGGTCGATCTCCCGCGCCACGCCGAAGAGGTCGGTCCGCCCGGGCGAGATGACCGAGTAGCTGCCGCCGGTCCGGGCGGCCACCTGGCGGAGCAGGCCGGGGTTCGGGCGCGAGAGGACCGGGGCGCCCTTCTCGTCGGTCTTGTAGCCGGTGGCGCGCCCGGCCACGTCCACCTCCGGTACCGGCGCCCCCGATCCGGCGGGAGAGCCGACGAAGACGGTGTGGACGACCATCCCCTCCTTGCGGGCGGCCTCGAGCGCCTCCTCGACGCCTCCCTCCAGGTCCTCGCCGTCGGAGACGAAGACGCACTGCTTGCTCCCCGAGGCCCCCGCCGGGAAGAGCTCCTCGGCGGCCGCCAGGCCCGCGGCCAGCGAGGTGCCGGGCTTCGTCCCCACGCCCGGCTCCAGCGCGTCGAGGAAGAGGCCGACCGCGGCCAGGTCCAGCGTGAGCGGGACGAGGACCTGCGCCTCCCCCTCGCACGCCACGAGGGCGATCCGGTCCCCGCCGAGCCGCTCGACGAGCGACGAGGCGGCCTGCCGGGCCAGGACGAAGCGGGCGGGGGAGACGTCGGTCGCCCGCATGGAGCCCGACGTGTCGAGGATCAGGACGACGTCCGTCCCCATCCGCCGGGCGCTCTCCGTCTCGGCCCCCCACCGAGGGCGCGACAGCGCCAGGCCGGTCCCCAGGACGGCCAGCGCCGCCAGCGCCGCGGCGGGCCACGAGACGCCGTGAGCCGGGAGGCCGAGCCGGGCGGCCAGCGAGGGGGAGACGAGAGCGTCGCGGCGCCGAGCCGACCGGCGGGCGAGGAGCAGCGCCGCGAGGAGGACGGCCGCGGCGGCCACGGCCGTCGGCAGGAGGAGCGCCGGGACGCCGAAGACGTCGTGGAGCGGGCGCGGGATCATCGCGGCACCACCGGGAAGACGGCCGCGGCCAGGAGCCCGGCGAGCGCGAGGAGCCCGAAGGAGGGGGCCGCGACGTGGTGGAAGGCCTCCCGCCAGCGGGTGTACGTGGCCGTCTTGATCTCGCTCTTCTCCAGCTCGTCGATCGCCTGGAACGTGCGGGCGAGGGCGTCGGGGTCCGTGGCCCGGTAGAAGCGGCCGCCCGTCGCGTCGGCGATCCGCTTCAGCAGGGCCTCGTCCACGTCCACGCGCGCCCGCACCCGCTGCTCCACGACGCGGCCGGTCTCGGGGTCCTTCACCTTCACCGGGATCTCCGCCTCGCCCTGGTCCGTCCCGACGCCGATCGTGTAGACGCGGATCGAGAGCGCCTTGGCGATCGCGGCGGCCGTGTCCGGGTCGATCTCGCCCGCGTTGTTCCCGCCGTCGGTGACGAGGACGATCACCTTCGACGCGGCCTTGGACGGGCGAAGCCGGGCCAGCGCGTTGCCGAGCGCCATCCCGATGGCCGTCCCGTCCCCCTGCTCGCCCAGGGCGAGCGCGGAGAGCTGCGCGAGGACCATGGCCCGGTCGGTGGTCAGCGGCGAGAGGGTGCGCGAGCGCCCGGCGAAGGAGAGGAGCCCCACGCGGTCGTGCTTGCGCCCCTCGACGAACTGCCGCACGCACGCCTTGGCGACGAAGAAGCGGTTCTTCGGCTTGAAGTCCTCGGCGGCCATCGAGCCCGAGGCGTCGAGGGCGACGACGATGTCGACGCCCTCGGTCCACGACTCGGTCCGCTCCAACCCCAGGCGAGGCCGCGAGAGCGCCACCACCAGGCCCGCGAAGCCGACGAGGCCGAGGGCGAACGGGAGGTGCCGGAGGCGGACCCGCCAGGTCGGCCGGACCGGCGCGACGAAGGAGAGCGTGGGGACCGTGAGCGCCCCGACCCCCTTCCGCTCGCGGAGGACGCGGAAGAGGACGGCCAGCGGGACGAGGAGGAGGAGCCAGAGGAGCTCCGGGTCCCGGAACGACAGGCCCGGCGGGACGACGCGCCCGAGGAGGGCCGAGAGGCTCGTCACCGGCGTCCCTCCGAGGCGGCCGCCGGCGCCGGGGCAGAAGCGCCGGGGGCCGGGGCGGAGAGGCGCGCCTCGACGTGGTCGTGGAGCCTCCGCGCGCGCTGGAGCTCTCCCTCGGCCTCCTCTGGCGTGGCCGGGGCCCGCCCGAACTTGACCCGGTCGGCGCCGGAGAGGAGGTCGGAGAGCCCCGCGTCGCGCGGCAGGTCCAGCCCCGCGTCGCGGAGCTGCCGGAGCGTCTCGAAGGTCGTCCACTCCAGCACCGGCATCGAGAGGCGCCGCTCGAGGTAGCGCTTCACGGCGTGCGTGAGGTCCGAGTAGAAGCCGCGCGGGTCCGACGCGGCCTCCCCGACCCGGGCGCGGAGGGTGTCGAGGGTCACCAGCAGCTCCTCGCCCGCGGGCCGCTCGGGGGCGGCGGCGGGGCCGCCCCCGGCGCGGGCCGCTCGGCGGCGGCGCAGGAAGAGGAAGACGGCGAGGGCGGCGAAGAGGACCAGGGCGGCGAGCGCCAGCCAGACCTTCAGCGGCACCGGCGGGATCGCCACGGGACGGTCCGCCTTGGGCGCCAGCTCCTCGGCCTTCTTCTCCGCCGGGAGGCGCGACGTCGCCGTCAGCGCGAGGGACGGCGGCCGGAAGGCCGCCCGCTCGCCGGTCCGGGAGACGTAGACGAGGCGAGGTCCAGGCACCGGGACCTCCCCGGCGACGAAGGGGGTGACGGGGACGAGGAGGGTGAACCGCTGGCTCGACTTGCCGCCTCCCGGCTCGTGCGTCAGGCGGGGCGGGCCGAACTCCAGGACGGGGCCGTCGGCCGGCGCCGGGGGGGACGGCAGCTTCGGCGAGACGAGCGCCTCCAGCTCGATGGCGTCGCCCACCGGCACCTCGGCCTCCCACGTCGCGACGACCCGGTCCCCGACCGAGACCGACGGGCGGTCCAGGCTCGCCCGGACGCTCGGCGGCGTCACCGTGGCCCGCGCGGACGGGGCCACGAGGAGCCCGAGGGCCCCGGCCAGGAGCGCGGCGGCGGCGGGTCCCCTCACCGTCCCAGCGCCTTCCTCCGCTCGCGCTCGGCGAAGAACCGGACGAGCGGCTTCTCGTAGGGGGTGTCGGTCCGGAGGGGGATCGCGTCGACGCCGGAGGTCCGGAAGACCTCGAGCGCGTCCGGGAAGGGACGCCGCGCCGGGACCGCGCGCTTCCAGCGGGCCCGGAACGACGGGTCCCCCGCGTCGAAGACCCGGACCGCCCCGGTCTCGGCGTCGCGCAGCCGCACGAGCCCGCGGTCCGGCAGCTCCTCCTCGGCCGGGTCGAGGATCGGCAGCGCGACGACGTCGTGCCGCCGCCGCAGGATCTTCAGCGGCTTCTCGTAGTCGACGTCGAGGAAGTCGGACAGGACGAAGACGACCGAGCGCTGCTTGAGGACGGCGTGGGCCGTCTTCAGGGCCCCGGCCAGGTCGGTCCGCGTCCCCTCGGGCTTCAGGTAGAGGGCGTCGCGGAGGATCGTCAGCGCGTGGTCGAACCCCTTCCGCGGCGGGATCCAGCGCTCGGTCCGGTCCGTGACGAGGAGGGCGCCGACGCGGTCGTGGTTCTTCACCGCGGCGAAGGCGAGGAGTCCGGCCAGCTCGGCCATCAGGTCCCGCTTCGTCAGGTAGCGCGAGCCGAAGCCCTGCGAGGCCGACAGGTCCAGGACGAGGAGGACCGTCAGGTCGCGCTCCTCGACGAACTTCTTGACGTGGGGGACCCCGGTCCGCGCCGTCACGTTCCAGTCGATCGTCCTCACGTCGTCGCCCGGGACGTACTCGCGGACCTCGGAGAACTCCATGCCGCGCCCGCGGAAGACGGAGTGGTACTCGCCCCCCAGCCCCGCGTCCACGAGGCGGTTCGTCCGGATCCTTATCCGGTTGATCTTGCGGGCGATCTCGCGCGGCAGCACGGAGGCTCCTTCGGCGGCGCTCCCCTGGCTCAGGGCACCTCGACCCGCTCGAGGATCCTGGCGATGACCTGGTCGCTCGTCATGTTCTCGGCCTCGGCCTCGTAGCCGAGGAGGACGCGGTGCCGGAGGACGTCCGGGGCGACCTCCTTGACGTCCTCGGGGACGACGTACCCGCGCCCCTGCAGGAAGGCGTGGGCGCGCGAGGCGGCGAGCAGGGCGAGGGTGGCGCGCGGAGAGGCGCCGTAGGAGATGAAGTCGGCCAGCTCGGGCAGGCCGTAGGCCTTCGGCTCGCGCGTGGCGGCCACCAGCTCGACGAGGTAGCCCTTGATCCGCTCGTCGGCGTAGAGCTTCCTCACGAGGGCGCGGAGGTCCCGGATCTGCTCGGGAGAGAGGACCGGGCGGACCGACGCGGTCGCCTCGGCGTCGCCGACGCTCCCCATCCGCTCCAGGATCTGGCGCTCGTCGGCCTTCGTCGGGTAGCCGATCCGGAGCTTCATCAGGAAGCGGTCGACCTGCGCCTCGGGGAGCGGGTAGGTCCCCTCCTGCTCGATCGGGTTCTGCGTGGCCAGGACGAGGAACGGGTCGGGGAGCGGGTGCGTCGTGTCGCCGATCGTCACCTGCCGCTCCTGCATCGCCTCCAGCAGCGCCGACTGGACCTTGGCCGGGGCGCGGTTGATCTCGTCGGCGAGGAGGATGTGGGCGAAGACGGGGCCGCGGCGGGTGACGAACTCCTGCGTCTTCGGGTTGAAGACGAGCGTGCCGACGAGGTCGGCCGGGAGGAGGTCCGGCGTGAACTGGATCCTCGAGAACGAGGCGTGGAGCCCGCGCGACAGGGTCCGCACCGCGAGCGTCTTGGCCAGGCCGGGGACCCCCTCGAGGAGGACGTGCCCGTCCGCCAGGAGGCCGATGACGAGACGCTCCACGAGGACCGACTGGCCGACGATCACCTTGCGGATCTCGGAGAGGAGCGCGGAGACGGCGAGCGAGGACTCGCGGATCCGCTCGGTCATCGCCGCGACGTCGGCTCCGGAGCGGTCCGCCGGCGGGCTCGTCGTCTCGTGGGGGTTGGCCATGCTGCCTCCTCGTCGGGGTCCGGGCCGATGGACCGGGACGGCGCGTCGAGTTGGCACGTGGCCAGGGCCAACGGGCACAGCTCACGCCGTTCCGGCACGGAGCCGATCCTCCACCCGGACTGGCGCAAGGCGCGTGCCCGCCGGGCAGGCCCGCGGGTCGGATATCCTCTGCCCCGATGCGAGCTCCCCGAGCCTGGCGGGTCCTGGCGGCCTGCCTCGTGGTCGTCGCCTTCCTCTCCGCCCCCGCGGAGGCGGCCAAGCGCCGTAAGAAGAAGAAGGCCGCCCCGAAGCCGACCCCGACCGCCACCCCGGAGCCGGTCGTCTACGGGCCGCCGGCCCCGACCCCCCCGCCCTTCCTGCGGGCGGCGGGCGCGACCGTCAGCTACCAGCCCGGCCTCTACCTCGTCCTGGCGGAGGTGGGGATGACCGGGAAGGTCTTCCGCCTCGACGAGAAGACGGAGGTCACCGTCGTGCCCAGGACGGGCGACCGCGTCCGGATCCTCTACGTCGAAGGGCCCGACGGCCCGCTGGCCAGGAAGATCTTGCCGGGCCCCTACGAGGTCACCACCGCCACCCCCGCCCCCTGACCGGAGCGACCCGGGCGCCCCCGCAGTCCCGCGCGGAGGGGTGCCTGCGGATCGGAAGCGCTGAAACAGGTCCCCTCCTGCCGTCGGAAAGCGGAGCCGACCGCCCCTCAGTCCCGCGCGGAGGGGGCTTTGGGGGAACCCGGGCGGAACGGGTTCCCCCAGGAAACTCACAGATGGGGCTCGAGCTTCCTCTCCAGCTGCGCCTGCGGCGCCGCGCCGACGATCCTCTCCACCACCTGGCCGCCCTTGAACAGCATCAGGGTCGGGATCGACATCACGCCGTACCTCTCGGCCACCGCCGGGACGTCGTCGACGTTCAGCTTGGCGACGGACGCCCGGTCGCCCCACTTGGCGGCCAGGGCCTCCACGATCGGCGCGACCTGACGGCACGGGCCGCACCAGACGGCCCAGAAGTCGACCAGGACGGGCTTGTCGCTCTTCAGGACGGAGGATTCGAAGGTCGACTCGTCGAGCTCCAGTACGTTCGCGGCCATGGGCTCTCCTCGAGGTCTTTCTGCGGCGGGGTCGGCTTCCGGCCCTCGACTCCCGGCCGGGCGATGGTAGGTTGGCGCTCGTGACAGCGTCAAGGCGAGGCGGGCGCCGCCCGCTCGGTCAGCACTTCCTCCGCAACCCCCGGACCGTCGAGAGGATCCTGGCCGCCCTCGGAGCGTCGGCGGGGGACACCGTCGTCGAGATCGGACCCGGGACGGGCGCGCTGACGCGGCCGCTCCTCTCCCGCGGCGTCCGCGTCGTGGCCGTCGAGGCCGACGCGGGCCTCTCGGCGCGCCTTCTGGCCGAGCTCGCCGAGCGGGGCCTCGTCGTCGTCGAGGGCGACGCGAGGGCCGTCGACCCGGGCCCGGCGCTCCGCCAGGCCGGAGCGGCGCCGCCGGTCCCGCTCGTCGGCAACCTCCCGTACGAGTCCGCCACGCCGATGGTCCGGGCCTTCGTGAGGCGCCCGGACCTCTACGCGCGGCTCGTCGTGATGGTCCAGCGGGAGGTCGCCGAGCGCCTCGTCGCCGCGCCGGGGAGCGACGCCTACGGCTTCCTCTCGGTGGACGTCGCGGCCCACGCCGCGGCCCGGCTCCTCTTCGGCGTTCCCCCGCGAGACTTCGCGCCGGCCCCGCGGGTCTTCTCGGCGGTGGTGGAGCTCGTCCCCCACCCGCCCGAGCCGGGGACGGCCGGAGCCCTGGCGCTGGCCAGCGCGGGCTTCGCCTCGAGGCGGAAGACGCTCCTGAACGCCCTCTCGGCCGTCCACGACCGCGAGGCGGTGCGCCGGGCGATCGCCTCCGCCGGCCTCCCGGAGGACGTCCGGGCCGAGACGCTCGGTCTCCCGGAGCTCCGCGCGCTGGCCGCGCGGCTCGTCCCCGGCGGGTCCTGACGCCCGCCGCGCGCGGGCGCTTTGCTAAGATCCGTCGATGTCGGTCTCCGTGTGGCAGGCCGTCGTCCTGGGCGCCGTCCAGGGCCTGACGGAGTTCCTGCCGGTCTCGTCGACGGCCCACCTGGCGCTCGTCCAGCACTTCCTCCCGGGCTTCCGGCAGCCCGGGATCCTCTTCGACGTCATGCTGCACGTCGGGACGCTGGCGGCCGTCGTCGTCCACTTCCGGACGCGGCTCCTCGGGACCTTCCGCGGCCTGTTCGCCTCCGGCGCCGAGCGCGCCCGCGCGGCGAAGCTGGTCCTCCTCCTCCTCCTCGCCGTCGCCTGCACGGGGGCGGTGACGCTCCCGCTCAAGAAGCTCGCGGTCGAGGGGATGACGGACTTCCGCCGCATGGGCGGAGCGCTGGCCGCGATGTCCCTCCTCCTCTTCGTCGTCCAGCGCACCGTCCGGTCCCGCGGGGAGACGGGGAGGACGCTCGAGGAGGCGGGGTGGCTGGACGCCGTCCTGGTCGGGGGGCTCCAGTCGGTCTCGGCCGTCTTCCACGGCTTCTCGCGGTCGGGGAACACGATCGCCGTCGGCCTCTTCCGCGGCCTCTCCCCGAGGGCCGCCGCCGAGCTGTCGTTCCTCCTCTCGATCCCCACCATCCTGGCGGCCGCCGCCGTCGAGAACCTCCACGCCCTGCGCGAGACGCCCGAAGCGTTCACGACGGACGGGGCCCTCCCGGCCTACGCGGCCGGGATGCTGGTCGCCGGCCTCGTCGGCTACGTCGCCGTCGCGCTCCTGTTCCGGCTCGTCGTCTCCCTCCGCCTCACCCCGTTCGTCGTCTACTGCGGGGCCCTCGGCCTCCTCCTGCTCGCGGCCCCGCCCGGTTGAGCGCAGCGATGCCCGAAGCGCCTCCCTCCCCCGAGCTGGTCCGCCGACGCGACGAGTTCCTCGGCATCCTCGTCCTGGCGTCGGGCCTCCTCCTCCTCGCGGCCCTCCTGAGCTACCGCCCCGACGACCCCTCCCTCTTCTCGGCCGTGGCCGACCCGGCCGCCCGGCCGCGGAACTGGGCGGGCCGGATCGGGGCCTCGTACGCCGACGGCTCGTACCAGTTCTTCGGCCTGGCGGCGCTCGCGCTCCCGGCCACGATCCTGGTGGCCGGCGTCCGCCGCTTCCTCTCGCGCCCGGTGACGGCGTGGGGGACGAAGGCCCTCGGGCTCCTCGTCCTCGTCGTCTCGCTGGCGCCGCTGTGCCACCTCGCCTTCGCCCGGCCGGCCGTCCTCGGGGGCGGGCTCTCGGCGGGCGGCTGGGTGGGGGAGCTCCTCGGCTCGGCGCTCGTGGCGGGGCTGAACACCCCCGGGGCGCTGATCCTCCTCGGGGCCGGCGTCCTCGTCGGGCTCCTCCTGGCGACCTCCGTCTCGCTGGGGGACGTCCTGCGGCAGCTCGGCCTGCGCGGCGGGGCGGCGTTTTCGGCCTGGAGGCTGGAGCGGGAGCGCCGCCGGCAGCAGGAGGCCAAGGAGAAGCTGCGCCGCGACGTCGTCAAGAAGCACCTGGAGCGCGCGCGAGAGGAGGCCTCTCGTCCCGCCGAGCCGGCCGGCTCGGCCGAGGAGAAGGTCGCCGACGTCGTCTACATCCCGTCGATCGCCACGCTCCGCGTCCGCGAGCGGAGCGGTCAGGGCAGCTTCTCGATCCGCCGGGTCGGCCTCCCCGAGGCCGGCGCGCCGGGGGTCGTCGCCTCCTCGGCGCCCCGGGCCTCCGTCCGCGAGGCCGGCGTTCCGGCCCCGCCGCGGCCCTCGCCCTCGCCCGCCCGCGCGTCCGACCAGCCGGAGGCCGCGCCGCGCCCGCTCGTGAGGCCGGCGAAGCTGACGAAGGAGACCGGCCCGCAGCGGATCCTGCCGTTCCCGTCGCCGAAGGAGTCGAACGGCTGGGTCTTCCCCCCGGAGAGGCTTCTGCGGCCGGCGCCGAAGCGGGACCAGGCCCTCTCGCGCGAGGAGTTCCGGCGGACGATGGAGCTGATCACCGCCAAGTGCCTCGAGTTCGGCGTGGAGGGGACGGTCGACAGCTACCGGCCGGGCCCGGTCGTCACGACGTACGAGTTCCGCCCGTCGGCCGGCGTGAAGGTCTCGCAGGTGGCGAGCCTGGAGAACGACCTGGCGCTCGCGCTCGAGGCCGAGAAGGTCCGGATCGAGCGGATCCCCGGGAGGGCCGCGGTCGGCATCGAGGTGCCGAACCGGCGGCGGGACCTGATCTCGCTCCGGGACGTGGTCGAGAGCGAGCGGTTCAAGCGCTCGCCGTCGCTCCTGACGATCTCCCTCGGCCTCGACGTCGAGGGGCAGCCCGTCGTGGCGGACCTCGCCCGGATGCCGCACCTGCTCGTCGCGGGGATGACGGGCGCGGGGAAGAGCGTCGGCGTGAACGGCATGATCACGTCGATCCTCTACAAGGCGCGCCCCGACGAGGTGAAGTTCATCTTCGTCGACCCGAAGATGAACGACATGAAGGACTACGAGGGGATCCCGCACCTCCTCGTGCCGGTCGTCGTGGAGCCGAAGAAGGCGGCCAACGCCCTGAGGTGGGCCGTCGAGGAGATGGAGGCGCGCTACCGCCTGCTCGCCGAGTGGCCCGGCGTGCGCAACATCGAGCAGTACAACGGCGCGATCCGGGACCCCGAGGCGCTGGCCGAGGTGAAGGAGAAGCTGGGCGAGAAGCTGAAGACGGACGGGCCGGAGGGGTCCGTCCCGCCGATGCCGTACATCGTCATCGTCATCGACGAGCTGGCCGACCTGATGATGACGGCCCCGCGAGAGATCGAGGAGTCCGTCGCGCGGCTGGCGCAGAAGGCGCGGGCGGTCGGCGTCCACCTCGTCCTGGCGACGCAGCGCCCGTCGGTGGACGTCATCACCGGGACGATCAAGGCGAACCTGCCGTGCCGGATCGCCTTCACCACGCGGACGAAGATCGACTCGCGGACGATCCTGGACGCCACCGGCGCCGAGGCCCTCCTCGGGCAGGGGGACATGCTCTACCTGGCGCCGGGGACGTCGATGCCGCAGCGGATCCACGGGGGGTTCGTCGCGGGCGACGAGATCAAGGAGATCTGCCGGTTCCTGAGGAAGCAGGCCAAGCCGGTCTACGACGAGTCGGTCACCGAGGACCGCGAGGCGCCGGCCGAGGGGAACGGGCGCGGCCAGAAGGCGGGCGCCGAGGACACGGACCCGATGTACGACCAGGCGGCGCGCCTCGTCGTGCGGGAGCGGATGGCCTCGATCTCGTTCCTCCAGCGCCGGCTGGAGATCGGCTTCTCCCGCGCGGGGAAGCTGATCGACATGATGCAACGAGACGGGATCGTCGGTCCCCCGGCAGGCGGGGCGAAGAGCCGGGAGATCCTGGTGCCGCTGGACTACTTCGAGGAAGTCGACCGGCGCGAGGGGTGAGGGCTCCGCCCGCCGCGCGGGCCGGACGCCCCGGGGGAGGCTCCCGCCGCGCGCCGCGCCGGCCGGGGGCGCCGGCGGCGCGGCGCGACGGGAGCTTCGGGGTCCGAGTCCCTACTTCTTGGCGCCGAGGATCGCGTCCTTGCAGGCCTTGGCGACCCGGAACTTCACGACCTTCTTCGCCGGGATCTTGATCGCCGCGCCCGTCGCCGGGTTGCGGCCCATGCGGGCCTTCCGGTTCACGAGAACGAGCTTGCCGAGGCCGGGCAGCGTGAAGGCGTTCTTGGCCTGCTTGTAGGCGAGGCTCGCGAGCTCCTCGAGGAACTGCGCGGCGACCTTCTTCGTGGTGCCCGTCTTGCCCGCCAGGTGCTCGGCGATCTGGGACTTCGTCATCGAACCAGCCATGTATTCCGTCCTCTCTTCATTTCGTATCGATCGTGCCGTGAGGCGCACCGATTCTACTTGTGTTTCCGCACGCGTCACGCGGAAAAGTGAGGGGAGGGGGCGGGAGAGGGGGGGGTGGCGAACTAGACTGGGCCCCGGGTGCGCGTCGTCTTCTTCGGGTCGCCCGAGTTCGCCCTCCCCACCCTGGAGGCCCTCTCCGCCTCGGAGCACGAGGTGGCGCTGGTCGTCTCCCAGCCCGCCCGCCCCGTCGGGCGGCACGCCAGGCCCTCCGACCCGCCGGTCGCCGCCCGGGCGAAGGAGCTCGCCCTCCCCGTCTACCAGCCCGAGACGCTCCGCGGCGAGGAGCCGCTGGCGCGCCTGGCGTCGGCCGCCGCGGACCTGTTCGTCGTCGTGGCCTACGGCCGGATCCTCGGCCCGCGGACGCTCTCGCTGCCGCGGCTCATGGCGGTGAACCTCCACGGGTCCGTCTTGCCGCGCTGGCGGGGGGCCTCGCCCGTCCAGGCGGCCCTCCTGGCGGGCGATCCGGAGACGGGGGTCAGCATCATGAAGATGGACGCCGGGATGGACACGGGAGACGTCCTGGCCTCGCTCCGGACGCCGGTCCTGCCGGGCGAGGACGCCCCGGCCCTGTCGGAGCGTCTGGCCCGCCTCGGCGCGGGTCTCCTCCTGGAGACGCTCCCCGGGATCGAGCGCGGGACCGCCGTCGCCGTCCCGCAGCCGTCCGAGGGGGCCACCCTCTGCCCGAAGGTCCGCCGGGAGGACGGGCGCGTCGACTGGGGGAGCCCCGCCCCGGCGCTCGTGAGGCGCGACCGGGCGTTCCGCCCGTGGCCGGGGCTCTTCGCGTTCCGCTCGGGCCGGCGCGTGAAGCTCTCGGGGCTCACGGCCGTGGAAGCGTCCGGGCCCGCGGGGACCGTCCTGACGGCCGGGGCGGCGCTCGTCCTGGCGTGCGGCGAGGGGGCGGTCTCGGTCTCCTCGCTGACGGCCGAGGGCCGGCGGGAGCTGCCGGCCCCGGAGTTCGTCCGGGGCGAGCGGGTCGCCGCGGGGGAGGTCTGGGAGTGAAGGGGGTCCGGGCGCTGGCGCTGGAGGTCCTCGTCCGCGTGGAGACCGAGCGCGCCTGGGCGGCCCCCCTCCTCGACGCGCGCGGCGCCTCCCTCTCGCCCCGGGACCGGGACCTCCTGCGGGCTCTCGTGAAGACGACGCTGAGGTTCGCGATCCGCCTCGACCACGTCCTCTCCCGGCACGTCAGCGGAGGGCTCGCCCGGCTCGACCCGGCGGTGCGCAACGGCCTGCGGCTCGGCGCCGCGCAGCTCCTCCTGATGGACCGGATCCCCTCCCACGCCGCCGTGGGGGAGTCGGTGGCCGCGGTGAAGGGGCTCTCGGCGCGCGGGGCGGGGCTGGCCAACGCCGTCCTTCGCCGGGTGGCGGCCGAGGAGAGCCGCCCCGGCCGGGTGGACCCGCCCGAGGGGTCCCGCCCGCTCCTGCGCCTGGCCCTGGAGACATCCCACCCGCTCTGGCTCGTCGAGCGCTGGTCCCGCTCGCTCGGCGAGGCCGCGGCGGCCTCGGCGCTGAGGGCCGACAACGCCGACGCCCCCGTCGACCTCCTCTCGGACCCGCGCGCCGGGACGAGGGACGAGGTGCGCGCCCGCCTCCTGGCCGGAGGCGTCCCCTCCGAGGCGTCTCCGTGGGCGCCGCTCGCCCTGACCGCCGAGGCGGGCAGCCCGGTCGTCACGCACCCCCTCGTCGCCTCGGGGGCGCTCGCGGTGGTCGACGCCGCCGCGCAGGGGCTCTGCGAGCTCCTCCCGCCAGCCGACGTCGTCGTCGACCTGGCGGCGGCGCCGGGGGGAAAGACGCGGACGCTCCTCGCGCGCGGGCGCGCCCGCCGCGTCCTGGCCCTGGAGAGGCACCTCGGCCGCGCGGCCCGGCTGGCCGCGAACCTGAGCGCAGCGGGGCGGCGGCACGAGGCGTGGGTGGTCGTCGCGGACGCGGCGCGTCCGCCGCTGCGTCGCGGTGCGTTCTCGTCCGTCCTCCTCGACGCGCCCTGCTCCGGGACGGGGACGCTCCGGAAGAACCCCGAGATCCGGCTCCGGCTGCAGCCGGAGCACCTCGCGGGCTTCGCCGCGGTCCAGCGGCGCCTGGCCGGCTCGGCGCTTCAGCTCCTGTCGCCCGGCGGGAGCCTGCTGTGGATCACCTGCTCGCTCGAGCCGGAGGAGAACGAGGAGGTCCGGGCGGCCTCGCGGGCCCGGACGCCGGACCTGCTCGCGGTCCCCGCCGAGAAGCTCGACCTGCCCGAGGCCTACCGGCCGCACGTCCGTCGCGACGGCCTCGTCCGCCTCCCGCCGGGGCGGACGAACGACGGCTTCAGCGCCTTCCTCCTCCGGCGCGGCGCCCGCCGGCCCTGACGGGCCGCCGGGGCGCCTGCCGGCTCGATCCTTCCGTTGACAAGCGAGACGCGGTGAACCTAGATTCCCCGCATTCAACCGGGACCAGGAGCGTCGCCGGCAGCGGGTGAGAGGAGGATCACGCCATGGCGGGGAAAGCCGAGATCGTCGAGGCGATCGCACAGGAGGCCGGGCTCTCGAAGAAGGACGCGACCGCGGCCTTCGAGTCGCTCGTGGAGACCATCCGCGGAAGCCTGAAGAAGGGCGAGCGCGTCGCCGTTCCGGGCCTGGGCATCTTCAGCGTCACGGACCGAAAGGCCCGGACGGGGATCAACCCGCAGACGAAGGCGAAGATCAAGATCGCCGCCTCCAAGGCCGCGAAGTTCAAGGCGGGCAAGGAGCTCAAGGACCTCCTGAACCGGAAGAGGAAGTAGCTCCGCCTCCCCCGCGGGGGCCGGGGCGGCCGGCTCCCCTCCCGTATCATCCGCGCGCGTGATCCCGCTGCGCGACACGATCCCGAGCCGGACGGTGCCGGTCGTCACGCACCTCCTGGTCGGACTGAACGTGGCGGCCTTCGTCGTCCAGCTGATGCAAGGGGCCCGCCTCGACCTGTTCGTCGAGCGGTGGGCCTTCGTGCCGGCGAAGCTCTTCAGCCCGTCGCTCGCCGGGGGCGGGACGGTCCCCCTGGCCGCGGTCACGCTCGTGACGTCGATGTTCCTGCACGGCGGCCTCCTGCACCTCGCCGGGAACCTCCTGTACCTGTGGATCTTCGGCGACAACGTGGAGGACGCCCTCGGGCACGGCCGCTACCTCGTCTTCTACCTCGCCTGCGGCGTCGCCGCGGCGCTCCTGCAGGGGGCGCTCTCTCCCGCCTCGACGGTGCCGACGCTCGGGGCCTCCGGAGCGATCGCCGGGGTCCTCGGCGCCTACTTCGTCCTCTTCCCGCGCGCGCGGGTCGTCACGGTCGTCCCTCTCTTCGTCCTCTTCCCGCTCGTGGAGGTCCCCGCCGGGCTCTACCTGCTCTTCTGGTTCCTGTTCCAGTTCTGGATGGGCGGCAAGTCGCTCGTCTCCGGGGCGGCGGGCGCGGCGCAAGGGGGCGTGGCGTGGTGGGCGCACGTCGGCGGCTTCGTGGCGGGGCTCGTCCTCCTCCTCGTCTTCCGGCCGCGCCGCCGGGCCGCCGCCAGGTACGCGATCCGGTGAGCGGGACCGGCGACGCGCTCGCGCGCCCCGCCCCTGCGGACGCGGCGCCTGCGACCGCCGCCGAGAAGGCCTCCTACGTCCTCTCGGCGGCCGCTCTCCTGTTCGTCTTCCTCGCGCACCTCGTCCCCGCGCTCGTGGCAGGCCTCCTCGTCCACACGGTCCTCCACCGGACCCAGCGGCTCCTGACGCACCGTCGCCTCTCGCACGGCCTGACCAAGACGCTGGCGGCCGGCCTCCTCGTCGTCCTGGCCGCCGGCGTGGCGGTCCTCTCCGGCTGGGGGCTCTTCGCCTTCGCGCGCGGGCACGTCGGCGACCTCCCCGGCCTCTTCGCCAGGATGGCCGACGTCCTCGACCGGGCGCGCGAGCAGCTGGCGGCGTGGGGCTTGGGGTCCGGCTTCCTCGAGGGCCTGAGGACGGCCGACCAGCTGAAGGGGGCCGCGGCGGAGTGGCTGCGGGAGCACGGCTCCGTCCTGACCGCGGCGGGCGGGCACGCGGGGCGCCTCGCCGTCCACGGGCTGATGGGCGTCTTCGCCGCGGTCCTCGTCTTCCTCCGGCAGCCGTCGGCCTCGCCGCGGCCTCTGGCCGGAGCGCTCGCGGCGCGCGTCCGCCGGTTCGGCGACGCCTTCGAGCGGATCGTCATCGCGCAGGCGGAGATCTCCGCGGTCAACACCGTCCTGACGGCGGTCTACCTGCTCGGCCTCCTCCCTCTCCTCGGCGCGCGCCTCCCGATGACGACGACGCTGATCCTCGTGACGTTCGTGGCGGGCCTCCTCCCCGTCGTCGGGAACCTGGTCTCGAACACGGTGATCGTCGTCGTCTCCTTCGGCGTGGCCCCGTGGCTCGCCCTGCTGTCGCTCGGCTTCCTCGTCGGCGTCCACAAGCTGGAGTACCTCGTCAACGCCCGGATCGTCGGGAACCGGATCGGCGCGCAGGCGTGGGAGATCTTCCTGGCGATCGTCGTCTTCGAGGTGGCGTTCGGGATCGCGGGCGTCGTCCTGGCGCCGATCGTCTACGCCTGGGTCAAGGGAGAGCTTCGGGAGCGGGACCTGGTCTGACGCCGGGAACGGGCGGGAGCAGGCCGCCGCGGGCGGCGACCCGGGCCTCGAGGCGCCCTCCCTTCCGCGCGAACAGGTCGTGGGCGAGCCCCTCGACGCGCGGCAGCTGCCGGTAGCCGGCGAAGAGCCACCTCTCGAGCTCCGGGCCGGCCGGGCCCCGCCCGGCGTCGATGTCGGGGAGGTGGTAGCGGGCGACGACGACCAGCTCGGGCGGGTCCGCCGCCAGCTGCCTGCGGAGGCGGTCGAGGAGACGGTCCCGGAGCGGGCTCCCCGGCGCGAGCGGAAGCGCGTAGAGGACCCCCGACGGGGGGCGCCGCCCGGAGACGAAGTAGAGCTGGGTCTCGTTGCCGTACATGTAGAACGTCTCGCCCGGGGCGAGCAGCCCGTCGGCGTAGGCGCCCGCGAGGTAGGCGAGGTCGAAGCGGGCGCCGAGCCGCGCCCACTTGACCCGCGACCACTCGAAGGGCGGGAGGCGGAACGGGGCGGCGTGGGAGGCGGCGACGGGGAGGACGACCACCGCGGCCAGGACGTGCGCGCGAAGGCGCCTGGGCGCGGGAAGGGCCCGCGACAGCTCGGCCACGGCCAGCCCGAGGGCGAGGGAGAGGAGCGGCAGCCAGAGCTGCAGGTAGTGGGGGACCCAGCGCCCCGGCAGGTCGACGGCCAGCGCCGTCCCCGCGACCGCCGCGAGGAAGACGGCGTGCGGGGCCGAGCCGGCGCCGCGCGCCTCGCCGCGCACGAGGAGCGTCACGGTGGAGGGGAGGATCGAGAGGAGCGGGGGGAGGAGGAACGCGAGGTCGAGGGCGACCAGCCCCCCGTCCCCCGCGCCCGCGTACCAGGCGTTGTAGACGATCAGGGCGTCCCACGCGTCGGAGAAGCGGCCGTCGGCGGCGAACCAGCCGAGGACGGCGGCCCACGCGAGCGGGACGAGGGCCAGGCCGGCCGCCAGCCGCCCGAGCGTCCGCCGGGAGTGGGGGCCGTCCCCCCGGGAGAGGACGGACAGGGCCGCCGCCATCGTGACGAACGGGAGGACGCCGACGTGCTTGACGAGCGAGGCGGCCGCCGCGCACCCCCCGAAGAGGAGCGCGTGGCCCCACCGCGCGTCCGCCCTGGCGAGCCTCAGCGCCGCCCAGAGCCCCCAGGCGACGCAGGCGTTCAGGAGCGCCTCGGCGTTCGGCTGATTGGCGCCGAGCGGCAGGTTGAGCGAGAGGGCGCTCCAGAGGAGGCCTCCCCACAGGGCGGCCGGGCGGCTCCCGAGGGCGTCCGAGAGGACCCGGACGACGGCCAGGAGCGTCAGGAGCGCGGTGGCGCATCCCACGAGGAGGACCGAGAGCTCGTGCGGGCCCGCGACGAGCTGCGCCAGGGCGAAGGCGAGGTGGAGGCCCGGCGGCTTGTGGTCCCAGAGGTCGGAGTAGAGCTCGCGCCCCGCGAGCGCCTCGCGAGCGACGACGGCGTACGTGGCGATGTCGATGTCGAGCGGCTCCTCCATCGTGTGGAGGCGCCCGGCGACGCAGACCGCGGCCGCCAGGAGGAGGCCCCCGAGGAAGACGGCGCGCCGGAAGCGTCCCGCCTCGGCGTCCGGAGAGGTCATGCGGGGGCAGCCTAGAGAGTCCGTCCGCCGCTGGCAAGGGCGCGCCGGGCCGGGGGAGGGCGCGGCCCCGGCGCCCGCCGTCACCTCAGGCCGGAGACGAGGTAGAGGTCCTCGAGGGCCCGCTCGAAGTCGTAGAGGTACGAGCCCTCCGGTCCCGCGACGAAGGCCGAGCCGCGGGTGTCGACGACGCCCGCCCCGTCCGCCGGGCGCATCTCGCGCCAGCGCTCCTTCACCCCGCGGGCGACGTCCACCCGCGCGATCCAGCTCGGCTGCCTCAGGGCGGGCTCGCGGACGTAGAGCCAGCGCCCGTCGGGGGACCAGCCGAACGGCTCGTCGTCCGGGAGGAGCCCCGGGACGGGCCGCGCCTCGCCCCCCCCGACCGGGAGGAGGACCGGCGTCCTCCGTCCTCCGGCCCCGGAGATCCCCGCGACGGTCGACCCGTCCGGCGAGACCGTCCTCGTGAACGGCGCCACGACGAGCCCCTCCGGGCCGAGCGCCCGGGGCTCCCCTCCGGCGACGTCCTGGGAGAAGAGGCGCGGGGGCCGCCCCTTCTCGGCGCCGAGGACGAGCAGGCGGCCGCCGCCCGGGAAGAAGCAGACGGAGTGGATCTCGTGAAGCGTCCCTCGCGGGAGCCGCCGCGGCTCCCCGACGCCCGTCGGGACGAGGGTGATCGAGCGGGGCGGCACGCGGGGGACGACGGCGGCCCAGCGCCCGTCCGGGGAGAGGTCGAGGGCGTGGCCCTCGGCGATCCGGTACGGGAGCGCCGCCGGGAGCTCGCGGGCGAAGACGGCCCCGAGCGTGCCGCCGCCGCCGCGCAGCTCGCTGAAGAGGAGAGTCCGGCCGTCGGCCGAGAGCCCCGCGAGCGCGGTGCCGTCCAGCCACGAGTAGGACCTCTCCGCCGCGTCGCCGGGGAGCCTCCCGGCGATCTCGAGCGAGCGCGTCCCCTCGGCGACGAGGATCCGCCCGCCGTCGCCCACGTCGAGGAGGACACGGTGCCCCGGGGCCGCGAGGAGCCGGCGCGTCTGCCCCGACAGGGCGACGGCCCCGAGGACGATGTCGCCGCCGGGCCTCCCCGACGAGTACCAGACCTCTTCTCCGGAAGGCGACCAGTCGAGGCCGTTCACGTAGGCGCCTGCCTCGTGGCGGAGGAGGGGCCGGCCGCTCTCTCTGTCGACGACGACGATGGCCCCGAACGCGGACGCCACCGGGTGGTCCAGGAAGGCGACCGCCCGTCCGGAGGGGGAGACGCGCAGGTGGCTGACCTCGCCGGAGCTCTCGTGGATCGTCCTGCCGACGGGGTACTCGACGCGCCAGGCGCCGCCCTTCTCCCGGACGACGGCCAGCTCCGGGCCCGACGGCGAGGCGTCGGCGGCGAGCACGTCCGGGAGGACCGGCCGAGGGGTCCCGCCCGTGAGCGGCACCCGGGCCAGGACCGGGCTCGAGCCGGGGCGGTCGGCCAGGACCAGCAGCTCGCCCGGGGAAGTCGCGAGGACCTCCGCGTGGCGTGGCTCGAGCGGGGTGGCGTCGCCCGGGGTGTCCGGCCGGGTCGCGAAGAGCTCCAGGGGGCCGCCGTCCCAGGCGGCGCTGTAGACGACGGTGTTCCCGTCCGGGGAGAACCGCGCCGACCAGACGAACCCGCGCCGGAAGGTCAGCTTCTGGAACGAGAGCGGGTTCCGAGGCGAGAGCGCGCGGCCGGCGAGGAGGCCGAGGGCTCCCGCGCCGGCGGCCAGGAGGAGCGCGGCCGCCGCGACGCGCGGGCGCCCCGGGCGGGTCCGCGGCGCGGGCGAAGC
>RHKY01000072.1 GCA_008363385.1 Acidobacteriota bacterium | reverse complement strand
CCAGCCGCGTCAGCGGCGGGGGTTCCCCCGAAAAAGGAGCGACGATCGTTGGGGGAGGGGTTCGGGGAGGCCCGACGTCGAGGCGCGCCCGTCAGGCGCGCCGGGGGCCTCCCCGAGACATGGACCGATGCATCCGGAACCACTCCGCCGTCGCCCGCAGCCCCTCCGGGAGCGGGACCCACCGGGTGATCCCGAGCCGCTCGGCCGCCAGCGACGGGTCGA
This sequence comes from Acidobacteriota bacterium, assembly GCA_008363385.1. Classification (GTDB taxonomy): domain Bacteria; phylum Acidobacteriota; class Thermoanaerobaculia; order UBA5066; family UBA5066; genus RHKY01. The sequence goes on along the minus strand of RHKY01000072.1, from coordinate 18,922 downwards.
GGACGCTCCGGCGCTGCTCGCCCGCCTTGTCGGGTCCGTGGCGGGCGGGCCGGGAGACGCCGCAGGCCTCCGCGACGAGCTCGTAGAGCCGGTTGACGCTCGTCTCGACCCCGGTCCCGACGTTGACCGCCCCGGCGAGCCGCCGCGAGTGGGCGATCCGGTTGGCGGAGACGACGTCGGCCACGTGGACGAAGTCGCGGGTCTGCTCGCCGTCCCCGTTGACGACGCACTCCTCTCCGGCGAGGAGGCGGTTCATGAAGATCCCGATGACGCCCGCCTCGCCGCGGCCGTCCTGCCGCGGGCCGTAGACGTTCGCGTACCGCAGGATCGTCGGCACGTACTCGGCCTCCAGCGCGAGCGCCATCAGGTACTTCTCGCCCGCGAGCTTGGCCACGCCGTAGGGCGAGCAGGGCTCCAGCGGGTGCTCCTCGTCCGCCGCGTCGCCCATCGGCTCCCCGTAGATCGCGCCCCCGCTCGAGGCGAAGACGACCTGCTTGACGCCGGTCTCGGCCGCCGCCTGCGCCAGGCGGATCGTCCCGAGGACGTTCACCTCGGCGTCGAAGGCCGGGTCGGCGACGGAGCGCCGGACGTCGACCTGGGCGGCGAGGTGGAAGACCGTGTCGATCCGCTCGTCCCGGAGCAGGTCGCCCAGGGCGGCGTCCCGGACGTCCCCCTTCACGAAGCGGACCTCCGCGGGGAGCCGCTCCGGGTCGCCCGTGGACAGGTCGTCCAGGACCACGACGGTGTGGCCGAGGGCCAGCATCGTGTCGACGACGTGCGAGCCGATGAACCCGGCTCCCCCGGTGACGAGGACGGGGGGCGGAGAGGAGGGCGAGTCCGCGCTCATGGGTCCCGGCAGAATAGCGGCGTGCGGCGGGGGAGACAAGCGCGCGCGCCGGGATCGCTGGGCGAGAGGTTCTACCTGCGGGACACCGCCGTGGTCGCGCGCGACCTCCTCGGCTGCCGCGTCGTCCGCCGCGCCGCGGGCGAGCCCGACCGCGCCCTCGTCGTCGTCGAGACGGAGGCGTACCTGGGCCCTCTCGACCGGGCGGCGCACACGTGGAACGGGAGGAGGACGCGGCGGGTCCTCCCGATGTGGGGGCCGGGGGGGCACGCCTACGTCTTCCGTGTCTACGGCCTGCACGACTGCCTGAACGTCGTCACCGGAGCGGCGGGCCGCGCCGAGGCGGTCCTGATCCGCGCCGGGGTCCCGCTGGAGTGGTGGGCCGGTCTCGCCGTTCCGCGCGCCGAGGCGCTCGCGGCCTCCGGGCCCGGGAAGGTCTGCCGCTACCTTGGCGTGACGACCGCTCTCTCGGGGGCACCGCTGGGCGGCCCGGAGCTCTTCCTCGAGAGGGGTCCCCGGCGGCGGTTCGGGGTCCTCGTCGGCCCCCGCGTCGGCGTCGACTACGCCGGGGAGGCGGCCGCCTGGCCGCTCCGCTTCGCCGTGGAGGGGTGCCCGGCGGTGACGCGCCGCGCGGCGCTCCGCCCGCTCGGGGAGCCGGGGGGCGCACCCGGGCCGGTCGGCCTCAGGCCACGTCCGCGTCCGTGAGGGAGCTGGCCGCCACGACGCGGTTCTTCCCGGTCCGCTTGGCCTTGTAGAGCGCCTGGTCCGCCTTCTCGATCAGCGTCCGCTTCGTCTTGGCGTCGGTCGGGAAGGTGGCGACGCCGACCGAGATGGTCACCGAGAGCGGGTGCGACGCCTCGGTCGAGAGGAACAGCCGCGCGGCCACGCGCGCCCGCAGCCGGTCGGCCACCTTGCGCGCCTGGCCGGCGGGCGTCTCGGGGAGGATCACGGCGAACTCCTCCCCTCCGTAGCGCGCCACGGTGTCCATCTCGCGGATCGCCTTGAGGACCTCCTCGACGAGCCCCTTCAGGATGACGTCGCCGGTCGGGTGGCCCCACTTGTCGTTGACCTTCTTGAAGTCGTCGATGTCGATCATCGCCAGCGACAGGGGCTGGCCGGACCGCTCGTGACGGTTCAGCTCTCGGTAGAGCGTCTCCTGGAAGTGGCGGTGGTTGTAGGCGGCCGTCAGCGAGTCCCGGACCGACATCAGCCGGGTCGTCTCGTAGGCGCGCGCCGACTGGATGGCCGTGACGGCCTGGTTGGCGAAGATCTCGAGGGCCTGGATCCCCTCGAGGCCCGGGGCCCGCCCGTCCTTGGGGTCGTCGACCTCGAGGACCCCGATCAGGCTGTCGCCCGAGGTCAGCGGGACGAAGAGCTGGTCCTGCGGGTGCCAGAGGCCGTCCCGCCCCGGCCGGCGCGCCTCCTCGGCGCCCGGCGCGTTCGGGTCGGCCAGGTAGCGGTCGCGGTGGCCGACGAGGTACGACTTCGAGACGCGGAACCGCTCGACGAACCACCGGGTCGCCTCCGCCTTGGGGACGCGCTCGCGGGACATCTCCTCCCAGACCGCGTCGAGGCCGACCTGCGCGCGGCGCTCGAGGACGTCCTCGGTCCGGTCGTGCAGCGAGAGGAGGACGACGTTCCAGCCCAGGCTCCGGTGGACGGCCTGGACGATGTTCGCGAGGACGTGCTCGACGGTGAGGTGGGCCTTGAGCTCGTTGGAGACCTCGAGGATCCGCTGCAGCGTCGACGCGCGGTCCTGGAGGCGGTCGTTGACGGCCTGCATCTGCCGGCGGAGGTTCCGGTCCTGGAGCGAGAGGGCGAGGTGGTCGGCGACGACGGCCAGCTCGCGGGTCGTCTCCGGCTCGAGGAGGGAGGCGTCGTCGGACTCCAGGACCAGGAGGCCCGAGACGAGCTCCGGGGTCTGGAGCGTCAGGCGGAGCTGGTGGGGGAGGCGGGGGCTCAGCGCCAGGGGCCTGTCCGGCCCGCTGCTCGTCTCCGCGGCGCGCGCCGAGGCCACGGCCGCCAGCTCCTCTCCGGACGGGAGCGCCGCCAGCAGGGCCCGGCGGTCGATCGCCACCTCGCCGTCGAGGTGGGCCGACGGGCCCCCTTCCGGGTCCTCCTCGAAGGAGACGGCGGCCATCGCCCGGACCGGGTAGGCCGCGCGCAGGAGGCGGCCGATCCGCGAGAAGAGCTCGTCCTCGGGGTCGCTCCCCGCCGTCAGGACGGAGACCTCGCGCAGGGTCGCCAGCTCGCGGTTCTGCCGGGCCAGCTCGGCCGACCTCTTCCGGGCCCGGGAGAGGTTCCGGAGCGAGGCCGAGACGAGGCCGACCGAGGAGAACGCCAGGAGGGCGCCCCAGACGCCGTAGAGCGGCTGGAGGAGGTAGACCAGCGCCATCGAGGGCGCCTGCAGCGCGAGGGCGAGGAACAGGAGGGGCGCCCCCCGCGGCACGCGGTGCGGGCTCCACGCCTCCCCGCCGGCCTCCTTCGTCGACGCCACGGCCAGCTGGACGAAGGCGAAGACGAGGAGCGTCGCGGCGAACAGGAGGACGGACGCCAGGGGCGAGCCCCCCGGCAGGCGCGAAGAGACCCAGAAGAAGCCCGCCGCCCCGTAGGCCATGACGAGCGTCGCGGCCTCGTCGACGTCGCGCGAAGCGGGGCGTCCGCGCGTCCGTCCCAGGGCGACCAGCGAGGCCGCCGCGGGCCCCAGGACGGTGCCGAGCTCCCAGGAGCCGGTGAGGGCGACGGCCGGGAAGACCGCGGCCGCCTCCAGGGCGAGGGTCTGCCCCTGGTAGTGGACGGAGAGGAGACGGCCGGCGACCGCCAGGACGAGGAACTCCGCCGCCAGGAGAGGCGGGACGCCCCGGACCGTGGCGGCGGCCAGGAGGAACAGGACGGGGGCCGCGACCCGGACCGCCAGGAGGCCCGCGCGCGCGGCCGCCCGCCTGGGGGCGGCGGCCGGCTCAGCCCCGTGCGTCTGCGGCATCTTCCCGGCCGTGAAGCGGGACACCGGCCGTCGCGTCGGCGCCAGAGGTCATCGGAGGGCGATCACCCCGCCCGCCTGGAGCTTCTCGAAGACGCGGAGGACCTCCTGCTCGGGGAAGGGGGAGATCTTCACGATCGAGCGGACGTCCCAGAGGCCGTTCACGCGGGAGAGGATGAAGGCCTCGTTCGGGGTGAAGGAGTGGGACATCAGGTCCTCGAGCGGCTTCGTCAGCGTCGGGACGGCGGTCACCGGGATCGCGGCGCGCCCCCCCTTCTCTTCGGACGCCTGCGGGGCCGGAGACACGGGAGGGATCGCCGTGGACGGGGAGGCCGGGCGCGGGCCCCCTCGCTCGAGGGCGTCGGACGGGCGCCGAAGGGCGCCGGAGGGCGCGGTGAAGGCGCCGGAGGGGGTCGAGAAGCCGCCCGAGGGCTGCCGCCACGCCCCCGACGGGGGGCGCGCCGCGGCTCGACCCCCGGCGCGGCTGCTCTCGACGAAGGAGTCGGGGCCTCGGCGGAGGAAGCGAGAGAAGTCCGGAGCCGTGCGGGCGGACGGCTCCGCCCCGGGCGGAGGGGCCAGCTCCTCGGGCGCGGGTTGCGAGCCGTCCTCGGGCAGGCTCACCGGCTCGTAGGCCGGCGTCGCGGCCTCCTCGAAGACCATGGCCGCCGGGTCCTCGAGGGTCAGGTCCGCCGGGACGTGGGCCTCGTCGGGCCGCTCGCCGACGAGCTCGGCGCGCCCCGCCTCGAGCAGCTCGAAGACGAACTTCGCCACGACGAAGTCCGGGTTGTGGGTCTGGAAGGCGATCTCGTCGATCGACCGGACCCCGTCGATGGCGGCCAGGACGAGCTTCTCCCGCTCCGGCAGGCCGGTCAGCGCGACCGGGGAGGTGACGGCGCAGACCTGCCGCAGGGAGCGGATCCTCGTCCGGATCCGCTGCCACTCGTCGTACCGCCGGAGCCCCTCCATCACGATCCCCGTCACGTCGACGGAGATCGGGACCATCGGGAGCTGAGGGATCTCCCGGTCGATGAACTCGAAGGCCCCCTCGCCCCAGAGGAAGATGTCGTAGATCGTCTCGGCGGCCTTCAGCCGGATCAGCTCGGTGAGGGCGTCCTCGGTGATGGCGCCGATCATGACGAGGATCTTCCCCAGCAGGATCTTCGACTCCCGCTGGACCTGCATCGCCTTCGTCAGCTCTTCCTCGGTGATGTAGCCGTAGGCGACGAGGAAGTGCCCGAGGTACTCCCGCTCGACCGTGGAGGAGGACGAGATGATCCTCCCATCGCGGAAGTAGACCCGCTTCTCCCCGGGGGTGCCGCGGACGACGAGCGTGCCCGTCTTCTGCCCCATCGAGAGCCACTGCAGGAGCTCCGACAGCTGCATCGTCCGGAGGTTTCCGGTGATCGCCATGGACGCCCCATTGTAAGCGCCGGGCCTCGTGCCGGCAGGGGCGGAAGGGCGGTCCCGGCCGGGGTCGCGACGGGGGCGCGGGCGGCTACTCGGCGGGCGGGTTGTAGGAGGGGATCCCGGTGACGGCCTGGCCGATCACGAGCGTGTGGATGTCGTGCGTCCCCTCGTACGTGAAGACCGACTCCACGTTCGCCATGTGGCGGAAGACCGGGTACTCGCCGACGATGCCGTTGGCCCCGAGGACCTCCCGGGCCGTCCGCGCGCACTCCCGGGCGACCCAGACGTTGTTCCGCTTCGCCATGGAGACGTGGTGCGGCGCGAGCTTCCCGGCGTCCTTCATCCGGCCCAGGCGCAGGGCCAGGAGCTGCCCCTTCGTGATCTCGGTGACCATGAAGGCCAGCTTCTCCTGGACCATCTGATGGGCGGCGATCGGCCGGTCCAGGAACTGCTTTCGGCTCTTGGCGTAGTCGAGCGCGCAGGTGTACGTCGCCATGGCCGAGCCGAGGGCCCCCCAGGAGATCCCATACCGGGCCTGGGTGAGGCAGGAGAGCGGCCCCTTCAGCCCCTGGACGCCCGGCAGGACGTTCTCCTCCGGGATCCGGCAGTCGTCGAAGGCCAGCTGGGAGGTCACCGAGGCCCGGAGGGACATCTTCATCCGGTGCTCGGACGTGGTGAAGCCCGGCGTCCCCCTCTCGACGAGGAACCCGCGGACCGGCCCGTCGGCGCCGCCCACCTTCGCCCAGACGACCGCCACGTCGGCCACCGACCCGTTCGTGATCCAGGCCTTGGCGCCGTTGAGGACCCAGTGGGAGCCCTCCTTCCGGGCCACGGTCCGCATCCCGCCCGGGTTCGAGCCGAAGTCGGGCTCGGTCAGGCCGAAGCAGCCGATCGCCTCTCCCTTCGCCAGGGCGGGGATCCAGCGGTCCTTCTGCTCCTTCGAGCCGAAGGTGTAGATCGGGTACATGACGAGGGAGGACTGGACGGAGACGAAGGAGCGGAGGCCGGAGTCGCCCCGCTCCAGCTCCTGCATGATCAGGCCGTAGGCCACGTTGTTCAGGCCCGGGAGGCCGTACTCGGCGATCGTCGAGCCGAAGAGGTTCATCGCGGCCATCTTCGGGACCAGCTCCCGCGGGAATCGCCCCTCGTAGGCGCACTCCTCGATGATCGGGAGGACCTCGTTCTCGACGAAGTCGCGGACGAGGTCGCGGACCGCCCGCTCGTCCTCGGACAGCATGTCCTCGATGCCCAGGTAGTCGACGCCGGAAAAGGCCACGTTCCCCTCCTCGGGACGATTACGCGGGAGGGTCCCGCGCGGACGCGGAATCTAGCACGCGGTCTCAAAAACCCCTCCGCGGTCATTGACGCCGGCTGGGCGCCGGAGGATCCTCCCGCCGATGGCTCTCCCCGCCTGGAAGGTCGCCGAGGACGTCGCCGAGGGCTACGTCACGCTCAACCCCGTGGTCCTGAAGAAGTACACGCTCTCGGAGGTCAACGCGCTCGCCGTGGAGCTCGACAAGGTGTCGAGGGAGACGCGCTCGCAGGTGACCCCGAGCGACGACTCGGACGCGGCCCAGAAGAAGAACCGCCGGCTGCTGCGGCTCTCGCAGGCCACCCTCGTCCTGCAGACGCACAAGAGCCGGATGGGGCGGTCGTCCTCGGGCTAGCGGCCCTGCTAACCTTCGCGCTCCGATGAGCGCGACCCCCGCTTCCGCCCCCTCGATCTCCGAGCTCCCGTCCCGCGTCGGCCAGACCGTCACCCTGAAGGGGTGGCTCTACAACAAGCGCGAGAGCGGGAAGATCCGCTTCCTCGTCCTGCGCGACGGGAGCGGCTACCTGCAGGCCGTCGTCGTGAAGAAGGAGGTCCCGGAGGAGGTCTGGGAGGCCTCCGGGGCGGCGACGCAGGAGTCGACCCTCGAGGTGACCGGCGTCGTGAGGAGCGACCCCCGGCAGGCCGGGGGCGTCGAGCTGGGCGTGGCGGGGCTGCGCGTCCTCGACCTCTGCCACGACTGGCCGATCACGCCGAAGGAGCACGGCGTCGACTTCCTGATGTCGCAGCGGCACCTCTGGCTGAGGTCGGCGAAGCAGGTCGCCATCCTGAGGGTGAGGAGCGAGGTCGAGAGCGCGATCCACGACTTCTACCACTCGCGCGGCTACGTGAGGGTCGACTCGCCGATTCTGACGCCCACCGCCTGCGAGGGGACCTCCACCCTCTTCGAGACGCAGTACACCGACGAGGAGAAGGCCTACCTCTCCCAGTCGGGGCAGCTGTACGTCGAGCCGGCCGCGGCAGCGCTCGGGAAGGTCTACTGCTTCGGGCCGACCTTCCGGGCCGAGAAGTCGAAGACCCGGCGGCACCTGCGCGAGTTCTGGATGGTGGAGCCGGAGGTCGCCTTCCTGGAGATCGACGGCCTCCTCGACCTGGCCGAGGAGTTCGTCAGGGAGCTGACCGTCCGCGTCCTCGACCGGAGGAAGGAGGACCTCGCGCGCCTCGAGCGGGACACCCGGGTCCTCGAGGCGACGGCGACGAAGCCGTTCGCGAGGATCGAGTACCGGCAGGCGATCGAGATCCTGAAGGGGAAGGGCTTCCCGGTCTCCTTCGGCGACGACCTCGGCGGGGACGAGGAGACCGCGCTCACCGAGGGCTTCGACACGCCGGTCCTCGTCACCCGCTACCCGGCGAAGATCAAGGCCTTCTACATGCAGCCGGCCGACGACGACCCCGAGGTCGCCAGCTGCCTCGACATGCTCGCCCCGGAGGGGTACGGCGAGATCATCGGCGGCTCGCAGAGGATCCACGACCACGACCTGCTGCTGCGCCGGATCCACGAGCACGGCCTCCCGGTGGAGCCGCTCCAGTGGTACCTCGACATCCGGAAGTACGGCACGTTCCCGCACTCCGGGTTCGGCATGGGGCTCGAGCGCTTCACCGCCTGGATGTGCGGCGTGCCGCACCTGAGGGAGTGCATCCCGTACCCGCGGATGCTGTATCGGATATACCCGTAGTCGCCGCGAGTCGCTGGCGCGACGTCGCTCGGCCGGGGGCTGGGCAAAGTCGCTCTTTCCCGGCTGGTGCAGGTCGCGCGCTCCGAGCGAACGGCCCGGCGAACCTTCGTTCGAGCGCTTGACGCGGCCCCCCCCCCCTTGCGACGCTCGGGTTCGGAGGCGCTCTCACAATGAAATCGATCGGGTTCACGGGCCTGCTCTTCGTGGCTCTCGTGGGGCTTTTCGCCGCCGCACCGTTGTCGGCTGGTCGCTATGGCCCGCCTGACTACGTACCGCCGGATCCGCCGTACGGCGGCGGCGACGCGTCCTGCGTGGCCGCTCGGTGCTACAAGTGCAAGCAGGATTTCGACCTTGGAGGCAACCTGATCGAGACCTGCCCCTCGGTCGAGGAGTCGGGCTGGGCATGTACCTGCAACTTCGTCAATGGCTCGTGCGAGCCGTGGGGCACGTGCGACTACCACCCCTGACGCGGGTCTCTCCCGGGCGACTTGTCCCGCTCCTCGCGCTCTCCCTCGTCTGTGCGTCCGCGGGAGAAGCCGCCACGCACGTGGGCGTGCGCGCGTCCTTTCGCCAGCCGCTGACGGGCCCGCTGACCGTCCTCGTCACGGCCAAGGCGCCCGATGGACGGTCGGCACCGCTCACTACGCGCGTCGATTGCCTCACCGGAGCGGCTTGCGAAGCCGCCATCGACTTGCCCGAAAGGGGCTGGGTCCTCGAGGCGTCTGCGCCGGGCTGGTGGGTTGCCGGGCCGACGTGGAGCGCCGACCAGACCATGGCTGGTTTCGAGCTCTGGCCGGCCGCAACGGTCACTGGGCAGGCGGTCTTCCCCGAGCGGAGCTCAGGTTCGGACGTGACGCTGCGCCTCCGGGCGGCCGGGGGGCGGCAGCGCGAAGGGGGCCCTGAGAAGGCGGAGGTTCCCTGCCCGATCGTGGACGGCCACTTCGCGTGCAACGTCCCCGCCGGTGTTTGGGACGTGGCCGCGCGGGTGCGTGGCCACGTCAGCGTGTTCTTCTGGGACCGGCCGCTCCCGACCGGAGCGCCCGCGGATCTCGGCACTCTGACCTTCCTCCCGGGCGCGTCGGTCATCGGAACGGTCGTCTCGTCCGAGAAGGAGGCGCCGAAGGCGGGCGAGTGCCGCGTGACCCTCCACCCTTCGGGGGAGACGCGTGGGGCACGGAGGCAGGCAGCGATCTCGCCGCTGAGCGCCGCCGTCAACGAGAAGGGGTTCTTCAGCATCGAGCGCGTCCCTCCCGGGAGATACCAGCTCGTCGCGAGTCAGGTGGGATTCGCACCCGCCAGCCAGGAGGTGCTCGTACTCGAAGGCGCCGAGGCCTCGGTCAAACGGCCGCTCGAGCTGGGCCGGCCCCGACGGGTGGAGGTCTACCTCGCCCCGCCCCAGGATCCCTGGGGAAAGCCCTGGCGCGTCGCGCTCCTGGAGAAGGTGGAGGGTCGAGGGATCGACATCCGAGGGGACTCGCCCGCCTCCCTCGGCGGCGTGTGGTCGTTCGAAGGCGCGTCGACCACGGGTCGGTACCAGGTTCGCGTCCAGACGTCGGACGCCCACAATTGGTACACGGACGACGAGGTCTTCTCGGCGAAGGACTCGCCGACGAAGCGCATGGTGACGGTGGGGATGGAGTCCGTGCGCGGCTCACTCCACCTCGGAAAGAAGCCGCTCCAGGGAACCGTCGTTTTCGGCAAGGAGTTCGGATCGGTGTCGGTGCCCCTGCGCTCTGACGAGACGGGTTCGATCGAGGGCTTTCTTCCTCGAATCGGGAAGTGGAACGCCTCGGTATCGGCGGAGAATCCGCCAGTGAAGCGGACCCTCGATGTGGAAGTGCGCCGGGCGTCCGCAGCGCACGGCGTCTTCGAGATCCGGCTGCCCGACGCAGCGCTGCACGGCGAGGTGCTCCTCGAGGACGGACAGCCGGCGACGCGGGCCACCGTGACCGTGCGCTCGCGTTCCGGGGCGGAGAGCAACCAGCAGAGGGTGGACACGGGCGCCTTTCGTTTCGAGGGTCTTTCCGCGGGCACCTACACGGTGTCGGCCGAAGGAGCAGGAACGTACAGCGACGAGGCCACCGTGACGCTCCGGGACGACGAGACGGGCACTCCGGAGCCTGTCCGCCTCGTCCTGAAGAAGAAGGACTGGCTTCGCTTGCGTCTCGTGGGACCATCGGGCGGGGGCGTCGTCGGCTTCCCGGTCTGGTTCCTGCCCTCGTCCGACGGCAGCACGGAGGGGTACTACTCGAAGCCAACGGATGCCGAGGGCCGAGTCACGGTCAGCGTCCGGGGCGGCCAGTCCCAGAAATGCGTGGCCGTTTTCGGCGGGGGCTACGCGACGAAGGTAGTCGCGCTTCCCGTGGGAGACGAGCAGCTGGTCCAGCTGGGCTCCGTCGGCGGGACGATCCTCGCGGGAGAGGGGTCGCCGCCCGCGGTCCTGATTCACGGCGGATGTCGGCTGCCCGTCCCGTTCCTCGTCCGCAATGCCGGAAGCGACGGCAGGACCCTCTCGAACCTGGAGCCGGGCCCCTGGGCGCTCTGCCTCTGGGGACCGGGCGATCGGGGCGGCGGGACCTCGCCTTGCAGGAGCGGTCAGCTGGATCCCTTCGGGACCCTCGACCTTTCGGGGTTCGCGGCGAAGGAGTAGTGCCTCCGAGACGGCGTCTATAATCCGCGGCTCTCCGCGGGCCGGAGGCCCGCGCCCCGCGCCATGGCCGTGAAGCTCCCCTCCGTCGGCGTCGTCTCGCTCGGGTGCCCGAAGAACCTCGTCGACAGCGAGGTGATGCTGGGGCACCTGAAGCGGGAGGGGCTCGCCCTGTCCGACCCGGACGGGTCGCGGGTCGTCATCGTCAACACCTGCGGCTTCGTCGACGCGGCCAAGCAGGAGTCGGTCGAGGCGATCCTCGAGCAGGTCCGCCGGAAGGAAGCGGGGGAGGTCGACCGGGTGGTCGTGGCCGGGTGCATGGTCCAGAAGTACGGCGCCGAGCTCGCGGCCGAGATCCCCGAGGTGGACACGTTCCTCGGCCTCGACGAGCTGGAGAACGCCCCGGCGGCGGCGCTGGGGCTGCCGTCGCTGCCGCGTTTCACGCCGAAGCCGCAGGCCACGCGCCTCTACGACGAGCTGGCGCCCCGGGTGCTCACGCACCGGAAGGGCTACGCCTACCTGAAGGTCGCCGAGGGGTGCAACAACCCCTGCACGTTCTGCACGATCCCGCAGATGCGGGGGCTCCAGCGCTCGCGCACGGTCGCCTCGCTCGTGGCCGAGGCCCGCTCGCTCGAGGCGCAGGGCGTCGTCGAGCTCGTCCTGATCTCGCAGGACACCACCCGGTACGGCGAGGACCTCGGGCTCGGCCGGACGGGCCTCGCGCGCCTCGTCGAGGCGCTGCTGGCGGGGACCTCGTTCCCCTGGATCCGGTTCCTCTACGCCTACCCGAAGACCCTGGACCCGTCGGTCCTTTCGCTGATGGCTCGCGAGCCGCGCTTCGTCCCCTACGTCGACGTCCCGCTCCAGCACGTCTCGCGGAAGGTCCTCGCGGCGATGCGGCGCGGGGGCGACCCGGCGTCCTGCCGCGAGCTGGTCCGGCGGATGCGCGAGGCGGTCCCCGGGATCGTCCTCCGCACGACGTTCATCACCGGCTTCCCGGGGGAGACCGAGGCCGAGTTCGAGGAGCTCCTCTCCTTCGTCGCGGACGCCGGGCTCGACAACGTCGGGGCCTTCACCTACTCGCCCGAGCCGGGCTCGGGGGCCGAGCCGCTCGGCGACCCGGTCCCGCAGGAGGTGAAGGAGGAGCGCAAGGCGCGCCTCCTCGCCGTCCAGCGCCCGGTCTCGCTCGCGAAGAACCGGGCCCTCGTCGGGAAGACGGTCGAGGCGCTCCTCGAGGGGCCGGCCCGCGAGACCGACCTCCTCCTCGAGGGGCGGCTCCGCGGCCAGGCCCCGGAGATCGACGGCCGGCTCCTGGTGAACGAGGTGCCCGCCGGCTGGGAGCCGCGTGCGGGGTGCCTCGTGAAGGTCCGCGTCACGCGCGCCCACGACTACGACGTCGTGGGCCGGGTCGTGGCCCCCTGAGGCGGCCGTGATCGTCGTCCGGGACCCGCTCCGCGAGGTCGACCTGCCGCGCCGCGGCGTCGTCACGATCGGGAACTTCGACGGCGTCCACCGCGGCCACCAGACGATGCTCTCGGACGTGGCGGCTCGGGCGCGGGAGCTCGACGCGCCGTCGGTCGTCGTCACGTTCGACCCGCACCCGCTGAAGGTCCTCCGCCCCGAGACCGCCCCGCGGATGATCCAGACCCTGAGGCAGCGCGAGGAGGCGATCGAGGCCTGCGGGATCGAGTCGCTCGTCATCGTCCCGTTCACGCGCGACTTCTCGCTGACGCCCGCGCGGGAGTTCGTCCGCGAGCTCCTGGTCCGCCGGATGGCCACCCGCGAGCTCCACGTCGGCGAGCGGTTCGCGTTCGGGCGGGGCCGCGAGGGGAACGTCGACCTCCTGCGCGAGATGGGGGCCCAGGCCGGCTTCTCCGTCGTGGCGGTGACGCACGTGGCCGACGAGAAGGGGCGCCTCTCCTCGACCCGGGTCCGCGAGCTCCTCGCAGAGGGCGACGTCGCCTCGGCCGAGCGGATCCTCGGGCGCCCCTACGCCATGGACGGGATCGTCGCCAAGGGGGACCGGATGGGCCGGCGGATCGGCTTCCCGACCGTCAACCTGAAGCCGGACAACGAGCTGGCGCCGCGCGACGGGGTCTACGTCGGCAAGGCGCTGATCCGCTCCTTCGACAGGACCTTCGTCTGCGTGACGAACATCGGCCGGAGGCCGACCGTCTACGAGGACTACGCCACGACCATCGAGTCGTACATCCTCGACTTCTCCTCGAACGTCTACGGCGAGGAGATCCGCCTCTGGTTCCACGACCGGCTGCGCGACGAGCAGGTCTTCCCGTCGATGCTGGAGCTGACGGCCCAGATCCGGCGGGACGTCGACGCGACGCGGGCCTACTTCCTGTCGCGGGGGGAGATCTGAGCCCCGACCTCGGGATCCGGATCCTCGGGGCGGGAGTGGCGGCCTTCGCCTCCACGCGCCCCCGCGGCGCGGGGTGGGCCGCGCTCCTGGGTCTGGGGCTTTCGGTCGCGGCGAGCGGGACGCTCTCGGCGCCCCTTCCCGGGCCGGCCGCGGCCGCCCTCGGGGCGGCGGCGTGGGGCCTGGCCGCGGCGCTCCTCCTCGCCCGGACGTGGCCCCCGCTCGCGGGAGAGGCCGCGCGGAAGGCCCTGTGGGTGGCGCTCCCCGCCGCCGGCTGGCTCCTGGAGCCCTTCCGCGGCCTCCCTCTGCCGGAACGCGCCTCGCTCGCGCTGGCCGCCCTGGCCGGCGCCTCCCTCCTCCTGGCCGAGGGCTCGCGGGGCAACGCCGACGCCGGGTGGCGCCGCGCCGCCGGCTGGTCCACCGGCGTCGCCGGGTGCGCCGGCCTCTTCGTCGCCGGGACCGAGCTGGTCCGGCGCCTCCCGGAGGGACGGAAGGGCCTCGGGGCCGTGGCCGCCTCGGCCGCCGTCCTCCTCGCCTGGGTCCCCGCCGCCGTCTCGGAGTGGAGCCGGACGAAGCGCGAGCTGGCCGAGGAGGTGGCGCTGGGGCTCCTGCCCGCCGAGGACGCGGCCGTCCTGGCGGTCCCGTGGAAACGCGTCCGCGAGAGGCGCTTCGGGAGGCCCGACGAGCGGCGGGAGTACGTGAGGAGCGCCCTCCTGCTCGCCGTCGTGAGGCGCCAGCAGACGCGCCGGAGCGGGGAGGCGATCCGGCTGCGGCAGCTCGAGGTGCTGGCCTTCCGGACCCGCGTGAGGAGGACGCTCGAGGCGAGGGCCGGCCGCTGGGCCTCGGCCTCGGGGGACGAGCTGCCGGCCCTGGACCGGGAGAGCTGACCCTCAGCCCTCCCAGACGGTGACGGGGCCGCGGGCGGCGAGGACCGGCTCGAGGAGGGCGCGCTCTCCGACCGCCACGACCACCCCCCGGTCCGGCCGGAACAGCTCCCGCGCGGCGGCGCGGCACTCCTCCGGGCCGCAGGCCGCGAGCCTGTCCCGCCAGGTCGACCACTCGTCCTCGGGGAGGCCGAGGAGGTGCCGCGTCACCTCGTCGTGGGCCACGGCGCCGGGGGTCTCGCGCGCCACCGCGAACGTGCCGGAGAGGTAGCGGACCCCCCGCTCGCGCTCGGCCTCGTCGGGGCCGCGCTCGGCGAAGTCCGAGAGGATCGAGAGGAGCCCGTCGAGCGCCTCGGCGGCCGCCTCGGTCCGGCAGTCGACCGAGGCGGCGAAGTGCCCGCCGAGGCTCCGCGCGATCAGGCCGCTGAAGGCGCCGTACGTCAGCCCCCGCCGCTCGCGCAGCTCCTGGAAGAGCCTCGACGAGGCCCCTCCGCCCAGGGCCTGGTTCGCGACGGCCGCGGCCGGGAACCTCGGGTCCGAGCGAAGCAGCGCGGGGCGCGCGAAGAGGAGGTTCGCCTGGACGCTCCCCGGGCGCGGGACGAGGTGGAAGCTCAGCCCCTCGACCTCTGGCGGCGGCTCGAGGGGCGCCGGCTCCTCGTGGCAGGGCGCCGCTGCGGGCAGCGCCGCCTCGGCCAGGTCGAGCGCCCGCTCGGGGTCCACGTCCCCGACGAGGACGACGACCGCTCGTTCGAGGTGGAGCCGGCTCGAGGCGAACCGCGCGACGTCGTCGCGCCCGATCGACTCGAGGTCCTCCTCGGCGGCGGCGAGGCGCCCGTACGGGTGGCCGGGGTAGAGCTGCCGCAGGAGCCTCTCGCGGGCGACGAAGTCGGGCTCGCTCCGCTGCTCCAGGAGGAGGTCCAGCTGCCGCCTCCGGGAGCGGTCGACCTCTTCGGACGGGAACGCGGGGTCCCCGAGGACCTCGAAGAGGAGCGAGAGACCGGCCTCGAGGTCGCGCGAGAGGACCCCGAGCCGGGCCACGGCCGCGTCGAACCCGGACGCCACGTCCAGGACGGCCGCCAGGTCGTCGACCGCTCCCGCCAGCTCCAGGGCGGTCCGCCGGCCGGTCCCCCCGAGGTAGCTGTCGGCCGTGACCTCCGAGATCCCCTCCCGCCCGGGAAGGTCGTACGACGTCCCCCCCTCCGGGAAGGAGACCGCGACGGCGACGGTGGGCGCCTTGCCCCAGCGGGCCGCGCGCAGGAGCGTCCCGCCCCGGGCGACCCGCGTCCGGAACGCCGGGGCGGCGAAGGGGCGGGGCGGTGCCGGGACGGGGAGCTTCACTCCTCCTCCCCGCGCCCCTCGGCGAGGACCTCGACGACGGCCCGCCGCTCGGGGGCGAAGCAGCGCGCGCACGCCTCCCGCACCTCCGCGGGCGTCATGGACAGGAGGCGCCGGACGTCCTCGCGGAAGAGGAGGGGGTCGCCGTCGTAGAGGC
The DNA here is from genome assembly GCA_008363385.1 of Acidobacteriota bacterium. GTDB lineage: Bacteria > Acidobacteriota > Thermoanaerobaculia > UBA5066 > UBA5066 > RHKY01. The sequence continues at coordinate 3,291 of RHKY01000072.1, read as the reverse complement.
CGTACTCCGACAGGAGGAAGGCGAGCGACTGGGTCGTCTGCGTGGCCCGGACGGTGTCGAACGCCAGCATCCTGCGGGCGCGCTCGTGCTCGGCCGGCGTCGGGCCCTCCGCGGCGAGCCTCGCGAGCCCGGCCGAGACCTCGCGCTCGAGGTCGACGAGCGCGGTCCCCGGGCGGGCGACCGCGAACGTCCGGAAGAGGGACGGCCCCCGCCGCTCGTCCAGGTGCGCCGAGAAGGAGAGGGCCGACTCCCCGTCCTTGACGAGGCGCCTCCAGAGGAAGCCGCTCTCGCCCCCCGAGAGCACCTTCTCGGCGTAGAGGAGGGCAAGGTTGTCCGGGTGGCGCCGGGGGGGCGCCTTGAAAGCGACGTGGAGGGCCGGGAGCGCGGCGTGCCGGTCCGCGACCGACGCGCGTCGGTTCGTGGACCCTTCGGGCTCCTCCTCCACGAACGGCGGCGGCAGGTCCCGGGCTGCGAGGCCTCCGAAGTGGCGGCGCACCGCGTCGAGGGCCTCCTCCGTCCCCAGGTCGCCGACGACGCAGACGAACGCGTTCCCCGGCGCGTAGTGCCTCCCGTGGAATTCGCGCAGGTCCCCGAGCGCGGCCGCGTCGAGGTCCTCCATCGACCCGATGACCGGGTGACGGTAGGCGAAGGCGTCGTAGACCAGGGCGTCCACCGCCTCGAACGAGGGCGCGTAGGGCTGGTTGTCGATCCGGAGCCGCTTCTCCTCCTTGACTGCCTCGCGCTGCGCGGCGAGCGCCTCCTGGGAGAGGGCGAGCCCCCGCATCCGGTCCGCCTCGAGGTAGAGAGCCAGGTCGAGCGACTCCACTGGGAGCGTCTCGAAGTAGTTCGTCCGGTCCTCGGAGGTGGTCCCGTTCGTCACCCCCCCCGCCTCGGCCACGAGGCGGAAGTGGTCCCCTTTCGGGACGTTCTCCGACCCCTCGAACATCAGGTGCTCGAAGAGGTGGGCGAGGCCGGTCTTGCCGGGAGCCTCCACCCGGCTCCCGACGTCGTACGTCACGTCGACGGTGACGATCGGCACCCCGGGCTGCCTCACGACGGCGGCGCGGAGGCCGTTCCCGAGCCGTTCGACGGCGCAGTCGAGGTCCAGGGAGAGCGGGAAGAGGCCTGGCACGGGCTGCGTATGATACGGGCCGCGTGCGAGCGACCCCCTGGCTGGCGGCTCTGTTCCTCCTCCTGCCGGGGGGGCCGGGTGCGGCCCAGGACGCGGCGGCGCCGTCGACGAAGGGGAAGCTGACCTGGCACGCGGAGGCGGTCGTCTCGGCGGTGATCCCGACCGACGGCGACTCGGAGCGGGACGCCGAGCTGTTCTGGGTGGGACTCGCCGCCTCGTGGGAGAAGGACGGGTGGGGCGCGGAGGCCGAGGTCCGCGGGACCGAGGGGCGCTTCCGCCCCTACTTCGACGGGAGCCTCTGGCTCGAGCGCGGCGTCGCCTTCGTCGAGCTCCCGTACGGGGTCGGCCGGCTCCGGGCCGGAAAGGTCGCCGGAATCGTGGGTCTCCCGGATCGGACCTTCTCGGGCAACCTCCTCACGGACAACGGGTTCGACCGGAACCCCGAGTGGGGCGCCTCGCTCGAGGGAAGCCGCCGGCTGGGCTGGAACGAGCTGTCCTGGGCAGCGCGGTGGGCGGCCGAGAACGACCACGTCGGCTGGGAGGGGGAGGGTCGCGGAGCCGAGTCCGACGAAGGGGCGAAGCTCCTCGACGGCTTCGAGGGGAGGGTCGCGTACCTCCTCAACAAGGGGCTCGTGACGGTCCGCCCCGGGGTCTTCGGGACGACGGCCCGGATCCGCGCCCCGGAGGGGGGGACGCGGCTCCAGCGGTCGGACCTCGGCGGGGAGCTGCGGGCGACGGTGGGCCCGGTCTCCGTCGAGGCGCTGGCCCTCCGCCGGGACGGGGACGCGGGCGCGGCGAGGACCGCGGGCGCGCCCGGGGAGCCGCGGGTCGCCTACGACGACGGCTTCGCCTGGCTCCTCGCCGTGGACGCGGAATTCCCGACCGTCCGGTACCGCTACGTCTACACGGAGTGGCGTTACCTCGGGACCGACGGAAACGAACGAATCCACCAACCCGGGGTCGTCTGGACCCCGGTGAAGGGGATCGAGGCGGCGATCGAGTACTCCGCCCGGCGGAGACGCAACTTCGACGCCGTCCATACGTCTAACGAGATTCGGCTGGGCCTGACCGCGCGCTTCTGAGGGGGGGCGGCGGGAATCCGGCGGGCGGTCGCTTGTCGGAGTGGAGCCGGGCCGAAAAGCAGAGGGAGTCGATGTCGAAGACCGGATGGATCGTCGGGGCCGTCGTCCTCGCCTCCGTGGCGGGAACGGGGATCTACCTCGCCAAGGGCAAGAAGGAAGGGCCGAAGTTCCGCAAGGAGAAGGTGGACCGCGGCGACGTGACGGCGACCGTCACCGCCTCCGGGACCCTCTCGGCGGTCACCACCGTCAAGGTCGGGAGCCAGGTCTCGGGGATCATCTCGAGGCTGCACGCCGACTTCAACTCGCCGGTGAGGCGCGGGCAGCTCCTGGCCGAGCTGGACCAGACGCCGTTCCAGGCCAGCGTGGACCAGCGCCGCGCCGACCTGGAGCGCTCCAAGGTGGAGCTGCGCAACGCCGAGCTGTCGTACGCGCGAGCCAAGTCGCTCTCCGAGCAGCAGCTGATGTCGCAGGCCGAGTTCGACGCCGCGAAGGCCGCCCGCGACTCGGCCGCGGCGGCCGTGGCCCAGAGCGCCGCGGCGCTCCGGCAGGCGGAGACGAACCTCGCCTACACCTCCATCGTCTCGCCGATCGACGGCGTGGTCGTCGACCGGCAGTACGACGTCGGACAGACCGTCGCCGCCTCCTTCCAGGCGCCGACGCTCTTCACGATCGCCCAGGACCTGACGAAGATGCAGGTCGCCACCAACATCGACGAGGCCGACATCGGCCGCGTGAAGACCGGCCAGAAGGCGAGCTTCACGGTGGACGCCTTCCCGGACCGGAAGTTCGAGGGCGTCGTCTCGCAGATCCGGCTCTCCCCGCAGACCGTCCAGAACGTGGTCACCTATCCGGTCCTCCTGGACGTCGAGAATCCCCGCGGCGACCTGAAGCCGGGCATGACCGCCAACGTCCAGGTCCCCGTCCAGACGGAGGAGAACGCCCTTCGCGTCCCCAACGCGGCCCTGCGGTTCAAGCCGGCCGCGTCCGACCTGGCCGAGGCGCCGAAGGCGAACGGGAAGGGCGAGGCGGGCGGGAGCGGACCGGAGAAGGGCGCCGCCCGTGCGTCCGCCGCCGGGG
>RHKY01000071.1 GCA_008363385.1 Acidobacteriota bacterium | reverse complement strand
CGGCACCTACTACTACTACGTCCGCGGGGTCCAGGCCGACGGCCACGACTTCTGGTCCGCCCCGATGTGGATCACCTACAACCTGACCGGCTGCACCGCGCCCGCCTCTCCCGTCGCCGGAAACAACGGTCCCCTCTGCCCGGGAGCAACGCTCAACCTGACCGCCTCGACGGTCGCCGGGGCCACGTACTCCTGGACCGGGCCCCTCGGTTTCAGCTCCACGGACCAGAACCCGAGCATCACGAACGTCCAGCCGAACCAGGCCGGGACCTACAGCGTCGTCGCGATCGACGCCGGCTGTCCCTCCATCCCGGCGACGACCGCCGTCGTCGTCCGGAACCCCTCCGTGACCATCAGCGCCCCTCCGAGCCTCTGCCCGACGTCGGTGGGTGTGGCCTCCGTCCCCGATGCCGGGACGGGCGCCACCTACGCCTGGACGGTCACGAACGGCACGATCCAGTCCGGCCAGGGGACCCGCTTCCTCACGTTCGGGTCGGGAGCGTCCGGGACCGTCGACGTCGGGGTCACGATCCAGTACCCGGAGAGCTGCTCGGCCGTAGGGTCGGCCCAGGTCCAGGTGGACACCGGGTGCGTCGTCTCGACCTCCTACTTCACCCTGACCCCGTGCCGGGTCTTCGACACCCGGGACCCGGATGGCCCCCTCGGGGGCCCCTTCCTGTCCCCGGGCCAGGTCCGCTCCTTCACCCTGCCGGGGACCTGCTCGATCCCCCCCTCGGCGATCTCCGTCTCCGGGAACATCACGGTCACCCAGCCGACGGCCCCCGGCTTCCTGCGGCTCTTCCCGGGCGACTCGCTCCCCCCGGGGTCGAGCACGATCAACTTCTCGCCGGGTCAGACCCGGGCGAACAACCTGATCCTCGGCCTGGCCTCCGACGGGTCGGGGACGATCAACGTCGAGAACGGAAGCACCGGCACCGCCCACACGCTCTTCGACGTGAACGGCTACTTCGGCCCCGGCGGCACTGGCCCCTCGGTGAATCAGCTCCTGATCCGGATCAACGAGGTGGACGCGGACCAGGCCAGCACGGACACGGCGGAGTTCCTGGAGCTGGTAGCCCCGGCGGGGACGTCCCTGACGAACATCCTCGCCGTCTTCCACAACGGCAGCTCGGCCTTCACGGTCGCGGGCTACCGGGCGCATGACCTCACCGGTCAGTCCTTCCCGGCGACTCCCCTCACGGGCGGTACGAAGAGCATTCTCGTCCTGGGTCCCGCGGGCCTGGTGAACTACACCCCGCAGCCCTACAACGCCCTCTACTCGACCGGGTGGCCAGCCTCGAACGCGATTCAGAACGCCAACGTGAACGAGGCGGACGGGATCCTCGTCGCCTACGACCAGAACGCGAACGGCACCTATGACGACGGGGTGGATCTGATCATCGACAAGTACGCGTACGTCCAGAGCGGGGGGACCGACGGCGGCTCCGCGACGAACGCCGGCTTCAAGGCGATCTACGGGTCGACGGGCTCGACTTACGCGACGATCGACACGACCTCGACCTCGATGGGAAAGAACACGGACAACCTGCCGGCGGCCACCGGAGCCACCTGGAACTACACGACGGACAACGTGAACAGCCTCGCCCAGACACCAGGGGCGATCAACCCGGGGCAGACGAATGGGCTCTGACGTGAAGCGACCGACCCCCACGGCCACACCGATGATGGTTGTCCTCTCGGCGGAGGCGCGAGAGCTGCTCAAGGCACTCGCCAGGGAGAGGCACATCTCCACCGATCACGTGCTCGAACACGAGATCAGGAGAGCGGCGGACGAGCTCGGGCTCCGCATTGAGGTCGAGCGCGGCGAAGCATGCGGCGGCTGACGATCGAGCTCCAGTCGTCCGAGCTCGATTCGCTGGGCGGACTGGTCTCGCTGTCTAGCAGGGCTTCACACCAGGTCCGGCAGGGCATCCACGCGACACGGACGCGGCGCGACCGCCCGCAATAACCCTTGTGCCATGTATCACTTAGTGCACCAAGGGGCCTCCAGCGGCGGTCGAAGACCCTCGGCGGACACTCCTTCAATTGACTTGCTTTCGTCCCTCGTCGTGCCGAGAATGTGATTGCATTGATCTGAGCAGTGGCCGTCCTGACGGGCGGCGCAAAGGGATTGATCCGGCCTTCCGGGGCTCGCCCCCGGTTGGCCTCCATACCGAGACCCGGCGTATCGGGTTCGAGTAAGGCGGCTACTATGGCTCTCACGACGTTCGGCTCCGCGGAGACTCTTCTAGGGCTGCTTGCGCGATATCAGGGACTCAATGGTCGACGCGCGAATCCCTTCGAGGTGTGGTCCCGCATAGCGCAGTATGTTCGCGACGGCGGCACCTATCGCTTCTACCCGTACGCCGTCGAAAACTTGGATGCCCCCGCACCTGAGTTTGTGGACGATCTCGCCGGACTGGTCGCCGACGGTTACCTCCGCCCGCTGCCATCCGGGGATCTCGAAGTCACCCCAGGGGGCACTCTGTATGCTAGTGCCCTCGCGCTCCCCAACTCAGTGCAGCCGCTGTTGTCCGAACTGACTGACGAATCACACAACCAACGCGCGCGTGTCTGAACCGACACCTCGCCTGGTTCGGGCACTCGACTTCGCAATACGGGCGCTGGCTCTTCTCCCGGCACACGCCTCCGTCGTGGTCGGCTTCCTGCTCTCGCTCGACAGGCTAGCCGGACGCGGCCTGGAAACGGACCATCCCAAACTCTCTGCTGCGCGTGATTCCCTCGGCGTCGCTCTTGCACTGTTCTTCATCCTTCTACAGCCTCTTCGCCTCGCGAAACGCCCGTTCATTCGGATGCTCGCCTCGCGAGTTCGAGCGCAGCTTGACTATGTGGCGCTTGAGAACGCTCTGGCCGCCGCTGACACGCAGCGAGTCGAGAGCATCCGTGCACTCCTCGCGCCCCTCCGCCTTCATAATGCAGACCCCGTCGCAGTCGTTCTAGCGCAATCCCGAACAGTTACCTAGGAGAGGGGGACCGTTGAGCACTCGCCAGGTCCCGCGGCTCGGTGCCGCGTTGTGCCACTATGGCTCGCTTCGCCCAGCTCGACACTCCTGCCCATCCGCTCTGCCTGACGCAGACGTCGTCCTAGATAGGTACGCAGCGGTATGGCGGTCCGTGTCGCCCTTCGAGCCTGACACTTGGCAACCACCCTATGATGCTGTCGTGCCGATCACCCAAGCCAATGCAGGTGGCGTGGCGCCAAGGGTCCGGTACCATTCGTTCTTCTCTCCGCATGGTGATGGACCATGGGATGCAATACGCCAGCTCGCCGCGCTGCCCTTCTTCGCTCGGCTCAACTACATCAAGCAGCTCTCCACAACGAACATCGGACTTAATCTCGAAGCGACCCACAATAGACTTGCACATCTCCTCGGAACACTCGATGTGTGTGCAACCATGATGCAGTCCTTCTGCCTCACGGCGTCCGACGACGCTCTTCTACCTGAACCCGCCGAGGCGGTCGCCACGCTGCTCTTTGCATTCCTGCACGACTCATACCATGGTCCCTTCGGACATTCTCTCGACCGTATTGGTGATGTCGTGCTCTCCGACGAAGGACAAACGCGGATCGACAAGGCCCTGCTGAACGCCGAAATAGTCGAGGCGGCACGGAAGACCGGCGACCTGTGGGATCTCGTGCTCTTCGTGGCCCGCACGACGGGAAGCGGCCCTTGGAAGGCACTCCCAACCCATAAGGCAAGCCACCAGACGCCGGAAGCATTTGCCCTCTCAATCGTCCGCTTCCTCAGACTTCTCACATCCGCTCCAGAGCTCGCGCGGGTCGCACCTGCCCGGTACTGGTTGCGGGAGCTCGTGGATTCACAGATAGACAGCGACCGAATCGACTATGTGCTGCGCGATTCGCATGCCCTGCGCCGGGTGCCTCCATTTCGCGAGCGAGATATCGATGACCTCGTGAAAGGCGCCCGCATCGCGTGGTCGCAATTGGCCCTACCGCGCATGGAGATGGGCGAAGAGATGCACCTGGAGCAGTGCAAGGTGGCACGGGTGCACTGGCCGGCCTCCCAGGAGACGACCGTTGAGGAGTTCCTGTCGTTCAGAGGCGGCCTATACCGAGATGTGTACGAGGCGCCCGAGAAGCGCTCGCTCGACGAGATGCTCGTTCATGCCCTCATTTGGCTCTGTTCCTGGGAACTCGCGCCGGACGGCGGTGAGCCGTCGCAGGAACAGATAGGCGCGCTCCTGAGACAGCTCGTCTACGTCACAGACGACGAGCTGTTTCACTACCTTTATGAGATTGGCACAAGGACAGGCTTTCGAATCCCCGTTGCGCTCGTGCACGATGTTGCGGTGGGTCGTCCATTTGTAGAGGTTTGGCGAAGGGGCATTGCTGTTGAGTCACTTGACGATGCGGCGGCTGCCGCGGCTGTGCTGTTTGAGGAATGCGAGAAGGCCCGAGAGGCCCTGCTACGCGAGTATCGGTTGGTATCCGGAGCGACCATGCTCGGCCTCGACCTTACGCCAGGTCTGAAGAGCCTCTTGGACAAATGCCGCGCGGTGCTACCAGGTATTCCCAACGAGGCACACGAGGCAGCCCTGCTATTCTGCCTCGAGCGAAACTACGGACGATCGTTTCGGCGTCGAGAGCAACTCGAGGGTCTCGTGTGGAATCGGCTCCTGGCGACTCCGGATGGCGCGGTACGCGACCTGCTTGTGAAGGAGCTGTGGGCGCTGCACAGCGGCTCGCGCTGGGACTGTGATAGAAGCCCCAGCATTCAGAACGCCGACGACTTGCTTGCATACTTCCGGCCCTTCCCGCTGGTGTTTCTATCGATTCCGTGGGTACCCCCGCATGGCGTAAAGAACGTGGAGCTAGCCGAATGGGCGCGCGAGCTGGATGTGCTCTTCCATCAGGGCGCGGCTGCGGTGTCAGTAGAGCGTGACCTGCCCCGACGTCGGCGACAGTCAATCTACCCCATTTCAGTCTTTCTGCCAGGGCGGCTGGCCAGTCACGAGCGGATTGTTGCGACTGTTGACGATCTGATGCAGAGGCTCATCTATAGTCTTGTCTGGCTGTATCCGGAGCGTGCGCGTCCTGAGGGGTACGAATGGTGGGCAGTCGATCTTCCCCCGGTTGCGTTGTCCTTTTCTAAGTCGGTCAAGTAGCCGGTGGGCGGGGCCTGCGCCGCCGGACAAGAAGGCCTCGTAGCCAAGTACGGCGCTGGCCAGAACAAGACGACGAAGGTGATATCCGCCCTCTCAGCTTGACGAAGGACGTCATAACGCTTCTTCCCGTGACCGACAGGTTCTTCTTCTGCGATGCGGACAGGGGCCAGGAGAAGGGAATGCTTGGGTTCGGGGCCTGGCAGAAGGTAGTGGATGTGGTCGGTCATCGCATGAGGCGGGAGGACATGTACCCACCTCGGTACTTTGTCGATAGCTTCCCGACCGAAGCGGAGTTCAAGGCGATCGGCCTGGAACGGTAAGAAGCGAGAACGCCCGCTACCGTCCGCTCCCTCACTGCAGGGCCACGAAACCAACGCCCCCGACCAGTTCCGCGCCGTTTGCCCGGATGATGTGGACGAGGAAGCTGTCCTGGAACACCGTCACGGTGACGGCTTCCTTCAGCGGGTCATACGAGCCCGTAGCGTAGATCACCGACGCGAGGAGCGACTTCGCGTCCGGTTCCTTCGAGAGCCGCTCGATGAGGTCTTCTGCTGCCCCGTAGGTGGGCTCCTCCTCAGCGTCCAGGACGAGCAGGGCACCGCGGCCGAACTCGCGATAGGCCTCTCGTCCCTGACGGAGCGCCTCAGAGAGGACCGGGAGCATGCGATGAGCCTGCCTTCGCGTTCAGGTCCGCCTTCTCTTGGGGGTGTCGCCGAGTGCGCCAGCAGGCCCTCGTATGCCGGCCGGGCTGGGTCCGCTGGGCTGGGCTCTCAAGAGCGCCTGTCTCACGGCCTCGGCGGTACGTCCCACGATGGCCCCGATCTGGACGAGCGTGAGACCCTTCCTTCGTAGCCGCACGGCCTGGGCGAGGTCACGCACGGCGCATCTGCACGCCGGCCCTTCGAAGCGCGGTCAAGACAGAGGCAGGAGTCACCCCCTCGCGTGTTGCGATCTCGCGGAGGGTCATGCCCTGCCGGTACAGCGCGGCGCGCCGGGCCCACATCCGGCGGTCTGGGGGCTTGGCCATGCGACGGAGTATCGCTCTCGCCGCTGCCCCTGGCATCGTCCGCCGCTCGGCCAGTGATCGCGCGACACGCTGGGCTACTACGCGTATCCGGCTTCGCCGCCAGCGTTCAGCAATGGGGTCGCTGCAGTCAAGCGAAAGGAACTCCGGGTTCGTATCACTCCATGAATGATGAATCTGCCGAAAGGGACGGAGCCAGCGGATCTCGGCCAGGCCGGCCGGCCTCCGCCTCCGGGACGAAGCCAGCTGACAAGGAGAAGCGGCTTCACGAACCACGGCTGCCGAGACCGAATCTTCGACAGGTCCTTCGAAGTGTCTGAGTCTCGAGCCTAGCGCACTCACCGTCGGCAGGGTTTCCTCCTCGGAGTACCACCATGCGTTCCGCCAGTGCCTGCCGTGACGATACCGTGAGGCGGCTGTGTCGGCTCTGCCCGTTCCGGCCCCTGCAGCTGCCTCGCCCCCCCGTTTCTCCGGGCGCTTCTTCGCCGCCCAGCGAAGACGCCGAGGCGTTGAGAACTCGCTCGCCCGAACCGTGGACGACCCTCGCAAGGCATGGCGTCGCCAGCGCCGCCCGAAGCGTGGGCTGCTCCGTGCGCACGTTTCGCCGGCGCTATCGGGTCAACGGCGCCTCGCCGGGAGCGACCGCTCGGCTCATCCGGGCCTCGTGGCTCCTTCGTCTCCTTGCAAGCGGCACGCCCGTGGCAAAGGCGGCACCTTGCCTCGGCCTGTCGTCGGCTGCTGCGTTGACGCGCTTCTCACTCTCAGTCCTCGGCGAGCGTCCTGGGGTTGTACGCGGCCTCCTCCTGCGCTGTGTCGGGACTTGCAGGCACAGCGACCGGGACGGACTTACCACTTTCGGCCACGGCCTTGACGAGGCCATCTCGCCGTCCCCAGATTGAACTCGACTCACCGCCGGAGAAACTTCTTCGCTGGGATCTCTGGCGTGAACAGCCAGAGGTGACCTATGCCGCGCTTCGGGCCGAAGTGCGAGGTGCGGTCGGACACGACAGGAGGGTCTATGTCGAAATCCGCGATCCGTGCTTTCTCTGGAAGGAGCACCCCGCTGTGGCAACTGCTGCTACGTATCGTCTCGCCGGTCGCTATGCTGCTCGTCGCGACCGCGTCGAGCCAGGTGCGGGCCCAGTGCCCGAACGGCGGCCTCCCTGAAGGTGGATGCACCCTGCCGCCGTCGGCTTGCGGCTGCAACCCGGAAGTGCAGCCGAACCAGTGCTTCCCGGACGCCTCGGGGCCCACCAGCTGGACGGATCCGGACACCGCCGCGCCAGGCCACACGAGGCAGGCGCGGAGAGCCCTCGAGAGCTCGCTATCCGCCTGCCACCCCGGGACCTTCCCGACCGGGACCCGCCCGAACTGCGGAAGCTGCTCGGCTCCGCCGTCTGGCGGTCCGGACCCGACCGTGACGCTGCGATTGGCCGGGACTCGGATCCTCGTCGACTACGAGGCCCCGAACCTCTACTGCCTCGACACGGGCGACTGGCCGTCGATGTACACGTGCGTCAACGACATCGAGACGCTCTTCAACGGCCCCCGCCTCACCCTCATAGATTCCGGCGGCTACCCGCTACGGAGGGCGTTCGTCTACTACGAGAAGGGGACATGGGACACGGGGATCGATGTGACGTGCGGAGGGTCGGGCACCTTCGACGCTGCCATCAAGTACCCCACGACCGGGGCTCCCAAGGTCGACTACGCGGGTCCTCAGCTCCTGACGGCTCCGACGATCTGCCCCCCGCCGGACCGCGGGAAGTGCCCGGCCGACGGCGGGGGGGGCGCGCCGGCGCCGGGCGTGGGCAAGCCGATCAACGTCGGCTCCGGCGACGTCTCGATGGGCCTCCCGCTCTTCACCCTGGCTCAGTCCCCGCTCTCGCTGAGTTTCAGCCTCAGCTACCACAGCTCGCAGCCGATCTACCCGTCTCTCGTGCCCAGCCCCGCCGGGGTCGGCTGGATCCACCCCTTCGCTCAGGTCCTCAAGCCCATCCCGTCGACGAACAGGCTCTTCCACCTCACGGCCGAAGGGGAAGAGCACGAGTACACCCAGAGCGGCGGCGTCTGGAACGCCTCACGTCCGGGCGAGCTGCGCGGTACGGTCACGCTCGTCGGCGGCGAGTACCTCCTGACCGACCTCGACGGGACGGTCACCGCGTTCGACGCGGCCACAGGCCGCTGGAAGTCCACGACCGACCGGTGGGGCAACGCTCTCACAGCTACATACACCGGATCGGATCTCACGACGATCACAGACTCGGTTGGACGCCAGCTGACGCTCTCCTACACATCTGGACTGCTGACGCAGATCTCGCTCCCCTCGACCGGCCTCTGGCGCTTCGAATACGCCGGGAACCCTGCCCGTCTCGAGAGGATCTACGACCCGATCCACACGGGAGGCACAGCCTGGCGGACGCTCGAGTACCAGGCCGACGCGGGAGGAACCGTTCGCCTCCTGACCGCCGTCCGGGACGAGGTGTCCGCCCTCTTAGAGGGGCACACGTACGAGACCGCCGCCCCCAACCGCGGCCTCAGCTCGTTCGCCCAGGGGAGCAAGGATCTCGTCACCGTCGAGTACGACGTGCCGATCTCCGGCCAGAGTCAGGTCCGGCACTACCTCACGCCGACCACGAGCCAGACGTCGGTCTTCACCCTGACCTACCAGGGGGGCCGGTACCTGCCGCTCCAGGTCGACGGGCCGTGCGCCACTTGCGGCGCAGCGGACGGCGATACGCAGCTCATGACCTACGCCGCAGACAATCGCCTTCTCTCGAAGACCGATGGTGCCGGCCACGTCACGACCTACACCTACGACGGCAACGGAAACGTCCTGACGGCGACCGAGGCTTTCGGGACCGGGCGCGCGCGAACGACGACCTACGAGTACACCTATGCGTCCTGGCCCCGCTTCCGGACCAAGGAGATCCTCCCCTCGGTCGTCAAGGCCTCGCCGGCCACGAGGTCGACCACGTGGAGCTGGAGCGGCGGAGAGACCGTACTGACCCGGGTCGAGTCCGGGTACCTCGACCCCGCCGACGTCTCGCCGACGACGTACACCTCCACGACCACCTTCGACGCGGCCCACCGGCTCCTCTCGGTGGACGGCCCGAGGACCGACGTCGTGGACGTAACGAACTACGAGTCCTACGCCACGGGCGACACGCTTCCGCGCCGGGGGCGGCTCTTCCGCGTTACGGACCCCGCCGGCAACGTCACCACCTTCGACGACTACGACGACTTCGGCACAGCCCGTCATACCGTCGACCCCAACAGCGTCCAGACTGATCTCGTGACCGATGGGCAAGGTAGGGTGACGAACCACATCTCACGCAAGCCTGTGGACGACCCGACTGAGCCGCCTGACTACGTCACGATGTACGCCTTCGACGGGCGGGACCGCCTCACGTCGACGACTCTCCCCCGCGGCAACGTCATCTCCTATGGATACGAGGACGGCACCAGCCGGCTCCTCACCACCACTCGCCTCGACTTCTCCTCCAACCAGGTCGAGAGGCTCCAGTACGTCCTGGACGACATGGGGCACACGATCACAGAGAACGCCCAGAGCTGCGACGTCCCGGCATCCCCCTGCGCGTCCTGGACCACGGCGCGAACGGAGAGCTTCGTGTACGACACGAAGGCACGGCTCTGGCAGGTGACCCACCCCGATGCATCGAGCCTCTCGTACACGTATGACACCGACGGGCTCCTCTGGAAGGTCCGCGACGAGCGCCACGTCGATCCGAACGTCATCTACGGGTACGATGAACGACACCGGCTCACGTCCGTCACGCAGCTGCAGCCCATTGTCGGCGGGGCGGCACTCCTTACCAGCTACTCCTATGACGCCCACGACAACCTCACGGGCGTCACGGATCCGAATACAAACTCCACGACGTACGCCTTCGACGACTTCGGCCGCCTCCGCCAGCAGGTCAGTCCGGTCACCGGCACGACGACCTACACCTACGACCTGGGCGGCAACCTGCTGACCTCTACCGACGCTACTAGCGCTACGACGACGCGGACCTACGATGCCGCGGGGCGAATCACTTCGAGCACGTCGACGCGGTCCGGCTCCACGACGGAGATCGTGACGTACACGTACGACGACAAGGAGGGCTACGGGCGCGGACGTCTGAACACCATGACCGACCCGACCGGCTCAGTCCTCTACCTCTACGAGCGCCGAGGGCTCCTCCGGCAGGAGAACAGGAGCGTTTCCTACAACCCCTATCTTCAGGGGTACGGCTACGACGCCAACGGCAACCGCACGCGCGTTACGTTCCCGTCGGGCCGAGTGGTCGAAACCACCTACGACTTCGCGGACCGGCCGCTATCTGCGGCCGCCTCGGCGCCTGCCGCCCAGCCCTACGTTGACTCGGCGACCTACGCTCCCTTCGGCCCCCGGCGGACGCTTCAGATGTCGAACGGCACGCTTCAGACCATCACCTACGACGCGTCCTATCGGCCCATCGGAAACAAGCTCGAGCGGACGCCGTCCGGCCCCGTCCTCTTCGACCAGACGCTTACGCCGGACGCGGCGGGCAACACGACCTCGATCACGGAGAGCGTGAGCGGGTTCGGAGCCCGCACCTTCGCCTACGACGATCTGAACCGGCTGACGACCGCCAAAGCCCCGAACCTCTGGGGAAACGACTCGACAAACGGCTACACTTACGACGCCATGGGGAACATGCTGACCCTGCGGCTCGGCGCATCCCGAACGGCCACCTTCGCGTACGCCGGCACGACACCCCTCCTGACGTCGGTGACGGAAGACGGAACCCCGACCTCGGTCGCGTACGACGCCGCTGGAAACACCACGGAGATCGGCTCGCTGACCCTCGGCTACTCGACGCGGAATCACCTCGCGAAGGTCATGCCGGGCCCAAGCTACTCCTATGACGGCACCGGGCTGCGGCGCACGCGGGTTGTGTCGGGCCCGCCGGCGCTCTACCGGCACTTCTTCTACACGCCCGAGATGCGTCTGCTCTCGGAGACGAACTCCACGTCCGAGACCCCCACGCCGGTCGATGACTACATCTGGTTCGGTGAGACGCCCGTGGCGCACGTCGCCTTCGGCGGAGGGACTACGGAGTGGTATGCCACGGACACCCTCGGGACGCCCGTCGTCGGCACCAGCTCGTCGGGCCTGATGGCCTTCCACCTGCAGCTCGAACCTTATGGCCGCCTCTATGTACCGCTCTACGAAAGGGGGATGCCCCCCCGCCGGATCCTTCGGTACCCGGGGCAGGAGCAGGAGGACGGGACCACCCCACTCCGGGGGAGGTACTACAACATCTTCCGATGGTACCTGCCGGCGTGGGGAATCTACTCCCAGCCGGACCCGATCGGGCTGCAGGCCACTACACGTGCGGTCGGAGGACAGGCTCCCGGCAACCTCTATTCCTATGCCGAAGCTGCTCCGACTGTGAAGTCGGATGTTCTTGGGCTATGCGCGGCGTGCGACGAGTGCCCTTCTGGGAAGTGGGCGCTGAATCTGCTTCCTGTTGCCACGATCGCAGTGATCGAGGGACGGTCGATCGCATGGGGTACGGCGACATGCCTGGACAGCCCGAAGACTGTTCGACTCAAGTCGAAGTGCAGACTGGAAGGACTCTACATCGGGGGTGGGCTCGGGTTTGGCGGCTCCACCCCATTCAAGACCGGAGCATGTGGCTGTAATTCGCAGGACCTCTTCGCAAGTCCAACGAAGGGGGCGACGTTGAGCTGGGGGCCGTTGGCAATCGACTATGGTGAGTGCGGCACCACCGGCGGCATCACGGTCAATTTCGGAGTCAGCCTGTCGTGGAAGGGCGGATGGGCTCGGACTTCTTGCCAGTTCGAAAGGGTGGAGCGATGACCGGTCGTCCAGTTTCCATGCTTGGCCGTCTGAGCCTCCTCATAGCGACGGCCGTGCCCGTTGCCTTCGTAGTCCTGCTTGTATTCGGGTCTGACGAGAAGTGGATGTCCTTCGACATTGTGACCCGCACAAGTGCGTTCGTGCTCGCGTTCTCGACTCTCGTTCTGGCTTACTACGAGTGGCTGATCGCTCGAAATCTGGCCCTCTCGAAAGAGACGAAGACCCTCTGGGCTGTAGTCGTCTTCGTTGCAGGTCCGTTCGGCCAAATCGCGTACTTTCTGAAGTACGTCCTCCACAGCCCGCCCTCGATGCCGCGAGGTAGCCATGACGTCTGACGTAACGTTATGGAGCGGTGTCTGCGTGCTCCAGGCCATGAGCCAGCTGAGCGCGCCGGCCTACTGGCCCGGCACGGGCGCGAAGTGAAGCCCCGGCATGCGGGCCGCGAGGGGCGCGGACGGTGTCCGCGCCATGACCCTCGCACCGGGGCGTGAAGTGGTCCCGGATTGTCGACGACGACTACGGGGCCGGAACTGGCGCGGCGCCGCAGCTTTCCTCTCTTTCGCTGCCAGCCGCCGCCGACCGCCGCCGACCTCGCCGGCACCTGCATGACAGTCGACGGGTTAGCCGCCGAGGTGGAGTTCGATCCTTCCTCGTGTGTCGGTCTCCAGCGCGGCGGGCGCGCGGCGCGGGCCGCGTGGCGACCCGCGGGGCCACGGCGAGCGCCACGCAATGAGGGCCCGCGGCCAGAGGCCGCGCGCAGCGCCGCTTGGCACGACGGCTCCGGACTAGGGCGTTGCAGCCGGCGTCGCCATCCCGTCGCACTCGCGGCGAGAGGCCGTCGCTTTGGGGGTGCGTCCTTCCGATCGTGCTTCGGGCAAGCGCCAACTCCTTTCTGGAGAAGACCTTTCGCCCCGAGAACGAGTTGAATCTCCACCGCCCGCGCGGAGAACGGAGTTCGCGTGGCCGAGCGAATGCGGAGCCACTTGATCCTCCCCGCGAACTCAGCCCGAGTGAGCGGTTAACTGAGACCCCGGGACGATGTTCCCGGGGTTTCGCGTTTCAAGGGCCACAGAACGAAGGGTTTCCGCGACGCGGGTCGTGCCGGTCTGCGTTCACCCGCTCGATACAGAGAACGCGGATCGGCGTCGGGGCACCCTCCTGGGACGTCTCGACCGCTCTCAGAAGGCCCGTCCGGGGAGAGAGCGGCTGAGAGCGGTTAACAGCTCCGACAAACAGCGGGCCGCACGGTTAACCGCGCAGGAATCGAGCCGTTGGCCGCGGCCCCCTCGCCTGTAAGCTGACTCGGAAAGAGAGCGGAAGAACGGCAGGAAGGCAACCATGAGAGTGGCCGGGATCGATGGAACGAGCAGCGGCTGGCTTGCGGTCGTGCTCATGGACGGCGCGGGCCCAGAGATCAGGACCTTCGCGGATTTCGAGGCGGCTCTCAAGAGTCTAGGTGGAGTCGACTTCATCGGAATCGACATCCCCATAGGACTCCCTGATGCCGGTCGCCGCCAGGCTGACACCCTCGCGAGGGGGCGCCTCAAAGGGCGCGCGTCCACGGTGTTCACCGTCCCCACTCGCCGAGTCATCGAAGCCTCCGACTACGACACCGCTCGACGGCTCGCAGCGCCCGGGCAAATGCCCTCTCGCCAGGTCTTCGGGATCAGGGACAAGATTCTCCAAGTGAATGACAGCCAGCTGCTCGACGCCCGGGTCTTCGAGGTGCACCCTGAGGTTTCGTTCTCTGAGATGGCTGGCGGGACTCTGCCATCAAAGAAATCGTGGAACGGACTCTGGAGACGAATCGACCTGCTTGCAGCGCAGGGCATCGTGCTCCCGAAAACGTTGGAGGAAGCGGCCGGAGGCCACCCTGACGATGTTCTCGATGCAGCGGCGGCCGCGTGGACGGCTCTCCGGAAGGCGGCGGGGCGAGCCACTCCCCTCCCGGACCCGCCACAGCGCCTCAGGGGGCGCGATGTGGCCATCTGGTACTAGGTCGAGGGTCCGCCAGGTTCTTGCCGGGGAGGCTTGGAACGCTTGCTCGGTACCTTCGCGGGGCGTGCGCTAGGTTGAGGAACGCACTTCGCTTAATCTTGGTCAGCTCTTATTGGAGGTGATCTCCTGGCTGGGGAGAAACTCGACGCCGCGGCACGTCAGTACACACAAGAGGTCGTCGAGTTGACCCGCTCGTCGACAACTACCGAAGAGACCTACTACCCGGCGATTCGAAACCTGCTGACGGCGGTTCTTCTGTCTCGTGGCCTCACCTACAAGGTGCGGGTCGCCACGAGCGAGGAGCGGTCAGGAGGAGGCACCGACAAGCCGGACGTCGCGCTCTACGGTGGCGATGGTTCGTTCCTCGCGGTAGCCGGCGAGGTGAAGACGCCCGCGGCGGATCTCGAAGAGCTGGCGATGTCCACGAAGCAGGGGGACCAAGTCGGGAGATACCTCGCCCAGACGGGTGTCGTGATCCTCTGCAACATCAAGTCCTTCGGGCTGCTGGCGACCACGCCGGGCACCAAGAGGGATCGGACAGCGGTGCCGCCGTCGAAGCGCGTCCTGCTGATGACGGTCGACCTCTGGGTGAACGACCGTGCGTTCCGCGAGCGACGATCCGTCCTGCCTGAGCGCTGCGCCCTCCTCGGTAATCTCGTAGAGCGGGCGGTCACGGAGTTCGCGCCGATCGCCGAGCCCGAGGTCCTCGCGCGTGTTCTTGCTGCGCAGGCGCGATCTGCGAAGGCGGCTCTGCCACACAAGTTCGACGCGGTCCAAGCTCTCCTTGACGACTACGGTGCCGCGCTCGGCCTGTCGTTCGAAGGCGCGGAGGGGCTAGAGTTCTTTCGCTCGTCCCTGATTCAGACCGCCTTCTACGCGCTGTTCGCGGGGTGGACAATCTGGCACCGCGAGAACGATGGAACATCGTTTTCCCTAGACAGAATCGACCGCTATCTCAAGATCCCGTTCCTAGGCGAGCTCTTCTACGAGTTCCGTCATCCGAAGCGGCTGGAGGAGCTGCATCTTGCAGTCCACCTGGATCGCGCGGCCGAGACGTTGCGCCGAGTCGACCGTGATTCCTTCTTCCGGCGCTTTCACATTCCGAGCGTCATAGACGGCCAGCAGACTGAGGCCAGCGCCATCACTTACTTCTACGAGCCGTTCCTGGAGGCCTTCGATCCGGAACTCAGGAAGGCTCTCGGCGTCTGGTACACGCCGCCTGAAGTAGTTCGCTACCAGGTTCAGCGGATCGATCGGCTGCTCCGCAAGGAGCTTAACTGCCCGCGGGGATTCGCCGATGAACGCGTGGTCGTGCTGGACCCGTGCTGCGGCACCGGGGCTTACCTGATCGAAGTGACTCGTTCGCTTGTGAAGCAGCTGCGCAACGACGGCGAGGGATCTCTCCTTGCGACGCGCGTGCTCGACGCGCTTTGCCGGCGCTTCATCGGTTTTGAGATCCTCACCGCTCCGTTTGTGATGACTCAGCTCCAGCTGTACGTTCTCTTGGCCGACATAGGAGCCGAGCCGAGAAAGAGCGACCGCCCAGCCGTGTTCCTGACCAACGCTCTAACTGGTTGGGACGGCCCCGAGAACATCAAGCTGAACTTCCCAGAGCTGAAACAGGAACACGAGGCGGCGCGAAGGGTGAAGCGGGAGACCCCTATCATCGTGATCCTCGGCAACCCGCCATACAACCGCTTTGCCGGCGCAGCGATACGGGAGGAGGCCGACCTCGTCGATCATTACAAAGGAATCCGGCGTGACCCCGAGGGCAAGCAGATCGGATCGAGCGCCCTCTTTGAGCGCTTTGGAATCAGGAAGCAGCTCCTGGACGATCTCTACATTCGCTTTATTCGTCTGGCGGAGAAGCGGATCGGCGAGCACGCGCAGTTCGGCGTCGTGTCGTTCATCTCCAACTCGTCCTTCCTTGCCGGCAGGTCTCATCCCCTCATGCGCGAGTCGCTTCTCCGAAGCTTCGATGAGATTTGGGTAGACAACCTCAATGGTGACAAGTACAGGACTGGCAAGGTCGTGCCAAAGGGACTCCCGGGAGCGGGCGCGGCGGATCAGAGCATCTTCACGACGGAGCAAGACGCGCGCGGGATTCAGGTGGGAACGTGCATCACTACATACCTGAAGCGACGAGGTGCCCGGGAGGAGCTCGCGACTGCGAACTACCGCGACTTTTGGGGAAAGGCCGCCGACAAGCGGAGCGCATTGCTTCGGGACGACTCGTCGGGAGGACCCGGTTATGACCGAACGCGTCCAACCGCGGCGAACCGCTTCATCCTGACGCCTTCGTCGGCTGAGGCCGGATACGATTCATGGCCGGCGGTCGACGAGCTCTTTCCCGCTTCATTCCAGGGCGTGAACCCAAACCGCGGGATCGATGGATCCGTGGTGGACATGAGCCGAGACGTGCTGGCCGCGAGAATGCGTGACTACTACACCGCCGAGACGTTCGAGGATGTAGGCAGACGCATCCCTCAGCTCGCCGAGCCGCGGGCGCGCTACGAGCCGCGTGCCGTCTGGAACAAGCTCCACGGACCCGATCGCTTTCGCGAGGACCGCCTGGTCCCCTATCTCTTGTTCCCCCTCGATCTGCGCTGGATTTACCTCGAAACCGAAGCGAAGCTCCTCAACGAACCACGCCGAGAGTTCTTCGCTAGTCTCGCCGGGAACGCATTCATGGTCGTAGTGCCCCAGGCGCGGAAGGTGAGCGAGACAAGACCGGTACTGGCGACGACGCTCGTCGATCTCCACCATCATGACCGGGGCTCCGTCTGCTTCCCGCGTGCGGTTCGCGACATACTCGTTGGACGAGGCGATCTGTTTGCTGCGACCGAAATGACGACGCATGCGAACCTCGCCAAGCCTGTCTGGTCGGCGCTGAAGCAGGTCTGGAAACTGCGAGGCGACCTTCACGGCGCAGATGCTGTCGCACTCGTCGGGCGACTCTTCCATCTCGCGCTTTGCGTCCTACACGCGCCGTCGTTCGAGCACGAAAACGAGAGAGCCCTGCGTGAGGGCTACGCGAATCTACCGATTCCCAGGAAACTCGAGTCGCTTGCCGAGGCGGCAGAGCTCGGCGAGAAGGTTGCCGTGCTGCTGGATCCTGCGACTCCGGCCTCTAAGGTGATCCGCGAGGTCCTCGGAAGAGATGCGGCGAGAGTCGGTGCGATGCACGGATTCAACAAAAGGAAGCTCCGCAAGGAGGACCTCGGGGTGACAGTGTCCTATCACGGGTCAGCGGCTGGGCGTTTCGAGGTCCACCCAGGCGAGTCGCTTGGCAGAATCGCCATCAACGAGGTCGCAGCCTTCTCCGGGGTTCCCGTAGAGGTGTGGCAGTACGAGCTCGGTGGCTATCCAGTCTTGAAGAAGTGGCTCGGCTACCGCCACATCGAGCGAATCGGCGGTCGGATGCTGTCACTGGAGGAGGTGGATTTCTTTCGGGGAATGGTGCAGCGGCTCGCCGCGCTCGTGCGACTTCGTCCGGCACTTGATGCTGCGGTCGAACGGGTCATCGGCGACGCCTTCACCCGTGAAGAGCTCGGTCTTCCGTGACTGCCTGAAGCGTCCTGACAACGCTTTCACGCGTTGGGGGCGTCGCATCTCTCCGCACTGCCGTCCCGGCCCATTAGCAGTCGACTACTGACCCTCGGGTTCCTTTCCGCCGTGGCTAACGAGGACGAACCTCGCTAGTTGTTCCTGCCAGATTCGCGCCCGCGGTACGTGCCGCAGACCCCGCTCGGTGATCGGCTCCACCCCGTTCACTGCCTCCAGGAGGAGGACTCGCTCCTCGATGTCCGGCGCCAGCAGCGTGAGGTCAAGCAGCTGTGTCAGCCGCGCTCGCGTCAGCCCCAGCCTCCTCGCCGCATCCGCCTGGTCCTTCAGCTCCCCCCGGTCGATGGCCCGCTGGACCTCATGGGCGAGAGCGAGCTGCAGCGCGACCCGAGCTGGCCGCCGCTCGGGCGGAGGGGGTGGTGCCGACTCGAAGCGCTTCCGGCGCCCCCGCTGGGCCCTGTGGAGCCGCCCGGTGACGACCTTCGCCTCCGGCCCGCTCCCGGCTCCCCTGTCCGGTCCGGCCCGCTCCCTCGTCACGCCACGGCCTCCCGGACCCCGTCTTCCTGCTGCTCCCCTGCCCTGATCCCCGTCCCCAGGTCCGTGATCACGACCTTCACTTGGTTGGCCGGCTCGTCGACCTCGACGCTCTGCACGACGGCCCTGAGCAGCCTCCCCTGGTTCGTCGCAGTGAGGACGTCCCAGACCGCCCCGAAGTCCTTCAGGCACTCGGCCACCCAAGACGTCTCCACCTCGATCGCGTCGAGGTTCGAGAGCTCCTTCTCGGCGGCGGCGAGGCGGGCCTCGCACCGTTCAAGGCTCTCCCCGAGGTCCCGAAGCCGCTCCTCGACCAGCCGCCGGGCCGAGCCCTTCGCCTCGGCGAGGGTCTCCACCAGCCGCTTCCCCTCCGCCGACAGCCGGGCGATCTCGGCCGGGAGCTTCTGCCGCTCCGTCCGCAGATCCCGTCGCCGTCCTTCCACCCTCTTCCGGACGCTCCCGGCGACATCCCCGGCCAGGTCGCTCCCCTGGACGGCTTTCCGGAGCTGCTCGACCACGAAGTCCTCGATGGCTGCGGCCGGAAGAGGAGCCGACGGACAGGAGTCCTTGCCCTCCTTGTCCCGCTTCACGCACCGGTAGTACCGGTACTCGGTCTTCCCCTTCCTCGTCGAGGCCGGGGTGAAGGCCGATCCGCAGCAGGCGCATCGGAGGAGCCCCCGAAGTATGTAGTCCGGGTTCCGGCCGTTCGCCTGCGTCCGCCTCGTCGCCCCGTCGAGGAGGGCCCCGACCCGGGCGAAGCTCTCTCGGTCAACGATCGCCGGGTGCTCCGCCTCGTAGAGGTCGCCGTTGGAGGCCATGTACCCGGCGTAGACGGGGTTCCTGAGAATCCGGGTGACGTCGGCCTTCGTGAAGGTCCGGGACTCCCGGAGGTTGCCCTTCTCGGATCGGTGGCGCTTCGTCGAGCGCTGGCGCTCGTTCAGGAGCCGGGCTACCTCCAAGGTGGATCGGTGCTCCAGGTAGAGGGCGAACACCTCCCGGACGACGACGGCCTCCAGCTCCACGACGACGAGGTGCTTCTTCTCGACCGTGTAGCCGAGGGGGACGGGACCTCCGGTCCACTTGCCCTTCCTCCGGGCGGCGGCGATCTTGTCCCGCGTCCTCTCCCCGATCATCTCCCGCTCGAACTCGGCGAAGCTCATGAGCATGTTGAGGGTGAGGCGGCCCATGGCGTCGGCCGTGGAGAAGTTCTGGGTGACGGAGACGAAGGAGGCCCCGGCGGCGCCGAAGCGCTCCATGACCCGGGCGAAGTCGAGGAGGGAGCGGCTGAGGCGGTCGACCTTGTAGACGACCACGACGTCGACCTTGCCGGCCTCGACGTCCGCGAGGAGGCGCTGGAAGGCCGGGCGCTCGATGTTGGCCCCGGTGAAGCCCCCGTCGTCGTACCGCTGGTCGAGGAGCATCCAACCCGGCTGGCGCTGGACGTAGGCGACGCAGGCCTCCCGCTGGGCGTCCAGCGAGTTGAACTCCTGCTCCAGGCCCGCCGAGGTGGACTTGCGGGTGTAGACCGCGCAGCGCTTCACCTCGACCGGGGGCGAGCCGGGCCGGGAGCGAGGGGTCCTCACGCCCCAGAGCCCTCCGAGAGCTTCCGGGTCCCGCCGGAGCGGCCGAAGAAGAAGAGGAAGCCGTTCCAGGGGGTGCCGGTGATCTTTCGGGCGATCTTGGAGAGGGACCGGTAGCGCTCGTCGCGGTACTCGAAGCCGTCGACCAGGACCGTCACCCGGTGCTCGACGCCTCGGTGAATGCGGGTGAGGACGGTGCCGGGTGACGGGAGGCGGGGGTCACGGGTGGCCGGAGCCAGCCTCGGCTGGGCTGCGAGCCCGTGGGAGCCGGCCGCCGGACGCCGCCAGGGGGGAGGAGCGAGGCGGATGAGCTGGTCGATCCGGTCGAGCGCCCGAGGGGAGAGGCCCCCCTCGGCGAGCTCCTGGATCCGGTAGGCGAGGCGCTTCCTCAGGTACTGCCGGTTCCGGGAGCGGGGCGGGGCGCCGAAGAGGGTCTCGTACTGGGCGGCCAGCTCGGGGCCGGTCATCCGCCCGAGGGCCGCTAGTTTGGCGGCCGTGGCGGCGACGTTGGCCCGGTCGGCCCGCTGGTTCGAGGTGCGGCTAGCCATCCCGTCCCCTTCCTCCGGCAGCTCCTGGGGGCCGCCAGCCGAGGACATGAACGCTCTCTGTGGTGAACAAGGCAAGGCGATTCCGGGCGGGGCTTCAGGGGTCGGCCGGGCGCTCATTTGGGCCCTCCCCTGATCGGGTCGGGCTGCTGCCGGGGCGCGTGCGTGGGGACCCGCTCCCCCGAAACCCGTCCAGCGATCAAGAGCTGGACGACGGCGCTGGCCAGGAGGTCGATGACCTCGGCGTCACTCCCAGAACGACCCGGGTTCCTCCGGCCCAGCGGCTCCGGCCCGTCGTCCCGAAGTCCAACGGACTTCCTGAGCGTTCGCCCGTCTTCTCTGGGTCTCCGGCCGCTCCGCATTCGCCATGTGGATTGCGATGCCCGTGCCGCCCGGGCTCCTCCTGAGTTCGCAGTGACTTACGAGCGCTCCCCGAAGGGTAGGAAAGACGCCGCCGGTCAGAGGAAAGTCGGGAGCCGTCCCAGGAAAGTCGGGAGAGGCCTCAGGAAAGTCGGCCGATGGGCCCGCAGGGGACGAGGGGGGCGCGCCTTCTCGAAGTCTGATGAAGGCCCAAGGGTCAGTCAGTAGACTCAGCGAGGATCATCTCGGCAGGAGACGCTCTCATCCGGCGCTGGAGGACCACCGATGGGCGAGCCTTATGAACCCGGGAAACACATCTACCGCCTGCAGACCGCCCCTCGCCCCGAGACCGTCTACGACCAGCGAGACATCACGGTCCAGACCTACCAGACGACGATCCCCTTCGACTATCAGCGTCTAGACGAGGGGTTGGAGCGAGCATGGCTCTCTCCCGTGAACCGGCTCGGCGGGTTCCTGCGGAGCCCATTCAGCGATGACCGGCAGATCGGAGCCGTGCTCGGACTTCAGGGCGAGCTCTCGGTTCGGGTGTACGACTTCGACCAGCGGCGTTCGCTCTGGTACTCCTGGCAGGACCTGATCGTCGAAACCCTCGCGATTCGCTACGTTCGAGACGAGAACGGGCTCGTCCGATTCACCACGCACGGCGGTGGGCTTCGAATCAACGACGAGAAGCTCGAGGACTTCAATGTGACGTTCCTGGGTATCCCGAAGTCCGCCGTGCACCGGCTCCGGTTCGACCTCACGAGGCTCAGGGATCTCTGTTTCGACCGCTTCGCCCAACGCCTCTACATGATCCGGTTCTCGGATCCGTCTGGTGAGGAGTACAAAAGCATTGACCAGGCGCTGTTTCGGAGCCACAAGTACATCGATCCGGAGGCCAAACGGCTTCAGGAAGTCCGCGAGGATCCCGGAGTTCGAATCGAGGCCTTCGACTCCGACGTGAGTCTCACCACCGACGACCTGGCAGGGCCGATCGACGTGCGGTTCGCGATCCGTGGTCTGAGCGGTGCTCTCCGCCTGAAGTTCCCGAAGATCTCCTACAAGGACCTGCAGCGAAGCCCTCAGGAACAGACCCGGGTGTTCTATCGGCTGGTGGACGACACCGTTGAAACGATCCTCGACGCGGACTACTACGTCTCTCAGCGGCTGACCGTTGAGGAGCTCGAGCGAAGCGCCGTCATACCGGATCTCTTCCCGGACGTGGCAGATACGGCCCCCTTTCGAGAGGTCCTTCAGCGAGCGAGCGCATTGGCGGAGTTCTTCGAGCGCCTTGACCTGAGTGCGCCGGAGTACCTCTGGCTGGTCCACCTGCTCGCGATCGACGAACTCCTCGGCGCCGACGAGATGCTGCCCCGCGTCGCCGAACAGGTCGCCTCGCTCCTGGAGCGCGACGCGATGACGGGCGCCCGGCTCCTTCAAACGTGTCTCGAGCGGGCCGGCCTCTCGCGGCTCGGCGGTGTGGTGACCGAGGCGACGCTGCCGACGTTACAGGCACTCCCCCCTGACCTCCGTGCGTTCGTCGAGGAACAGCTCCTGTCGTGGGCAGTCCGACACGAGGACCAAGGTTGGGACGTCCTCCTGGACTCCGGGGAGATCTGCACTCGGACTCTGCGTTGGCGAACAGAGGACCTCACGGTTGAAGCACTCCCGATGGTCCTAGCGAAACTTCTCTTCGTCATTCACGATCGCCTGAGAACCGGTATTGGAGATGTGCCGTCCGATCTACGGAAATACGACTGGTGCGTGAGGATCGCCAAGGCACTCCCGCCGAATCAGCGGCCGGGCGTGGCCGCCATCCGAATGCTCGCTGGGGGCCAGGTTCCCGGGACTCTGGAGGAGGCTCGACGGGTTCTGCGTCAGCCAGTCGCTTCCTACGCCGAGCTGGATGACGCAGTGCTCGCGCAGTTCGGGCTTCCGCTCTGGCCATTGCTCCGAGCGGAGCGAAGCGAGAGCGGCCTGCTCCTAACGAACGAGGGGATCGGCCCGGCCGTCGCGGCGACGGTCCGAGCCGAGGGCGGACCGAACACGCCGAGCCCGTCGGCGCTAGGTCCTTTCGATCTCGCGTCGGGGAAGACGATCGAGGTCGCGCTTGTGACTCCCACGGCCCGCGTCGACGTCACGTTCGAGAAGTTCGGGACGCGGATCGCGTTCCCTCTGGTCGTCAGCGGGACCCCTGCCGAGGGCGCTAAGGCAGAGGCGGGCGTAGTGAGCATCTGCACGGCCGTCGCCCAGCGCCGCCTGGACAACGCGCGGAGGTACCGCGAGCAGATCGACCCGATACCCACCGTTGTCGGAGGAAGTCTGGCGGTCCTTCTGCTATTCGAGGCGATACAGCAGGTGAATCGGTCCGGCGGCCGATCACACGTGCTGATCCTCGGGGAGCCCGGCGTGGGGAAGACCCTGATCGCCAAGCTCATACATGATTCGAGCCGGAGGGCTCCAAGCTCGTTCAAGGCCGTCAACGCCGGTGGCGGGGGAGGAGATCTGAACATCCAGCGCGGGGAGTGGATCGGATACGGCCCCGCGCACGGAATCCAGGGGATCCCCCCGTCCGGGACAAAGGGCCACCTCGGTGCCGCGCACAACGGCACCCTGTTCGTAGACGAGTTCGACGCGATGTCGGACGCCCTTCAGGTGATCTTCCTCTCTGTACTCGAGAATCGGGATGTCGAGCGGGTGGGAGGGGAGTCTCTGACGTTCGACGTGCGCTGTCTCTTCGCGACGAACATTGACATCGGCAGGGCCGTGGAAGAGGGACGGTTGCGGCGCGACCTAGTCGACCGCATCGCGGAGCGCATCGTCGTCCCGCCTCTCCGGGAAAGGCGCGGTGACGTGCTCGGTCTGGCGATCCACTTCGCCCGGGAGAACGGAGTCACCTTCGATGACCGCTGCCGGCTGTCCCTCCTCGGGTACCACTGGCCGGGGAACATCCGAGAACTCCAGCAGGTCGTCTCTGGGGCGGTCTCGCGCGCGACGGCAGAGAATCGGACCGTACTCCGCGCGGAGGATCTCGTGCTGCGCCAGGCAACGGCGGCGGCCCCAGCTAAGGACCCGGATGTCGCGCAGGAGGAACTCTGGCGGCTTGTCGATCGAATCGCGCGCGATGAGGGGTTCGAGCTAGGCAGAGGCCTCCAGAAGCGCGCCAGCGAGATCGTCGGCGTGAGCGAGTCGCAGGCGTCGAAGATGTACGAGGCACTCGGCCTCTCCCTTAAGCGAACTGCCTGACTTTCCTCGGGCCCGCGAGGACTTTCCTGGAGACCCCGCGGACTTTCCTCCGAGCCTCCCGGACTTTCCACGCTCGACCCGGGCTCTCCTAAGTCCTTGGATTCCAAGGGGGGCGGCGCAGGCACGCTCGTCGCTACGGGTTGCGCCATGCAACGCAGCCGGACGGCCTCGCAGATCCCCTTGAGCCTCTCCACCTGGGTGTTCCGCGAGTGCGCATTCATGGTGGAGCGCCTGGGCGCCCCGGTCGCGAACCAGCTTCCGAGGGGTGCGTGAGCGACCTGACGATCGACCGCGTCGAGCTGACCCGGCACCTTGACCTCCTGTACGGCGCCGGCGGGACGTTCGAGGTCCGAATCCCGAAGATCCGTGGGGCAAGGTTCGACGGGAAGGCAGAGCCGCGCGCGGTCATCGCCTCCGGCTATTTCGATACACCCTCGGCGGCTGTCGAAGAGCTCATCCGCGTGGTGGGCCAGGCGAAATACGAGGGCATCTACGCCACCCTGAATCCCACCCTCGCGGCGCTCCTGGCACGAGCCGCGAGTCATCTCCGCGCCGTCGAGAGCGGAGGGTCGACCGGAGACCGTGAGATCGCGGGCCGACGACGACTCCTCGTCGACCTCGATCCGGTCCGGCCGGCAGGGATCTCGGCGACAGACGTTGAGAAGTCGGCCTCGATGGAGCACGCCCAGGCCATCCGCGAGTTCCTCCGCGATCGAGGATGGCCCGAGCCGGTCGTCCTCGACTCCGGAAACGGCCTTCACC
The DNA here is from genome assembly GCA_008363385.1 of Acidobacteriota bacterium. Classification (GTDB taxonomy): domain Bacteria; phylum Acidobacteriota; class Thermoanaerobaculia; order UBA5066; family UBA5066; genus RHKY01. The sequence goes on along the minus strand of RHKY01000071.1, from coordinate 7,576 downwards.
TGATCTTCGACATCGCGCTCCCCGCGGACGATGGCGGGCTCGTCGGGCGTTGCCTCAAGGCCCTGGCGGCCCGGTTCGACGACGAGCGCGTCAAGGTCGACGTGAGCGTGGCGAATGCGTCGCGGATCTCAAAGCTCGCGGGCACGCCGGTTTGCAAGGGCGACTCGACACCGGACCGGCCGCACAGGATGGCCCGGCTCCTCGAGGTCCCGGACGAGCTCGAGCAGGTGCCGCAGTCGCTTCTCGAGGCCCTGGCAGGCGAGGCACCCCAGACGAAGGCCCTTGCCCCCTCTTCGCCCGGCACGTTCGACCTCGAGGCCTGGATCGCTAGCCACCTGCCAGACGCCCGTGGTCCTGCCCCGTGGGCCGGCGGCTCACGCTGGATCGTCGACCCCTGCCCGTTCGACCCGGCGCACATCGGCACATCGGCCGCGGTCACCCGCTCGGCGGATGGGACGATCGCGTTCCGCTGCTTGCACAACGGCTGTGCCAGCCGGCGCTGGCGGGACCTCCGTTCCCTCCTCGATCCGCGGCCGTCCACACCGGTTTCGGCCGCTCTGCGGACCTCACCGCCGGTAGACGAAGCGCCCGGCACACAAGTTCTGTATGGCCTGGCCGACGTGGTCGAAATGATTCGTCCGCGCATCCCGATCCCAACCGGAATCAGGCCTCTCGACGAGCGAATTGGAGGAGGACTCGCGCCGGGGGACTCCGTCGTCATCGGGGGCGCTCCCGGAACGTTCAAGACGACGACGGCCGTGCAGATCGCCGCTGACGGCGCGAAGAAGGGTGCCGCGGTCTGCTTCGTGGCGTGGGACGAGGGCTGGCTTCGAGTAGCGCGAAAGCTCGGCTCTCGCTTCGGCGAGATGTGGAGCGAGCTGAACGGCGAGTACCCGGCTGCCGTCGAGCGCCTCCGTCTGCGGATCAAGGAGCAAGACCTCTCGATCTACCTCCCGGACCCGTCGACCGGCGCCACGATCGAGACGATCGCCGAGGAGTTCGCGCGGGTGGCGCCGAAGGACAAGCCGAAGCTTCTCGTGGTCGACATGCTGCAGGTCCTCGACGTGGAGACGGTAGCGGACGACGACCCCGAGCCCGTCGCCGTCCGGAAGGCGGTCGACGCCGTCCTCAGCGTCGGCAAGAAGCACTCGGCGATCGTCGTCGCGCTCTCGGAGACGACGAAGCAGAGCCTCTCGCTCGACGCCATCGACGCCGCCCCGCTGGCGGCGTTCGCGGGAAGTCGGAGGATCGCTTCTCGCTTCGACGTCCCCCTGGTGATGGCGAAGCTTGGCGACGGCCTGGTATCGCGCGTCTACGTGCCGAAGAACCGCCTGGGGCCGACGGGCCGATTCGCGCTCCGCTTGGATCCGGATCGCTGGAAGCTCGTTCCCGAGGAGGAGAGGCCCCCCGAAGAGGTCCAGGCCGACCGGGCCCGGGAGGAGGCCGATGGCGACGACCGGGCCGTGGTGGCGATCCTGAGGGAGAAGGGACCGCTTGAGACCGACGCGCTGGAGGGTGAGGCCCGCTCAGCCGGCATGAAGCGGATTCGACTTCGGCTCGCCAAGGCCCGCCTTCTGGCCGCCGGGACCATCGTCGAATCGCAGGCGCCGAGGACGGGCGTGCGCGGCCCCGGACGCACGTTGTTCGGCCTTCCGGAAACCTCCGCCAACCTCCGCCGAACCCCCGCCGAAACCTCGGCCGGCGGGGGTAACTCACGCACGGAAACTTCCGCCGCCGCCGCCCCCCCTCTAAGGGGCGGCGGAGGTTTCCGGCGGGAGTTTCGGCAAGTAGAGACCCCCGACGGATCGAAACCTCCGCCGAGCCGAGCTCAGACGGAGTCCACCCCGGATACCAGGCTCCCGGCGCACGACGAACGTGTGGATGGGAAGAGTCAGGTGCGAAGGGAACTAGCACGGCGAGCCTCCAGGCCCGCTGCGACGAAAGGAGCACGAGGTTCTTCATGAGAATCCGCGATCGCATTCTCGACCTCCGCCGCATCCCGGCCGGCACCCTCCTCCCCAACCCGAAGAACTGGCGCACCCACCCCAAGGCCCAGCGCGATGCCCTCCAGGGCCTCCTTGCCGAGATCGGATACGCCGACGCGCTCCTCGCCCGCGAGACCCCTCAGGGCCTGATGCTCATCGACGGCCACCTCAGGGCCGAGACCACCCCCGACACCGAGGTCCCCGTCCTCGTCCTCGACCTCGACGAGAAGGAGGCCGACAAGCTCCTCGCCACCCTCGACCCGCTGGCCGCCATGGCCGGGGCCGACGACGAGCGCCTCGCCGAGATTCTCAAGAGCGTCGAGACCGACAGCCAGGCCGTCCAGGCCATGCTCGCCCGCCTCGCCCGCGGCGCCGGCATCACCCTCCCCGGCCAGGAGAAGGACGTCGACGCCGAGCCCCAGCTCGACAGGGCCCAGGAGCTCCGGAAGGCGCCACCGATCCGCCCTACCTCGTCGACTACGACGGCACCAACCACCCCGGGACCAAGGTCAGCCAGCACCGCCCGTCCCTCAACAAGGACTGGAGCGCCAGCTACCGCGACTTCGACCGCTCCGAGCAGGGCGACGATCTCTACGACGGCTTTCTCAAGGTCGCCAGGGAGACCGCCATCCGGGTGGACGCCGCCTGGTACTGCTGGCACGCCAGCCGTCGCCAGGCCATGGTCGAGGCCGCCTGGGAGCGTCACGGCGCCTTCGTCCACCAGCAGATCATCTGGGCCAAGGAGCGCCCCGTCCTCACCCGCTCCTGGTACCTCTGGCAGCACGAGCCCTGCTTCTTCGGCTGGGTCAAGGGCCAGAAGCCGCCGCGCTCGGCCACAGCCGGTCCTCTCGCCAGCGTCTGGACCCTCCCCTCCATCTCCCGCTCCGAGGACGTCGACCACCCGTGCCTCCATCCCGAAGCCCTCGTGCTCACGGCCGCAGGCTTCCGACAGATCCAGACGGTCCAGGTCAGCGACAGGGTCTATTCGGCCGACGGGCGCTTCCACCACGTCACGGACGTCTCAACGCATCCCTACACCTCCCCCAACCTCATCCGGATCACGGCCAAGGGATCGAACATCCCCACCCTGGCATCGGACAACCACCCGTTCCTGACCTGGAGACCGGAGCGGGTGAAGGGGAAGTTCAACGGCGGCCAGGTCATCTGGATCCGCGCCGACGAGCTACGCGTCGGCGACTACACCATGACGCCGGTCCCGGACCTCGAAGACAGCGACCCGTTCCCCGACCGCGACGAGAGGTACTGGTTCCTGTTCGGGCTCTACCTCGCCCAGGGGACCCTCCAGTCCTCCGGTCACGGCGGCGCGTCCCGCTACCCGACCTTCTCCCTCCACAAGAAGCGCCAGGATCTCGTCTGCCGGATCACCGACTTCTGGGATTCGACGAGTGAGTACGACCCGAACGACCACGGCGAGCCGTCCCAGGGCCTGACGGTCATGGCGTTCGACGCCGAGGCGGGTGCCGAGTTCGAGAGGCTCGGCGGGCGCGGCGCACACACGAAGCGAATCGACCCCGTCGTCCTCCGGCTCCCCGAAGGCAAGCGCCTCGCCGTGCTGCAGGGCTGGCTGAACGGGGACGGCTGCCGCACCCACGGCCGCACCTACTGGCAAGGCAAGACCGTCGCGCCCGACCTGGCGTCGCACCTCTCGCTGCTCGGAGAATCCGTCGGCTACCGCACGAACGTCTTCCGCTACGAGCCGAACGAACGGGCCGGGGCAATCGAAGGGCGGGAGATCCGGGGACGATTCCCCGAGTACCACCTCTACTTCTACTCCCGGGAGTCGCTGGGATCCCGGGCCGCGATCTTCTACGTCGAGCACGAAGGCCTCCGCTACGCCATCCGGTACGTCAAGCGCCTCGAGCGGGTGCCATACGTGGGCCAAGTCTGGAACCTGTCCGTCGAGGGCTGCGAGACCTTCCAGACGGCGGTGGGGATGAGCCACAACACCCCCAAGCCCGTCGAGTGCTTTGCCATCCCCATGAGGCAGCACACCCAGCCTGGGGACGTCTGCTACGAGCCGTTCTCCGGAAGCGGCTCGCAGCTCATCGCCGCCGAGAGGACCGGCCGGCGCTGCTTCGCCATGGAGCTCGCTCCCGAGTTCGTGGCCGTGGCCCTGCAGCGCTGGAAGGACGCCACGGGAGGGACCCCCGCCCCCCTGGAGCCCGCGGCATGACCTGGCCCGTCGGCGAGAGCCGCCTCTTCCGCTGGGACCACGCCACGTCCAGGCCCCGCCTCCTCGTCCTCCTCCTCCTCGGCTGGACCGTCGAAGCCTTCGACGAGCGGTACGGGAGCGTCCTCCTGAGCCACGACGTTGCCACCAGGGCGGCCCGCTCGTCGGGGGCGGGGAAGCGGGCACCCGCCGCCACGGACCACCCCTGCTGGCGCCCCTTGGCCACCGTCGGGGAGGAGGCGCTCTGATGGGCCGGCCCACGCTCTACAACCCCGACCGCCACCGGTCCATCGTCGCCGCGGTCCGGGCCGGGAGCTTCGCCTGGATCGCCGCCGAGGCCAACGGCGTCTCCCGCACTACCTTCAAGACGTGGCTGCGGAAGGGCGAGCGGACGAGGCGAGAGCCCTACCGCACCTTCGCCGCTGACATCCGGCAGGCCCGAGCCCAGGCCCGCCTCTCGGCCGAGCTGGAGGTCAGACGGGAGGAGCCCTTCGCCTGGCTCCGGTACGGCCCCGGGCGCGAGAGAGTCGACGAGCCCGGCTGGACCGAGAGCAAGGAGATCAAGCACTCCGGCTCCGTCGACGTCATCCACTCCCTGGAGTGGGCCCGCATCGCCAGCGCCATCCGGGCCGCCCTCGAGCCCTTCGTCGAGGCTCGCCTGGCGGTGGCCGAAGCCCTCGACAAGATCGAGGCGACCCCGACCGAGGAGACGCCCCTCCTTCCAGCCGGTCCATCCTCCTCCGATCCCTCGGAGGTCCCGTGAAGTCGAGCGTGGCCAGGCGGACACCCGCCAGCCTCGCCCACGACCTCCAGATGCGGCTCGACCCCGCGGCCCTCATGACCCGGGCCGGAATGCCCCCTGACCCGTGGCAGCGGGACCTCCTGCGCTCCAAGGCCGATCGGATGCTCCTGATGTGCGCCAGGCAGACCGGGAAATCGACGGTGACGGCCGCCATCGCCCTTCACGAGTGCTTCTACAGCTTCGGCTCGCTCGTCCTCCTCCTCTCCCCCTCCCTCCGCCAGAGCCAGGAGGTCTTCCGGAAGGTGACGGACTTCCGGAACCGACTGGGGGACGCCGTCCCGGTGAAGGACGAGTCGGCCCTGCGTGTCGAGTGGACCAACGGGTCGAGGATCGTCGCGCTTCCAGGTACCGAGGAGACGGTGAGGGGCTTCTCGGGTGTCCGTCTCCTGATCGTCGACGAGGCGGCCAGGGTCGCCGACCCCCTCTACTTCGCCATCCGCCCGATGCTGGCCGTCTCCGGGGGCCGGATGGTCTGCCTGACGACGCCATTCGGGAAGAGGGGGTTCTTCCACGACGAGTGGACGGGCGTGAACCCCTGGGAGCGGATCAGGATCACCGCCCTCGATTGCCCGAGGATCTCGAAGGCGTTCCTGGACGAGGAGAGGAACGCCCTGGGCGAGTGGTGGTTCAAGCAGGAGTACCTCTGCGAGTTCAGCGACACGACGGACCAGTTCTTCCGGACCGAGGACATCCTGCGGGCCTTCTCCGACGAGGTGGAGCCGCTCTTCCCGTCCAGGACCGCAGGCCTCTCCAGGACCGAGGAGGGGACGGACGGGCCGTCCACGGGGGAGGTGCTCTCGAGCCTCTGGACGCCGGAGGACCTGTGAGGGGGGGCTTCACGATCGGGGTGGATCTGGGGCAGGCCTTCGACTACACGGCTCTGGCGGTCCTGGAGGAGCGAGAGGAGCGGACCTACGCCCTGCGTCACGTGGAGCGGCACCGGGGGGAGCCGTACCCGGTGATCGTGGAGAGGACGAGGCTCCTGGTCCTGAGGCTCCCGGGACCGGTCTCGCTGGCGGTGGACGCGACGGGGGTGGGACGTCCGGTCGTGGACATGCTGAGGGAGGGTCGGATCGGGGAGGAGGTGTACGGGATCACGCTGACGGGGGGAGAGTCGGCGGAGCGGACGGGCGACGACTTCCACGTGCCGAAGCGGGATGTGGTGGGGTCGGTGGCGGGGCTCCTCCAGGCGGGGCGGCTGCGGATCCCGAGGAACCTCCCTCACGTGGCTGCCCTGGAGCGGGAGCTGAGGCGCTTCCGGGCCCGGATCACCCGGACGGGGCACGACACGTACGAGGCCTGCCGGGAGGCGGACCACGACGACCTGGTCCTGGCGGTGGCGCTGGCCTCCTGGCTGAACGAGAGGGGCCGGGATGGCTGGCTGCTGGCTTCTGAGGGACGAGGGGAGAGAAGGAGGGGGATCGGGCGGTGATGACGATCGCGGTGGACCTGGGGATGGGGCCGGAGGTGACGGCGATCGTGGTGATCGAGGGGAAGTCGTGGCCGTATGTCGGGACGAGGCGGATCGAGTCTTCCCGCTCGACGACCTGGCAGCCGGTCTTCCGGGCTCCGGACGGAACGGAGGTGGACCACTGCCCTCCCCCGGTCTTCCACTTGCGGCACGTGGAGCGGCTGCCGGTGGGGACGCCCTACCCGCGGATCGCCGAGCGGGTACGGGAGATCGGGAACGGGCTGGAGCGGGCGACGCTGGCGCTGGACGCCACGGGGGTGGGGAAGGCGGCGGTGGAGCTCTTCCGCGGGACGGCGATGAGCACCTGGGTGGTGACGATCACGGCGGGCGAGGGGGTGATCCGGGAGGGTTTCTCCTATCGGGTACCGAAGCGGGACGTGATCTCGACGGCGCAGGTCCACCTGCAGTCGGGCCGGTTGAAGATCGCGCGGGACCTTCCGGAGGCGCAGCTGCTCCTGCGGGAGCTTCAGGGCTTCCGGATGACGGTGGACCTGAGGAAGACGAACGAGGCGCTGGCGTGGCGGGAGCGCGCCAACGACGACCTGGTCCTGGCTCTTGCGGTCGGGCTCTGGATCGCTGAGCGGCACGACGGGATCCCGGGCCCGATCGTGTCGGGGAAGTCGGAGCTGGGCTGGGAGGAGGCGGCGGCGGGCGGCTGGCCGGGCGTGGGGTGAGGGACGAACGCGAAGGGGACCGCGGAGAGGGGACGTGGAAGGGCCGAAACGGGGCCGGAACGGTCGGCTACGTGTCAGCTCTGCGCCGATAACCGTCGGAATCGTGTCAGTTCTGCTCCAAAACCCCCTTCAGCCTCAGACGGAGCCGATGAGGCCGATGTGGACGATCGCCCTGAGAACAGGGGCTGCGAGGCGCGTCGAGGCTCGGAGCCGCGCGAGGAGTTTCGGCCCCTCCTCGGTCGGTCGGGGACGATCGACGGGACGCCGTCAGGACGAAACTGATGTCGGGTCCTGGCGTGTAACCCGTTGGAGGGGAATAACTTGGACCTGCGCCCGATCCCATAATCTGGTGGGGATCGCGCCTTTCGGAGGTCCCTCGTAAGTGGCCAGAGGTGGGGTACTTACCGTCCTGACGGAACTCTGTCTATTTGACTTTTCGTCTGTTACCGGACC
>RHKY01000070.1 GCA_008363385.1 Acidobacteriota bacterium | reverse complement strand
CCGCGCAGGGGAGGCGGGCCCGCTGCCGCGGGCCTGCTGAGTTTTCGGGGAACCCGGGTCCTGCCGGGTTCCCCAGTCAGGGTCGGGGGAGCAGCTGACGCCGCTCCCCCGAACCCCCACAGCCCCTCCGCGCAGGGGAGGCGGGCCCGCTGCCGCGGGCCTGCTGAGTTTTCGGGGAACCCGGGTCCTGCCGGGTTCCCAGGCGCGCTCGTTGCTCGGGAGTCCGAAGGCGGGACGGCGGTCCGTAGAATCCGGGCGTGCAGTCGGAGAGGCGGGCGACCGTCCTTCTGGGGGCCGTCGTCGGCCTCCTTCTCGCCGCCGCCCTCCTCGGACCCGCGGTGGTGGCCGGAGGGCTCCCGGCCCGCGGCGACCTCGCCGACTTCTTCTGGCCGATGAAGTCCTACACCGCGGCGCGGTGGGCCGCAGGCTCGCTCGCCCTGTGGAACCCCCTCTCCGGGTGCGGGGAGCCGTGGCTGGCTCAGCTCCAGACCGGCGTCCTCTACCCCGGCGACCTCCCGTTCCTCCTCCCCTGGCCGACGGGGCCGTACCTGGGGATCGCGCTGCACCTCGCGATCGCCGCGGCGGGGATGGCCGCGCTTCTGTGGGACCTGGGCTCCTCCCGGGCGGCCGCCGTCGCTTCGGCCGCGGTCTTCGCCGGAGGGGGCGCGTTCCTCTCGCTCGTCCCCGTCTTCAACAACGCCTGCACGGCGGCCTGGCTGCCGTGGGTCCTCCTCGGGGCGCGACGGCTGGCGGAGGGCCGAGGCAGCCTGGCCGCGCTCGCCGTCCCCGCGGCGCTCTCCTTCCTGGCCGGGGAGCCTTCGCTCGCGGCCGTGGGCCTCGTCTCGGCCGCGGCCGTCGCCTTCGTCTCGCGCGGGGAAGGGAGCCTCGCGCCGCGCCCCGCCGCGGCGCCGGCCGCCCGCCGGCTCGGGGGGGCGGCCCTCCTCGCGGCGGGACTCGTCGCCGTCGTGGCCCTCCCGTTCGCGGAGCACGTCCGGCGGACCGGCCGCCTCTCGACGGTCACGCGGGAAGAGGCCCTCGCCCGGCCGGTCGGGGCCTCCGACCTGGTGGACCTCGCGCTGCCGCCGTCCGCCGCGGCGACCCGGGCCGCGACCCCCGGACGGGGCGGGTACCTCGTGACCCTTGCCCTGGGGCCGGCGGTCCTCTTCCTGGCCCTGGCCGGCGGGGCGGGGCTGCCCGGACGGCCCAGGTTCCTCCTGGTCCTGGCCGCGGTGGCCCTGGCGGGCCTCCTCCTCTCCCTCGGGGCCCGCGGAGGGCTGGCGCCTGCCCTGTTCGACCTGGGCCTGTCCCGGGGGATCCGGTATCCGGCGAGGTGGTTCGTCTTCTTCCACCTCTTCGTCGCCCTCCTCGCCGGCTCCGGCCTGGACGGCTGGGTCCACGGGAAGGCCGCGGGGCGGACGGCGCGGGCCGCGGGCCTCGGCGCGGCGGCGTTCGCGTGCGTCCTCGCGGCGCTCGCCCTCTTCCCGCCCGAGGGGGCGCCGGCCCGGGACGCCAGGCGCCTCGGGATCGCCTGGGGTGCCGCGGCCGTCGCCGCGGCGGCCGTCGCCGCGACGCGGTGGACGAAGCTCTGCCCACCCGCCGCCGCGCGGGCGCTGCTGGGGATCGCCGTCGCGGTGCCGCTGCCGCTCCTCGCGGCCGATCCCCTGGAGGCCGTGCCGGCGTCGGACCTGCGGCCGGGAGTCCGCGAAGCCCTCGGCCTTCCGGATTCCCCCGCGGGGGGGCGGGTCTTCGCGGTCGCCTCGGACATCTCGATCCTCTCCCGCTACACGCTCGGGACGGAGGCCCGCTGGACGCCCGAGGTGCCCGCGCGCGCCGCCCGCGCCCTGGCCGGCTACGGGAACCTCCGCGAGGGGATCCCGGCCGCCAACAGCGGCTCCCCGCTGGACGACCCGCGGAGGATCCGCCTCCTGGGCGCGGCGCTTTCGGGAGGGAACCCGACCGCCCTCCTCCGGCTGGCCAACGTCCGCCACGTCGTCACCCCGTTCCCGTCGAGCCTGCCGGGGGCCGTGCTGGGCCGGGCGGCGCTCGGGATGAGGCGCTACGACCTGCCGGAGCCCTCGGGGCGCCTCTTCTTCGCCCGGGCCGTCCGCGAGGCCGGCGACGAGGAGGTCTTCGCCGCGCTGAAGCGCCCGGACTTCGACCCCGACGTGGCCTGGGTCGCTCCGGAAGGGCCGCCGGTCCCGCCCCTGCGGGAAGGGAAGGGCTTCTCGGCGGCGCGCATCACGCGGGACGAGCCCGAGTCGCTCGAGGCCCTCGTCACCGCCTCGTCCCAGGCCTTCCTCGTCGTGACGAGGAGCCACCACCCGGGGTGGCGGGCGACCCTGGACGGGCGCGAGGTCCCCCTGCGCCGCGTCGACCTCGCGCTCACGGGCCTGCCGGTCCCTCCCGGCGAGCACCGGCTCGAGCTGCGCTTCGCCCCTCGCTCGCTCCGGGCCGGGGCGGCCGTCTCGCTGCTCGCGCTGGCCGTCCTGCTCGGCACGTGGCTCTCCGGCCCCGCCCGCCCGGGAGCCGACGCTTGACCGCGCTCTTCGAGGCGATCGTCGACCTCTGGGTCTTCGCGGTGGGGACCGTCGTCGGGTCGTTCGCCAACGTCTGCGTCCACCGGCTCCCCCGGGGCGAGTCGGTCGTCTTCCCCGGGTCCCGGTGCCCGTCCTGCCGGAGCGCCATCGCGGCCCGGGACAACGTCCCGGTCCTCTCCTGGCTCCTCCTGCGCGGCCGTTGCCGCTCCTGCCGGGCCCCGATCTCGCCTCGCTACCCCCTGGTCGAGGCGGCGACCGGCGCCCTCTTCCTCCTGGCCCGCTTCCGCTTCGGGCTCGGGTTCGAGACGGCCTCGGCCGCGGCCCTCTTGGCCACCTGCCTGGTCCTGACGCTGACCGACCTGGAGAGCCGGGTCCTCCCCGACGAGGTGACCCTCGGCGGGCTCGTCCTGGCCCTCCTCCTCTCGCTCGGGCGCGACCTCCTCGCGGGGACGCCGTTCGACCCCTGGGAAAGCCGCCTCCTCGCCGCCGCGGCCGGGGCCGCGATCGGCTTCCTCCTCCTCCTCGGGGTCCGCGTGGCCTACCAGCGGATCCGCGGCGAGGAAGGGATGGGGCTCGGCGACGTGAAGATGATCGCCATGGTGGGGGCCTTCCTGGGCCCTTCTGGGGTCTTCCTGACGCTCCTCCTCGGCTCTCTCCTCGGGGCCGTCCTGGGGGCCGCCCTCTGGGCCGGGCGCCAGGCGGCGTTCGCGCGCGCCCGGCGCGCGTTCACCCTCCCCGCCCCGGCGCTCCCCGAGGGGCTCGCGCTGCGGGTCTCCGCCGACGGGAAGGTCGTGGCCGCGGGACGGCGGTGGACAGAGATCCCGGGGGCGCCCGTGGCCGGCGCGCCGGTGTCGGCCGCAGGGCCCGTCGCGCGCCGCGCCGCGGCCTTCGTCCGGCTCGCGCGCCGGAGGGCTCGCAACGGCCTCTCGACCGCCTTCGGGCGCCTGGCCGTCGACGACGGCGCGGACTTCTTCCGCGTCCTGGCCGCGCGCGCCGAGGGGCGGGGGGGCGAGCTCTTCGTCCAGCTCTCCCGGGCCGACATCCCGTTCGGCGTCTTCCTGGCCGCGGGCGCCGTCGCGGCGCTCCTCGCCGGCCGCTCGCTCCTCGTCCTCCTCCTGGGCGACCCGGCGCCGCCGGGCGCCCTCCTCCTGCCGTGAGCGACCTCGGCGCCGACCTTCCCGCGAGCCGCCCGTTCGAGAGGGAGGTCCGCGTCTTCGTCGTCGGCGGCCTCCTCTTCCTCCTTTTCCTGGCGGGGCTGTCGCTCGTCGCGTTCCGGAACGCCACGGAGTGGGCGGTGGCCGAGAACGCCCGCCGCCGCCAGGGGGAGGCGGCGCTCGTCGCCCTCCGGCTGGCCGGTAGCGGCGCGGCGGAGCGATGGCTCGCCGAGGACGGCGAGACGGCCTCCCTGCTCCTCTCGCTCGGCGCCCGGCAGGCGGCGCTCTTCGACGTGGAGGGGCGCCGGCTGGCCGCGGCCTCCTACCTCCCGGACGCCGACCTCCTCCCGGAGCGCCTCGACGCCGCGGACCGCCCGGCGCCGGGGCGCGCGGTCGTCCGCGAGGCCCTCGACGAGCCGACCCCTCTCGTCGTCGTGGTCGTCTCCGCGCCCGGCGGCGCGGGACACCTGAGGGTCGCCTTCGACGCGACGGCGCTGTCGGCGGCGCGCAGGACCGAGGCCGTCCTGTCGACCGTGGTGCCGGCCGCCGCGCTCGCCCTCGTCCTCCTCGCCCTCCTCTTCCTCCGCCGCCTGATGCGCCCGATCGACGCCCTGACGCAGACGGCCCGGGGCGCCGGCGGCCTGGTCGGCGGGGAGCCGGCGCCGCGCGGCGACGAGGCCGACCGCGCGGTGGCCACCTTCGCGCGGACGGTGGAGGAGCTGAGGCGGCGGACGGCGGAGCTGGAGGACCTGAGGCGCCGGGAGAAGGAGCGCGCCGACGCGCTGGCCGTCACGGCGGCCACGCTCGTCCGGTCGCACCCGGGCGGCCTCCTCGTGGTGGACGCGACCCTCCGGCTGACGGAGGCCAACCGCCCGGCCCTGGCAGCCCTCGACCTGTCGCGCGACGCCCTGGGGCAGGGGGCGCGCGACGTCCTGGCGGCGTGGCCGCCCCTGAGGGCCGCCGTCGAGAGCGCCGCGCAGGGGACGCCCACGCTGGCCGCGGAGTTCGCCTCGGGCGAGGCGACCGGCGGGCGCCTCCTGGCCCTGACGGCGGTCCCGGTGGCCGACGCCGCAGGGCGGCGGCTGGGCGTCCTCGTCTTCCTGGAGGACCGGACGGCGACGAAGCGGCTGGAGCGCGAGCTGTCGGCGCGGCGCGAGCTCGCCGCGCTGGGCGAGATGTCGGCCGGGATCGCGCACGAGTTCCGCAACGCCACGGCCACGATCCTCGGCTTCGTGAGGCTGGCGGCGTCGGCGGAGTCCCCCGAGGCCCGGGCGCGGCACCTCTCCGCCATCCGGCGCGAGGCCGAGCACGTCGCCCGGATCACGGGGGACTTCCTCCTCTTCGCCCGGCCCGAGCGGGTCGAGCGGGCGGAGACGGACCTCGACGCCCTCGTGGCCGAGGCGGTCCGGGACGAGCGGGTCGTCCTGCCGGGGGTGACGGTCGAGGTGGAAGGGGCGTTCGGGACGGCGTGGGGGGACGCCGCGCTGCTGCGGCGGGCTCTCGTCAACCTGGTCCGAAACGCCGCGGAGGCGGCGAGCGGAGGGGGCGGCACGCGGGTCCTCGTCTCGGGCGAGCGGGGCGAGGACGCCGTCCGGGTCCGGGTGGAGGACGACGGGCCCGGGATCGCCGAGGCCGAGGCCGAGAAGGTCTTCGTCCCGTTCTTCTCGACGAAGGAGGGGGGGACGGGCCTGGGCCTGGCCCTCGTCGCCAAGATCGCGACGCTTCACGGCGGCACGGTCTCCGTCGAGCGGTCCCCCGCGCTCGGCGGCGCCCGCTTCGTCCTCGCCCTCCCGGTGGCCGCGCCCTGAGCCCGGAGCGAGCGGGGCGAGCCCGCTCAGCCGAGCGCCGCCGCCCCCTCCGTCCTGAGCGCCGCCCTCCGCTTCTCGACGAGCGCCTTGAAGCTCTCCTTGTCGAGGGCCTTCGTGAAGGCCTCCTCCTCCTCGACCTGGTCGAGGGCGACCATGTCGGCGAGCGAGGCGTCCATGCCGACCATCCCCTGCGAGCGGCCGGTCTGGATGAGCGAGGCGATCGTGGCGGTCTTCCCCTCGCGGATCGCGTTGGCCAGGGCCGAGGAGCCCTTCAGAACCTCGAAGGCCGGGAGCCGGCCTCCCCCCTTCTTGCGGAGGAGGACCTGCGCGACGACCCCCTTCAGGACCTCGGAGAGGACGATCCGGACCTGCTCCTGCTCCTCGGGCGGGAAGCCGTCGATGAGGCGGTCGATCGCCTTCGACGCGGAGTTCGTGTGGAGGGTCCCGAAGACGAGGAGCCCGGTCTCGGCCGCGTGGAGGGCCATCGACATCGTCTCCAGGTCGCGCAGCTCGCCGACGAGGACGACGTCGGGGTCCTCGCGCAGGGCGGCCTTCAGCGCCGCGGCGAAGGTGGGTGTGTCGGGGCCGAGCTCGCGGTGGGTGATGATCGACTTCTGCGAGGTGTGGAGGAACTCCACCGGGTCCTCGATCGTGATGATGTGCAGCGCCCGGGTCTTGTTGATCCGGTCGAGGAGGGCCGCCAGCGTCGTGGACTTCCCCGAGCCGGTCGGCCCCGTGAGGAGGACGAGCCCGCGCGGGATCCGCCCGATCGTGGCCACCTGCGGCGGCAGGCCCAGCTCCTCCACCGTCAGGACGCGGGGCGGGATCATCCTCAGGACGGCTCCCGAGCCGTGCTCCTGACGGAAGAGGTTCACGCGGAACCGGGCGATGTCGCCGAGCGCGTAGGAGTAGTCGGCGTCGCCGCTCGCCTGCCACTCGGCCAGGATCCGGGCCGGCGTGATCGGGAAGACGAGGTTCTCGAAGTCCGGCTCGCTGATCGAGCGCCAGTGGACGCGCTCCATCTCGCCGTCCACCCGCATCATCGGAGGCGAGCCGACGGCCAGGTGGAGGTCCGAGGCCTTCTTCTCGACGACGCCGCGGAGGAGGATGTCGATCCTCCTCCCGGCCGGGACGTGGGCGGCGCGGGGCGGTGCTGCGGCGCTCATGCGAAGGCCACCTTCTCCTCGCTGACGAGCTTCTCGAACGGCTCCTTCTTGACGGCGCGGTCCATGGCGACCTCCGGGTCGACGCGTCCCTCCTCGGCCAGCTTCAGGAGGTACTGGTCCATCGTGATCATCCCGTGCAGCTGCCCCGTCTGCAGGATGGAGGGGAGCTGGAACGTCTTGGCCTCCCGGATGAGGGCGGCGACGGCCTGGGTCGTCCTGAGGATCTCGAAGGCGGCCAGGCGCCCCTTGGCGTCGCGGCGCGGCAGGAGCGCCTGCGAGAAGACCGCCTTCAGCGACTCGGAGAGCATCGTCCGGATCTGGCCCTGCTGCCCCGCCGGGAAGGAGTTGACGATCCGGTCGACGGTGGCCGGGGCCGTCGTCGTCGAGAGCGTCCCGAAGACGAGGTGGCCGGTCTCGGCGGCGGTGATGGCGAGCTGGATCGTCTCCAGGTCCCGGAGGTCCCCGATCAGGATGACGTCGGGGTCCTCGCGGAGGGCCGCCCTCAGCGCCCGGGCGAACGAGCGCGTGTGGTGGGGCACCTGCCGCTGGTTGACGAGCGACTCCTTGTTCGGGTGGATGAACTCGACGGGGTCCTCGACCGTGATGATGTGGCCGCTGCGGCTCTCGTTCACCCGGTCCAGCAGCGCCGCCAGCGTGGTCGACTTGCCGCAGCCCGCGGGGCCCGTGACGAGGACGAGCCCCTGCGTGTACTTCGTCACGTCCCAGGCGTGCTCGGGCAGCCCGACCTCGGCGAGCGTCGGGATCTCGTTCGGGATGACGCGGAAGGAGGCGTCGAGGCCTCCCCGGTGCGCGAAGACGTTCGTCCGGAAGCGGCCGAGCCCCTCGACCCGCACGCAGACGTCGATCTGGCGCTCGCTCTCCAGGCGCGACCACTCCTCCTCCGTGAGGATCTCGCGCAGGAGCTTCTCGGCCCGCTCGGGCTCCATCCGCGGGACGGGGAGCGGCTCGAGGACGCCGTGGAGGCGGCGGTGGGGGACGAAGCCGGTCGCCAGGTGGAAGTCGGAAGCCCCGGCGGCGATCGTGTCGGAGAGGAAGTCGGCGATGGATGGGGAAGGGTTCGCCGTCAGGTCGACGGCCTTCGGCGCCGAGGAGGGACGGGGGAGGGCCTCGCGGGCGGATTCGCCCTGGAGGTGCCCGACGAGCCTCCGCGCCTTGTCCCGGACGAGGAGGTCGAGCTCCGGCAGCTGCGAGATCTTCGCCAGGACCGGGGCCACGCGCGGCTCGTTCTTGCCGACGTGGGCCATGGCGTCGAGGAGCTCCATCTGGTCGTCCTCGCGTCCCATGGAGGCCTTGAACGTCTCGAAGAGCGGCCCGGCGGCCCGCGGGTCGCCCAGCTCTCCCAGGGCGGCGGCGGCGGGGAGCTCGAGGTCGGGGTCCTTCAGGCCGGCGAGCAGGAGCTGCAGGACGTCGTCGCGCCCCTTGCCGTGCCGCCCCAGGCAGTCGATCGCGCGAGCCCTCAGCCACCAGTCGGGGTCGCGGGCCAGGCCCATCCAGGCCGGGATGGCCCGCGGGTCGTTGACGTGGAGCGTCATCTCCCCCGCCGTCCGCGCCAGCGTCGGGTCGGGGCTCCTGGTGAGAGCCAGGAGGGCGTCCACGAAGGCCGGGAACTTCGCCACGACGGTGTCCAGGGCGCGGTCCCGGACCCAGGCGTAGGCGGTCGCGAAGCGCCGGACGAAGGCCGGCGCCAGGACGTCGAGCGGCAGCCGCGACACGATGGAGACCGCCCCGTTCCTCACGACGGCGCTGCCGTCGGCCAGGAGGAGCAGGATCTCGTCGGTGTGGTCCTCCTTGGAGTGGGGGAGGAGCTTGGCCAGGGAGGCGAAGGCCGCCTCGGCGACCCGACCGCCCCCGCGCGCCAGCTTCAGGACGTGCGGGATCAGCGCCTCGGAGGGGTGCTTCTCCAGGACGGCCAGCGCCGCCAGCTTGATCTCGTCGTCCTCGTCCTGGAGGAGGGGGAGCGCCAGGCCCGCCACCACGTGGGCGGCCCCCGGGCCGGCCGTATCGGCGAGGGCCCGCAGGGCCCGCGACCGGAGGACGGGGTGGGGGTCCTGGAGGATCCGCTTGAAGATCGGGAACGACCGCTCGGGCTGGAGCTCGCGCGCCAGGTCGAGGACGGCCAGGCGGGAGAAGTCGTCCCCCGTCTCGGCCAGCTCGAAGAGGAACCGGCCGAGGTCGGCGGCGGCGATCTCCTTGACGAAACGCTCCACGGCGCGCCGGACGGCGTCGGAGCGGGTCCTCAGGAGGGGCCGCAGCGCCGCGAGCGCGGCGTCGCGGTCCATCATCTTCAGGAGCTGCAGTCCGGCCTGCCGGATCTCGGCCGTCTGGTCGGTGGCGGTCCAGGCGACCTGCTCCGGCGTCAGGCCGGGGAGGGCGAGGAACCGGTCGACGAGGTCCTTCTTCTGAGCGTCGGAGGACCACCGGTGGTTCCGGAGCTGGGTGACGACGGCCGGCTCGGCCTGGAGCCCTTTCCGGATCTGCTCGAAGACCACGTTTCGCTCCTTGGTCCGGGGCTTTGGAGACCGCTATCGTACCCCGGCACCGGAGCCGGCCCGGTGTTACGGGACGTAACACCCCGTTCCCCCTTTACGTCCCCGGGCCCCGTGGAAGAAGATCCACAAGACTCCTGTTTCCAAGGGATCGCGCCCCGGAAGGAGGCTCCGGCATGAAGCTCGCACGTCAGGTATCGGATTCGTCGGTCGCCGGGCGAGGCGACGGGTTTCCGTCGCTCGGCTCGGAGCGGGGAAGGGAGGCTGTCCGGATGTCTGGGAGGACCGGAACGAGACGCACCGGGCCAGAGGACCGGGCCCCGCGACGGGGGTTCTCTCTGACGGAGCTGCTCGTGGTCCTGGTGATCCTCGCCGCGCTCTTCGCGATCGGCACGGGGCTCCTGGGCCGGCAGGCGCGGATCGCGGTCCTCGCGGGGACGTCGAATTCGCTCGAGGCGCTCGCGCAGCGCGCCCGGTCCGAGATGCAGCGGCGGGGGCACGCCGTCTTCCTGCGGATCCGCGAGAAGGACACGGACGGCCGCCGCGCCGTGGAGCTCTGGGAGGACACGAACGACAACCGGGCCCTGGACGCCGGAGCCGGCGACGTGCTGATCAACGAGAGGCCTCCGGGCGGCGTCTCGGACTACGCGATCCCGGAGACGGTCTCCCTCTCGCGCACGGACGTCGACGAGGTCCAGCAGAGCGGGTGGGACGACGCGGGGAGCGGGCGGTTCGTGATCGCGGTGGACTTCCTGGGACGGACCTTCCGGCCGTCGTTGGGACGGCAGAACAACGCGGTGGCGACGCTCACCGTCACGCACGAGAGCATGGTCAGCGGGGACGCGAGCCCGATGCTCGACTACCAGCTCCGGCTCAACCCGGTCTGGAACGCCTCCACGAGCCAGCTCGTGCAGGGGAAGGACTTCTGAGGAGGGCCCGATGAGGGGCAGACGCGCCCGTTCCGCCCGCGGCAGCAGCCTCGTCGAGGTCCTGATCGCCATCGCGATCCTGGCGCTGATGATGGTCGGCGTCCTCCAGATGTTCTCCGTGGCCCTCGTGACGAACTACGGGTCGGCCGCCCGGACCGAGATGACCTACAAGGCCCAGCAGGTCGTCGAGAACCTCCGGATGATCTACTTCCTCGGCGAGACGAACCCGGCGGTCTTCACGGCCAGCGGGGTTCCGGCGACGATGGCCGCCACCTCGGTCCTGACCTGGGCGTTCTGGGGGCCCTCCGGCGCCAACTGCGTGGAGCCGAGCTCGCCCTACCGCCTCGCCTACTCCGTCACCGACGGCGGGGCCTTCTGGATCGTGACGGTCACGGCGACGCCGAAGGAGAACCCCCAGGCCCCCATCGCCGGCCCGACGCCGGCCCCCGGCGACCGGACCTACCTGGGCTCGGGCAGCAAGCTGAAGAGGGTGGACTATGTCGCGCAGCTCCCGAAGTGACCGCCGTCGCGGCCGGCGGGGGTTCACCCTGGCCGAGGCGATCGTCTCCCTCGTCATCCTCGTCCTCGTGATGATGGTGGCGCTGACGCTCCTCTTCTCGATGAAGTCCTTCGCCGAGCGGCAGCAGGTGAGCACGGTCCCCCGGCAGTCCGCCCGGCGGGCGACCGACTACGTCTCCTATTTCCTGGCGGCGGCCGCGGACCTGAACCCCGACTTCGGCAACCCGAACGCGATCCAGGTCTGGTACACGTACGGCACGACGCCGACGGCCTCCGACTCGCTGCAGGCGTCCTACAACAACCTGACCTCGGCGCAGTCGAGCCTCGGGACGCCCGGGACGGACGTCATCTCGGTCGCCGTCCCGGTCAACCCGCTCCGGATCCCCGTCCAGGTCTGGCCCGGACGCGCGACCGTCGGCGCGACGATGAAGCTCAACTACCGGCGGGGCTGCGGCTCGGCCCCGCCCTACAACAACGCCGCGAACCTGGCCATGTTCCAGGCCGAGACCGGGGAGCACGGGACCCCAAAGAGGAGCGGGCTCCTGACCGTCACGGACGCCGCCGGGCGGTGGACGTACGTCGAGATCACGAGCTACGTCGCGAGCGACTGCGCCGCCGCCAACGACGAGGTCGTGGAAGTCCGGATCAACCCGAGCGGCGACCACGTGAACCCGCCCGGGGGCTTCCGCGACGACCTCTCCGCCCCGCCGGTCATGCTGTCCGCGGGGGTCGACTACGTCTCCTTCCGCCACCGGGTCGACCCGACGACGAACGTGCCGGCCCTCGAGCAGAAGGTCACCGGCCCCGACGGGGGCGGGACGTACCGGCACGGCCTCTTCGACCCGAACACCGACAACCCCGGGACCGCCTTCGTCCCGATCGTGGAGAACATCGAGGACTTCCAGATCGCCTACGTCTTCAACGACGGGGCGATCTTCAACTCCGCGAGCCAGACGCTGAGCACCTCGAACGGGGGAACCAGCGAGGGGGTTCCCCAGCAGCTGCCCTCCGAGACCGTCAGCTGTCCGACGTTCCCCAGGGACATCCGCTGCGTCCAGGCCCTTCGCGTGACGTTCGTGGGCCGCTCGCTCCCGATGAACCTCGGGACGAGGAACGTGACGGACTGGAACCTGAAGCTACGGCCGCGGGCCGAGGACCACGCCGGAGCGACGACGCCGGACACGCTCGCGACCGGCATCTTCGACCGCTACCGGCAGACGACGACCCTCATGATCCGCAACCGAGCGCTGGGGTGGTGACGATGCGACCCGAACGCAAGCGGCGCGGCAGCGCCCTGATCCTGGCGATCCTGGTGGTCCTCGTCCTGACCGTCGTGGGGGTGGGAGTCGCCTACCTCACCCAGGTCGAGGACCAGACCTCGGGCAACGTGCGCCTCTCCAAGGCGGCGTTCTACGGCGCCGAGACGGGCCTGCGGACGGGCGAGCAGGTGCTCAACGGCGCCGTCGCCGCCGCGATCCTCTCCAGCTCGCTCCTCCAGTACTCGGGGAGCACGCCCGCGCTCACCCTTCCCGGGGGCGGCTCGGCGGTGCCCCTCGCCCTGAGCGGGACCGAGTGGCAGAAGGTGCTGGTCAGGGGCTCGGGGTCGACCGCCGGGCGCGCCGACGTGGCCGCCTACAGCCTCTACATCCGGAACAACCTGGAGGACTCGGGCGGTTTGACGACCGACACCGACAACCTCGTGAACCTGATCTCGGTCGGCTTCTCCGTCACGGAGGACTCCTCCGGCGCCATCGACCAGGTCCTCGTGACGAAGATCCTGGAGGAGCAGATCAACCTCTCCACGTCCGCCACGGAGGCCGGCGCCCAGAAGGGAACGAACACCGGCGGGACCGGCGCCGGAACCAAGGGAAGCCCGTGAGAGCCGCCCGCGGCGTTCCCGCAGAAACGACGACGACACCGACGACGTCCGGAAGGAGCCCCGCCATGTCGACCGAGAGATTCCGGAGCAAGCTCTGGGCCCTCGTCCTCGCGCCCCTCGTCGCCCTGACGCCCCCCGTCGAGGCGCAGCAGGAAGGCTACGACCCGCTTCGGCAGATCTCGAAGCAGATCGTCAACGCCAACCTGATGATCCTCCTCGACCGGTCGGGGTCGATGGCGCAGGACAAGTACGGGAACGGCTACAACCGCACTCGCGGCGGAGACGGGGTCTTCTTCACGGACGACGACGAGTTCGGCTACATCGACCCCGGCGGCACCTTCTACCGGAACGTGCCGTTCGGCTCGCCCATGCTGGACCGCGAGGACTCCACGGGACGCCTCCGCTGGAAGCCGGTCCAGGGCTCGGGGTGCGCCGCGGGGGGGACCGGCCTTCGCGGCATCTACGTGGCCCTGGACTCCTTCGGCGGGACGCCGAGCGCCGCGGTCTGGCCGGGGAACGGGACCGGGTACGGCACCGGAGTGGTCCTCCACACGCAGGTCGACCCGGCGGTCAACTTCAACTGGGGGTCGAGCCGTCCCGGCGGCACGCCGGGCGGCTTCCCGACCGACAACTTCGGCGTCCGCTGGGTGGGCGAGATCGAGCCCCCCGTTTCGGACGGCACCTGGCAGATCGGCGTCGACAGCGACGACGGCGCCCGGGTCTGGATCTTCCCCGCCGGCGGCTCTCCGGGCGCC
Source organism: Acidobacteriota bacterium (assembly GCA_008363385.1). Lineage (GTDB taxonomy): Bacteria > Acidobacteriota > Thermoanaerobaculia > UBA5066 > UBA5066 > RHKY01. The sequence continues at coordinate 18,742 of RHKY01000070.1, read as the reverse complement.
ATCCCGGACCTCGACCGCTGGTACACGAGCGGTCTCGGCACGATCGTCTGGAGCTCTGTCCAGTCCTTCGAGGCCTGCCAGAGGTACGGGATCGTCGTCGACCATTTCGAAGCCACCGGGGGTGCCGGCGCCCGGCTCTACTGGCGCACGACGTCCGGGTCCGTGACCGAGGCCATCATCCCGACGGCGTCCCTGTACCCGGGCGAGGACGTCCCCGTCGCCACGCCGACGCCGACGGTGCCGACGCCGACGCGGACGGCCACGCCGACGCGGACGGCCACGCCGACGCGGACGGCGACGGTGCCGACGCCGACGCGGACGGCGACGGTGCCGACGCCCACGGTGCCGACGCCGACGCGGACGGCGACGGTACCGACGCGGACGCCGACGCGGACCGCCACCGCGACGGCGACGGTGCCGACGCCGACGCGGACGCCGACGGTGCCGACGGCGACGCCGACGCGGACCCCGGTCCCGCCGACGGCGACGGCCACGCGGACGCCGACGCGGACGGCGACGCCGACGCCGACGCCGACCCGGGCCTTCGGCCACCTCTTCACGCCGCACGACACCGGAGTCCGGGTCGCGAGCCTCGCGCTCCCGGGCGGTCGCCCGTCCGACCGGGCGCTGCCGCTCGAGCCGCACGCCCTCCTCCTCCCGTTCGACCCCGCCACGGTCGTCGTGCCCCCCTGCCCCGGGACGCCGACGCCCCCGGTCCCGACGCCGACCCGCGTCGCCCCGACCCCCACGCCCACGCCGGTCGCCGTCGCGCCCACGGGGAACCGCCGCACCTGGACCTACACGCTCAAGTTCGACCTCCCGTCGCGCATCGCGGTGATGAAGAACGCGCTCGGCGACTCCGTCAGCGTGATCCAGTCGTACACGCCCCCGATCACGGACGCCTCGGACCGGACGAAGTTCGCCGCGGGGACGCCCTGGCGAGACGCCGGCAACACCGTCACGGTGGCCCCGGTCCTCGACCAGAACGACTACACGAACCCGTTCTCCGGGACGCTCATGACCGTCACGGAGATCAACCCCGCCTGCAACCCTCCCGGGAGCATCGCCGGGTGCACGACGTGGCAGTACACGCTCGACTACGGTGCGGGGAACGCGGGCGTCGCGCCCGGCGAGCCGTTCGACCCCTTCTACGACAACGACGGCGCCGTCGCGGCCTCCAACCGCGCCAACGGGACCCCCGGCCACGACTCGTCGGGCAACAAGATCGGCGTCTGGACGGTCGACGCGCCGCTCAACATCATCGGCCAGAACGCCTCGCGCGTGAACTGGGGCCTGACGGTCTACTCCGGGCTCGGGAACCCGGACGAGTGCAGCTACACGACGACGACTCACGCTTCCCTCGTCGTCCCGATCGACACGAGCGACGCCGGTGACGTGACCGGCATCCTCAGCTACCTGAGGCTGGGGAAGGACGGCGGCCTCCTCGTCGGCGGCGGGACGCCGACGAAGGTGGCCCTGGACGTGGCCCAGAAGGCGCTCGTCGACACGTTCGCGGGCGACCCGAAGTACGCCTGCCTCAGGACCTACGGCGTCATCCTGGTGACGGACGGCGAGTCGAACATCTGCAACCCGGGACACAACACCTGGGCCGACTGCACCACCGACTACTTCGCCTCGTTCGTCGACTACCCGCCCCAGGTCGCCCAGGACATCTGGGCCCTGAACCTGGAGAAGCCCTGCACCGACAAGCCGCCTCGTGGTCCGCTGGAAGGTCCCATCACCCCGCGCACGTGGGTGATCGGCTTCGGGCCCGAGGTGTCGCGCTGCGAGCTGAACTACACGGCCTACCGGGGCCGGACCGACGCCGCGAGCCCGAACGCCGACGCCGGGTTCGACACCGGGGCCGACATCGACCCGGACTCCAACCAGCCGCGGCTCCCCGACCTGACCTGGCCCTCCGTGGACCCGGACAACTTCCAGCCGGGGGCGGGGAAGGACTACGCGTTCTTCGCGGACTCCTCGGCGGGCCTCTCGGAGTCGTTCGAGAAGATCGTCTCCTCGACGGCCCAGGGCGACTACGCCACGAACGCGCCGGTCTCCGGCGGCGCGGCGGGGGCGGGCAACATCGTCTTCGTGGGCTCCTCCGAGTTCCCGGAGTGGCGTGGCCACCTCTACGCCTACGACATCACGAAGCTCCCGTCCGACCCCGACTACCTGAAGTGGGACGCCGGCGCGCGGCTGGACCTCCTCCCGGACTCGAAGCGGAAGGTCTACACGTGGGACCCGGCGAGCGGAAACGCCCTCGTCGAGGTGACCGAGGCCAACCTCGTCGCGCTCCGGGCGATCAGCTCGAGGCTCAACGGGCACGCCAACCCCGAGCGGGTCGTCCGGTTCATCCGAGGCCTCCAGGACGACGGCCTCACCCCTCGGACGGGACGGCTGGGTCCGCTCGTGAACTCCACGCCAGCCCTGGTGGCGACGCCGTACATCTACCGGCAGGGGCGGCTCATCTACAACCACGACGACTTCGCCAGGACCTACATCTCCCGGACCTCCGTCGAGCGAACGGGCCGCCTGTCGGTCGTCTGGGTGGGGGGCGACGACGGCCTCCTCCACGCGTTCAACTTCCACACCGGGGACGAGATCGTGGCGCTTCTGCCGCCGACCCTCCTGGACCGGCAGGTCGACCTCTACGCGAACTACAAGAGCGGCACGGTGAACGGGCAGCTCCCCTCTCTGGCGTTCTCCGCCCACCTCTGGGGCGTCGCCAACTCCGTCCGGCACGGCGACGTCTACAAGACCACCGGATCCAGCCCCGGCTGGATCACGATGGCCCTCGTGACCCTGGGCGCGGGCGGTGACGAGGTGTTCGCCCTGGACGTCACCCACCCGTACGGCGGGGACTCGACGGCCCTCCCGCCGCTCCCGGCGGATCCCGAGTACGGGAAGTTCGACGGCGTCACCGGGACCGACCCGGTCAAGGTCCTCTGGCATCAGAAGGGCCAGTCGGCCGGCGGGTCGCTGGCGGGCTACTTCAAGAGCTGGAGCATCCCGGCCCAGGCGCCGACCTCGTCGACCAACTGGAAGGCCCAGTTCGGCAACGGGGCCGACCCGGCGAGCACGCTCGCCAGCCCCGTCGCGCCGAGGATCTTCGAGATCGACCCCGTCACGGGGACCACGAGCTCCGCCCTCCTCGACGTCTACACGGGCCCCAACGGCCCGAACCTCGTCGGGAACCAGGCCTTCGCCGACGCCGTCCTGTTCGAGACGGCGCGTGACGGCTACGCCTCGGACAACATCGCCAACCTCGGCCTCCAGGCCGACCTGAACGGACGAATCTGGTTCATCCCGCCCGGGAACCTGGCCGGGCGCGTCGTCGGCGTCGACGTGAACGCGAAGGCCGGCGAGGCTCAGCCGATCTACTACCCGCCATCGGCGAGCGGCTTCGGGAAGGCGGGAGGCTGCGTCGTCCTCGCCTTCGAGAGCGGCTCGTTCTACGAGATGAGCCCGAAGGTCACCGGAAAGAACGTCGGGCAGACCGGGTACTTCACGCCGAGCCTCTACGTCGCCGCGGCGCCGAAGTCGCAGTTCACGACGATCAACTCCTCGTCGGCTCTCTCGAGCTCCGACGTCGTCCAGCTGGCGGTCAACACGATCACGACCCCGGACGGCAGCGCGCTCCTGGCTCCGACGACACAGGTGACGGCGTCCCCGTTCATGCTCGTCGACCCGACGGGCGGTCAGCCGACCACGGCGCTGTTCCTTCTGTACGACCCCACGAAGGGGTGCAACGGCAACTCCTACGTGGCCGCGATCGACTTCTCCGCGACCTCGTGCCAGCCCGTGGTGACGAACACGAGGACGTACGACGCGGGCACGGGGGCCGGCTCGGGCTTCACGATCGCCGGCGACAAGGTGGTCGTGACCAAGAGCGGCATCGGGAAGGACGCCACGGCGGGCCTGTACCAGCCCCCCGACATCCAGTCGGCGATCGGGTCGGGGATCTTCGTCCGGCCGGTGTGGTGGCAGGAGCTCAAATAGTGGATCGGGGGAGCTTGTAGTGGACCGGGGAAACCCGGGCCCCTCCGGGTTCCCCCGGTAGCCCCCTCCGCGAGGGAGAGGCGGGCCCGCTTGCGCGGGCCTGCCGTGTTCTCGGGGTCGGGCGGCGGCGTGTCAGCGCTCGCCGGCGACGGGGATGTCGATGCGCTCGACGCTCCCGTCGAGGAGCGTCACGAGGAGGCGGCCGTCCCGCTCGAAGGCGACTCCCAGCGGCGTTCCGTCTCGGTCGGCGCCCGGGAGGCGGACCGGAAACGAGAGGGGAAGGCCGCCGAGGATCCGGATGCGCCGCTCCAGCGGGATCGTCAGCGCGACCGTCCCCGACGCGCTCACCGCCACCTGCGGCTCGGAGTAGACCTCCAGCTTCCAGCCAGGGACCGGGAACGCGCGCAGGAAGCGGCCGTCGCGGTCGAAGACGGCGAGCCGCCCGTTGGCGTTGTCGCAGACCCAGACCTCCCCGCCGGGGCCGAGAGCGATCCCCATCGGGCCCTTCAGCCGTGCCTCTGGCGGCCCCTCGCGCCCCCAGCTCTTCTCGACGGTCCCGTCGGGCGAGAGGCGCACGACCCGGTCGTTCCCGGTGTCGGCGACGAAGAGCGCGCCGTCCGCGCCGACCGCCACGCCGCGCGGCCCGTAGAGCTCGGCCCGGACCTCGCGGACGAAGCGCCCCTCGGCGTCGAGGGCCTTCAGGCGGTTGTTCCAGGTGTCGGCCACCCAGACGAGGCCTCCGGGCCCGGCGGCGACGGCGGAGGGCTGGTCGAAGTCCTCCGGCCCGTCCCCGTTGCGGCCCCAGCTCCCGACGAGGTTCAGCTCGCGGTCCAGCCTCACGACCCGGCTGCCGCCGAAGTCCGTCACCCAGATCCCGCCGTCCTCCGCCACCGTCACGGCCCGGGGCTCGACGAGGGACGGCCGCTCCACGACCGTCGCGACCACAGCGGCGCCCCGCTCGCCCCCGGCACTCGCCGCGCCGGTGAAACGCCGTGCCAGGACGTCCGGGTCGACGAGGAAGACGGCGACGTCCCCCCGCTCGAAGGCTGGGTGGAGGAGGTCCTTCCAGGACCGGAAGCGGTCCCGGTGGGCGCGGCCGTACGTGGACGACTCCAGGGGGCCGGAGAAGACGACCCCGACCCGGTGCCGCGCGAGGATCGCGGCGGCCGTCTCGCGCGACGTGGTCCGGTAGAGCGAGGCCACCTCGGCGGCGCGCCGCTGGACGGCCCGGCCCGCTTGCCCGCGCTGGACGAGGTGGTACTCCCAGCCGACGAGCGCGGGGAGGCCTGTGTTCATCGTCACGCGGGCGAAGTCCTGGTACGCCGGGCCCGCGGCCTCGGCCAGGACGGGGAGGCCGGGGACGTTCCTCTGGATCCACTCGAAGGCCGCCGCCTCGTCGGGCCGCTTCGACTCCAGGTAGGCCCGGCCGTCGAGCGTCCCCTGCGGCCCCTCCGCCCGGCGCGGCCTGAGCATCGCCACCGGCAGGAGGAGCGACGTCGCCAGCGCGACGGCAACGGGGCCGGCCGCCAGGACCCGCCGGACCTGGAGCGCCGGGCCGCGCTCGTCCTCGCGGGGGCGGAGGAGGCGGGCCAGGACCGCGCCGCCCGCGATCGCCAGGACGAGCCACGCCTCCAGGTAGAGCTTGAAGAGCGTGTTCATCCGGTCCCAGACGAAGACGACCTCGGTGCCGGCGGTGATCGCGAAGCCCCAGGCCGAGAGCGCCAGGACGCCGCGGTCGCTCCCGGGGAGGGAGCGCGAGAGCGCTCCGCGCAGGCAGAGGAGGAAGAGGCCTGCCGACAGGACCAAAACCGAGGGGGCTTGCGCGAGGCGGCCGGAGACGAGGGCGCGGGGGTCGAGGAGGGAGAGCCCGAGGAGGAGGACGACGACGAGAGGGAGGAGGCGCCGCCTCCCCGTCGCTCGCGCGAAGGCCGTCGCCGCGAACGGGACCAGGAGGGCGAGGAAGACCCCCAGGACGAGGGCCCAGTCGCCCGGGTGCGCCCAGGGGCCGCGCTCGGGGCCGAGCTGCCGCGGCGGCGGCCGGAAGCCGAGCCAGAACGGGGCGAAGAGGAGCCAGGCCAGGACCCAGACTCCGGCCGTCCGGAGGGCTCCCTGGGCCAGCGCGGGGAGCTTCGGGCCGGGAGCGTCCAGCGAGCGGATCAGGAACGCGAAGAGGACGAGGCCGGCGGCGGCCGGCGTGCTCCAGCCGTTCGTCGCCGAGACGGCCCCGAGGAGGAGGGCGACGAGGACGAGGAGCGGGGCCTCCTCCCGCGCGGGGCGCGTCCCCGAGCGGAAGGCCAGGAGGAGCGTCCCGGCCAGGGCGGCCGAGAGCCAGAGCGCCAGCGCGTGGGCGTGGAGGTCCGCGAAGAGGAAGCTCCAGAGCGGGTACTCGTTGATCGTGTCCGGCGGGATGACCCGCGAGGTGGCCCAGAAGGCGTCGAAGCCGATGCGGCCCAGCCGGTGGAGGACCGCGGGGCCGGACAGGTTCGAGAGGAGGAGGCCGAGGAGGACGGCGAAGAGCCCCCCGCGCGTCCCGCCCAGCTGCGACCCCGCGAAGAGGAGCGCGGCGGCCAGCAGCGCGGCGAAGAGGGCGACGGCGAGGTTGAACATGACCCCGGGGTCGACGAGGAGCGCCTTGCCGAACGCGGCGGCGGCCGCGTGGCCGAAGTAGGTGTAGTGGAGCGGCGAGCCGGCGAACCACGGCTCCGGCGGGGGCATCTCGGTCGCGCGGTAGAGGGCGTTGAGGAACGCGAAGTCCATCGGCTTCTCGCCCCACGTCACCTCGGGGTTCAGAGCCCTCACCGAGGCGAAGAGGGCGAACGCCCCCCAGGAGACCGCCTCGGCAGCGAGCAGCTCCCGCCGGCGGACGGGGGCGCCCCTCCTGCCGAGCCAGGCGCCGAGGAGGACGACGCCGAGGGCGACCAGGAGGAGCCCCTCGGGGCGGAACGGGACCCAGCCGAGGCTCGCGAGGAGCCAGGAGGCGAACGCGAAGAGGAGGGGCCCCACGAGCTTGCCCAGCGCCGGGAGGCCGGGCGCGAACGGGAGGAGCCGGCGGCAGATCCCCAAGCCCGCGAGGCCCAGCGCCTCGACGAGGAGGACGAGGAGGGCCGTGGCGGCCAGCGAGGAGCGGACCGCGGCGGGCGGCGCCTGGCCCGGGTCCGTGGCCGCGGGGCGCGCCAGGAGGAGGTCGCGGCGGCTCGTCGGCCGGGAGGGCTCGGAGGCTAGCCGCTCCTCGAGGCCGGCCTTCGGGAGCCGCTCGACGTTGCGGAAGACGAGCGCCCTGGGGTGGTCGTAGACCGAGATCGACTCGTCGGCCAGCTCCGTCGGGAGCTCGAAGCCGAACAGGCGCGGGCGCGACGCCACGTCGGCCACGAGCTCGAAGCCGAGGTCTCCGGCGAAGAGGAGGGCGAAGGCGCGGCTCGTGTCCGGGTACTTCCCCTTCGCCTGCGAGACGGCGCCGTAGATCCTCTTCGTCTGGAGCGCCACGTAGTCCGAGGCGGCGAGTTCCTCGGCCAGCCGGCGGGACTTCCCGGGCGAGTCGGGGTCGTAGAAGGGGAAGCTCCGGAGGCGGTAACGCTCCGGCGTCCGGGCGGCCCCGAGGGCGAACGGGAAGCCCTCGTCCCAGTCCTGCGTCAGGACCCGCGCCCCCTTCGGGACGTTCGCGTAGACCCACTCCGAGGCGGTCACCGCCGAGTGGGGCCGGGCGTAGATCGAGAGGAACGCCAGGGCCCAGGCGGCCGTGGCCAGGAGGACGCCCCTGGCCGCCCACCGCCCCGCGCGCGAGCGGTCCCACGCCGCGTCGAGGAGCCGGCCCGAGAGGAGCGCGAGGAGCGGGTAGACCGGCAGGAGGTACCGGGGGAACTTGACGTCGAAGGAGGCGGTGAGGAGGAAGAACGGGAGGAGGAACGAGAGGAGGACCCACTCGCCCCGCGGGCGCGGGGCCGGCAGGCGCTTCAGGCGCGAGCCGGCGCCCAGGAGCGCCGCCAGGCCGAGCGCCGGGCCGAGCCCCCAGACGCACATCTCCCACAGGTCGTAGAGGAGCTTCGGCGTCCCGAGGTACTGGTTCGTGTACGGGACGTTCCCGGCGTTCCTCACCATCCGCCCCTGCTCGGCCACGTCGCGCAGGAACGTGGCCCGGTCCAGGAAGGCGTACGGCTCGCCGAGGAAGAAGAAGGCCGGGACGAGGGAGAGCGCCACCGAGAGGCCCAGGAAGGCGCGCGCCACCCGGCCGGACCCGCGGGCGAAGAGGAAGGCGGCCAGAGCCAGAGGCAGGAGGAGCGGCAGGGCGCTCACCTTCGTCGCGAGCGAGAGGCCCAGGACGGCCCCTGCGCCGCCGAACGCCGCGAGCGACCCCGTCTCCGACGCCCGTTCGAGGAGGAGGAGGCAGGCGAGGACGAGCGTCGTCAGCGCCACGTCGTTCGTGGCGAAGTGGGAGGTCTGCACGTGGAGGGCCGAGGCGAGGAGCAGGGCCCCCGCCAGGAGCCCCGCCCGCTCCCCGTAGAGGCGGCGGCCGAGGAGGCAGACGAGGACGACCGCCGCGGCTCCCCAGAGCGCCGAGAGCGCCCGGCCGGTCAGGATCGCCGTCCGGTACGGGTCCGCCTCGGGCGCGACCGCCGTGACGGCGGAGAGCGCGATGCGCGTGACGTAGAACGGGAACGAGCCGTAGGCGAAGAACCGCGGGTCGAGCGAGAGGGGCGAGAACGAGATCTGGACGACGGCCTCGGCGATCCGGCGCTCGTCCGGGTGGTAGCTGTGCCCCTGGTCCCAGTCCAGTCCGAAGAGACGGGTCAGGAGGGCCGAGAGGAACAGGGCCGCGACGAGGCGACGGAACGGGGTCACGTCGGGCGGATGGTACGGCGGGACGGGCTCCCGTGCCGAGCCGTGACGAGTCCTGCCGTGTGCTACCTTTCGACCCGTCCGTGAGCGCGCCGTCGGCCGTCCTCCTCGCCGGCTGCCTCCTCCTCGCCGCCGGGGGCGGCTGGGCCGTCCTGGGGCGCCTGTTCCGGGACGAGGAGCAGGAGACGCGGTGGGACGTCGCGGCGGCCCTCGGGCTGCCCGTGGGGCTCCTCCTCTCGGCCCTGCCGGGCTGGCTCCTCTCGGCGGCGGTCCCGGTCCCGATCGGGCGGGTCGTCCTGCCGCTCTGGTTCCTCGTCCCCGCCCTCCTCCTCGTCCTCCTCCGGCGCTCGCGCCCCGCCCCCCCGGAGCGGAGGCTCCGGGCCGCTCTGCCCTTCCTCGTCTTCCTCTTCGTCCTGGGCGCCTACCTCTGGCTCCGCTTCTCCTCGGGCGACGTCCGTCCGACGGAGAAGCCGATGGACTTCGCCGTCCTCACCGCGCTGACGACGACCCCGTCGCTGCCGCTGGCCGACCCGTGGATGGCCGGGGAGCGGTTCCCCTACTACCACTTCGGGACGGTCCTCTTCGCGCTCCCCCTCCGGGTCTCCGGGATCGCCCCCGAGGTCGGGTACAACGTCGTCTGCGCGGTGCTCGCGGCCGTGGCGGCGGCGGCCGCCTTCGGCGCGGTCCGCTCGCGCGGGGGCGGGCCGGGCCTGGCGCTCGGGGCGGCGTTCCTCCTGGCCTTCGCCGGGACGTTCGACGGTGCCCGGCAGCTGATCGCGGGGGTGAAGCTGGGCGAGGTCAACTTCTGGGACTCCTCGCGGCGGGTCGCCGACACGATCACCGAGTGGCCCCTCTTCACGCTCCACCTCGGGGACCTCCACCCTCACGCCGTGGCCATGCCGCTCCTCCTGGCGCTCGTGGCGCTGGCCGGGCGCGTTTCGGGGCCGAAGGGCGTCGTGCTGGACGGCGTCCTCCTGGCCGCGCTCCTCTCGGCCAACCCGTGGGACCTCCCGGCGGGCCTCCTCGTCGTGGCCGCAGGGGCCCTCGTCGGGCTCGGGCCCGGCCGGGCCGTCCTCCGCGGGGCCGCCACCGTCGCGGCCTCCGTCCCGTTCCTGGTGCCGTTCCTCCTCTCGCCGCGCCCCGAGATGCAGGGGCTCCGCTCGGTCACCGGCGCCACGACGGCCCCCGAGGCGTTCCTCCACTTCGGGGCGCTCCTCCTCGTCCCCGCGCTGGCCGTCGGGGTGGCGCTCGTGAGGGCGGGCAAGGGTCCGGACGAGTCGCTCTTCCTGGCGACGCTCTTCCCGGCCGCGGCCCTGGCCGTCGTCGTCCTCACCCACCGCCCGGTCCTGGGCCTTGCGGCCGGGTTCGTCCTGGCCGCGGCCTACCTGAGGACCCGCGTCGACGGGGCGCTCCGTTCGGGGTTCCTCCTGGCTGCCGCCGCCTGCGCGCTCGTGGCGATCCCGGAGCTGGTGGCCGTCAAGGACCCCTACGGCGAGCAGTTCCACCGGATGAACACGGTCTTCAAGTGCTACGCGGGCGCGGCGGTCCTCCTCTGTGTCGCGGCCCCGCTCCTCCTGCCGCTCCCGCTCTCCTCCCGGCGGCTGCGCCTGCCGGTCCGGGGCCTCCTCGGCCTGGCCTTCCTCGCGACGCTCGCCCACCCGCTGAACCTCGCCGTCCAGCGTGCCAGGGCCGGCGAGGGGACGCTCGACGGCCTCGCCTGGCTCTCGCGGGAGATGCCCGGCGACCGGCAGGCGGTCGACTGGCTGCGGGAGAACGCGCCGCCCACGGCGGTCGTCCTGGAGTCGGTCGGCTCGGCCTACGTCGACAACGCGCGCGTCGGCACGGCCAGCGGCCGCCCGACGGTCCTCGGCTGGTCGCAGCACGAAGGGCTCTGGCGCGGGGCCCAAGGCCAGGGCGAGGTGGACCGGAGGATCGCGGAGGTGAAGACCGTCTACTCGTCGCAGGACGCCGCCGAGGTGGCCGCCGTCCTGGCCCGCCACCGCGTCCGGTACGTCGTCTTGGGGCCTCTCGAGCGCCGGGAGTTCGGCGAGGCCGCGTTCCCGCTCCAGGGCTCCTACCGCAAGGTCCTCGACTCGGGCGGCACCGCCCTCTTCGAGGTGGGGCGGCCGTGACCGGCTGGCTCGACGGCCTGCCGAAGCGCGAGCGCCTCGCCTGGGGCGCCCTCCTCCTCCTCGCGCTGGCCGCGAGGCTCTGGGCGCTGGCGGACCGCCCGTACCACCACGACGAGTCGCTCCACGGCTGGTTCTCGCACAACCTGGCCACGAAGGGCGACTACGTCTACGACCCCGTCTACCACGGCCCGGTCCAGTACTACGCGGTCGCGACGACGTTCCGCCTCCTGGGCGACTCGGACTTCACCGGGCGCCTCCCCGCCGCGCTGGGCGGGACCCTCCTCGTCGGGATGGCCCTCCTCCTCCGCCCGCGGTTCGGGCCGAGGCCCGCGTTCCTGGCGGGCGCGCTCTGCGCCTTCTCGCCCAACATCCTCTACTTCACCCGCTTCTGCCGGGAGGACGTCTGGAGCCTCCTCGGGACCGCGGGGACGTTCCTCTTCCTCGACCGGTGGTGGAGGAGCCGGAGCGTGGCCGACCTCTCCTCGGCCGCTCTCTTCGCGGCGGTGGCCTTCGCGTCGAAGGAGAACTTCTACGTCCTCCTGGCGCTGATGGTCCCCTCGGCGGCGGCGGTCTTCTGGGAGCCCGGCAAGGGGGTCGTCTTCTGGCCGCGGGTGCGCAAGCTCGTCGACGTCCTGGAGGCCCACGGCGTCGCCATCGCCGGGGCGCTCCTCCTCTTCTTCGTCGTCTCCGAGCTCCTCTACACGGTCTTCCTCGTCCACCCCGAGTCGTCCAACCCGGCCCTTCAGGCGATCACGTACTGGTGGGGGCAGCACAAGTCCGAGCGGGTCGGGGGGCCGAAGACGTTCTACCTCCCGAGGCTCGTCCAGTACGAGCTCGCGATCCTCCTCCCGGCCTTCGTCTGGATCGGCCTGCGCTTCAAGCGGCTGGGCGCCGCCGAGCGGTTCCTCGTGGCCTGGGCCCTCTCGACGCTGGCGATGTACGCCTGGCTCGGCGAGAAGACGCCCTGGCTGATCGTCCACCAGCTCCTGCCGTTCCTTCCGATCGCGGGCGTGGCCTGGTCCGAGGGCCTCTCGCCCGGGCGCCCGGTCCTCCGCGGCGCCCTCGCCGTCACCGGGGCCGCCTCGCTCGTGACCGCCGCCGTCCTCTGCTTCGTCTACCCCGCGCTGACGCCGGCCGTGCAGCGAGCCGAGTCGGTCGTCTACGTCCAGAGCACCCCCGAGATCCAGGCCGTCGCGCGGGAGGTGGTCGCCGCGGCGAAGGCCGGCGCCGACCCGGCGGCGTCCGTGGACGGCGAGTCGGCCTGGCCGATGAGCTGGTACCTCCGGAACGTCCCGATCACCTGGGGCCTCCCGAGCCGGGAGCGGAAGCCGACCGTGGCCATCGTCGACCTGGAGAAGGCCGACGAGGCCGCCGCGGCTCTCGGGCCCGGGTACTCCCGGGAGAACGTCCCGCTCCGGGCGTGGTGGGTCCCCGAGGTCTCGCTGTCGCCCCTGGTGCCCACGCCGAAGCAGCTCCTGACCTACGCCCTGACGAGGCGACCGTGGACGCCCGTCGGGGCCCAGGACGTCGTCGTGTTCCGGAAGTCTCGCCCCGCAGGAGGAGCCGAGAGATGAAACCAGAGATCTCCGTCGTCCTGCCCGTCTTCAACGAGGAGGAGAACCTCGACGAGCTCCGCTCCCGCGTCGTCGGCGTGCTGGAGGGGTGCGGCCGCTCCTTCGAGGTGGTCTTCGTCGACGACGGAAGCCGGGACGGCTCCTTCGCGAAGATGTCCGCCTTCGCGCGGGAGGACCCGCGCCTCGTGGTCGTCAAGTTCGCCCGGAACTTCGGGCACCAGATGGCGCTGACGGCCGGCGTCGACCACGCCCGCGGCCGGTACGTGGCCGTGATGGACGCGGACCTGCAGGACCCGCCGGAGCTCCTCCCCGAGATGCTCGCCAGGGCCGACGAGGGGTACGAGGTCGTCTACGCGGTCCGGACGGCGCGGGAGGGGGAGGGGGCGTTCAAGAAGGCGACGGCGCACCTCTTCTACCGCCTGATGCGCCGCTGGACGAACGTCGAGATCCCCGTCGACACGGGTGACTTCCGACTGATGGGCCCGAAGGCCACGGCGGTCTTCCGGAGCCTGAGGGAGCGGCACAGGTTCGTCCGGGGGCTGGCGGCGTGGGTCGGGTTCCGCCAGACGGGCGTGACCTACGTGCGCCCGGCCCGGACGCGGGGGGAGACGAAGTACCCGCTCCGGAAGATGCTCCGGTTCGCCGTCGACGCCCTGACCTCGTTCAGCTACGTCCCGCTCCAGCTGGCCACGTGGCTCGGCTTCGGCGTCTCGGCCTTCGCCTTCTTCTACATCCTCGTCGTCCTGGTCCTGAAGGCGCTCGCGATCAACGTGCCCGGCTGGACGACGCTGATGGTCTTCATCCTCTTCCTGGGCGGCGTCCAGCTGATCCTCATCGGCGTCCTGGGCGAGTACCTGGGCCGGATCTACGAGGAGATCAAGAGGCGGCCCCTCTACGTCGTCGAGGAGGTGGTCGGCCGCGAGCCGGCTCAGGAGAGGTGAGGTGCGCTTCCGGGGCGAGGCCCGTACGGCGCTCCTCGTCCCGATCGCCGTCCTCCTCGCCGCGGCCCTCCTCGTCGTCCTGAGGCGTCCGCCCCGCCCCGCGCCCCGCGCCGGGGCGTCCGACGAGGAGCACGCGGCCCTCCGGGCGCTCGAGACGGCCGAGGCGCTCCGGGCCCTTCCGGACGGCTCGCCGCTCCTGTCGGTCCCGCCCGGCGCGCCCTCCGCGTCCTACTCGGGCGAGGCGGCGCCGCGGCGCGCGCCCCTCGACGCGGCGGCGCCGCTCCTGCCCGAGTGGACGGTCGAGCTCCTGCGCTGGGAGGCCGGGGCGCGGCGGTTCGTCGTCGTGCCGGGCGGCGAGACTCACGAGGCCCTCCGGATCGTCGTCCGCGTCCGGCCCGCGCCGAAGGGGGCGTCCGCCTCCCCCGCCCTCGGGGTCCGGCCCGTCCTCTCGCGCCTGACGGTCCACCGCCTCGCTCCGTACGCGGGCGGGAGCGGGCCGTGACCCCGCCCGCGCCTCCGCGGAGGCGCCGGCGCGCCCGGGGCTTCTCGCTCCTCGAGGGGCTGGTGACGGCGCTCGCCCTGGCTCTCCTCGTCGCCCTCGTTCTCCGCCTCTTCGCGAGGACGACGCGCGCCGGGCTCGCGGGCGAGGGGGAAGCGCCGCTGGCTCTCGAGAGCGCGGTCCTGACGCTCCACCGCGCCCTGCGCGACGCGGGCTCCGGCCCGCTCCCGCCGGCCCTCGAGCCGGTCCAGGCCCCGTTCGACGACGCCCCGCCCGGGACCGTCCTGCGCGACGCCGCGGGCCGCGAGGTCCCCGTCGTGGAGGGGACCGACGGCCTGCGCGTCCGCGGGCTCCTCGACGGGGCGGCCGTCGCCCTCGACCCGGTGGACCGCGGGACGGGGGAGGCCTTCGCCCGGCCCGACGGGTCCGGCCCGCCGGGCCTCCTCCAGCGGGAGCCCTCCCGGGCGCGCCTCGTCGTCCACCGCTATCCCTCGCGGCAGAACCCGCGCCGGATCTGGGCGGAGGGGGCCGCCGGCCTCGGCCTGGCGTGGGGGAGCGGGGAGCGAGCGCGCGAGGGGCAGGCGGAGGGGGCGCTCGACGCCCTCGTCGCCTCGCTCTCTTCGCGCGAGCCCGGGGTGAGGCTCGTCGCCGTCTGCGACGAGGCGGGGTGGTGGGCCGTCGGCCGTCTGGTCGCCCTCGACGCCTCGCGCCTGTCGGAGGGGTGCGAGTGCGACGCCCCCGCCCCGTGGCCCGGAGGCTGCCCGCCGGGGGCCGGGGGGTGCTCGCTGGCCCTGACCCTCGACTTCACCGACCCCCTCGCGGTCGAGCGGAACCCGAAGGCCGACCCCTCGGCCCTCGGGCGGCTGGGGCGCCTGGCGTGGGCGGGGCCGCTCGGCGAGGAGACGTTCTTCGTGGCCCGGGAGCCGGCCGGAGGAGGCACGTACCTGGCCGCCGCCCGGCTGGCGGAAGGGGGACTCCTCGCTCTGCGGCGCGCGGCCGAGGGGATCTCGGACCTGCAAGTCGCTCGGGAGCTCCCGGGCCTCGTCCGGGTGACGGTCCGCGGGCCCGCGCCCGAGCGGGCGCCGGCGACGTTCGCCGTGGCGCCGCGCGCCCTCCTCGAGGGGGGTGCGCGGTGAGGAGCCGGGGGAGCGCGCTCCTCGTCGGGCTCCTCCTCGTCGTCGCGCTCTCGCTCCTCGGGCTGTCGCTCGTCCTGACCGGCTCGCTGGGCCGCGCCGGCTCCGACCCCCTCCGCCTCAAGGGCCTCCTCTCCGCCGAGGGCGCCCTGGTCCTTTCTGCGGCGACGGCGTCCTCTCCCGCCGCGGGAGGCCCGCGCCTCTTCCGCGACCTGGCGCTCCCGGTGGCGGGCTCGCCTCGACCCCTCTGGCGCGGATCGCCCGCGGAGTCCGCCGCGCGGGGGCTCGTCCCGCAGGCCCGGCTCTTTGCCCCGGCCTTCGCGGGCCTGTCCCGCGACGACGGCTCGGACCTGAAGGCGACCGCCCAGCAGCTCTTCGCCGCCGAGAGCTACCGCCTGGAGGCCGAGAGCGGGCCGGCGGGCCCGGCGGCGCGCCGGATGACCGGAGTCCTGGACCTGCCGGCCGTCCCGCTGGACGTCAGGCGGCTCCCGGAGCCGCCGTGACCGGCCGCCTCTCGGGATCCGTCCTCGCCGGGGCGTCGGCGCTCGCGCTCGCCGTGGCGGCGGGCGCCGGGCCGCCCGTGCCGGCCCCGCTCGCCGCCTTCGTCTCGACGCTCCAGCCCGGGAGCGCACGGTACGGCCACGTCGCGGCTCTCCTCCCTTCGCCCGGCGACCCCGGCCGGACCGAACGCCACCTCTGGGCCCTGCCGCTCGACCCCGGGACCGGCTTCTTCGGGAACGGGCGGGGAGTGGCGGCCGTCGAGCGGCCGGCCTGGGACGGCGCGGCCTCCGTGGACCTGGCCGCGGGGTACGCGGAGCGGCTCTTTCGGGGCGCGCTCCTGCGCACCGTCACGCGGGGCGACCTCGCCCCCGGGACCCAGAGGGTGGCGTTCCTGCCGGGGCGCGCGGGCTTCACCTCGCGCCCGGGGCAGGCCGCCGGAGAGCTCGCGGCAGCCGCCGCGCCGCCCCCGTCCGGCGCGCCCTTCGGCGCGCCGCTCGTCGTCGCGTGGCCGAACGACGCGGGCGCCTACCTCGCCGACCGGAACGGCTACGCGAGGTTCGCGCTCGAAGGGCGCTCGCGCCGCCGCCTCGTCCTCACGCTGGCCGCCGACGGCGTCCTGCACGCCTTCGACGGCGGCGCCTCGGACGCGGAGGGGTCCGGCTCGGGCGCCGAGCTGTTCGCCTACCGCCCCGGAGGCCTCGACCTGGCGGCGTCCCCGGCGCCCGGCCCGCCCGCGCCCCCGCTCCAGCTCGCGGACGTCTTCGTCGACGCCCCCTGGGCGCCGGGCGGCGGCCCCTGCCCGGAGGGCGGCGGAGGGAGCTGCCAGTGGCGAACGGCCGTCGCCTCCGGCCTCGGCCCGCTCGGGAGGAGCGTCTTCGCGCTCGACGTGACCCGCGCCGACCCCCGGCGTCCCGGCGCCGCCGCGCCCGGCTGCCTCCCGGCCCCGGGCTATCCCCCTCCTCCCGGCTGCCGCGGGCCGTTCCCCGCCCTCCTCTTCGAGTTCTCGGACCCCTCGGACGCCGACGGGGACGGGAAAGCGGACCTGACCTTCACGTACTCGGCCCCGGTCCTGGGCTCGGCCCGCTTCGTCCTCCCGGGCGAGGCGTCCCCCCGGACGCGCTCCGTGGCCCTCTTCGGCGGCGGGTTCGACCCGGAGGAGCGCGTTCGTGCCGGCGGGCGGCCCCGCGCCGCGGGGCGCTCCGGCGGCTGGCTCTACGCCGTGGAGGCCGGGACCGGCCGCCTCCTCCTCAAACTGGACCGCGGCTCCGTCCGCCCGGCGCCGGGGGAGGCCGGAGCGACCCGGCGCCTCGGGGCCGTCGCCTCCTCCGTGGCGGCCGTCGACCTGGACCTGGACGGCACTCTCGACGTCGCCTACTTCGGCGACCTCGCGGGGCAGCTCTGGCGCCTGACGCTCGGCCCGGCGTCGAGGGGTCACGACCCGTCGCGTCCTCCCCGTCCGGAGCTCCTCTTCGACGGCACGCTCGACCCCGACGGCCGGCGCCCCTGCGAAGCCGCGGACGGCGGGACGCGCTACCTGGCCTGCGGGGACGAGCGGGCCGTCCTCCACCCGCCCGCGGTCCTCAGGCTGGGGAGGGACGCTTCCACGGGAAAGGCGCGATACCTCGTGGCCTGGGCGACGGGCTTCCCGGCGCGAGGGGAGGAGGGGGAGGGCTCGCCGGGCGGGAGGGTCCTCTGCGTCGTCGACGACGGAGGGCCGACCGTGACGCCCGCGCGGCTCGAGAGGATCCCCTCGCCGTCGGCCCCGCCGGCGGGGGGGTGCGACCGGCCGGGCCCGCTCCGGACCGCCGGCTGGTCGCTGGACCTCCTCCCCGGAGAGCGACCCGTCTCGGCCGTCGTCGCCCTGGCCGGGGAGCTCTACCTCCTTGCTCGCGGCGGGCGCGAGGGGTCGCCGACGCGCCTCTATCGGCTTTCGGCGGCCAACGGGGACCCGTGCCGGGGAGCGGGCTGCTGCCCCGGCGCGGTCGGAGCGTGGGGGAGCCCTTCGAGCCCGGACGACCGCGGCCGCCCGCTCGGAGAGAGCGGGTCGGTGTGGGACGTGCTCCTCCCGGTCGCCGACGCGACCGACCGTCCGCGCGTCGGCGTCCTCGGCCGGACGGCCGGGGGAGGGGCGGCCCGGCTCCTGGTGGAGGGCTTCGCGGTCCGCGCGGCGCCCCGTCTGCGGGCCGTCCGGGAGCGCTGAGGCGGCGCCGCCCGCGCCTCGCTGCGCTATAGTCGCGGCAGCTTGGAGGTCGCCATGCGTCTGATCTCAGCGGCGCTCGTGCTCGCGTTCGGCTTCGCGCTCACCGCCCCGGCGGCCGAGGTGGCGCTCAAGGACGGACGCGTCCTGAAGACGACGAAGCCGTACACGGTCAAGGGCGGGATGGCCGTCCTCACGCTCGCCGACGGACGCCTCGTCTCGGTCCCCGTCTCCGAGATCGACACGAAGAAGACCAAGGAGCTCGCCGCCAAGGCCCCCGAGGCCCCGCCGGCCCCCGAGGCGACCCCCGCGGCGCCGCGGACGCTGGCCGACGCGGCGAAGGCCAAGCCCACGAAGAAGGCCTCGGTCATCCTCACGGACAGCGAGGTGGCTCCCGGCCTGCCGCTGGCGACGGAGGAGGAAGGGAAGAAGGCGGGCCCCGGGGACGTGACGATCTCGGGCGTCAGCGCCAAGAAGGTGACGGGGGGCTACTCCATCACCGGCTCGGTCCAGAACTCCGGCAAGGCCGAGGTCATCGGGGTCGGCGTCACGATCGAGGTGATCGGGGACGAGAACAAGACGCTGACGACGGTCTCCGGGCAGCTCGCCAAGGACTCGCTCGCCCCGGGGGAGAAGTCGGGCTTCACCGCCGAGGTGACGATCGAGGAGGAGGCCAAGAACTTCCGCTACGTCCCGACGTGGCAGGAGAAGGCCCCGCGCGTGGAGAAGGTGGGCCCCGGCGGCCCCGCCGCGGGCGAGGCGCCCGCGGCAGCGGGAACGCCGGCTCCGTCCCCGACGCCGGCCCCCGCGGCGCCGGCCGCGCCGAAGGCGCCCGAGCCGGAGCCGACGCCGCGGTACGTCCCGCAGCCCGACATGGCGCCCCCGGCGGCCAACGCGCCGGTGGGCCAGCCGGAGCAGCCGGGCGGCGCG
>RHKY01000105.1 GCA_008363385.1 Acidobacteriota bacterium | reverse complement strand
TGTCAGCGCTCACTTGAAACCGCGGAAATTTGGACAGGAGCCGACTGGCCGGCCGGCGGAGTTGACGGGGCCGTGGCGATGAGCTTGTCGAGGCTGGCATCGACATAGGCGAGCCAGGCGGGGTCGGGGGTGAGGCGGAGGAGGTCTTCGACGACCGGGAGGAAGTAGTAGAGGGAGCGGACCGGTGCGAGCGGAGGGGAGCTGGGATCGCGGGAGAGGCGACGGAGCGTCGCGAGGCGGATGGCGGCGCGGAGGATGTCGATCGAGGCGCCCCTGCGATGGAGATCGAGGGCGAGGCGACGATCGGTGGGACGGAAGCCGGGTCTGGGTTCAGGAAGGTCCCTCAGGGCCGCGCGGACCGCGGCGACGTAGCCAGCCGGGGAGAGGATGACCGTCACGAGGCTCTCGACGTCCGTGCGTTCTGGCGGGCAGCAGCTTCCTGTTCGCTTTCGCGGACGCGATAGCTCTGGCCGGTGATCAGGGTGACGTCGGCATGGTGGGTGAGGCGGTCGATCAGGGTGACGAGGGACGTGGCGTTCGGGAAGATCGAGGGCCAGTCCTTGAAGGCGAGGTTGGTCGTGACCAGCGTCGACCGGGAGGCCTCGTATCGGGGGTTGAGGACGCCGTAGAGCAGGTCGGCAGCTTGGTCGTCGAAGGAGAGATAGCCCACCTCGTCGAGGCACAAGAGCTGGGGGCGGGTGTACTTGGCGAGCTTTCGGCGGCGGAGCTGCGGTGAGTCGGTGGCCTGGACGTCGGCGAGCAGCTCGGCGGCGGTGCGGAAGACGACGGAATGGCCACAGAGGACGGCGTGGTGGGCGATCCCCTTGGCCAGGAGGGTCTTGCCGAGGCCGTTGGCGCCGACGAGGACGAGGTTGCGGCCGTCGCGGAGGAAGTCGAGGGTGAGGGCGCGCTCGATGAGGGGACGGTCGATCTTCTTCGGCCAGTTCCAGTCGAAGTCGGCCAGGGGCTTGAAGGAGCCGATGCGGGAGCGGAGCAGGCGCCTCTGGAGGCTCCTCTTGGCCCGGGCGTCGAGCTCGACGCGGACCAGTTCCTCGAGCATCTGGCGAGGGGGCCAGTGGGTCTTGGTGGCCCGGGCCAGGAAGTCGTCGAGGGTCGCGGCGGTGGCGTGAAGGCCGAGCGAGGTCAGGGCCGAGGGGAGGTCAGTCTTCGGTGTCGGCGAGGTCATCGTAGGTCTCCAGGGCGTGGGGGGTGACGTGCATCTCGTCGAGGTCGGGGCGCGAGCGCAGGTCCAGCTGGGGGACCGACCGGAAACGGCGCGAGCGGCGGCGGGACTCGAGCAGGAAGTGGACCGAGGCGGCGCGGGGCGTTCCCTTGGCCAGGGCCTCGGAGACGCCCCAGGCCAGGGGCCCTGGCCCGTAGTCCCGCAGCAGCGCCAGGAGCCTCCGGGTCTCCACCCCCGGCGAGGCTCCCCGAGAGACGGCGGCCGACAGGAAGACCTCGGCCTTCGGGACTGCGGCCATCAGCCGGCCCGACGCCGTCGAGCACAGAGCCTTCCTCTTCTCCCGCAGCAGGGCGTCCTTGTGGGCCGCGATCTCCACGAGCGCGTGACGGTCCCAGCAGCGAGGGTGACGGGCGACCTCTTCGGCCCCGGCCAGGATCCTGACCGTCGACGAGGTCACCGCCAGCGTCAGGGCCTTACCGACCGCCCCGGGCGGAATCGAGTAGTCGTTCAGGTCGAAACGGACGTAGATCGTCTTCGTCCGGGCGGCCGGTACGAGCCGGACCGTCTCGAAGGGATGGGCGGGGAGCGCCATGAGCGAGGGTCTCTCCCTCTCCAGGGCCTCGGCCACCGTGATCCGGTCGTCCCCGGGCCACGGCCTCGCGTGGGCCACCTCGTCCCGCCAGGCCAGGGCCTTGTGGTTGAAGTCTTCCAGCGTCGTGAAGGGGCGGGCCGCGAAGAAGGAATGCCGCACGTACTGGATGGCCCGCTCCACCCGTCCCTTCTCCGACCCGCGTCCGATTGCGCACGGCCGCGGGGCCGAGTGGTAATGGGCGCACAGCTCCGAATAGCGCGGGTTGAAGCGTACCTGGGACCCGGCCCTCTCCAGGACCGCCGCGGCGAGGTTGTCGGTCAGGAAGGTCCTCGGCACCCCGCCCAGGTCCGTCAGGGCGTTGACGTGTCCGGCCAGAAAGCTCTCCAGATGCTGGTCGAAGAAGAACTCCAGGTACAGGGCCCGCGAGTAGGAGAGCGTCAGGACGAAGCAGGAGAGCCGCCTCTCGGCCCGTCCCATCCGGACGGCGCCAAAGTGCGCCCAGTCGATCTGGGCCTCCTCGCCGGGGAACTTCCGGAGCTTCAGGAAGGCTTCCGGCACGACCGGCCTCAGCCCCCGCACGGCCCGGCGAAGCTGGACGATGCTCCCTTGGTACCCCCGCTGGCGCACCATCTCGAAGAGCCGGGTGGCCCGAAGCCGCGGGTACTGCTTCAGCGTCCCGGCCAGAAACTCGTGGAACGGCCCGGTCACCGAGACCCGCTCGGCCGGCCTCGGTCCGTGAAACCGCTCGGCCCCGATCGCCCGCTCCACCGTCTCGTGGTGGACGCCGAGAAGTCCGGCGATCGTCCCCACCGTGAAGTGCTCGCCGTAGTACAGGCGCCGGATCTCCACGACGGTCTCTTCCGCGATCACCGTCTACTCCCAGCTCGTGAAACGGGTCCGTCCACGGATTGACGACGCCGCAGACGATGCACGCCGCGCTACGACATGCCGCTGCCGAAACACGCCGGCTCTTGCCGGGCCGGGAATCTCCATCGGTCACCTCCCGCGCCGGCTCCCGCAAAGGCGATTCCGGCGGCGCCGCCACGGTGACCGCCCCCGCCCCGCCCTCGCTACCCTGATCCGTCACCTTTCTCGCCCGGACCCTCTCCCGGTAGCGGTTCTGGTGATCCGCGTGATCCCGTCGCCCCGCCGCCCCCTGCTGGTGCAGCCGGTTCGACCGCCGCTGGCTCTCTCGCCGTGCCGCCCGCTGGCACGTCCGGCTGCCGTACACGTTTCCCCGGTCGCACCCGCGGCAGATCACGAACGGCTTCTCGCACCTCTCGCACCGGCGCCGAAGCCCAGTCCCTCCAGACGGTTGCACACACCCTCACCGTCGGGCTCGACTTCCGGTTCCGTCCGTGAAAACCTCGCTCCGTTCTTGTTTCGGTTTTCCCGGTCCTATGGCCCCGCCTGCGTCAACAGTCGGGGCCTTTCCTTCGTCCTCCCGACCCCGCCGCCAACACTACGGCATCGCCCTCCGCCCGCCGTCGCTCCGCTCCGGCGGGGATGATGCTGACTACGCCTCACCCGGCTCCTGTCCAGAAACCTGCGCTTTCAGGTGATCGGGGACA
>RHKY01000069.1 GCA_008363385.1 Acidobacteriota bacterium | reverse complement strand
TCTGGCGGTCTCCCGCGGGGGAGGCCGGCGCCGCGCTCCTCGCCGCGCGGGAGGCGGCGGACGCCGACCCGGCGGTCAGACGGGCGGCCCTCTACGCGCTCGCGCGCCGTCCCGAGCGCGAGGCGCTGCCGGCCCTTCGCGCGGCGCTCACGGACGGCGATCCCTGGGTGGCGTCGGTCGCGGCCCGGGCGGTGGGACTCCTCGCGGACCGCGAGTCGGCGCCGCACCTCCTCTCCCTGGCTCAGGGCTCCGAGCCGTCCCCCGCGATCCAGTCCCTCCTCGCCCTGGAGCGCCTCGCGGCGTCCGGAGCGGCCCTCCCGGACGCCGCCGTCACCGTGGCCCGGGAGCGCGCCGCAGACCCGGCGCCGGGCATCGCCCTGGCGGCGCTCCGTCTGCTGGGGCGGTGCCCGGGCGAGGAGGCCCGCGCCGCGCTCCTGTCGGCCGTGGAGGCCCCGGGACGGCGCGCCGGGGTGGCGCTGTCGGTCCTCGCGCTCTCGGACGCCGCCGGGGTCGAGCGGATCGCGTTCCCGGCAGGGCCGCCGGCCCGGCTCGAGCTCCGGCTGGGGGCCGCGGAGGCCGTCGCGCAGCTCCCGCACGGCGAGGCCCGGCACTTCGTCGAGCGTCTCCTCGACGACCCTTCCCCCCGCGTGAGGGGGACCGCCGTCGGCGGGCTCTCCGCCGAGGCGGCCGCGGCGAGCCCCGAGCTCCTCGTGCGCGCTCTCTCGGACCCCGACCTGGCCGTGGCGGCGGCCGCCCTGGAGACGTCGGCGAAGACGGCCGGCGCCGCCGCCGCCGGCACCGGCCTCGCGGCCGCGTTCGACCGCGCCTTCGAGAGGTGCGCGTCGAGCGGGGAGGCGGACTTCGTCGTGTCGGCGCTCCAGGCCGCGGCGCTCCTCCCGGGCGGCGCCGAGGAGAGGCTCCTGCGCTTCGCCGACGCCCCCGACCCGGTGGCGCGCGAGCGCGCCCGCGCTCTCCTCGCCTCGCTCCCTGGGGGAGGCGGACGGACGCTGGTCCCCCGCCCCGTCCCGACCCGGTTCGGCCCGGCAGACTACCAGCGGATCGCGCGGCGCGCCCTCGGGTCGGCCGTGACCGCCCGGATCGAGACCGAGCGCGGCGGCGTCGAGCTGGAGCTCCTGGCCGAGGAGGCGCCGATGACGGTCGAGAGCTTCGTCTCGCTGGCCCACGGTGGTTTCTTCGACGGGCTCCTGTTCCACCGGGTCGTGCCCGACTTCGTCGTCCAGGGAGGCGACCCGCGCGGCGACGGGACGGGCGGGCCGGGCTACGCGGTCCGGGACGAGCTGAACCCGGTCCCGTACGAGCGGGGCACCGTCGGCATGGCGCTCTCCGGGCCCGACACCGGGGGCTCGCAGTGGTTCGTGGCGCTCTCGCCCCAGCCGCACCTGGACGGCTCCTACACCGTCTTCGGACGCGTCGCGTCGGGCCTTCCCGTCCTGGACCGGATCGAGCAGGACGACCGGATGCTCCGGGTCCGGGTCTCCGAGTCCCCTCGTCCGGCGCCCCCGCCGGGCGTGACCGGCCACTGACGGCCCGGACTACCGGTCCGCGTGGACGTCCGAGGCGCCGAGGGACCGCGCCCCGAGGAGGAGCGGCAGGAGAGCCGACCCGAGCGCGAGGGCGAGCCACGACGGGAGGAGCCAGGCCTCCGTGCTCCCGAGCCCCGCGACGGCCTCGAGGAGCTTCCGGAGCTCCCGGGAGACGACGGGGGCCGACGCCAGCGAGAGGCCGGTCGAGAGCGCCAGCGCGAAGAGGCCGCCCGGCCCGAGCGCGACGCTGACCGGATTCGACGCGCCGTACCTCGGGAAGAGGCCCCCCAGCCCGACGTGCAGGGCTGGGAGCGCCAGGCCGCCGAGGAGGGCCAGGCCGAGCGAGGCCCGGAGCGCGGGCCCCTCGAGCCCCAGCTGCAGGGCGGTCGCCACGGAGAGGAAGACCGCCAGCGTGGCCGACGGGAAGGCCCGGACGGCCCACCGGACGAGGAGGTGGCGCGCCGGGGAGAGCGGGAGCGTCCGGAGGAGGAGGGCGGACCGGCCGTCGGTGGAGACCGCCGGGTAGGCGAACCTCAGCGAGAGGGCCGAGACCAGGAAGAGCGTCAGGGCCGTCTGGAGCCCCGCGACGAGGTCCCGCGCCGCGGGGTCGCCGGCCGGCAGGAGCCTCAGGTTCAGCAGGTCCAGGACGAGCACCGCGGCGAGCGAACCGAGCTGGGCGGGAGTGGCGGCGTCGCGGGCGAGCGTCCTCACCTCTGCGAGGAGGAGCTGGCGCGCCGGGCTCCCGGAGGCGGCACAGCCCGCCCGAGTGGGTCCGGACGGTTCCGGCGTCTCTCGCGATCGGCGGAAGGCCTCCAGGTGGACAGGAGCCAGGATCCGCGCGGCCAGGACGACGAGGACGGCGGCGGCCGCCGCGGCGGCGACCGTCGCCAGAAGGCCTGCCGGGTCGCCGGCGAGGCCAGAGAGAGCGGCGTCCGAGAGGTGGGCGAGCGGGTTCGCCCCGGGCGCCGGGGGCCGCGTCCTCGAGAGCGCGTCGAGGAGCTCGGCCGCGGCAGCCGGGTCGAGGAGGCGCTCCGGCCGCGTCGTGCGGACGCCGAGGAGGGCGACCGCCAGGCCGACCGCGGCGACCGTGGCCGCGATGAGGCGGGCCCGACGCGGCGGCACGAGCCGGACGACCAGGAGCGCCCCGGCCACGCCGAGGACGCCGGCCCCGAGCGTCAGCGCCAGGAGGGTGAAGAGGAGCGACGCGGCCGCAGGGACGGGGCTCGGTGCGCGCGCGGCCACGACGGCCGCCGCCGGAACCGCCATGAGCCAGGCCGCGGCCGAGGCCTGGGCCGCGGACCGGAGGAGCAGCGCGGCGAAGACGCGCCGGTGGGGGACCGGCAGGGACAGGAGGTGAGGCAGCTCCTCGGCCAGGAACAGCGAGGAGACCGCCGTCGTCAGCGTCCCCAGGAGGAGGAGGAGGGCGGTCCCGGCCACGAGCCCCCGGAGGAGCCGGACCAGGAGCGGGAACGGATCCACCCCGGGCAGCTGCGACAGGGCGCGCGTGGAGGCGTCGAGAAGGGCCGAGAGGGCGAAGGCCTCGAGGACGGCGAACGTCAGGGCGCCCAGGATCGCGGCGGACGAGGCGAGCCGGTCGCGGCCCGACTCGGGCCACGCGCCTCGGAGGAGGGCCCGGACGCCGTTGGCCAGGGCGACCCGCGCGACCGGGCCCGCTCTCACGGGCCTTCCCCGGCGGTCGGACCCGGGGCGAGGTCGAAGAAGACCTCGGCGAGCCTTCCGGCGGGCCGGGCGCCGGCGGCGAGCGAGCGCGGGTCCCCGACCGCCAGGAGGCGCCCGCCGACGAGGACCCCGACCCGCTCGGCGACCTCCTCGGCCAGCGAGAGCTGGTGGGTCGTCAGGAGGACGGCGGCGCCGCGGGCCGTCCGCTCCGCGAGCCGGCTCACGAGGAGGCGCTGCGCGGACGGGTCCAGGCCGACCATCGGCTCGTCCAGGACGAAGAGGCCGGGGTCGTGCAGGAACGCCTGCGCCAGCGCCACCTTCTGCCGGGTCCCGTGCGAGAGGCTCTCGTTGGGGCGGGACGCGACGCCCTCGAGCCCGAACGCCCGGAGCTCGGCCTCGACGCTCCGGTCGAGGCCGGGCCCCGAGAGGCCGAACGTGGCGCCGACGAAGCGGAGCGTCTCGCGCGGGGTCCAGCGCGGCCAGAGGTAGGGCCGGTCGGGGACGTACCCCAGCCTGGCCTTGGCGGCGAGCGGGTCCCGGGAGAGGTCGTGGCCGAAGACGCGGACCGTCCCGGCCGTCGGCCGGAGGATCCCGGTCAGGAGGCCGAGCGCGGTCGTCTTCCCGGCCCCGTTGGGGCCGACGAGGGCGAAGACCTCGCCGGCGCGGACCTCGAGGGTCAGCCCGGCCAGGGCGACGAGGGAGCCGTACGCCTTGACGGCCCCCTCGAACGACGCGGCCTCCACGGGCCCCCGGGAACCGGCTTCCTCAGGCGTAGAGGCCCCTCATCTCCAGGTCCTGCGCGACGCGCTGGATCGCCACCATGTACGCCGCGATCCGGTACGAGACCCCGTGGGTCTCGGCCATCTTCCGGACGTCCCCGAAGGCCGCGACCATCATCTCCTCCAGGCGGGAGTTCACCTCGTCCTCGCGCCAGAAGAAGCCCATCCGGTCCTGGACCCACTCGAAGTACGAGACGGTCACGCCCCCGCCGTTGGCCAGGATGTCCGGGACCACGACGACCCCCTTGCGCTGGAGGATCTCGTCCGCCTCCGCCGTCGTCGGCCCGTTCGCCCCCTCGACGATCAGCCGCGCCTTCACCGCATCTGCGTTCTGCCTCGTGATCTGGTTCTCGAGCGCGGCGGGCACCAGGACGTCGCACGGCAGCTCCAGCAGCTCGGCCGGGTCCATCGGCGTCCCGCCCTCGAACCCCTGGATGGTCTTCCGGGCGGCGGCGTGGGCGAGGAGGGCCGGGACGTCGAAGCCCTCGTCGTTGCGCAGCGCCCCGTTGACGTCCGAGACCGCCACGACGCGGGCGCCCTGCTCCGCCAGCATCTTCGCCGAGACGGAGCCGACGTTGCCGAAGCCCTGGACCACGACGCGCGCGCCGGCGATCGGGACCCCGTGGACCTTCCCCGCCTCGCGCGCCGCGATCATGACGCCGCGGCCCGTCGCCTCGACGCGTCCGCGCGAGCCGCCCAGGGAGATCGGCTTACCGGTGACGATGGAGGTCACCGTGTGGCGGCGGTGCATCGAGTAGGTGTCCATGAGCCAGGCCATGACCTGCTGGTCCGTGCCGACGTCGGGCGCGGGCACGTCCTTCTCCGGGCCGAACACCTCCATCATCTCCGCCGTGTAGCGCCGGGTGATCCGCTCCAGCTCCCCGCGGGACAGCTTGCGCGGGTCGCAGACGACGCCCCCCTTGCCGCCGCCGAACGGGACGTTCATCACGGCGCACTTCCACGTCATCCAGGAGGCGAGCGCCCGGACCTCGTCGAGCGTGACGCCGGGGTCGTAGCGGATCCCGCCCTTGGCCGGACCGCGGACGACGTTGTGGTGGACCCGGTAGCCGATGTAGACCTCGATCCGGCCGTCGTCCATCACGACCGGGATCGAGACCTTCACCTCGAGGATCGGCTCCCGGAGCACCTTGCAGAGCCCGGCGTCGAGCTTCAGCAGGGCGGCGGCCTGGTCGAACCGCATCGCCATCTGGTCGAACGTCGTCATCTCTCCCGAGTCGGTCCCGAAGGGGGTGGACGGGGCGGTCGGAGCCAAGGGGCACCTCCTGCTCTTTCGTTGCGGTCCCTGCCAGGTCCCGGACGGATTCTAGGCGGATCCGCCGGACCTCAGGCGGCCCCGGGAGCAAGCCGTGTGGCAGGATCCGGCCGTGACCGAGGGGGTGCTGGAGCCGAGCGACGCGGACCTGGTCCGGCGGGTCCTGTCGGGGGAAGAGGACCTCTTCGAGACGCTGGTGGCCCGGTACCAGCTCCGCCTCTTCCGCTACCTCGCCCGGTACACGGGGGACGCCGAGGACGCCCGCGACGTCACCCAGGAGGTCTTCTTCAAGGTCTACGGCGCGCTCGACTCGTTCGACCCGCGGTACAAGTTCTCCACCTGGCTCTTCCGGATCGCGGGCAACGCCGCCATCGACCACCTCCGGAGGAGGCGCGTCCGGGCCCTCCCGCTCGAGCTGCCGGCCGAGGAGGACGGGGAGCCGCGCCCCGTCGACCCGGCCGACGACCGGCCCGACCCGCTCGCGCTCCTGACGCAGCGCCGCCTCCGCGACGCGCTGGACCTGGCGATCCAGAAGCTGCCGGACGACTACCGGGAGCTGATCAGCCTCCGCCATTACGGGGAGCTGCCCTACGAGGAGATCGCCGAGCTGAAGCAGATGCCGCTCGGGACGGTGAAGAACAAGCTCTTCCGCGCCCGGAGGGCCCTCCGAGATCTTTTGCCGAAGGGAACCGTATAGAGGAGTCGGGATGACGATGCCGACGGAGACGATGCCGAGCCCCCCCGGAGGGGACGCGCGGTCGGAGGAGTTCGACCGGAGGCTGGAAGTCATTCTGGACGAGTCGGTTACGTCGGATCCCGGGCTTCCCTCTCTGCCTCCGGACTTCGCCTCGCGGGTCGCTTCGGCCCGCCCCTACGCCCCCTGGGAGGTCCGGCACGCCCGGTCCTGGCGAGTCCCGCTGGCGATCGGAGGTCTCCTCGTCGGGGGGAGCCTCGGGATCGGGATGGCGCCCCTCTGGACGCTGGGGCCCGCCACCGCCCTGGAAGTCTGGGTCGACCTCCTCCTCGCCGGGTCGGTGCGGCCCGTCGCCACCCTCGTCGAGGCGCTCCCGCTTCTCGGCCGGGGGGTCTCGCGGCTCGCGGGCGCTGCCCCCGCTGCCTGGGCCGGGCTCCTGCTGGTCGCCGGCCTCGCCGGCGCGGCCGCGCTGGTCAGGCGCGGGGCGACGGCCGTGGCCGGTCGAGGCGTCGGGGATGCGCCGCGCCGGTAGGCTCCCGGCGCTCCTCCTCGCCGCCCTTCTTCCCCTCGCGGGTACGTCCCTGGGCGCGGGTGCTCCGGACGCCGCCGCCGTGACGCGGGTCGGGCCGGGGGAGACACACACGGGCGACCTGGTGTCGCTCGGCCGGCCCGTCGTCGTGGAAGGGACCGTCGCGGGGACCGTCGTCGCCGTCTCGGCGCCGGTGACGGTCTCGGGCTCCGTCCGAGGGGACGTCGTCGTCTTCTTCGACGACGTCGTCCTCGGCGGGGGCGGCCGGGTCGACGCGGACGTCCTCGTCGTCGGCGGCGAGCTGAGGCCCCCCGCGGGGGACGGCGGGTCCGTGGGGGGCCGGCGCCTGACTCTCGCGGCCCTCCAGGCCGCATTCCTGGCGGAGCTCCAGACGTCGCCCGTCGACGGCGCCGCCGTCTCGCCGCTGCTCCTGGCGTTCCGGCTCTTCCTCCTGGCCGCCTGGCTCGCGGTATCGCTCCTCCTCCTCCGGGTCCGCCCACGGCTGGTGGCCGGAGCGGCGGCGCACCTCCGCGGCAACATGCTGACCGTGACCGCCCTGGGCCTGGCGGCCGTCCTCTCGGGGCTCCTCCTGTCGGCGGGGCTCCTCCTCGCCGTCCCCTCCCCGGCGGCCCTCGTCCTGGCGGGCGCGCTCCTCGCCGGTCTCTTCGCGGGAAAGGTCTTCGGCCTGACCGCCCTCTTCCTCGTCCTCGGGCGGGCGCTGACGGCCCGGAGCCGGAGGGGAAGCCCCCTGTTCGGCGATCCGGCGGCCCTGTCCGTCGGCCTCCTCGTCCTGGGGCTGGTCTCGCTGGTCCCCGCCGCCGGCGCGCTGATCTGGGGCGCGGCCTCCCTGACCGCGATCGGCCTGGCCTTCCGGTCCGCCTTCGGCCGCTCTGCAGAGCCCCTCGCGGCGATTTGACCCCGCCCCCTCGCCAACATAGATTGGCCGCCCCCGGCGCGAGCCGGGCGGGCAAGGAGCGCGAGGCGATGAGGATCGAGAAGCTCGGGGTCGTCGGGGCGGGGCAGATGGGGGCGGGGATCGCCCACGTGGCAGCGCTGGCGTCGCGGTCGGTGACGCTCGTCGACCTGTCGGACGAGCTGGTCGCGCGGGGGCGGAAGACGATCGAGAAGAACCTCGGCCGGATGGTGGAGAAGGGGAAGGTGACCCCCGAGGCGCGGGACGCCGCCCTCGCACGGCTCGCCACCGGGACCGACGTCGGCCTCCTGGCCGACGCAGACCTCGTCGTCGAGGCGGTGGTGGAGGACGAGGCCCTCAAGCTCGACCTCTTCCGGCGGCTGGACCGGACCGTGAAGGCCGGCTCGATCCTCGCCTCCAACACCTCCTCGATCTCGATCACGCGCCTGGCGGCCGCGACCTCCCGGCCGGAGTCCTTCATCGGGATGCACTTCATGAACCCGGTGCCGGTGATGCAGCTCGTCGAGGTGATCCGCGGGATCGCCACGTCGGACGAGACGGCGGCGGTCGTCGTCGAGACGGCCCGCGACCTCGGCAAGACCCCGGTCGAGTGCCGGGACTACCCCGGCTTCGTCTCCAACCGCGTCCTGATGCCGATGATCAACGAGGCGGTCTACGCGGTCTTCGAGGGCGTGGCGACCCCCGACGCGGTGGACACCATCATGAGGCTCGGGATGAACCACCCCATGGGGCCGCTCACGCTCGCCGACTTCATCGGCCTCGACACCTGCCTGGCGATCCTCCGCGTCCTCCACCGCGGCCTCGGCGACGACAAGTACCGGCCGTGCCCCCTCCTCGTCCAGATGGTCGACGCAGGCTGGCTCGGGAAGAAGTCCGGGCGGGGGTTCCACCGCTACGCCGGGCCCGGGGGAGAACGGCTACCCTCGTGATCTGCCAGGTCTGCGGCCACCGGAACGACGACGAGCGGGAGCTCTGCGACCGCTGCCAGTCGAAGCTCCTCGTCATCTCGGGCCGGGCCGACGAGTACGAGGACACCCCTTCGGGCGAGGGCGTCCCGCTCGACGAGCACCTCCTGGAGCGGATCTCCGTCCTCGAGGAGATCGTCAAGCGGAGCGCCGAGACGCTGAAGGGCCTCCTCGAGGCCCTCAACCGGCAGGAGAAGAACGGCTTCGTCGTCCAGACCGGGCTCCTCGCCCTGAAGGACCTCCTCGAGCGGAAGGGGCACCTGCACGAGGAGGAGCTGCTGGACCTCTGGGAGAGCCGGGTCGACCTGCACATGGCCGCCATGGAGAAGCGCGAGCGCTTCCTGGAGCGGCGAGAGCGGATCCTGGCCGGCTTCACGGGGGAGCGAAGGGAGCGGTTCCGAGCTCTCCTGACGGACGCCGAGTTCGCCTTCTACGCCCTCGACCCGGGCAAGGCCGTCCGGGCTCTGGAGGAGGCCTACCGGCTCGACCGCGGCAACTCCGAGCTCGCCTTCTTCCTCGGCGAGACGGCGTTCAACGAGGGGGAGACCGACCGGGCCTCCGTCCTCCTCCGGAGCGTCCTGGCCCGCGAGCCGCACCACTTCGAGGCTCTGGTCTACGCGGGCGTCCTCGAGAACGAGGTCGGGCACGGAGAGCGGGCGATGGAGCTCCTGAAGCGGGCCGTCGCCGTGAGGCCCGACGCCTTCCTGCCGTACTTCGCGCTCGGGGCGCTCTACGCCGGCGAGGGGAACCTCGCCCGGGCCGAGGCCCACCTGAAGAAGGCGGTCGAGCTGGAGGAGAGCCCGCAGGCCTACTCGCTCCTGGGCACGATCGCCTACGAGCGGGGGCGCGTCGCCGAGGCGGTCGACGCCCTCCAGAAGGCCGTCCGGCTCGACCCGGCCGACGAGGAGTCGCTCTTCCTGCTCGGGCTCTGCTTCCTCGACCGCGGCTGGACGCAGAAGGCGGCCGAGCGCTTCCGCGCGGCGCTGGAGCTGAACCCGAACCGGATCGAGTACCAGGCGGCGACGCGCCTGGCTGCGCCCGCGGGCGCCCGGGCGTTCCCCAAGGTGAAGGGGGAGGCCGGGCGGCTGGCCAGGCGCGCCGAGGCGCTCGCCGTCCGCGAGCCCGGCAAGGCGCTGGAGGCCTATCGCAAGGCGCTCGTGATCGACCCCGAGAACCCGACCCTGCTGATCGCCTACGCCCTCGTCTCGTCGTCCCTCGGCGACACCTCCGAGGCGGTCGCCACGACCCGGCGCGTCCTCTCGCGCGAGCCGACCGAGATCGTCGCGACGGCGGCCTACGCCACGCTCCTCGAGGCGCTCCGCGCCGAGGGGAAGTTCCGGGAGGGGAGCCGCGTGGCCGAGGAGATGCTCGGTGCGGTCAGCTCGAACTACGGGCGCTCCATCGCCTACTTCCAGCGCGCGACGGCGCTGGCAGAGATGGGGGAGAGCCTGGACGAGGCCCTCTCGGCGGCGGACCTCTCGCTGAAGCTCTCGCCCCGCGAGATGCGGCACTTCCCGCTCGCGGCCAAGGGGTGGGTCCACTACAAGCGGCGCGAGTTCGACCGGGCCGTGGAGTGCCTGAAGCGGGCCTCCGAGCTGGGCGAGACGCCGACCGGGCTGACCCACCTGGGGCTCGCGTACCTGGCGGTCGGCGAGGCGCGGGCCGCGCGGCACGTCTTCGACCGGGCCAAGCGGCGGGGCGGGGCGCGGGGCGGCGAGCGGCGCGGCGGGCTCGAGGCGAAGATGCTGGAGCAGATCCGGCGGAGCCTGCAGCTGACCGAGAAGCTGGCGCGGCGGCGCTCGACGCGGGTCCGGTAGCTCCCGCCGTCAGGGGGAGGGAGCGCGGTAGAGCGTCGGGTCGGCGACGCCGGCCTCCCGGAAACCCTTCCTCCGCAGCTGGCACGAGTCGCACCCGCCGCACGCGAGCCCCTCGGGCGACGGGTCGTAGCAGGAGAGGGTGAGCGAGTAGTCGACCCCGAGCGCGAGCCCCTTCCGGACGATCCCGGCCTTCGTCAGGGAGATCAGCGGGGCGTGGACGCGGAACCGCGCCCCCTCGACCCCCGCCTTCGTGGCGAGGTTGGCCAGCCGCTCGAAGGCGGCGACGAACTCCGGGCGGCAGTCGGGGTAGCCGCTGTAGTCCAGCGCGTTGACGCCGAGGAAGAGGTCGGTCGACCCGACCGTCTCGGCGTACGCCAGCGCGAAGGCGAGGAAGACGGTGTTGCGCGCCGGGACGTACGTGACGGGGATGCCGGAGGAGAGCTCCTCGTCCGTCCGCCCCTTCGGCACCGGGATGTCGGCCGTCAGGGCCGAGCCGCCGAAGCCGGCGAGGTCGACGTCCACGACGACGTGGCGGACGGCGCCGAGCGAGGCGGCCACGCGGCGGGCGGCCGCCAGCTCGACGGCGTGGCGCTGGCCGTACCGGAAGGAGAGGGCGTGCGGGGCGAACCCCTCGTCCCGCGCGACGGCGAGGACCGTGGCGGAGTCGAGCCCGCCGGAGAGGAGGACGACGGCGGGGCGAGGCGGGGCGGCGCCGGGGGAGGACGGCATGTCGACGGCCAAGCTAGCACGCCCGCCGGGGCGGGGCGTCCCCTCCGGAGCGGACCCGGGGGAGAATGGGCACGGGAGGGGCGGAGATGCACAAGGTCCGGCTCGCCGACAAGTTCGACGCGTTCACCGAGCACTGGAGGCCGAAGGTCGTCGCCGAGCTGAACGGGCAGGAAGTGAAGCTCGTCAAGCTCCAGGGGACCTTCGTCTGGCACCGCCACGAGACCGAGGACGAGCTCTTCCTCGCCTGGAAGGGGCGGTTCCGCGTGGAGTTCCGCGACCGGGTCGTGGAGCTCGGTCCCGGCGAGCTGCTCGTCGTCCCGAGGGGGGTGGAGCACCGGACGTCGGCGGACGCGGAGGCCGAGGTCCTCGTCTTCGAGCCCGCCGCGACGCGGAACACCGGCGACGTCGTCGATCCCGTCCTGACCGCACCGATCGGCGACAAGGTCTGAGCCGGCTCCCGAAAGGAGAAGAGGCGGCGCGACCCGGGAGGGCCGCGCCGCCTCGGTGAGGCCGGGACGGTCGGGGGCTAGGGCTGGAGCTCGGAGGTCACGACCGCACCGCCCATCTGGGGGAGGGTGGCGCTCGTCTTGACGACCTTGCGGGAGTCCTTGGCGACCCAGAGCGTCGTGACGCCGGGGTCGCCCTCGGCCGAGGAGACCTCGGCCTTCCAGGCGTCGAAGCTGCCGGCCGCGACGGTCACCTTCTCCTGACCGACGACCTTGACCTGCTTCAGCGTGGGCTTCTGCGTCCTCACGTCGAAGTTGCGGAACGTGGCCGAGTAGCCGTCGGCCAGCGGTAGCCGGGCGATGGCCTCCCAGGCGCCGGCCCCGTCGGCGAACAGGTCGCCGCCGAGGTCGGCCGAGACCGGCTTCGGGTCGCCCCCCATCGCCATCGTGCCGGTCGCCTTGCCGCCCTTGAACTCCAGGTCGACGGCGACGGGCCCCTGCTTGATCGCGCGCTTCCGGACGACGAGGGTCCCCTTCTCGAGGGTCGTCGTGTCCACGGCCTCGCCCATCGGCATCTTCGCCGTGTCGGTGACGACCCAGGCGCCCCCCTCTTCCTTCACGACGCGGGTGACCGACATCGCCATGCTCTGGCCGCCGGCCTCGATCGTCCCGGCGTAGCCCAGGGAGGCCGGGGCGAGGTCCGCGACGGCCTTCGGGACGGAGACGGCGGCGGCGTCCACCTTCTTGGCGAGGACGACGGTCTTCGGGTCGACCGTGATCTCCTTCAGGCGGGCGACCACCTCGGGCGTCCCGCCCTCCTGGGCGCGGCCGCCGAGGTGCTTGGCGAAGAACGCCTCGGTCGCGGCCATCAGCGACATGCTGTTGACGGGGCGCGCGAACCCGTGCCCCTCGTCCGGGGCCAGGATGTACTCGACCGGGAACCCGCGGTCGCGCAGG
This sequence comes from Acidobacteriota bacterium, assembly GCA_008363385.1. GTDB lineage: Bacteria > Acidobacteriota > Thermoanaerobaculia > UBA5066 > UBA5066 > RHKY01. The sequence goes on along the minus strand of RHKY01000069.1, from coordinate 9,663 downwards.
GCGATGACGATCTGCTCGGACTCGGCCTTCTTCACCCGCGGGTCGTTGGCGCCCTGCGCCACGAGGAGCGGCGTCTTGATCTTCCCGGCCGAGTTGAGCGGGGACTGCCGCTCGAGCTGCTTCTTCCCCTCGGGCTTGGTCGGGTTGCCCATCCGCTCGTGGAAGATGATCCGGCCCGCCTCCCAGTAGGGCGGGATCGTCTCGAGGAGCGTCAGGAGGTTGGAGGGCCCGACGATCGAGACGCCCGCGGCGTAGAGGTCCGGGGTGAAGGCGACGCCCGCGAGCGTCGCGTAGCCGCCGTACGAGCCGCCCATGATCCCGACCCGCTTCGGGTCGGCGATCCCCTTGTCGACCAGGTGCTTGACGCCCCAGGTGATGTCGTCCTGCATCAGGTCGCCCCACTGGTTGTTCCCCGCGTTGAGGAACTTCTTCCCGTAGCCGGTGGAGCCGCGGAAGTTGGGCTGCAGGACCGCGTAGCCGCGGTTGGCGAGGAACTGGGCGTAGTTGTCGAAGCCCCATCCGTCGCGCGCCCACGGGCCGCCGTGCGGGAAGGCGATGAGCGGGAGGTCCTTCGCGGGGACGCCCTTCGGGAGCGTCAGGAACGCCGGGATCTCCAGGCCGTCGGACGACTTGTACCGGATCGCCGTCATCGGGGCCATGTGCTCGCGCGGGATCCGCTCGCGGGCCTTGTACTCGAGCGAGAGCTTCTTCGTCTTCCGGTCGAAGAGGTACCGGGAGCCCGGGTCGACGTCGCTGTAGGCCGTGATCATCCAGAGCTGGTCGTCGGCGGTCGTGGAGGCCGGGAGGACCTCCTTGCCGGGGAGCTTCTTCTCGAGGAGGCGGTAGTCCGCCTCGAACGACTTGTCGCGGAAGTAGATGCGCAGGCGCTCGTCCTCGTAGGCGGTCGCCACGAGCTCGTCGGTGGCCTCCGAGAAGACCGAGCTCCCGAAGTCGACGCGCCCCTTCGGGTCGGACTCGACGACCTCCTCGGCGCCGGTGGCCGGGTCGAAGAGGGTGAGCCGGACGAGGTCGGGCTCGCCCTTGTTCGTCTGCATGTAGACCCGCTTGCCGTCCTTGTGGAACCGCTCGGGGCCGCACGTCTCGAAGACGGTGCAGGAGTAGACCTTCGTGAAGGCCTCGGGGTCGATCCTCAGCACCTCCGTGTCGCCGTTGTCGGCGACGCGGACGGCCAGGCGCAGCTGACCGGCGAGGTCGAAGACCCAGCCGGCGATCCGCTCCGTGTTCTTCCTCACGAGCGTCCGCTCGCCGGTGGAGATCTTCACCTTGTAGACGTCGTGCCAGGCGGCGTCGCGGTCGTTCAGGCCGACCCAGATCGTGTCGGGGTCGCCCTTGGGGACCGCGTAGATCATCGCGCGGGCGCCCTTGGCGTCCGTGAGGTTGCGGGCGGGGGGCGCGTCCTTTCCGGCCTCCGGGGCGGCCGACGGGTCGACGGCGTAGACGTTGTAGTTCTCGTCTCCGTCCTTGTCCTGGACGAAGAGGACGACCTTGCTGTCGCGGCTCCAGAAGAAGCCGGGGATCGGCCGCTTCGGGTCGGCCGTGACGAGCTTAGCCTTCGTGTAGGGGTCCCCGGTCTTCTTGACCCAGACGTTCCGGGTCTCCTTCCAGGGCTTCAGGAAGGCGATGTACTTCCCGTCGGGCGACAGCTGCCCTCCGGCGATCTCCGGGTTGCCGAAGAAGAGCTCCCGGTCGAGGAGGGGCGGGACGGCCGTCTTCGCGGCCGGGGCCTTCTTCGCCGGGGCGTCGGCCTTGACGGGCGGGGCCGTGGTGGTCTGGGCGGCGGCGGCGGTGGTCAGGGCCAGCGCCGTGGCCAGGGAGAGCCGCCGCAGGAGCGGCAGTTTCGCCGTGAACGTCATCGAGCAGTCCTCCTTCGGTGTGGGACGATTTGCCACTGGAAGGGAATACGGGAGGCGTACGGGAAAGGTTCGAGCCCGCGGCCGGGGACGAGGCCGGTGCGCGAGACAGGCGGTGAAATCGGTCGAAACGGGCGTTTTTCCGCGGCCTTTCGAGGTACTTCGCTCCGGGTCCGGCCTCCGCGAGAGGCCCGGCAGGTGAGTCTATCCGGAATCAGTACATGCCGACCGGCCGCGAGGCGTCGTAGGTCTCGGCCAGGCCCGGGTTGGCCCAGACGAGCCGCCGGGAGCCCGGGAGGATCACGACGTCCCAGTCGCCCTTGGCGTTCCTGACCTCCGTGCCGAACAGCTTGCGGCGAGAACGGTCGGTGAAGACCTCCCAGAGGACGGCGCCGAAGTCGGCGACGGGGGGAGACAGCAGCCAGGCGGGGAGCCTGACGCCGAGCGGGACGTCGAGCTCTCCGACCGTCGCCGGCACGAACCCGAGCGCGCGGAGCCTCCCCTCGAGGGCCGGGAAGACCGGCTCCAGGAGGAGGTGGCGGCCCCGCCTCACGCCGCGGCCCAGGATCAGGTCGTCGAGGACCTCCTCGTCGATCTCCACGGCGGGGATCCTATCCGGGCGGGAGCCGGTAGGATCGGGGAGTGGAAGAGCGGGTCGCGTCGGAGGGGGGGCGGCGCCGCCCGCTGGCGTTCCTCGCGCTCTCGGGCCTCGTCGTCCTCTCCGTGGCGGCCCTCCTCGTCCTCGTTCCCCGCTGGGTGGAGGCCGGGGTCCGGAGGAAGCTCCAGGCCGCGGCCGCCCGGGCGGGGCTCGAGGCGAGCGTGGAGGCCGTCCGGTTCCGGTACACGGGGCCGCTCCAGCTGCGCGGGCTGAGGCTCTCGCACCCCTCCGGCGTCGCGCTCCGGGCGGGGGAGCTCCTGGTCGGCTGGAGCCTGCGCGGGGAGGGGACTCTCGGGCGCGTCCGCTCGGTCTCGCATCACGCCCTCCGCCTGAGCGGGCCGCGCGGGCTCGCGGCCGACGTGGCCGACGCGGCGTGGGACGTCGCGCTCTCCCGGCGGTCGGCCGCCCTGAAGCGACGCGGCGCCCCCGACTCCTTGCGGATGCGCTTCGCCGCAGGAGGGGCGGAGGTGGAGGTCGACCGGCTGGATCTCGGGCGCCTCGTCCGGCCGTCGTCGAAGGGGCGTCTCCTCCTTCGGCTCGGGACCTGGTCCGGCGTCCTGGGGGCCTCGGCGGCCGGAGGCCGGCTCCGTCTGACGACCCTCCTCAGGGTCTCGGGGGCGCAGCTCCCGTCGGTCGAGGCGCTAGACGCCGAGGAGCCGGAAGGCGAGGAGAACGGCGATGCGCCGATGGGCGCGCCGCTCGACGCGGAGGCCACGGCCGACGTCGAGGTGGATCGGGCCGCGGGCCGGCTGGACGTCCTGTGCTGGCGGGTCTCCGGTCGCGGGCTCCTGGCGAGCGGCTCGGCCCGGCTCCTCGCCGGGTCGGGGGACGCGTGGCTGGACGCCGAGCTCCCGGAGGTGAGGCTGGAGCTCGGGCGGACGCTCTCGGTGTCCGGGATCGCGCTGCCCGACGAGGTCCGCGCCGTCGGGCCCGACCTCGGCACCGTGACGTTCTCCGGGCGGGTCACCGCCCGGCTCTCCGACCCGGACTCGGTCGTGGTCGAGCAGAAGCTCGCCTACGCGGGGCCCCAGACGGCCCGCCGCGCGCTCGCCTACCTGAACGGGCCGTTCGTCCACGCCTTCGAGGACGCGGACGGCGCCCCCCGCCGGATCCTCGTCTCGCCCGAGTCGCCCGACTTCGTCCCGATCGAGGAGGTCCCGCCCGTCCTCGTGCGGGCGCTGACGCTCGCCGAGGACGCCGACTTCTGGGGCCACCCCGGGATCGACCTCCACGCCATCGTCCACGCGGCGGTCACGAACCTCTCCCGCGGGGAGAGGAGGCGGGGGGGGTCGACCATCTCGCAGCAGCTCGCCAAGAACCTCTTCCTCTCCCGCGAGAAGACCTACGGGCGGAAGCTGCAGGAGCTGGCCCTGACGTTCCTGCTGGAGGCGGCCGTCCCGAAGCGCCGGATCCTGGAGGTCTACCTGAACGTCATCGAGTGGGGGCCGGGCCTCCACGGGCTGCGCCCCGCGGCGCGGCACTACTTCGGCAAGGAGCCTTCCGAGCTCTCGCCGAGGGAGGTCGCGTTCCTCGTGACGCTCATCCCCGGGCCGAGGAAGTACCAGCGCTCGATCGCCGGGGGCGTCCTGACGCCCCGCTTCGGCGCGATGGTGAACCGGCTGCTCGCCAAGCTCCGCTCCGTCGAGGCCCTGACGGAGGTGGAGTACGCCGGCGCCGTCGGAGAGGAGCTGCGCTTCGTGGACGGGGCCGTCGGCCCCACGGCCCCCGCCGTGACGGGCGAGGAGATGGAGCCGCCACCCCCGCCGCCGGAGCCGACGCCGGCCGGGTGAGGTGCCGCCCACCCGCGGGGCTCCGGGGCCGGCCGGACCGGAGGCGGAGGCGAGGGCCGGGTGGCGAGGCCGCCGAGCCCCTGCCGGGAGGCCCGGGCGCTTTGGCATCATCCGACCCCATGAGCGTCCGGGCCGTCGGAGTCACCCTCGCGGTCGTCGTCCTCCTCCCCGTCGTCTTCCTCGCCGTCCGGTCGGCGTTCGCGCCCGGCCCGCCCGCTCTCGGCCTCGTGGACGGGAAGCTCTCGCCCTGCCCGTCGACGCCGAACTGCGTCTCCTCCCAGGCGCCCGGCACGAGCCGCTTCGTCGAGCCGATCCCGTTCGAGGGGGCCCCCGGGGCAGCGCTCGAGAGGGCCCGGCGCGCGCTCGAGGCGTTGCCGCGGACGAGGGTCGTGGCGGAGGGGCCCGGCTACCTCCGCGCCGAGAGCACGACGCTCCTCTTCCGTTTCGTGGACGACGTCGAGGTGGCCCTCGACGCTCCGGGCCGGCTCCTCCACGTCCGATCGGCCTCGCGGACCGGGACCACCGACTTCGGGACGAACCGCGGTCGCGTCGAGGCGTTCCGCGCCCTCTTCGCCCGCGGCTGAGTCCCCGAGGGCCCGCGCCCGCCGGAGCGGATCGCCCGGCGGACGGGGCTGCTATCCTCCGCGTCCGATGCGCTGGTCCCAGTACTTCCTCGCCACGCTCCGCGAGGCCCCCGGCGACGCCGAGGTCGTCTCGCACAAGCTCCTCGCCCGGGCCGGGATGCTCCAGAAGCTCGCCGCCGGGGTCTACAGCTTCACGCCGCTCGGGTTCCGGTCGCTGAAGAAGATGATCGAGATCGTCCGGGAGGAGATGGACCGCTCGGGCGCCCTCGAGGTGGAGCTGCCGATCGCTCAGCCCAAGGAGCTCTGGGTCGAGTCGGGCCGGTGGGACCGGTACCAGACCGAGGGGATCCTCTTCCACCTGAAGGACCGCAAGGCAGGCGAGTTCGCGCTGGCGCCCACCGCCGAGGAGGCCGTCACCGACCTCGTCCGGCGGACGGTCACCTCGTGGCGGCAGCTGCCGTTCAACCTCTACCAGATCCGGACGAAGTTCCGCGACGAGATCCGTCCCCGCTTCGGCCTCCTGCGCGGGCGCGAGTTCCTGATGAAGGACGCCTACTCCTTCGACGTCGACCAGAAGGGGCTGGACGTCCACTACCGGAAGATGGAGCAGGCGTACCGGGCGATCTTCGAGCGGTGCGGCCTGGAGTACGCCCTCGTCCAGGCGGACTCGGGCGCCATCGGGGGCTCGGCCTCCGAGGAGTTCATGGTCGTCGCCGACACCGGCGAGGACGCGCTCGTCTTCTCGGAGGACGGGCAGTACGGGGCCAACGTGGAGAAGGCGGTCACCGCGCCGCTCCCCGAGCCCTGGGCGGGCGAGGACGAGAAGCCGTTCGGCCGGGCCGACTCCCCGACGCCGGGGATCGTCTCGACCGAGGGGCAGGCCAGGCACCTCGGGACGACCGAGGACCGGATCACGAACACGATGCTCTACGAGGCGATCCGCCACGACGACACGTCGTTCGTCTGCGCGGTCGTCATCCGCGGCGACCTGACGATCAACGAGGTGAAGCTCCCGAAGGCGCTCGGCGTCGCGCACGTGAGGCTCGTCCCCGAGGAGTGGCTCCCGGAGATCGCCGGCTGCAAGCCGGGCTTCATCGGCCCGATCGGCCTGAGGCCGAGGAAGGGGCAGGACGAGGTCCCGGTCTACGTCGACCGCTCCATGGAGAACGCGCGCAACGTCTGGTGCGGCGCGAACCAGGACGGCACCCACCACTCGAACCTCTCCGTGAAGCGGGACCTGAAGGTGGCCGGCGTCCTGGAGGTCGCCACGGCCCGCGACGGCGATCCGTCGCCGAACGGGAACGGCGTCCTGAGGATCAAGCGCGGGATCGAGGTCGGGCACATCTTCAAGCTCGGGACGAAGTACTCCGAGGCGATGAAGTGCGAGGTGGCCGACCCGCAGCAGAAGATGGTCCCGCTCGTGATGGGCTGCTACGGCCTCGGCATCGGCCGGACGGTCGCCGCGGCCGTCGAGCAGAACCACGACGACGACGGGATCGTCTGGCCCGTGCCGCTCGCGCCGTACACCTGCGCCCTCCTCTCGCTCCAGCGCGACAAGGAGGTCCTGGAGGCGGCCGAGAGGCTCTACGGCGAGCTGAGAGCCGCGGGCGTCGAGGTCTTCTGGGACGACCGCGACGAGCGGCCGGGCGTGAAGTTCAAGGACGCCGACCTGATCGGGTTCCCGGTCCGGGTCGTCGTCGGCGGCAAGGCTCTGGCCAAGGGCGTCGTCGAGGTCTCCACGCGCCGCGAGAAGAAGGCCGAGGGGATCGCCCCCGGCCGCGTCGTCGAGGTCGTCAAGGCGACCCTCGCCGCCGGGGCGCGGACGCTCGAGGCCTGAGGCGGCCGACGGGTCTCAGCCCTTCGGAAGACGGTACGCCACGACCCGGTTCGCGGTGAAGGTCGGGAACACGGCGAGGCCCGTGGCGTCGACCCAGGCGAAGTTGGCCAGGGGGAGGTCGACGGCCGTCGTGTCGAGGAGCTTCGTCAGCTGCCCGGAGGGCGCGAGCCGCCAGAGCCGGCCTTCCCAGTGGGAGACGAGGAGGTTCCCCGCCGCGTCGGCCTCGATCCCGTCGATGATCCCGGGCCCCAGGTCCGCGACGGTCCGGACCTCCTTCGTGACGAGGTCGACGCTCTTGACCCGGCCGTCGCCGTTGTTGCCGACGAGGAGACGCCCGGCGAGGAGGTGCAGGCCGTTCGGCCGCTCGACCTCGCCTCCCGCGAGCCACGCCTCGACCGCGCCGCCGCGGATCCGGAAGAGGGTGTTCGTCCCGGAGTCCGACAGGTAGACCGTGCCGTCGCCCGCCACCGCCACGTCGTTCAGCAGGACGGCGCCGGGGACGGCGGTCCTCCGGACCACCTTCCCCGTGGCGATCTCGACCTCGGCGAGGCCGCCGCTCTCGGCGACGTAGAGCGAGCCCCCGAAGACCGCGAGGCCGACGGGGTTCCGGAGCCCCTCGGCCCAGCGGAGGTCCCGCACCGCGCCGTCGAGCGAGAGCCGGGCGATCGCCTGGTCCCCGTTCGGTCCGCTCGGGTGGTAGCCGTCGTAGCCCGAGACGAAGAGGCTGGCGGTCGCCGGGTCGTAGGCGACGGTCTCGGGGACGGGGAAGTCGGCCGGGGACCGCCAGGCCTCCGCGACGCCGGGCGCGGTGAAGACGGCGCCGGCGTCCTGGAAGACGAACCCCCAGCCTCCGGACGCCTCCGACAGGAGGAGGGTCACCTCGTTGTCGCCCTTCCGGAGCGGGAGGTAGACGGCGTCGAAGAGCCCGAGGACGCCGAGGAAGGACGGGTCGCGGAGGCGGTAGGCGCTCTCGCCCTGGAACAGCGGGGTGCCGTCGAGGTAGACGGACACCTCGTCGCTGTAGCCGATCCGGTACTTGCGGACCTGGTCCGCCTCCGACCGGATCACCGTCCGGGCCAGGACGGCGTCGGGAGCGGCGCCGAGGCGCCCGAAGTGGCGGGCGACGTCGACGAGGCCCGAGGGGGCGGCGTTCACGCTCCGCCACTGGAGCGGGGGGAGCGTCCAGGTGGAGGGTGCCTGCTCGCGGTCGACGAGCCGCGCCTCGAACGGAGCCGAGAGCCGCCAGCCCGTGACGAGGCCGGGGGGAACGTCGACGGGAGGCGGCGGGTCGAACCGGAGCGAGTCGTCGGGGCGGTAGCGGAACCCCGAGAAGAACGCCGAGCCGTCGACCGGGCCGTTCACGCCGACGGTGCCCCGTCCCGGCCCGCGCTCCAGGCGGGGGATCCTGAGGACGGGGCGCTCCGAGTCGCCGAGGAAGACGCGGGCCTGAGTCCCCTTCACCTCGACGCGGAGCCGGATCCAGCTCCCGGCGGGGATCGTCGCGGCGGCGGTGTAGCCGGGGCCGCTGTAGAGCTGCCAGCCGTCCACGCCGTTGAAGCCCGGGACGTACTGGACGGCGTCGGGGTAGCCGCTCGGCCCGGCGCGGTGCGGCCGGAGGTAGACCCGCTCGAAGTCGCCGGGCGACGCCATCCGGAACAGGACGCCCGGATAGGAGCGCGCGCCCGTGACCGCCACGTCGACCTCCACGACGCCGTCCTCGAAGACGGCGTCCTTGAGGAAGGCCGAGCCCGCGAAGCACCGCCTCCCGAGGTGCTCCGTGACCGCGCCTCTCTGGACCGTCCACCGGTCGGTCCCGAAGTCGATGGCGCCGCCGGGATCCGGGTCTGCGGCCCGGAGCGGGAGCGCGGCGACGAACGCGAGCGCGGCCAGGAACGCGAGCGATCCGACGAGCCGGGTGGAGAAGGACCTCGGCATGGCAGCACCCTCCCCCTCGTGGTACGGGACCGGCGGCGGCGGGTTCAGCCCGGCTCTGGCGGCGTCTCTCCGGCGGGGGCCTCCCCGCCGGCCGCGCGCGCCGGGAGGCCCAGGACCCAGAGGGTCACGGCGCCGCCGACGAGGGGCAAGAGGGCTCCCGGGACCGTCTCCCGGAGCGCGATCGAGGTGGGGAGGAGGACGGCCCAGAGGACGGCGAGGGCCCTCGCCTTCGTCGATCGCTGCACCCCTCGCCCGTCGAGCCAGTCCGCCAGGTACGGACCGAGCCGCCTGTGGGAGAGGAGCCGCTGGTGGTGTGCGGGCGAGCTCCGCGCCAGCAGGTACGCCGCCAGGAGGAGGAACGGCGTCGTCGGCACGAGAGGGAGGACGACCCCTGCGGCCCCGAGGCAGACGCACGCCGTCCCGCCCGCCAGGAAGAGTCGGCTCTTCAGCCGCGCCCCGGCACCTGCCGGCGGATCCACGTCGCGAAGCGCGGGGGCGATGGCCACGCGCAGAGTTTCCGGTCGAGACCGCGAGCGGACCATGATCCAGGTCATCCCGTCCGCGAGCGAGACGAGGTCTCGCCGGACCTGATCCCGGTCATCCCCCCGTCGCGCGCGGCGGCGGGCGAGGGGCTCCGCTTCACGAGGGAGGAGGTCGCCGCGGCGCGGCCCAGGACGCCGAAGGTGACGCCCGCCGCTGCGACCGGGAGCCGCCCCGCCCAGGCCTCCTCGAGCCCCACGCCGCTGATGCTCGTGAGGAGGTCGATCCTCACCGGCGCGACGCCGCTCTGGAAGACCGTCCCGGGGCGCGAGAGGTCGTCGGCACTCAGCCGAGAAACCTCAGTTAGGTCGGTCTGAGGGAGGGATGGGGGAGGAAGTAGGGTGGGGGTGAGGGGTGTCTCCTCCATGGTGGTGGGGGGTCCAGAAAGGGGTGCGCCACAGTTGGAGGGAGGGCCTCGAGACGGGCCAGGAGCTGGTTGAGGCGGTAA
>RHKY01000013.1 GCA_008363385.1 Acidobacteriota bacterium | reverse complement strand
CTCCGGAGCTGGCTCCGGCTCGGCGGCGAGGACGGCGGCCGCGGGCTCCGGAGCCGGCGGCGCCGCGGCGGCGGCCGCCTCGGTCTCCGCGGCGGCCCCTTCGGCCTCGCCGGCCTCGGCGGTCTCCGCGCTCTCCGCGGCGGCCCGCTCGACGATCTTGATCCGCTTCAGCGCGGCGCGCTCCGGCTTCGGCTTGACCGCCACGGGCGCGGGCGCCGGCGCCGCCTGCCGGACGATGAGCGACTTCGGGGCCTGGGTCTTCCCGGTGAGGATCGCCTGCGCCGTCGACGGGTCGAGGACGGAGTCGACCGTCTTGACGTCGACGCCGATCCCCTGCAGGAGGAACAGGACCTCCTTGGCGGGCTTCCCCATCATCTTGGCCAGCTCGGACACGGTGAACTTCGAGGACATCGTCTTCACGACTCCGGGGCCTCCGTGCGGTCCGGGCTGCCGGTCTCCCCGGCCTCGCCCTCGGTCTCCTCGGCGGCCGCCTCCGCGGCCCCTTCGCCGGGGGCGCCCTCGGCGGCCGAGGCCTCCTGGGCCACGTCGCCCTCACCCTCCTCGGGGGCTTCCTCGTCCGGGGCGGCGTCCTCCTCCTCGGAGGGCGGGGGAGACGCCTCGTACTCCCGGATCTGCTCGACGATCTCCTCGCGGTCCTCGTCGGAGAGGCCGGAGGCGGCGAGCCGTCCGGCCGCCTCCTCGTCGTCGCCCGAGGCGGCTTCGAGGAGGTCGCCCACGGTGACGACGCCGGCCCCCTCGAGAGAGCTCACGACCGACTCGTCGAGCCCCTCGAGCTCCGTGAGCGGCGTGGCGCGGCGCTGCGAGGCCAGCAGCATCCGCTGGAGCGCCTGCGCCACCTCTGCCTTCACGGCCTGCTCGCCCTTGATCTCGATCCGCGCGCCGACGAGGGCCGCGGCGAGCCGGACGTTCTGCCCGCGCTTGCCGATGGCCAGCGAGAGCTGGTCCTCCTCGACGATGCACTCCAGGACCGGGACGGGCGGGAGCGGCTGCCCGTCCGGTCCGATCTCCGGCTCCTCGTCCTCGTCCGGGGGGTTGACCGAGACCCGGGTGATCTTGGCGGGGGAGAGCGCGCTCTGCGCGAAGGTGACGAGGTCGTCGGAGTACTGGATGATGTCGATCCTCTCGCCGCGCAGCTCGCGCATGATGGCCTGGACGCGCGCCCCCCGCATGCCGACGCAGGCGCCGACCGGGTCGACGTCGCGCTCGCGCGAGGAGACGGCCACCTTGGCACGCTCGCCCGGCTGCCGCACGCAGCCCCGGACGACGACCGTCCCGTCGTAGATCTCGGGGACCTCGAGCTTGATCAGCTCGATGAGGAGCTCGGAGGCGGTGCGGGACATGACGACCTGCGCGCCCTTGGGGTTCTTGTGGACGTCGACGATGACGCCGCGGACGCGCTCGCCCTGGGTGTACCGCTCGGCGCGCGACTGGTGCTCGCGGGGGATGACCGCCTCGGTCCGCCCGAGGTCGACGATCATGTCGCCGCGCTCGAAGCGCTTGACGGTCCCCGTGATCAGCTCGCCGAGCTTCGGGTGGTACTCGTTGTAGATGTTGTCCCGCTCGGCCTCGCGGACCTTCTGGTAGAGGACCTGCTTGGCGCTCTGCGCCGCGATCCGCCCGAGGCCTTCCGTGGAGCGGAAGAGCCGGATCTCGTCGCCGACGCGGGCCGCGTCGGGAGGGACGGGGGTGGCCGCGCCGTCCGGGTCGGTCACGATCGTCCAGCTCTGGCCGGCGAGCTCGCCCTCGAGGAGCGCCGGGACCTCCTCGGGGAGGAGCTCGATCCAGGGGAGGCGGAGCTCCTTCTCGGGCTCGACGGCGGGCGCGGGTGCCGCGGCCATCTGGCCGAGGGGGACGTCGTCCGGGTCGACGGGGCCGGCCTCGCCCGGGGCGGGCTCCGGCTTCGTCTTCTTCTCCACGATCCGGTAGGGCGTCCAGGCGGTCAGCTCGCCCGTGGCCGGGTCGAAGCGGGCCGCCATCTCGCGGACCTTGTAGACCTTCCGGGCCGCCGTGGCGATGGCCTCCTCGAGGGCCGCCACGAGGCGCTCGAACTCGATCTCCTTGTCCTTGGACGCGGCCTTCAAGGCGTCGACGATCTCGTCGGCCTTGCTCGGCGGCGGAGCCTTGGCGGCCCGGGCGGACTTCGTCGCGCGGGGGGTCTTGGACCGCGCCGGCGAGGCGCCGTCGGTTCCGCTCCGGTTCGGAGCCTGGGTCGAAGTCATCTCCTCGGTCACTCCCTCTGGTCTTCCGGCGGGTCCGGACGTCGCGCCGGAGCTAAGGCTCCGGGATCAGCCGCGCGACCTTCACGTCGCCGAACTGGACAGTGTAGCGGCGCTTGCGATCCTCATCAAGGATCGTCAGGGCCTCCCCGGACACTTCCTCGAGCAGGCCCTTCAGGCGCGAGGTCTTCTCGACGGGCGCGCGGAGCTGCACCCGGACGCGGCGGCCCCGGAAGCGCTCGCAGTCGGCCAGGGAGTAGAGCGGCCGGTCGAGCCCCGGCGACTCGACCTCGAGGACGTAGGACCCCTCGACCGGGTCGAGGCGGTCCAGGAGGTCCGAGACGGCGTGGCTGGCGGCCGCGCAGTCGTCCAGGGAGACGCCGACCGGGCTCTCCACGGTCAGCGTCAGGACGCCCCGCCTGCGGCCCGGGCGCCACGCGACGTGGCAGAGGGCCAGCCCCAGCGGAGCGATGGCGTCCGCGATCCGGGCCTCGATGTCGGGGCCGAAGGGGAGCGTCCGGTTCGGTGCGTCGGTCAAGCGGTTCTTGGTCTCGTCGGGCGAAAAAAAAGGTGGGCAAGAAGCCCACCTCCAAGGTCCTTGAAAGTCAGCCCGGCGTCTTTATATCACCGCTCCCTCGGGCGAGGCAACGGAGGGGCGCGAAGGGACGGCTAAGATCCAGCGGCCCGCTGCGCCGGCCGCTGGCACGAAGCTCTCATACGTGACGGTGGACCGCCAGGGGGTCCACGCGAGGAGAAGATCGGAAACCTCGGCATCGTCCGGCTCAACGACGCGGAGCACCTGCGCGAGGGGGTGAAGCCCTGGCCGCCGCCCGGGGGGCTGCCGCCGGACGAGGACCCCTTCGCCTCGCCCCCCGACTCCGGCCCGGACCTCGCGGCCGTCCTCGGGGCCTCGCCGGAGGAGGACGGCAGCGGCCGGCGGGCGCCGTTCACCCTCGACGCCGAGTGGGCGGCCGCGCTGTCCGTCATCGCGCACCTGCTCCTCTTCCTCCTGATCCTCGTGATGCCCCCGATCCGCAGGCCCGTCCGCCCCGACGGGAAGGTCCCCGACCCGCTGGGGCTCGTGAAGCTCTTCGAGACCCCGCCGCCGGAGCCCCCGATCCCGGTCCAGTTCTTCCCGGCGCCGGGCCCTTCGGCTCCCCGTCCCGGGAGGAACCCGCTGCCCTCCGACGCCGACAGGGTCGCCCACGGGGGCGACGTGACCCAGCCGCGCTCCGAGACGCCGCGATCGAGGGCGGGCCAGGGGATCCGCGACCTCGCGCCGGGGGACCGCGGAGAGCGGGCGGCGGCGCCGCCGCAAGGCCAGGGCGGAGAGTCGCCCAGCGCCGGGGAGGAGGCGCGGGCGGCCGAGCGGACGAGCCCGGACGGCCTCCGCGACCGCGATTCCGCCGGGCGGCTGAAGGGGCTCCGGTCGCTCTCCTCCTCCCCTCTCACGGGCCTGACCGCCGAGCAGGTGGCCCGGCTCGCCCAGAGCGACGGGGCCGGCGGCGAGGGGGGCGGCGGCTGGGAGCGCGACGGGGGGTTCGTCGACTCAGGGCCCCTCTCGTTCGACACCGCCGAGTACGACTGGGGCCCGTACGCCGCCGAGATGGTCCGCCGGATCAAGCTGAACTGGGACGTCCCGACGCTGGCGCACTACGGCGTCAAGGGGCGGGTGACGATCCGGTTCTACATCCGCCGGGACGGGCGGGTGGAAGGGGCGACCATCCTCAGCTCCTCCGGCATCCCGCCGTTCGACAACGCCGCCTTCCAGGCGATCCTCCGGTCGAGCCCCTTCCGGCCGCTGCCGGCCGACCTCGGCCACGACCGGGAGGGGGTGACGGTCACCTTCTTCTACAACATCCGTCCCGAGGACGCCGCCCGGAAGTAGGCCCGGCGGGCGAGGGGACGTCGATTCGGCACCCTCCGGTGGCCGGCACGCGCGTTGCACCCGGCGGCATGTAGGATGAAGGAGACCATGCAGACCCGAACCAAGGTCCTCTCGCTCACCGCCCTCGTCTCCGGAGCCGTCGTCTTCGGGATGATCCTCGCCGGGGCCCTCGACCTGACGCGCCCCGCTTCGGCCGAGAAGGAGTCCGCGGCCGCCCCGGCGGCTGCCCCCCTCCGGACCGGGCCGGGCGGCCCCGCCCTCCCGTCCTTCGCCGACGTCGTCGAGGCGGTCTCCCCGGCCGTCGTCTCCGTCCGGTCGACGGAGATCGTCAAGCTCGACCGGCGGCGCTCGTTCCACAACTGGGGCGAGGAAGGGAGCCCGTTCGACTTCTTCCTCCCGCCCGACCGCCGGGGGAAGGGCGACGAGGGGGACGAGGAGCGCAAGGACGAGTCCGGGGGGACGGGCTTCATCGTCGAGGCGGACGGCCACGTCCTGACGAACAACCACGTCATCGACGGGGCCGACAAGGTCGAGGTGACGGTCAACGGCACCGAGGTCTTCAAGGCCAAGGTCGTCGGCCGCGACCCGGCCACCGACCTGGCGCTCCTGAAGATCGAGGGGAAGAAGCCGTTCCCGACGCTGAGGCTGGGCGACTCGGACAGGCTGCGGATCGGGGACTGGGTGATGGCCATCGGCGACCCGCTCCAGTTCGAGAAGACCGTCACGGTCGGCGTGGTCTCCGGCAAGGGCCGTCAGCCGGGCCTCTCGGCCGCCACCCAGAGCTTCGAGAACCTGATCCAGACCGACGCCGCCATCAACTTCGGCAACTCCGGAGGCCCGCTCGTCAACGTGGCGGGAGAGGTCGTCGGGGTGAACACCGCGATCTCGCGCTTCGCGCAGAACATCGGCTTCGCCGTCCCGATCAACACGGCCAAGCGGCTCTACGAGCAGCTCAAGAAGGGGAAGGTCGTCCGCGGGTACCTCGGGGTGAGGATCGGCCCCGTCACGAAGGAGTACCAGGAGGCCCTCGGCCTCCCGTCGACGGACGGCGCGCTCGTCCAGTCGGTCGAGAAGGGGACCCCGGGCGAGAAGGCGGGCCTCACGCACGAGGACGTCATCGTCAAGGTGGACGACGTGGCGGTGAAGAGCAACCGCGACCTGATCGACTACATCTCCGGCAAGTCCCCGGGCACGAAGGTCACCATCACGTTCCTCCGCGGCGGCAAGGAGCAGACGGCCGTCGCCACGCTGGAGACCCGGTCGGTCGAGGGCGAGGCGCCCCAGGCCGCGCCCGGCGAGGAGGAGGCCCGCGAGACGATCGGCATCTCGATCCAGGACCTGACGCCCCAGAACCGGCGCGCCTTCGGCGTCGACAAGTCGGTCGAGCAGGGCGTCGTCGTCACGAGGGTCAAGCCGGTCTCGCCGGCGGCCGACGCGAACCTGGCCGAGGGGGACGTCGTCCTCGAGGTCAACGGCAAGGAGGTCGCCGACGTGGCGGCCTACCAAACCGAGATGAAGAAGGCGGCGAAGGGGAAGTACGTCCGCCTCTACGTCCTCCGCTCCCAGCCGCGGCCGCAGTACTTCATCGCGGCGGTGAGGCTCCAGGAGGACTGAGGCCGGCCCGCCCGAGGTCCCGTCGAGGGCCGCCCCGTCCGGGGCGGCCCTCGCGGCGCGACCGTCCTGGGGGGCCCGCCGCGAGCCGGGGAAACCCCCGAAGCCTCCCGGCCGCCGTCTTCGAGGGCGTCGCGCCCGCGGCCCGGCCGCCGCGGGCGGGCGCCCCACCCCCGAGGAGGGACTCTTGAGATCAGCTTCCCTGGCCCTCTCCCTCGCCCTCGTGGCCGCCCCGGCGCTGGCGGCGACGCCGGCGGCGGAGCCGCCGCCGCTCACGCTGGGGGCGGCCGTCGACCGCGCCCTCTCGTCGAACCTGACGCTCGCCCGCGCGCGGCGGGAGCTTCCCTGGGCCGAGGCGCAGCGGAAGGGGGCCCTCGCCGCGGTCCTCCCGAAGGTCGCCGCCTTCGCCAACCTCGGCCTGAACAGCGAGGAGGTGGCCTTCGGAGAGCCCCCGGACGACCGGGTCGTCCTCCCGAAGCAGGACTGGGACTGGCGCGTGACCGTGACGCAGCCCCTCTTCGCCGGCCTCCGGGAGAAGCGGGCCTACGACCAGGCCCGGCTGGCGGTGGCGACCGCCTCCGAGACGGAGCGCCGCGCCGCCGAGGACGTCGTCCTCCTCGTCGCCTCCTCGTGGGCGGCCGCGGTCGCCTCCGAGCGGCTCGTCGCCGTGGAGGAGAAGAACGTCGCCCTCGTCGACGCCCGCGCCAGGCAGGCGAGGGACCTGTTCGAGGCGGGGGAGACGACCCGCGTCGACCTGCTCCGCGCCGAGGCGGACCGCAAGGCCGCCGAGGGGCGTCTCGTCGCCGCGCGGCAGGCGCTGACCGAGGCGCTCGCCTCGCTGAGGGTCGCCCTCGCCCTCGACGGCCCTGTCCGCGTCGCCGAGCCCTCGGCGCCGCTCCCCCCTCTCCCCTCCGAGGAGGAGCTCGCCGCTCTGGCCCTCGGGCGGCCGGACGTCAGGCAGGCCGAGCAGGCGCTTTCGGCCGCGACCCTCGAGGTGAAGAAGCAGCAGGGGGCGCACCTCCCCGTCGTCTTCGCCGAGGGGGGGTACATCCGGCAGAAGCGGGCGTTCCCGACCGAGGAGTACGCCTACGGCGCGCTCCGGATGAGCCTCGACGTCTTCCGCGGGGGCGAGATCGCCGCGCGCGTGGCCGCTGCCCGGGAGCGGGAGACGCAGGCCCGCCTGGCCCTGGAGGAGCTGCGCCGCCGGGTCCGCGAGGAGGTGCGGGTGGCGGTCTCCTCCGTCGAGTCGGCCCGCTCCCAGCGGACGCTCTCCGAGGAGCGCCTCGCCGCGGCCGAGGCGGACTACGCGCAGACCTTCGAGCAGTACAAGGGCCAGCTGCTGACCGTCCTCGACGCCCAGTCCGCGGAGACCTCGCTCGCCGAGGCGCGCCGCGTCCGCGTGGCCGCGCAGCTCGGCGTCTTCCTCGCCGAGGTGAGGGCCTGGCACGCCGCCGGGAGCCTCGTTCCGACCGCCGTGAAGGAGATCCCCCGATGAGAGCCCGCCTGCTCGCCGTCTCGCTCGCCGCCCTCCTCGCCGTCGCCTGCGGCGGGAGGAAGGCCGAGGGACCCCCTGCCGCCGCCCGCCCCTCGCCCACCGTCCCGCCCGACGTGACGGAGCTGGAGGGGGCGCTGGCGCGAGCGGCCGCGACGCCCGCGGCCGGCGAGGAAGGGGGCGTGCTCCGGGCCAACGGCGAGCTCGTCCCCCCCGTCCGCTCCGAGCTGGCCGCGCGCCTGACGGGGCGCGTCGGGAAGGTCCTGGTGGACGAGGGGGCCCGCGTGACGGCCGGCCAGCCGATGCTGGAGCTGGAGGACACCTACCTGCGGCTCGAGGACGAGCGCGCGGCGGCGGAGGAGTCCCGCGCCGGGGCCGCCTTCGCCGACGCCGAGCGCGACCACGCCCGCAAGAAGGACCTCCTCGCGCGCGGGTCCGTCGCCCCGGCGGCGTACGACCGCTCCGAGTCGGCCTGGCTGCAGGCGAAGGCCGCCCTGGCCGCGGCCCGGGCCGCCCGGGCCCTGGCGCGCCAGCGGCTCTCCGACGCGGTCCTGCGCTCGCCGATCGACGGCGTCGTCCTGGCCCGGAAGACGGACGTCGGAGAGCGGGTGAGCGAGGGGACCGTCACGTTCGTCGTCGTGCAGACCGCCCCCCTGAAGCTGCGGTTCCGGCTCCCCGAGCGGTTCCTGGGCGAGGTCCGCCCGGGCGCGGCCGTGCGGGCGCGCGTCGACCCGTACCCGGACGAGGTCTTCTCGGGCCGCGTCTCGGTCGTCGTCGGCGCCGTCGAGCGCGAGAGCCGGACGTTCGCGGTCGAAGCGCTCCTGGAGAACCGCGACGGGCGCCTCCAGCCCGGCCTCTTCGCGCGGGTGGAGCTCGACCGCATCGCCGGGGAGGGGAAGAAGGCCCCGTGAACAAGCTCGCCGAGATCTGCGTCAAGCGGCCGGTCTTCGCGTCGGTCCTCGTCCTGGCGCTCGTCGTCGTCGGCCTCTTCTCCTACCGGCGGCTCGGCGTCGACCGGTTCCCGAACGTCGACTTCCCGTTCGTCACGGTCACGACCACCCTCGTCGGCGCCGCCCCCGAGGAGATCGAGACGGAGGTGACCGACAAGATCGAGGAGGCCGTCAACACGATCAGCGGCATCGACCAGCTGATCTCGGTCTCCTCCGAGGGGGTCTCGGTGGTCACCGTCCAGTTCCTCCTCGAGAAGGACGGCGACGTGGCCGCCCAGGAGGTCCGCGACCGGGTCAGCTCGGTCCTGCGCGACCTGCCCCGCGACGCCGACCCGCCCGTCGTCGAGAAGATCGCCCCCGACGCCACGCCCGTCCTCTCCGTCGTCCTCTCGGGGCCGGCCCCGATCCGGGAGCTGACGGAGTTCGCCGACAAGAAGTACCGCCGCGGGCTGGAGTCGGTCCTGGGCGTCGGGCAGGTCCGGCTGATCGGCGGGCGCCCGCGACAGATCAACGTCGTCCTCGACTCGGCCCGGCTGGCCGGCACGGGGCTGACGGCGGCCGACGTCGTCCGGGCGGTCCAGCGCCAGAACATCCAGGTGCCGGGCGGGAAGGTCGAGCAGGGGTTGAGGGACCTCACGCTCCGGACCTACGGGCGCGTCGGATCGCCCGCCGAGCTGGGGGCGATCCCGGTCGGGGTCCGCGACGGGCAGACGGTGCACGTCGAGGACGTGGCGCGGGTCTCGGACTCCGAGGCCGAGGTCGAGACGGCGGCGAGCCTGAACGGGCAGCCGGCGGTCGTCCTCTCGGTGCGCAAGCAGTCGGGGACGAACACGATCGAGGTCGTCGAGCGGCTGAAGGAGCGGGTGAAGAGCCTCGAGCCGCAGCTGCCGCCGGGGTGGCGGGTCGACCTCGTGCGGGACCAGTCCGAGTACGTCGTCGCGGCGGTGAAGGCCGTCCAGGAGCACCTCGTCCTCGGCTCGGTCTTCGCGGCGGGGATCGTCTGGCTCTTCCTGCGGAAGTGGCGGCCGACCCTCATCGCCGCCGTCGCGATCCCGGCCTCCCTCGTGGCGACGTTCGCCGCCATCGACGCGATGGGCTACACGCTGAACGTCATCACGCTCCTGGCGCTGACTCTGGCCGTCGGCATCGTCGTCGACGACGCCGTCGTCGTCCTGGAGATCGTCTTCCGGCACATGGAGGAGAAGGGGGTCTCGGCCGTCCAGGCGGCGGTGGAAGGGACGCGAGAGATCGGCCTGGCGGTCGTGGCGATGAGCCTCTCGCTCATCGCGGTCTTCCTCCCGGTGGCGTTCATGGGGGGGATCGTCGGGCGATTCATGGCCTCGTTCGGCGTGACGATGTCGTTCGCCATCGCCGTCTCGATCCTCGTCGCCTTCACCCTGACGCCGATGCTCGCCTCGCGCTGGCTGAAGCCGACGGACGTGGAGGGGGAGGAGCGCTCGCGCGAGAAGGGGTTCTACCCCTGGGTGGAGCGGGCCTACATGAGGATCCTCGACGCCTCGCTCGCCCACCGGGGCGCCGTCGTCGTCCTGATGCTCCTCGTCCTCGCCTCGACCGTCCCGCTCGGGAAGGTGGCGAACAAGAACTTCCTCCCGAACGACGACGAGTCGCAGTTCGACGTCATCGTCCGCGCGCCGGAAGGGGCGAGCCTGGAGACGACCCGCCGCATCCTGGAGTCGGTCGCCACGCGGGTCCGGGCCCTCCCCGGGGTGGAGGCGACGCTCCTGACGATCGGGGACGACCCGCAGCTGACGCAGAACCTCGGGACCGTCTACGTCAAGCTCGCGGACGTGAACGCCCGGAAGGAGAGCCAGTTCGAGGTGATGGACCGCGTGAGGCGCGAGGTCCTCCCGGCCTACGCCAGCCTCGGCCTGAGGGCGCAGGTGACTCCCGTCTCGGCCTTCCGCGGAGGGAGCAACGCGGAGATCCAGTTCTGGGTCGGCGGACCCGACCTCGGCAAGCTCGCCGAGGTCTCCCGCGCCCTCGTGGAGGCCTACCGGGCCGTCCCCGGCGCCGTGGACGCCGACACGAACCTGATCGAGGGGAAGCCCGAGCTCGGCGTGCGGGTGGACCGCGCCAAGGCGGCCGACCTCGGCGTGAACGTCCAGGACGTGGCCACGACGCTCGCCGTCCTCGTCGGCGGCCAGAAGGTGAGCGACTACTACGAGGGGGGCGAGCAGTACGAGGTCCACGTGAGGGCCGAGGCCGCCGACCGCGGGAGCGCCTCCGCGATCGAGCAGGCGCGCGTCCCGGCCGCGGCGGGGTCCGTCTCCCTCCGGGACGTCGTGAGGCTGGAGGAGGGGACGGGCCCGTCCCTCGTCAACCGGATCGCGCGCCAGAGGCAGGTCCTGGTCACCGGGAACATCCTCCCCGGCCACTCGTCCCAGGCGGCGATCGACGCCCTCGAGCGGAAGGTGCGGGAGCTGGAGCTCCCCCCGGGCTACAGCTGGGGGCTGACGGGCCGCTCGCGCGAGCAGGGAAAGGCGGCGGCGGCGTTCCTGACCGCCTTCGTCCTGTCGGTCGTCTTCATGTTCCTGATCCTGGCGGCGCAGTTCGAGAGCTGGATCCACCCCGTCTCGATCCTCCTCGCCCTGCCGCTCACGGTCCCGTTCGCCCTCCTGTCGATCGTCCTCCTGAACCAGTCGATCAACATCTTCTCCTCGCTCGGGATCCTGGTCCTGTTCGGCATCGTGAAGAAGAACGGCATCCTGCAGATCGACAACATGATCGCCCTCAGGAGGCAGGGGGTGCCGAGGGCCGAGGCGATCCGGCGCGCCAACCGCGACCGGCTCCGGCCGATCCTGATGACGACGCTCGCCTTCGTGGCGGGCATGCTCCCGCTCGTCGTCTCGTCGGGCACGGGCGCCGGGACGAACCGGGCCATCGCCAGCGTCATCATCGGCGGGCAGATGCTCGCCCTCGTCCTGACCCTCGTCGGCACCCCGGTCGCCTACAGCCTCTTCGACGACTGGCAGACGAAGAAGCCGTTCCGGTCGCTCCTCGCCAGGCTCGGGAGAGGGCGAGGCGCCCCGGCGGAGGCGGCGTGAGCTCCCCGGCGCCCGGCGCGGCCTCGGGGAAGGTCCTCTACGACGTCCGGCAGGAGGCCCCCCCCGTCGGCGGCTCGGTCCGCGGCGGCCTCCTCGGGGCCCTCGTCGGCGTCCTCCTCCTCGCCGTCGTCTGGCAGCGGCGGGACCGGGCGGCCCGCCTCTTCGCGGTCGCCTGGATCCTCGGCTGCCTCGGCCTCTTCGGCTGGAAGGCCGTCGCCGTGGCGCGGGCGCACCGCGAGGCGGCGGGCTGGGCCGTCTCGGGCCGGGCCGCCTCGGTCGAGGGGGTGGTCCGCGACTTCTCGGCGGCCCACGAGAGCCCCGCCGGGATCGAGACCTTCCGGGTCGGCGACGTCCTCTTCCGCGTGACGGGCGACCCGCTGAAGGTCCCCGGCCTGAACCGCCCCAGCGGCGCGGAGGGCCCGGTGAGGGAGGGCGCCCGGGTGCGGATCCTGTACCACGGGGAGAGCATCCTCCGCGTCGAGGAGCTCGCGCCGCCCCCGCCGAAGGGCTGAAGCCGGGCCGCGCGGGCGGGCTACGACGACGCCAGCGCGGTGTCCAGGCCGGAGCCGGGGTGCGAGGGGAGCGCGGCGCCTCCGGGAGGGGCCGTGCCGGCGGGGACGAAGTCGTGCCGGTTGGCCCGGAGGACGCGGCCCGAGCCGTCGCGGACGACGCGCTCGTAGAAGGCGTCGCGCTCGAACGGCTCCCGCCCGGCCCCGCGGATCAGCGCCTCCATCCCGGCGCGGGAGATCCCCGCCTCGGTCGTCGCCCCGGCGGCGTGCGTGATCGTCTCCTCGGTCACGGTCCCGACCAGGTCGTCGGCGCCGAAGTGGAGCGCGGCCTGCGCCAGCTTCTCGCCGATCTGCACCCAGTACGCCTTGACGTGGTCGACGTTGTCGAGGAGGAGCCGCGAGACGGCCACGGCCTTCAGGTCGAGGAGGCCCGTCGAGGGGGGAAGGTGGGCGAGCTGCGTCCCCTCCGGGTGGAAGGCGAGCGGGATCAGCCCGAGGAAGCCGCCGGTCTCGTCCTGCAGCTCGCGGATCCGGAGGAGGTGGTCGACCCGCTCGGCGTCGTCCTCGACCGACCCGTAGAGCATCGTGACGTTCGTCGGGACGCCCTCGAGGTGGCAGAGGCGTGCCACCTCCAGCCACCGCTCGCCCGAGATCTTGTTCGCGCAGATGACGTCCCGGACGCGCTTGGCGAAGATCTCGGCCCCGCCGCCCGGGCAGGAGTCCATCCCGGCCGCCTTAAGGTCCCGGATCACCTCGACGAGGTCGCGCTTGCCGATCCGGGCGATCCAGTCCAGCTCGACCATCGTCCAGGCCTTCAGGTGGACGCCGGGGAACCGGGCCTTCAGCGCCCGGAGGAGGCCGGGGTAGTAGTCGTACGGCAGGGTCGGGTGGAGGCCGCCGACGACGTGGATCTCGGTGATCCCGTCGTGCCAGCCGGCCGAGGCCTCGGCCACCGCCTCCTCGACGGCCATCGTGTAGCCGCCCGGGACGCCGGGGAGGCGCGCCCAGGCGCAGAGGCCGCAGTCGACCCAGCAGAGGTTCGTCGGGTTCAGGTAGCGGTTGACGTTGTAGTAGCCCCGGTTGCCGTGCCGCGCCTCGCGGACGAAGTTGGCCATCCGCCCGAGGCCCGTCAGGTCGGTCGTGGCGAAGAGCGCGAGGCCGTCCTCGCAGGAGAGGCGTTCCCCGGCCGCGACCTTCTCGGCGACCGGGAGGAGAGGCGACCGGCGGAGGTGCCTCAACAGCCGTTCCGCGCCGGGGCGGCCGGAAGGGGGCCTCACGCCTCGGCCTCCGCCGGGCGCGGCGTCCCGGGTGGGGGGGCCGCTCACTCGGGGAGGTCGGGGACCGCGTCCGGCCGGCTCAGGAGCGACGGCGCGCGCTGCTCGGCCACGGCCCGGGGGTGGAGCTCGTCGCGGTGGCCCTTGTAGCGCTCGTAGCAGGCGCGGCAGTAGCGGGTCTCGGGACGGAACTCGAAGTCGACGACGGTCCCGACGGCGAGCAGCTCGGCCGAGGCCTCGCCGCAGGCGTCGCAGGTCCCCTCGAGGCGCAGCAGCTTCCAGACGGGTCCGGACATGCGCCGGAGTCTACTCGACGGCACCGAGGGGGGAGAAGACGAGAGAATCCCCCCGTGGCGCTCGTCTCGACGACGGCCTTCGTCCTGAAGGTGGACCCGCTCTCGGAGCGGGACCTCGTCACGGCCCTCCTGACGAAGGACCACGGCGTGGTCCGGGCGGCCGTCAAGGGGGCGCGCGGGCGCTCCCGGCGCGCGGCGGCGCTCCAGACGCTGAACGAGGTCGCGGCGACCTACTTCCGGCGAGAGGGGGCGGACCTGGCGCGCCTGGACGCGGCCGAGGTCCTCCGGACGTCCTACGAGCTCGCCGGCACCCCCGCGGCGATGCTCCTGCCGTACCTGGCGGAGAGCGCCCTGACGTTCGTCCCGGAGTCGGAGCCGGGGACCGAGGTCTACCGGCTGGTCCGGCACGTCCTGGACGCGCTCCTGTCGGGCGTCGAGCCGGGGCTGGCCGCGCGGTACTTCGAGGTCTGGCTCCTGCGGCTCTCGGGCGTCCTGCCGGAGGAGGAGCGGTGCGCCACCTGCGGCGAGCCGATCGGGCCCGGGGAGGCGCGGATGGACCCTCGGTCCCCGGGCATCTGCCACGCCGGGTGCGCCGGCGGGGCCGGCCTCTTCGTCGGGGAGGACGCTCGCCGGCTCCTGCGCGCCATCCGCCGCTCCCCCCTCCCGGCCCTGGGGGCGCCCGAGCCGGGGGCGCTCTCGACCGTCGAGGCGGTGGCCCGGGAGGCCCGTCGGCGCTTCCTCGGCCACGAGCTCCGGAGCTACCGCCTCCTGGGCCTCCTGGGCTGACCGGACCAGGGCCCGCGCCGCGTGCTACGCTCCCTCGCCGCGCACCGCGCAACCCCGAGGTCGAGATGGATTTCCAGACGCTGATCCTGAAGCTGTCTCAGTACTGGGCTTCCCGTGGCTGCCTGATCGAGCAGCCGTGGGACACCGAGGTCGGGGCCGGGACGATGCACCCGGCGACGTTCCTCCGGGTCCTGGGGCCCGAGCCGTGGCGCGCCGCCTACGTCCAGCCGTCGCGCCGCCCGGCCGACGGGAGATACGGGGAGAACCCGTTCCGGCTGGTGAAGCA
Source organism: Acidobacteriota bacterium (assembly GCA_008363385.1). Lineage (GTDB taxonomy): Bacteria > Acidobacteriota > Thermoanaerobaculia > UBA5066 > UBA5066 > RHKY01. The sequence goes on along the minus strand of RHKY01000013.1, from coordinate 94,096 downwards.
CTACCAGTTCCAGGTCGTCGTCAAGCCCTCGCCCGACGACATCCAGGACCTCTACGTCCAGAGCCTCGTGGCCCTCGGCATCGACCCGAAGGAGCACGACCTGAGGTTCGAGGAGGACAACTGGGAGTCCCCGACGCTCGGGGCCTGGGGGGTCGGCTGGCAGGTGCTCCTGGACGGGATGGAGATCACCCAGTTCACCTACTTCCAGCAGGCCGGCGGGATCGACCTCGCCCCGGTCACGGCCGAGATCACGTACGGGCTCGAGCGCCTGACGATGTTCCTGACCCGCAAGGAGAGCATCTTCGACATCGACTGGGTCGAGGGGCTGCCCTACGGAGAGGTCCGCCGCCAGGACGAGTACGAGGTCTCCCGGTACGGCTTCGAGGTGGCCGACGCCGCGCTCTGGCAGCTCCTCTTCGAGCGGTACGAGGCCGAGGCGCGGCGCTGCCTGGCCGCGGGGCTGGTCCTGCCCGCGTTCGACTTCACCCTGAAGTGCTCGCACGCCTTCAACCTCCTCGACGCGCGGGGGGCCGTCTCGGTCACCGACCGGGTCGGCGTCGTCCGGCGCGTGAGGGACCTGGCCGTCCGGTGCGCCAAGGCGTACGTCGCGTCCCGAGAGGGGCTCGGCTTCCCGCTGCTGCCGAAGGAGGCCGCGTCGGGGGCTCCGGTCCAGGAGGGGAGCGCCGATGTCTGAGTTCCTGCTCGAGATCCTCGCCGAGGAGATCCCGGCCGGCTTCCTCCACGGGGCGCGCAACGACCTCCTCCGGGCGGTGGCGGGCGCCCTGGCCGACCAGAGGATCAACGGCACGTTCTTCGTCCAGTCCACCTCCCGGCGCCTGATCCTCCGCTCGGACGACCTGCCGGAGGGGCAGGAGGACGTCGAGACGGACGTCGTCGGCCCGCCGGCCTCGGCGGCCTGGGACGCGGAGGGCCGGCCGACGCGCGCGGCCGAGGGGTTCGCGCGGGGGCAGGGCGTGGACGTGGCCAGCCTCGTCGCCGTCGACACCCCGAAGGGGCGGTACGCCTCGGCCCGGAAGCGGATCGAGGGCCGGCCCACCTCGGACGTCCTCGCGGAGGTCCTCCCGGGCGTCGTCGAGCGGATGGCCTTCCCGAAGACGATGCGATGGGGGGACGGCAAGCCGAGCTGGGTGAGGCCGATCCACTCCGTCGTGGCGCTCTTCGACGGGCTCGTCGTCCCGTTCACGGTCTTCGGCGTGGAGACGGGGCGGGTGACGGTCGGGCACCGCACCCTGGCCCCGGAGCGGGTCATCGCGACCGGAGCCGACGACTACCTCGCCAAGCTCCGGAAGAGCTGCGTGGAGCCGGACTACGCGGAGCGGCGGCGGCGCCTCTTCGAGCGGGCGCGCGAGCTGGCCGAGGAGGTGGGCGGAGTCCCGGCCGAGGACCCGGCCCTCGTCGACACCTGGGCCAACCTGGTCGAGTGGCCCGGTCTCGTCCGGGGGGCGTTCCGCGAGGAGTTCCTGAAGCTCCCCGACGAGGTCCTCGTCACCTCGATGCGCGAGCACCAGAAGGTCCTCCCGGTCAGGAGCCCCGACGGGCGGCTGATGCCCTACTTCCTCGCCGTGGCCGACCACACCGGCGACCCGAAGGGGCTGATCGTCCGCGGGAACGAGTGGGTGCTGAACGCCCGCTTCGCCGACGCCCGCTTCTTCTGGCAAGAAGACCTCAAGCAGACGCTCGAGGACCGGCTGCCGAAGCTCTCGTCCCTGCAGTTCCAGGAGAAGCTCGGCGACACGCTGAAGCGGACCGGCCGGATCCAGGAGCTCTCCGAGAAGCTCGCCGAGCGCCTCGGGCTCTCCCACGTCGCCCCGGCCGCCGTCCGGGCGGCCCGGCTGATGAAGACCGACCTCGTCTCTGCGATGGTGCGCGAGTTCACGGACCTGCAGGGGGTCGTCGGGGGGCTCTACGCCCGCCAGCAGGGGGAGCCGGAGCCGGTCTGGCAGGCGATCTACGACCAGTACCGGCCCGCTTCCGCCGAGGACGACGTCCCGCGAGGCGACGTGGGGGGCGTCGTCGCCCTGGCCGACCGCCTCGACACGCTGGCCGGGCTCTTCGGCCTCGGCCTCGTGCCGACCGGGTCGAAGGACCCCTACGCCCTCCGGCGCGCCGCGCTGGGCGTCGTCAAGATCCTCCTCGACAAGGGCTGGAGGGTCGACCTCCCGCGCGCCGCCGCGGACGCCCTGGCGTTGCACGCGGGGCTCCCGAGGGGGCGCGAGGAGGTCCTCGCCGACCTCGAGGCGTTCTTCGCGGAGCGCCTGCGGCACCTCCTGGAGCGGCGCGGCTTCCGCCACGACGAGGTGGAGGCGGTCCTGACGACGGACTGCCGGGACGTGTCCGACGCCGCGGACCGCGTGTCGGCCGTGGCCGCGATCCGGAAGAAGGAGGACTTCCTCCCGCTCTCGATCGCGTTCAAGAGGATCCAGAACATCCTCGCGCAGGCGGGGGAGGGCGCGCCCGAGCCCGACCCGGCCCTCCTGTCCGAGGACGCCGAGCGCCAGCTGGCCTCCGACTACTTCCAGGCCCGCGGGATGATCGACCTCCTCGTCGGCTCGCGGCAGTACGCCATGGCGCTGTCGGTCATGGCCTCGCTCGGGCCGAGCCTCGACCGCTTCTTCACCGAGGTCCTCGTCCTGGCCGAGGACGAGGCGGTCCGCAGGAACCGCATCGCCCTCCTCCGCGCCATGCGCGACCAGTTCGCGCGCGTGGCCCGCTTCAACGAGATCCAGGGCTGACGAGCGGCAGCGAGGCGTCGGCCGACCACTCCCAGAGCGAGCCGTCGTAGTTGACGGCGGGGACGCCGAGGCGGGCCTCGAGGAGGGCCGTCAGGAGCCCCGACCTCACGCCGCCCGTGCAGTAGGTGACGGGAGGCGTGGCCGGGTCGAGCGGGCCCACGAGCGCGGCGAGCGTCTCCGCGTCGACGTAGCGCCCGTCCGGGCGGAAGAGGGAGCGGAACGGGACGAGGCGCGCACCGGGGAGGTGCCCGCCCCGCCGCTGACCGTGGAGGCGCTTGCCGTCGAACTCGGCCGCGTCTCGTGCGTCGAGGAGCGGCCCGGCTCCCGACCGAACACCGGCGACGAGGTCCGCCTTCTCGGCCCGCCTCCCGGGGCGGAGCCGGACGACGAAGTCGCCGGAGGGGCCCGCGAGGGGCTCGCCCGTCTCGACGGGGCGGGAGGGATCCGAGGCCCAGGCCGGGAAGCCGCCGTCGAGGAGGAGCACCTCCCCGGCCCCCCAGTAGAGGAGGCTCCAGGCGACCCGCCCCTCCTCGCCCCACCCGGCCGGGTCGCCGACGACGAGGACGGGCCGGTCCTTCCCCAGGCCGAGCGCCCGGAGCTTCGCCACGAGCGAAGGCCCGGGCTCGGCGAGGCGCCCCCAGCGGGACGGGTCGCCGAGGAGGAGCGTCAGGGCCCCGGGCCTCTGCGCGGTGAAGTCCCGCCAGTCGGCGCGCCGCGCCCCCGGGACGTGGCCCCGCCGGAAGGCCTTCGCGTCCCGGGCGTCGAGGACCGTGACGGACCCGAGGCGGTCGAGGGCCTCCTCCGGCGTCGCGACCGAGGCACGCCCCGGGCCGTCCGCCGGTCCGGCGACGAGCGCCCGGGCGGCGAAGAGGAGGAGCAGGAGGGAACGCACGGGACCATTCTCCACGGCCCCGCCCCGGCCGGACTCCCTCCTACATGTTGCCGACGTCGATGACGCCGCTGCGGGTGCCCTTCGCGACGTCGTCCCAGACATAGGCGTAGTGGAACCTGCCCAGCTTGCCCTTCTTGACCGTGTAGGAGCGGGTCTGCTTTCCGGGCGCGATCGGAGCCGGGCTGGTCGGCGGCGAGACGCACGACGGAAGCGCGAAGGCCGTGATCGTCTTGCCGAGGTCGTTGCGCCACCGGATCTTGTCGCCCGGACCGACCGGGAGGTCGGGGGGGACCGGGTCTCCGGAGCCGGCGATCGCGATGGTGTACAGGGCGCTCTTGACGGCGGGTTTCTCTGCCATTCTCTCCTCCTTGCGTGAGTCAGGTTCCGGGCTCTAGGGGGATCCGGCGCCTCACGGCGCCGCCTGCATTCGCGGGTCTTCGAGCAGCCGGGTCAGCTCGGGGTTCCGGACGAGCCCCTGCCGCGGGTACCCGAGCTCGAGCGCCTTCTTCGCGGAGGCGACCGCCACGTCGCGCTCTCCGAGGAGCTCGTGGACCTCCGCGGCGGCGGCCCGGATCTCCCCGGAGTCCGGGGAGAGGGCGAGCGCGGTCTTCAGCCGGTCCTGGGCCGGCTGCCGGCGGCCGGTCTTGGCGTAGTAGAGCGCCAGGTCGCTGTGGACGAAGGCGTCGCGCGGGTTCTCCTTGCGCGCCGCCTCGGCCAGGGAGGTCGCGCGCTCGAACGCCGCTCCCGCCTCGCCGTCCCTCCCGCCCGTCCAGGACAGGACGTAGCCGAGGTTGCCCCAGACCATCCAGTCCGCGTCGTCGAGCTTCAGCGCCTCGCGGTAGGCCCGCGCGGCCTCCGCGTGGCGGCCCGCCCTCGAGAAGGCCGTCCCCAGGTTGGAGTAGGCCATGTACGAGGGCTTGACGGCGACGGCCCGCTCCAGGACGGTGACGGCCTCCGGGACCCTGCCGCTCTCGTTCAGGGCGGACCCGAGGTTGACCAGCGCGGTCGCGTGGTCCGGCGCGAGCCGGACGACGGCCTGCCACTGGCGGGCCGCCTCCTCGAACCGGCCTTGCCGGAAGAGGAAGCTCGCGTACGAGTCGAGGACGTCGACGCTCTCCGGGTCGAGCGAGATCGCCCTGTGATGGGACGCCTCGGCGTCCTTCGGCCGGCCCAGCCGCTCGTAGAGGCGTGCGATCGCCTGGTTGGCCTCCGCGCTGTTGGGGTCGATCGCCAGGGCACGCTCGAACGCCGCGAAGGCCAGGTCGTTCTGGCCCCGCATCGCGTGGACGCGCCCCAGCGCCACCTGGACCGGAGCCAGGCCGGGGTTCAGACGTGCCGCCTCGTCCGCGTTCTTCGCCGCCGCCTCCAGCCAGGCCTCGTCGTGCGTCAGGGCGTGCCGGATCCGCTGGGCGTCGGCCAGCCGGGCGAAGGCGAGGGCGAAGGCCGGGTCCTTCGCGGCGGCCTCGCCGAAGAGCCGGATCGCCCGGTCCAGGTTCTCCCCCTTGTCCCAGCGCTTCAGGAGCTCCAGGCCCTCGAGGTACCGGTCGTAGGCGGTGGCGGCTCCGGGCGCGGCCGCGGCACCAGGCGCCGCGGCGGCCGGGGCCCGCCGTCTCCAGAGGACGCCGGCGAGCGCGATGCCCAGGAGCAGGACGGCCAGGCCTGCGGCCCACGCCCGGCGCCTCCTCGCGCGGGCCCGCGCGTTCCCGGCTCCGTGTCCCGGGCGAGGCGCGGTCCCGGTGGAACCCACGAGGCCCGAGACGGCCTCGAGGAGCTCCCCGCCGTCCCGGAAGCGCCGGTCGGGGTCCTTGGTCAGCATCCCTTCCAGGAGGTCGGTCGCGCCCTGGCTCAGCCCGGGGCGCAGGCGAGAGGCCGGCTCCGGCTCCTGGTGGACGATCGCGTAGAGGACGGCGGGGGCCGAGGCCCCGCGGAACGGCGCCCTTCCCGTGAGCAGCTCGTAGAGGACGACCCCGAGCGCGAAGACGTCCGTGCGCGCGTCGACAGGACGACCCTCCGCCTGCTCCGGCGACATGTAGCCCGGCGTGCCGAGGACCGCGCCGGAGGAGGTCAGCCGCTCCGCCGTCGTCTCCGCCGACCCCGCCTCGGCGTACTCCACGCTGGCCAGGCCGAAGTCGAGGACCTTGAGGCGCCCGTCCGCCGTCAGCATCAGGTTCTGGGGCTTCAGGTCGCGGTGGACGATCCCCGCCCGGTGCGCGGCGGCGAGCGCGGCCGCCGCCTGCCGGACCCAGGAGAGGGCGTCCGCGACCGCCACCGGCCCCGACTGGATCACCTCGCGCAGCGTCCGGCCCTTGACGTGCTCCATGACGATGAAGTCCGAGCCCAGGTCGTTGCCGACGTCGTGGACGGTGACGATCCCCGGGTGGTCCAGGGCCGAGGCCGCCTGCGCCTCGCGGAGGAAGCGCTGCCGCCTCGCCGGCGAGGCGGCGTCCGAAGGGAGGAGCTTCAGGGCGACCGTGCGGGCCAGGCGGGTGTCCGTCGCCAGGTAGACGGTCCCCATCCCGCCGCGGCCGAGGACCGCCTCGACCCGGTAGTGGCTCACGCTCCGCCCGATCAGAGGATCGGCATCCTCGTTCACCCGTCGCTCCTTGGGGGGTCTGGCGCCGGAACGGTACCACGCCCACCGAGGGGCTCACGTTCGAGACCGGACGGGGGGCGGCGATTGCCAGAGGCTCGTCGCGCTCCTACGATCCCGCCCACATGCCGACACCGGGCAGCCTCCGGCGCCTCGCCCCCGGCGCCCTCGGCCTGGCGGCCCTGGCGGGAGCCGCTTTCCTCGCCCTCGGGATGGGACGGGGCCTCCTCCTCTCTGCCGACGTCCTCACCTGGGTCTGGCCGTGGGGGGGGCTCTCCCCGCGGGCCGAACTCCAGGCTCCGGCGCTCTCCGACCCCGTCTGGCAGTTCGTCCCGTGGTGGGAGTTCGCGCGGCGGGAGCTCCTCGCCGGCCGCTTCCCGCTCTGGAACCCCCACCAGGACGCCGGTGTGCCGCTGGCTGGGAACCCGCTGCCGGCCCTCGGGTCGCCGCTCGTCTGGCCGATCCTCCTGCTGGGCGTGGAGCGAGGGCTCAACCTGACGCTCCTGCTGAAGGTCCTGACGGCGGCCGGCAGCGCGTTCGCGTGGCTGCGGGGAGAAGGGCGCTCGCCGGCCGCGAGCTGGCTGGGCGGGGTCGCGTTCGGGCTCTCGGGCGCCTTCGTCGGCTGGCTCGAGCACCCGCACACCCTCTCGGCGCTGCCGGTGCCGCTCCTCCTCCTCTTCGCGCGGCGGCTCGTGGAGCGGTACCGCCCGGCCGACGTCCTCGGCCTGGCCGCGGCGACGTACCTAGTCCTGGCGGGCGGGCACCCCGAGACCTGGCTCATGGCGCTCCTCGTCGCGGGAGCCTGGGTCCTGTTCCACGCCCGGAGCGCGGGGTCCGTCGGTCGCCCTCTCCTCGGGGCGCTCCTCGGCGGCGCGGTGGCGGCTCCGCTCGTCCTCCCCTTCGTCGAGTACTACCTCCTCTCGGCCGCCCGGATGGGAGCGGACCGGCACACGGCCGTCCTCCCGCTGGCCGGCCTCCTCCGGCTCGTCGTCCCGGACGCCGCCGTCTCCCACCCCGTCGAAGGGGCGGCGACCGTCTCGGTGACCGTCCTCGTCCTGGCGCTGGGCGGGGCGGCGGCAGGCTGGAGGGACCGGCGGTGCCGCTTCTGGGCCGCGGTCCTCCTCCTCCTCCTCGCGGCCTCCTTCGACGGACCCCTCGCGCGCGGCCTCGCCCGGGCGACGCCCGTCTACTGGAGCCGGCTGCTGCTCCTCCTCCCGCTCCCGGCCGGCTGGCTGGCGTCCTGGGCCCTCGACCGGATCTCGGGGAAGCTCCCGCGCGCCCGCCCGGCGCTCCTCGCCCTCCCGGCCGTCGCGGCCGCCGAGCTCCTCGCCGCGGCGCGGGGCGTCCACGCGGTGGTCCCCGCCGGCTCCGTCTTCCCGGACGCTCCGATCCTCGAAAGGCTCGCGGCCGAGCCCGGCCCCACACGCGTCCTCCCGCTCCACAGCTTCCTCCCCGCCAACTCGGCGACCGCCCTCGGCCTGGACGACCTGAGGGGGTACGACGCGCTCGGCCCGCGCGACTTCCGCGCGCGGCGCCAGGCGGTGGGGCGGTTCCGGACCCTCCCGGTCACCACCGACGCGATCGAGCCGTGGGACCTGGCCCCCGGAGGGGCCGCTCTCGACGAGTGGAGCGTGACGCACCTCGCGCTCCACCCCCAGTTCGCCTTCTCGGCGGCGACCCTGAACGAGCGGCTCGGCCTCGACCTCGAGGAGGTCTACGCGGGGCCGGACGGCAAGCTCCTCCGGAACCGGAGGGCGAGGCCCCGTGTGCGGCTCGAGCCGGCAGGCGAGGCCCGGATCGCGCGCCGGGCTCCGGGCCTCTGGGTCGTGGAGACCCGGGCCGAGAGCCCTTCGTCTCTCGTCGTCGCCGACGCGGCGTGGCCCGGCTGGCGGGCCACCGTGAACGGGGCGCCTGCGCCCGTCGCCTCGCCGGTCGGTGCGCCCTTCCGGGTCGCGGTCCCCGCGGGGATCGCGCGGGTCGTCCTGCGGTACGAGTGCCCGCCGCTCCGCGCTGGGCTCGCCCTGGCCGCCGCGGCCCTCGGCGTTCTCGGCGGGCTCCTCCTGGCCGGGACGCGCAAACGCGCCCCCTCCTCGAACGGAGCGTAAGGGGGGTATCCTCCGCCGGACCGAACGTCCGTGAGGAGGATCGAGATGAACCCGCGCCGCCTGTCGCTCCCGCTGACCCTCGCCCTGGCCCTCTCGCCGGCCGCATTCGCCGGCGAGCTGGCGGGCGTCAAGCTGCCCGACACGAAGACCGTCGCCGGGAAGACCCTGAAGCTGAACGGCATGGGGCTGAGGAAGAAGGCCGTCTTCAAGGTCTACGTCGGCGGGCTCTACCTCGAGGCGCCCTCGAAGGACCCGAACGCCGTCGTCGCCGCCGACGCCCCCAAGTCGATCGAGATGCACTTCCTGAGGAGCGTCGGGCGGGACAGCCTCGTCGACGCCTTCAAGGAGGGCTTCGAGGCCAACGCGGGGCCGAAGGCGGTCAACCAGAAGGCCGCGATCGAGAAGATGTACGGCATGGTGGCGGACGTGAAGGACGGCAGCAAGCTGACCTTCACCTACGCGCCGGGAGCCGGTACGACCGTCAGCCGCGACGGAAAGGACGTCGGGACGATCGAGGGGAAGGAGTTCGCCGACGCGCTGTTCCTCCTCTGGATGGGCCCGAAGCCGCCGTCGGAGGACCTGAAGAAGGGGCTGCTGGGGTCGTAAGGGATCGGGGGGAACCGCCCCCGCCCGGTTCCCCCCGCGCCGCTTCTCGGCTCCCCCCTCGAGCGGAGCGGCCCGAGGGCTCGGGATCGGGGGGAGCCGCCCCCGCCGCGCGCGGGGTCTCCGGCGGGTACACTCCGGCGCCGTGATGACCCTTGCCGACCTGAAGACCTCTCTCTCCGAGAAGCGGTACGACGCGGTCGAGGGCGCCTTCGCCGAGGCGCTCCTCGACCCCCTGCCGAACGCCGAGTGGCTCCTTTCGGCCGTGCGCGGGCTGGGCCGCGTGGCCCCGCAGAAGAGCCGGCTGCAGGCGCTGGCCACCGACGCCGACTCCGTCCTCCGGGCCGTCCCCGGGGCCGAGGCGGCCCGCCTGCGGTGGGAGCTCCTCAAGGAGGCCGTGAAGGCCGGGGCCACCCCGACGACGACCGACGGCTTCCACCGGCTCTTCGAGTCGGCCCTCTCCGGGGCGTACCCCGAAGCCGCGAGCCTCCCGGCGCTCCTCGGGCACTTCAAGTTCCGCGACGCCAAGACCCCGGCGGACGGCATGGCGCGCCTGGAGAAGCTCGAGAAGTGGGTGCCGTTCGAGGTGGGGCGGGTCTTCACCATGGCCGGACGCGGCCCGGGGAAGGTGGTGGGGACGAACTTCCAGCTGGACGCCGTCCGGTTCGACTTCGAGAAGGCCAAGGGGATCTCCATCCCGATCGGCGTGGCGGCCAAGAGCCTCGTGCCGCTCCCGGAGGGGCACTTCCTCCGCGACAAGCTCCTCGCGGCCGACCGGCTCGCCGCCCGCGCCGAGGCCGACCCCGCCGACGCGCTCCGGCACCTCCTCGAGTCCGAAGGGAAGGCGCTGACGCTCTCCGAGGTCAAGGAGGCGTTCGCGGGGCTCGTCCCCGAGGAGCGGTGGACGGCGTTCTGGACCGCGGCGCGCAAGCACCCGCAGGTCCTGGTCCACGGCTCCGGGAAGTCCGCCCGGATCGAGTGGTCACACTCGGCCGAGGCGGCCGAGGACAAGCTCCTGGCCAAGTTCGAGAAGAGCACGCTCGAGGACCAGGTCGACTTCTACCGCAAGCACGGCCGGCGCTCGGCGGAGCTCTCGGCCAAGCTCGCGGGCTGCCTCGCGGCCGAGGCGCGGCGCTTCCGCGCGACGGACCCCGCCGCCGCCTTCGAGATCGCCGTCGTCATCGACGGGGCGCCCGGCGTCGACCTCGGCTTCGACCTCGAGGAGCTGGTGCCCGAGAACCTCGTGCCGTTCCTGAGCAAGGTCCCCGACCGGCTGGCCCGGGAGCGGGCGCTGGACGCCCACGTCCGGCGGTTCCCGCATCGCGCCGCCGAGGCGCTGGCCGAGTGGTTCTTCCGCGAGGACGACGTCCGGACGCTGGAGGCCATCGACCGGCGGCTCCGCGAGATCGCCCCGGAGGACCGGGAGACCCTCCACGACCGGCTCCTGAAGAACCCGCGCCACGGGCCGAAGGCCTTCTTCTGGCACGCGCAGAAGGCGGCCGAGGAGGAGGCCTTCCGCGCCCGCCTCGGGCCGGCCGTCCTCGGGCGGCTCCTGGACGCGGTGGGATGGAGCGAGCTGGCCGGCGTGCGGACGAAGCTGAAGGAGATGTTCGACCGGACGGGGCTGGCCGCGTCGTGGCTCGTCAAGCAGGCCACGGTCGACGAGGCCCGGCTCTTCCTGGAGGCCCTCCACCGTCACCACGACCTGGAGCCGCACCGGGTGCGCGCCCTGGTCTCGGCGGCCGAGATGCGCTTCCCCGAGCTCCGGAAGAAGACCGAGGACGAGACGGTCTTCGCCACCGTCGAGGCGATCGAGGCGATGCGGCGGGAGCTGGACCAGATCCTGAAGGTCGAGATCCCCGAGAACACGAAGGGGATCCAGCAGGCGGCGCAGGAGGGCGACCTCTCGGAGAACTTCGAGTACAAGGCGCGCCGCGACCGCCAGCAGCTCCTCTCGGCGCGCGCCGGCAAGCTCCAGGAGCAGCTCGCCCACGCGCGGCCGCTCGACCCCGCGGCGGTCGACCCCTCCGAGGTGCGGCCGGGGACCCGTGTGACCGTGAGCGGCGACTCCGGGCAGCGGGTCCTGACGCTCCTCGGCCCGTGGGACTCCCGCCCCGACGACGGGGTCTACTCCTACCTCTCCGACCTGGGGAAGGCGCTCCTGGGCAAGCGCCCCGGAGACACGGCCATCGTCCTGGGCGAACGGATCGAGATCCGGAAGATCGAGGCGTGGAAGTGACCGCCGGGGGACCCAGGCCCCTCCGGGACCCGCTCCGCCCAGTCCGGGAGCTCTCGCGGGGCTGAGGCGCCAAGTGCTCCGGGCCTCTCTCGTCCTCCTCCTCGGCGCCTCCGCGCAGCTGGCCGGGGCCGCCCCGCCCGGGGTCTGGGCGCTGACCAACGCCCGGGTCGTCCCGGCTCCGGGCCGGGTCCTCGAGCGCGGGACGATCCTGGTCCGCGACGGGCTCGTCGAGGCGGTCGGGGCGTCGGTCCCGGTCCCCGCCGAGGCGACGGTCCTCGACCTCCGGGGAAAGACCGTCTACCCGGGGCTCGTCGACGCACACGTCACGCTCTCCCGCCTCGCGGGCAAGGCCCCGGAGAGGCCCGACGAGGACGACGGCTCCGATCCCTCCGGTGGGTCCTCGCGCCAAGAGACGCCCGAGCGCCCCTCGAGCTCGTACCCCGTCCCCGGCGTCCGTCCCGAGCGGTCGGCGCTCCCGGAGCTCGTCCTCTCGCCGGAGGTCAGGCGGACGCTCCGCTCGCTCGGGTTCACGGCGGTCGCGGCCGTCCCGGACGACGGTCTCTTCCGGGGGCAGGCCGCGGTCGTCTCGCTCGGCGAGCGTCCGCTCGCCGAGTCGGTCCTCTCTCCCTCGGCGGGCCAGGTCGTCTCGCTCGCCCCCGACCGGCGCGCGGGAGAGGGGGCGCCGACCTCCAGGATGGGGACCCTGGCGCTGGCACGGCGCCTCGTGAAGGAAGCCAGGTGGTCCGCGGAAGCGGAGGCCGCCGCCGCCAGGAGCCCGGGGAGGCGACGCCCGGACCGCCAGCCCGCGTGGCGCGCCCTCGGGGGGGTCGTCTCGGGGGCCGAGCCCCTCGTCTTCGAGACGCAGGACGTCCTGTCCCTCCTCGAGGCCGGACGGCTCTCGCGCGAGCTGGGCGTCGCGGCCCGCTTCGTGGGCGCCCTCGACGCCTGGCGGCTCGCGCGTGAGGTCCGGGAGCTCCGACCCGACCTGGTCCTCTCGCTCGCCTTCCCGGCCGTCCCGTCGGTCGACGACGACGACGACTGGCTGGACGTGCCGCTGGAGACGCTCCGCGCCTGGGACCGCGCCCCCTCCAACCCGCGCTGGATGCGCGACCTCGGGCTCCAGGTCGCGTTCACGACGCACGGCCTGCCGGACCTGAGCGACCTCCCGGCGCGCGTGGCCAAGGCGCGCGGGCGCGGGCTGTCGGCCGAGGACCTCCTGGCGGGCCTGACGACGGTCCCGGCCCGGATGCTCGGGCTGTCGCAGCAGCTCGGCGAGATCGCGCCGGGGAGGCCCGCGAACCTCGTCGTCGTGGAGGGTCGCCTCCTCGAGACGGGGGCGCGCGTGGTGGAGACCTGGGTGGACGGCGTCGCCTACCCGGTTGCGGCCCGGTCGGCGGCCCCGTCGGGCCGCTACCGCGTCGAGGGGCTCGAGCTGGAGTTCCGGCGCGAACCGTCGACGGGGTCCACCTCGGTCCTCGTCACCCCGCCGTCGGCCGAGACGGCCGAGCGGGCGACCTCGGTCTCCCGACAGGAGGGGGCGCTCGCATTCGACGCCGACGGCGCCTGGCTCGGGTTGGCCCCCGGGCCGGTCCGCGTCACGGCCAGGGCGACGGGCGAGTCGCTCGACCTGACCGTGGCCCGCGGCGCCGAGCGCGTCCGGAAGCGGGGCGAGAGGGCCCCGCGCGCCCCTCGTCCGGGCACGGCGGAGGAGGCCGTCGAAGCCGAGACGTCCCGCGCCGCCCCGGAGGCGCCGGACTCCGACGTCCGGCCGCTCCCCTCGCGCCACGGGGGCCCGCTCGCCGAGCCGAAGGGGGTCCTGGTCCGCGGGGCCGAGGTCTTCACGCAGGGCCCGCAGGGGACGCTGCCGAAGGGGGACCTCCTCGTCGTGGACGGGAAGGTGGCCGCCGTCGGGCCGTCGGTCGAGGTGCCGCCGCTCATCTCGTCGTCGGTCCTCGTCGTCGACGGGACCGGGCTCGCCGTGACACCCGGCCTGGTCGACGCCCACAGCCACACCGCCGTCGACGGGAACGTGAACGAGACGGGACGCAACGTCTCCGCCGAGACGCGGATCCTGGACGTCCTCGACCCGTTCGACCCGAACCTCTACCGCGAGCTGGCGGGCGGCCTGACGACGGCGCACGTCCTCCACGGCTCGGCCAACACGATCGGAGGGCAGGACGCCGTCCTGAAGCTGAAGTGGGGCGAGGGGCCGGCCTCGCTCCCGGTCCCCGGCGCGCCCCCCGGGATCAAGATGGCGATGGGGGAGAACCCGCGGGGGGCCAACTGGCGCGGCGGTCGCGACCGCTTCCCCCGCACCCGGATGGGCGTGGCGGCGCTCCTGCGCGAGCGTTTCGCCGCGGCGCGGGAGTACCGGAGGAAGCAGCAGGACGAGGCCGCCTCGCGGGCCCTCGGGGAGGACCCGGTCCCCGTCCGGCCGGACCCGGAGCTCGAGGCGATCGCCGAGGTCCTGGAGGGGACTCGGAGGATCCACGCCCACGCCTACGTCAAGCAGGAGATCCTGGACCTCCTGCGCGCCTGCGAGGAGGAGGGGGTGAAGGTCGCCACCCTGCAGCACGCGCTCGACGCCTACAAGGTCGCCGACGAGATCGCCGCCCACGGCGCCGGGGCCTCCGTCTTCAGCGACTGGTGGGCCTACAAGCTGGAGGTCTTCGACGCGATCCCGTGGAACGCGCCGCTCCTCCTTACGCGCGGCGTCCTCGTCTCCTACAACTCCGACTCTGACGAGCTGGCCCGCCGGATGAACCTGGAGGCCGCCAAGGCGGTGAAGTACGGCGGGCTCTCCCGCGAGGCCGCCCTCTCGCTCGTCACGTCGAGCCCCGCGCGGCAGCTCGGGGTCGAGGGCCGCGTCGGGTCGCTCGAGCCGGGAAAGGACGGGGACTTCGTCCTCTGGTCGGGGGACCCGCTCGACACGGGGACGGTCTGCCTGGAGACCTGGATCGAGGGGAAGAGGCTCTTCGACCGGAAGGCGGACCTGGCGGCGCGCGCCCACCTGGCCGCCGAGAAGGCCGACCTCGTCGCCCGGGCGGTCCGGGAGGCTTCCCGCGGCGAGGAGACTTCGAGCCCGGCCCGTTCCCGCCGGCCCGAGCGGGGCTGCCTCGACGCCGAGGAGGCGGCAGAGTGACGTCCGGCTCGCTCCTCCTCGCCTCCGTCCTGGTCCTCAAGGGCGCCACGGTCCACCCGGCCTCCGGTCCCGCGATCCCGGACGGAACGGTCGTCGTCGAGGACGGCCGGGTCGTGGCGGTCGGGGGCCCCGAGCTTCCGGTCCCGGAGGGGGCCGAGGTCCGGGACCTCGCCGGCAAGCACCTCTCGCCGCCCCTCTTCGTCCCGGCCACGGCGCTGGGGCTGGTCGAGATCGCGGCGCTCGAGCCGAGCGTCGACGTCGCGGAGACCGCGGGCCCCCGTCCCGACTCCCGTCCCGACGCGGCGATGAACCTCGACTCGGAGCTCCTCCCCGTGGCCCGTTCGGGCGGCCTCCTCCACGGGCTCCTCGTCCCCTCGGGCTCGGTCCTCCCCGGATCGGCCGCGGCGGTCCGCCTGAACGGGTGGACGCGCGAGGACGCGTGCCTGGCCTGCCCGGCAGCGGTCGTCGTCGAGTGGCCGCGGATGGCGATCGACCGGTCGAAGGACGCCCGCCCGTCCGCCAGGAAGCAGGAGAAGGCGCGCGACGAGGCGATCTCCACGATCCGGACGGCGTTCCGGGACGCCGCGGCCTACCGGCGCGCCAAGGCCGCCGAGGCCTCGGGCGGCCCGGTGGTCCCGCGGGACGCCCGCCTGGCGGCGCTGGTGCCGGCCCTCGACGGGACGGTCCCGCTCCTCGTGAGGGCCCGCACGAAGAGGGAGATCGAGGCCGTCCTGCGCTTCGTCGACGAGGACCTCGCCGCCCCGCCCGGGCAGGCCCCGGTCCGGCTCGTCCTCCTCGGCGCCGCGGACGCGTGGAGGCTCGCTCCGCGCCTGGGCGAGCGGAAGGTCGGCGTCGTCCTGGACGGGACGCTCGTCCTCCCGGAGCGGCCCGACGAGCCGTACGACACGCCGTTCGCGGCCGCGGGGGTCCTCGAGAAGGCGGGCGTCCTCGTGGCGATCACGAACGGGTCCGACGCGGGGGGCGCCGCCCAGGCCCGGGAGCTGCCGGTCCACGCCGCCGTGGCCGCGGCGCACGGCCTGGACCGCGTGGCGGCGCTCCGGACCATCACGCTGAACCCGGCGAGGCTCTTCGGCCTGTCGGCCTCGCTCGGCTCGATCGAGCCCGGCAAGGAGGCCTCGTTCGCCCTCTGGAGCGGCGACCCGCTGGACGGGCGGTCCGCCGTCGAGGCGCTCTTCGACCGGGGAGCCGAGCTCGACCTCTCCGACCGGCAGAAGCGGCTCCGGGACCGCTACCGGGACCGGCCGAAGCCGGGACGCTGAGGACCCCCGCTCGCCCGATGCGAGAGCGCCTGCGCCGCCTGCGCCGCTTCGTCCGGCGGGTCCCTCGCGCCGTGAAGCTCCTCGTGGCCGGCTTCGCGGCCGCGAGCCTCCTGGCCGCGCTCCTCGTCGTCGCCTACTACGACCGCGTCGTGACGCGGACGATGGACGGCCGGCGCTTCAGCCTGCCGACGCGGCTCTGGTCCGACGTCTGGGTCGTGAGGGCGGGGGACGCGATGGGCCTCGAGGACGTCCGCCGGCGGCTCCTGAGGCTCCGGTACGCCCCGGTCGAGGAGGAGGAGCCCCCGCCCGGGCGTTTCTCCGCTTCGCCGGGCCGCTTGGTCGTCTTCCCGAACGACCGGGAGACGGCGCAGGGGAGGAGCCGCGGGTTCCGGGTCCGGATCGAGTTCTCGGGCCGCCGCGTGGCCGCGGTGAAGAGGGCCGTCGACGGCGCCGCGCTGCCGTTCGCCGTCTTCGAGCCCGAGGTGATCGGCTCCGTCTTCGACCGGAAGATGGAGGACCGGACGCTCGTGAAGCTCTCGCAGGTCCCGAAGCCGGTCGTCGACGCGATCCTCTCGACCGAGGACCGGGACTTCTACTCGCACAGCGGCGTCTCGTTCAAGCGGATCGCGGGGGCCCTCTTCCGCAACGTCACCGGCGGGCGCCTGCAGGGCGGCTCCACGCTGACGCAGCAGCTGGTCAAGAACCTCTTCCTCACGCACGAGCGGACGGTCAAGCGCAAGGCGATCGAGGCGCTCCTGGCCCTGATCGTCGACGCGCGGTACGGCAAGGACGAGATCCTGGAGTCGTACCTCAACGAGATCTACCTCGGGCAGCGCGGCGCCGTCTCGGTGACCGGCGTGGAGGAGGCCTCGCGCTTCTACTTCGGCAAGCCCGTCTCCTCGCTCGACCTGCCGGAGGCGGCCCTCCTCGCCGGCCTGATCGCCTCGCCCGGTCGCTACTCGCCGTTCCGCAACCCCGAGGCGGCCCGCGACCGGCGGAACCTCGTCCTGAAGGGGATGCTGGACACGGGGAGGATCGACCGGCCGGCCTTCGACGCGGCGCGGCAGGCGCCCCTGACGGCGGTCGAGAAGCCGGTCACCGGCGTCCAGGCGCCCCACTTCGTCGACTTCGTCCTGGGGCAGGTGAGCGAGTCGCGCGAGGCGCTCTCGCGGGACGGGCTCGGGGTCTACACGACGCTCGACCCGGAGATGCAGGCGGCGGCCCAGGCCGCCGTGACCGGCCAGCTGGCCGAGCTGGAGAAGAGGTACAAGAGGCTGCGCCCGAAGCCCGGGCAGGAGCCGCTCCAGGCCGCGCTGATCGCTCTCGACCCGGCCACCGGCGCCGTGCGCGCGCTCGTGGGCGGGCGCGACTACCAGGTCAGCCAGTTCAACCGCGTCGTCCAGGCCCGGCGCCAGCCCGGCTCGCTCTTCAAGCCGTACGTCTACCTCGCGGCCTTCTCCCGGCGGGACCTCGACCCTCCGGTCACGCCGGCGACGGTCCTGCAGGACTCGCCCATCGCCCTCGTCTACGGGAGGAAGGAGGAAGAGACCTGGTCGCCGCGGAACTACGACGAGCAGTACCGGGGGCCGGTCACCGTCCGGCAGGCGCTCCAGCAGTCGCTGAACGTCCCGACGGTCCGCGTGGCGGTGACGGAGGTGGCGCCGGGGCGGACCCTCCTGCCCGACGTCGTGGAGACGGCCCGCAAGGCGGGCGTCGTCTCTCCGCTGAGGGCCTACCCCTCGCTCGCGCTGGGCTCCTTCGAGCTCTCGCCGATGGAGATCGCCGCGGCGTACGCCCCCTTCGCCAACGGCGGCTTCCGGGTGAGGCCGACGGCCCTCCTCGGGGTCCGCGGCCCGGGAGGAGGGCGGACCGTCGGGGCGGACGAGCCGCTCGAGAGGGTCGCCGACCCCGACGCCCTCTGCGTCCTCGTCTCCCTCCTGCAGGGGGTCGTCGACCGGGGGACCGGCGCCTCGGCGCGGGCGCTGGGGGCGCAGGGCGTCTTCGCCGGGAAGACCGGCACGACGAACGACGGCCGGGACGCCTGGTTCATCGGCTTCTCCCCGCGCATCCTGGTCGCCGTCTGGGTCGGCTTCGACGACAACCGCGGCCTGAGCCTCTCGGGGACGATGGCGGCCGTCCCGATCTTCGCGGACTTCGCGCGCCGCCTCCCGTCGCACCTGTTCGAGGCGCCGTTCCCTCAGACGCCCGGGGTCGTCACCCGCTCCGTCGACCCGGACACCGGGTACCTCGTCACAGAGGAGTGCCCCCGGTCGCTGAACGAGGTCTTCGTCGCCGGGACCGAGCCGCGCGAGCGTTGCCCGGTCCACCGGGCCTGGGGCGAGGGCGAGGCCGCGCCGGCCGCGGGCGTCCCCTGATGCGCGGGACGATCGGGGCCGCCCCGTTCGACCTCGACCTCGTCGTGAGGAGCCACGGCTGGTACGACCTGCCGCCGTTCGAGTGGGACGCGGCGTCGAGGAGCCTCTCGTTCCGGGCGCGGGTGGATCGCGCCGTGGCCTCCGTGACGGTGCGCCCGGGGAACGGCGGGGTCGGCTGGGCGGCGCGGGGTGCCGAGGGCCTCCCGGCCTCCCGGGTCGCCCGGGTCGTCCGGCGGGTCCTGGACCTCGACGCGGACCTGTCGGGATTCCACGCGGCGTGCCGCGAGCGGAGCGCCCAGGGGTTCGGCTGGATCGCCGAGAGGGGGGCGGGGAGGCTCCTGAAGTCCCCCTCCCTCTTCGAGGACGCCGTGAAGGTCCTCCTGACGACGAACTGCTCCTGGGCCCTGACGCGCTCGATGGTCACGAACCTGGTCTCCTCGTGCCGGGACGGCGGTGCGTTCCCGGAAGCGGCGGCCGTCGCGGCGCTCCCGGAGCGCTCGCTCCGCGAAGAGGTCCGGACGGGCTACCGGGCGCCCTTCCTCCTCGCCTTCGCCGGCCGGGTCGCGAGCGGCGCGCTCGACCTCTCCCGGTGGGAGGAGGCGGGGCGCCCCGACGCCGAGGTGGAGGGGGAGATCCGCGCCGAGAAGGGGTTCGGCCCGTACGCCGCGGACACCCTGATGCGCCTCCTCGGCCGGCACGCCCGGCTGGGGCTCGACTCCTGGTCGCGGAAGAAGGTCGCCGAGCTGAGGTTCCGGGGACGGAAGGGGAAGGACGCCCGGGTCGAGCGCTTCTACGCTCCGTTCGGCCGCTGGGCGGGCCTGGCGTTCTGGCTGGACGTCACCCGCGACTGGCACGACGGAGGCGAGAGCCTCTGGCCGTGACGGAATCCCTCCCGTGGATCCCCCTCCCGTGGATTGCCGCGGCCGGGGGCCGGGCGCTATAAGCGCCCCGTGGAAGGCGCCGCCGGCCCCGGGCACGCCGAGGGCGCTGGAAAGGCCGGCTCACGGAAGGTCGGGAACCGCGCGGGGTCCCGGACGGACGGCCTGCCTCTGACGGCGCCTTCGACCCTTCTCCTCGGCGCCGGGCTGGCGGCCTCGGTCGCCTGGTACGACGACGCGGGGCGCTGGGGCCTCGTCCTCGCCGGCTGGCTGGCGGCGATCGTGGGCCTCCTCGGCCTCGCGTGGGCCGCCGACCGCCGGGCCGCTCCCGCCGCTGCTCGCCGGTACCCGTGGACGCGGGCCGAGGCCGTCGTCTTCCTCGCCCTCCTCGCCGCCGCCGCCGCCCTCCGGGCGTACGAGCTGGCGGAGATCCCGTACCGCCTCCACAACGACGAGATGAGCTGCGGGATCGAGGCGGCCCGCTTCCTCTCGGAGCCGCGGCCGAGCCTCTTCGGCACGGGGTGGTTCGACTGTCCGAACCTCGGCTTCTTCCTCACCTCCCTCCCGATGCTCCTCGCCGGGCCGACGATCGAGGCGCTCCGCTCCTCGGCGGTCGTCCTGGGCCTCATGAGCCTGGCCGGAGCGTACGTCCTCGTCCGGCAGGCCGCGGGCGTGCCGACGGCGCTCGTCCTGCTCGCGCTGAACGCAGCGGACCCCTGGTCGGTCCACCTCGGTCGGACGGGGTTTCACTACGTCCAGGCCACGGCGGCCGCGATGCTCGCGCTCGCCCTCTTCCTCGGCGCTCTCGGGAGCGGACGCCGCTTGCCCGCGGCGGGGGCCGGCGTCGTCCTCGGGGTCGGGCTGCAGACTTACTACGCCGCCTGGCTCGTACCGTTCGGGGTCCTCGCCCTCGCTCTCCTCTGGGGCGCCGCCGCGGGACGCCCGGCGTGGCGGGGAGCCGGGCGCGCGGTCCTGCTCGCCGCCGCCGGCGCCGTCGTGGCCACGGCGCCCCTCGTCCGTCACTACGCCCGGAACCCGGGGCTCCTCGGACTGCGGTCGGCGGAGGTCGTCGTCTTCGGCCCCCTCTCCCGGGAGCACGTCCTGGCCGCCGTCGGCTCGGACAGCCCCGCCGCGATCGCCGCCCACCAGGCCGAGCGGGTCGCCAGCCTGTTCGTCGGCGGAGGGGACACGAGCGAGCAGTTCGGCTTCGACGGCCCGTTCGTCCCCCGCTGGCTCTGGCCGCCGTACGTCGCCGGCCTCCTCCTGGCGTGCGCTCGCGCGCTACGGACCCGGCCGGGCGCCGAGCCAGGCGAGCGGGCCGGGACGGCCTTCCTCCTCGCGTGGATCGCCATGACGCTCGTGGCGGGAGGGATCCTGACGATCGACCCGCCCTTCAGCCCGCGGCTCTGCGTGATGGCGCCGGTGCTCCTCTTCCCGGCGGCCCTCGCTCTGGCGTGGGCGTGGGGCGAGAGCCGGCGCCTGGGCGCGGCCCCGCGCGCGACGGCGACCGGCCTCCTCGCTGCGTTCCTCCTCCTCCTCGGCTGGTGGAACGCGCGGGACTACTTCGCCGGCTTCGGGGCCAAGGCCGCCGGCGTCCGTCGCGACGGGATCGCGAGGCTCGTGGCGCGGCATCCCTCGGTCGGCGGCGTGCTCAACCTGTTCCCGCAGCCGGAGCTGCACTGGCACGAGGCCTACGGCTTCCTGGCGCCGGGGAGGACGTTCCGGGAGGTCTCGGCCGGGGACGGGCTCGCCACGCTCGAGACGGCGCCGGAAGGCGGCGGGGCCTGGCTCGTCGTCGCGCCGCCGGGAACGCGGTTCGCCCCCGCGGACCGGGGGTCGCTCCTGGCCTCGGGCGAGCGCCGTCCTCCGCGGGGCGGTGAGGCGCGGGAGACGTTCGACTACTGGGTCGTCCAGCCGCGCGGAGGCCCCTGAGCGGGGCCGCCCGGCGGCGGGCGCCCTTCAGCGCCCGTCCTGCTCGCTCCCCGCGGGCTCCGGCGGCCCTTCTTCCTCCGGCGGGAGCGCGATCTCGAAGTCGACGCGGGCGAGCTCCCTTCCGGAGGCGTCCTCGACGACCGCGGACCACCGGCCGAGGTCGTCCTCGCCGAACCGGCGGCTGGAGTGGACGCGGGCGGGGGAGGGGACGAGGCGGAACGGGACGGCGAGGACGACCGCCTTGCCGCGCATCCAGACGTGCTGCACGGCCTGCCCGCCGGCGTTTCCCTCGAATCGGGTCAGGAAGCAGAGGGTGCCGACGTCCGGGGGGAACGTCCTCCCCGGGCCCACGCACCGGCCGTCGGTGACCGCCATGCAGACCTCCGCCGCGACGACGACGGTCGTGCCGAGGAGAGCACCGGCCAGGGAGAGAGGCACGGCCTCAACCTAAGGCCCCCGCCCGGAAAAGGGAAGGGAGCGGGAAGGGTTTGCCCGCGCCGGCCTCCCGGGCTATAAGCCGGGGGCGGGCGGGGCGGACCGCGCCGCCGCGGAGGGACCCTTTGAGACGCGTGATCCTGGTGGGCGCCACCGACGGGCTGGGCCGTGCGCTCGCCGAGCTGTACGCCAGCCGTGGCTACTGGGTGACGCTCCTCGGCCGCTCGCCCGAGAAGCTCGACGCCCTCGTCGCCCGCCTGCGTTCGGCCCACCCGGACGCCACCGTGGCCGGCGTCGCCTGCGACCTGGCCGACGCACGCCGGATCGAGCCCGCCTTCCGGGAGGCGATCGGCATCTCGGGGCACTGCGACTTGTTCGTCTACACGGCGGGGGTCATGCCGCCGGGGGACGGCGAGACGTCGGTGGCCGCCGACGACCGCGTCGCGTTCGAGGTGAACGCGGTGGCCGCGGCCGAGATGCTCGGGCTGGCCGCGAACTACTTCCGCGCCGCCCGGAAGGGGACGATCGCGGCCGTCTCGTCGATCGCTGGGGACCGGGGCCGCAAGGCGAACCCGGCCTACTGTGCGTCGAAGGCCGCCCTCTCGACGTACCTCGAGGCGCTGCGCCACCGGCTCCACCCGTACGGCGTGAAGGTCGTCACGGTCAAGCCCGGCTTCCTCGGCACGCGGATGACGGCGGGGAAGGAGGGGCTCTTCTGGGTCTGCCCCGTCGAGGAGGCGGCCAGGATCGTCGAGCGGAAGGTCGACGCCGGCCGCGAGGTCTTCTACGTCTACGCCCGCTGGGCGCTCGTGGCCCTCGTCCTCCGGCACCTCCCGAGGCCCCTCTTCAAGAGGTTCGGCCCGCCGTGACCGCTCCCGCCGTGCCCGAGCGCGTGGACGGCTTCGGGCTCTACAGCTTCTCGGTCTCGCCCGTCCACCGTCCCCGTTCCGTCCCGGAGCTCGTCGAGACGCTCGCGCGCCTGCGCGCCGAGGGAGCCCCCGTCGTCTTCCGGGGCGCCGGGCGCTCGTACGGGCCGGTCGCCACGAACCCGTCCGGCCCGGTCGTCGAGATGACCGGCCTGAACCGGATCCTCTCCTTCGACGACGCCGCCGGGGTCGTCCGGGCCGAGGCGGGCGCCACCATCGGCGACGTCTGGAGGCACGCCCTGCCGCGCGGGTTCTGGCCGCCGGTCGTGACCGGGACGGAGCACGTCACCCTCGGGGCGGCCGTGGCGGCCAACGTCCACGGGAAGAACCACTGGAAGCGCGGCTCCTTCGCCGAGCACGTCCCCGAGGTGACGGTCCTCGACGGGGACGGGAGCCCGAGGCGCCTTCGGCCGGAAGAGCCCGGGATGGCCCGCGTCGTCGGCGGCTGGGGCGAGGGGGGGCCCGTCGTCGAGGTGGCGCTCCGGCTGAAGCCGGTCCGGACGGGCTACCTCGACGTCGAGGGCTTCGCCCTCGGGAGCCTCGACGAGACGCTTCGCTGCCTGGAGGAGGGAAAGGAGGACTGGGAGTACCAGGTCGCCTGGGTCGACTGCTTCCCCTCCGGAGCGGCGCTCGGCCGCTCGGTCGTCCACCGCGCCAACCACTCGGCGGAGCCCGGGAAGGGAGGGGCGGGGCTGGACCTGGCCACCCAGTCCCTCGGGACGCGCGTCGCCGGGGTGGTCCCCAAGGCGCTCGTGTCGAGGCTCCTCGGCCTCTTCACGTCGGACCCGGGGATGAGGTGGGTGAACCTCGGCAAGCTCCTGGCGACGCGGGCCGGAGGCACCCGCCGCTACCGCCAGACGCTCGCGGCGTTCAACTTCCTCCTCGACTCGCTGCCCGACTGGCGGAACGCCTACCTGCCCGGGGGCTTCATCCAGTACCAGGTCTTCGTCCCGAAGGAGAGCGCCCGGGAGGTCCTCGCGGAGGCGATCCGCCTGCAGCACGAGGCCGGGGCGGTCTCCTACCTCGGCGTCCTCAAGCGGCACCGCTCGGACCGCTTCCCGAACGCCTACGCTCCCGACGGGTGGTCGCTCGCGCTCGACTTCCCGGTCACCCGGCGGGGGGCTCCCCGGCTGATCCGCCTCTGCCGGAGGCTGGACGAGCTGGTCTCGCGCTCCGGCGGCGGCGTCTATCGAGCGAAGGACTGCGTGGGGAGCTGGGAGCGGCGGATCGCGAATCGCATCTATACTCGAGAGTTTTGATGGTGGGACACGCTCTCCGGGCCTTCTGCGCCGCTCTCCTCGCCGTTCCGGCGGTCGCCTGCTCGGCCGCGGCACAGGACGAGCTCTTCACGAAGCTCCTCGTCGACCGGGACGGCGTCGTCACGGTCACCGACCGCGAGCTCGCCGCCGCCGGCGCGCGCTTCGCCGACGGGGAAATCGCCCGGCTCCGCCTGACGCTGCGGGGGGCCGACGTGCCGGCGCTCCTCCGCCGCCTCCCCGCGGGCTCCGCGGACGGGCGGTTCGACCTGACGTTCGTCGGGGAGCGGCCGCACGGAGAGAAGACGTGGGACGACCCGTTCGTCCGCGACAACGTCTACCTCCTCCGCGTCTCCGGGCCCGGGGAGGAGCCCCGGCGGCTGGAACGGATCCGGGCGCCGCGCCCCGCGCCGGGGACGCCGCTCGACGCGTCCCCGAGCACGGTCCACCTCGAGGACAACCGCAAGCTGATCCGGTTCACCAGCCCGAAGGTCCCGGACGAGGTCTGGTTCTGGGCGGAGGTGAAGGCGACGGACAAGGCGGCCACGTCGGTCCCGGTCCCGCTGGAGGCGGTGGCCCGTGACGGGACCGCGCGGCTGAGGGTCCGGATGGTGGGCTATTCGCACCTCCCGGAGTCGCCGGACCACACGGTGGACGTGACCTGGAACGGCGAGCCGCTCGGACAGGCCGAGTGGGACGGCGAGACGGGGCACGTCTTCGAGGCGGACCTCCCCGCCGTGAAGGTCCGGGAGGGGGAGAACGCGCTCGGCCTCCGCGCGCTCGGCGCGCGGACGAAGGGGATCGACCTGGTCCTGCTCGACTGGGTGGAGGTCACGTACCCGAGGAAGCACGTCGTGGCGCCGGGCGGCCAGACGCCCCTCACCCTGGCCGACGGTGCGCTGGCCCGCTTCGGGACGCCGTCGGACCTGCTCGTCTTCGACGTCGAGAGGGCCCGCGCGTACGAGGTGCCGTCCCGGGGCGGGACGGCCCTGTTCGCGGCCCCGGCGTCCGGGTCCCCGAAGCCGGCCGCCGGGATGCGGCCCTACCTGGCCGTGGCCAAGGGAGGCGCGCGGGCGCCCCGCGCGGTGGCGGTGTCCCGCCCGGCCGACCTGACCGCCGAGGGCCTCGGGGCCCGCTACCTCGTCGTGACCCACCCGAGGCTGCGGGCCGAGGCCGAGCGCATCGCCCGGGTCCGGGCCGAGCAGGGGCTTCCGAGCCTCGTCGTGGACGTCGAGGACCTGTACGACCGGTTCAACCACGGCTTCCTCCACCCGTCGGCGATCCGCGACTTCCTCGCCGTCGCGGCCCGGACCTGGAAGCCGGCTCCCCGCTACGTCCTCCTGATGGGGGACGCCAGCTGGGACTACAAGAACGCCACGGTGAGCGACTCGGACTACGCGGACTGGCACTGGTCGCCGCAGTGGCCGCGGGTGATGCCGAAGAACACGAGCAACGTCTACGGGAAGAAGGACCTCCCGAACGACCGGCAGCTCGTCCCGACCTGGCAGTACCAGTCCCCCTGGGGGCACTCGGCCAGCGACAACTACTTCGCGGCCTTCGCAGGGCCCGACAAGCCGCCGGACCTGGCCGTGGGCCGCATCCCCGCCGCGACGCCCGAGGAGGCGCGGGCGGCGGTGGACAAGATCCTCCTCTACGAGCGGCTCTCGCCCGGGGAGCTCAGGAGCGCGCTCTTCATCACGAACGAGGAGCTGGCGTTCCAGCGGGCCACGGACTCGCTCGTCTCCGAGGCCGAGCGCCAGGGCTACGAGGTCCGTCGCGTCTACCCGCTGCCCGACGCCCCGGCCAACGCCGAGAGCACGCAGGCGCTGGTCGACGCGTTCGACGCCGGGCAGGCGTTCGTGCTCTTCAACGGGCACGGCGGGCGCTACATCTGGCGGACGGCCGCCACCGACCTGAAGAAGAACGCCGACCTCTTCACGCTCGCCGACCTCGACCGCCTCGCGGAGACGAAGGGCCTCCCGGTCGTCGTGAGCCTGACGTGCTACTCGGCCCCCTTCGACCACCCGATCGCCGACTCCATCGGAGAGAAGCTCCTGCGGGTGGACGGCAAGGGGGCCATCGCCGTCGTCGCGTCGAGCTGGCGGAACTCGCCGCCCCTGGAGCTGGGGCGAAAGCTCCTCCAGCTGCTCGGCGGCCCCGGCCACGAGAGGATCGGAGACGCCTTCGTCGACGCCAAGAAGGCGGCCGGCGACGTCATGACGATCTCGACGTACAACCTCCTCGGCGACCCGGCGACCTTGTACCGCGGCCCCGTGCCCGGCCTGGCGAAGGCCGCGGCGCCGGGCCCGACGTCCCCTGAACCGAACGAGGATGGAGAACCGAATGCCCGTCCAGACCCGAGCCGCTAGCGCGTTCTGCCTCGCCCTCCTGCTGCCGGCGGCCGCTCTCGCCGGCCAGGCGAAGCCCGCCCCGCCGCCCGCCGCGCCGGCCCCGTCCGCGACGCCGGCTCCCGCCGCTCCGGCGCGCCCGAAGATCACCCTGAAGTGGTCGACGGCCAGCGAGGTCGACAACTACGGCTTCTTCGTCTTCCGGGGGGACGACGAGAAAGGGCCGTTCAAGGCGCTGAACGAGCGGATCCTGCCGGGCGCGGGGAACTCCGACGTGCCGAGCAACTACCTCTACGAGGACCTGGACGTGGTGCCCGGCCGGGCCTACTACTACTACCTGGAGTCGGTCTCCACGCAGGGCGTGCACGAGAAGTTCTCGCCCGTCCTCCGGAAGGACTGCTGCAAGGGGTTCGAGGCGGCTCCGAAGGCCCCGGCCCCGGAGGGGACCCCCGCGCCGAAACCCTCCCCCACGCCAGCGCCCCCTCGGACCTGAGACGGACCGAGCCGGACGAGGGCCGGCCGCGTCCCGGCCCGCCCGGTCGCCGGGACGGCGCCCGGCTCACGGCGCCAGGTCGTGGAAGGCCAGGAAGAGGGCCCCGCCGGCCAGCGCGAGGCCCGCGACGAGGCGCCCGCTGGGCCTGCCGCCCGCCACCTCGCCCGGGATCCGCGCCACCGCGAGCGCCGCGAACGCCAGGAGGGCCGGTAGCAGGCCGATCCGGTAGCGGGTCTTGACGTGGAGGAGGAGGAAGAGCCCGAGCTGGAGCCCGACCCAGAGGTAGGGGAGCGCCCAGGAGCGGAGGAGCTCGCGGCGCGTGCCGAGCGCCAGGCCGACGGCGCCCAGGACGAGGACCGCCGCGTAGGTGGCGTAGGCGGCGACGCGCATGAGGCGCGCGCCGCGCGTGGCCTCCGCGCTGCGAGGCGCCAAGGGACCCCCCGGGAGCCGGTCGGTGAAGTACGAGCTCCTGTTGAAGAGCCGGAAGTACTGCTTCTTCAGCTGCCCGGCCAGGGTGGGGAAGAGGCCCCGGCTCGCGACCAGCGCGCGGATCCTCGGGACGAGGGCGGCGTTGCGCTCCGCGGGACGGCTCCCGGACGCCAGGTAGTCGTCCATCTCGGCCGAGGGGACGGAGTTGTAGTCGCGGGTGCTGGGCGGGTCGTTGAGGCCGACCCAGAGGTTGAACAGGCCGCTCGAGGAGACGACGAACTCTCCGTGGTGGACGCCGTTCCACGCCGCGACGGGGACGGGAAGGAGCGCCAGGCCTGCCGCGAACGCCGCCGCCGCCCGGAGGCGCCTGCGGACGGGCTCGCCGGGTGCCCGCAGCGCCGCGGCCGCGACGAGGACGGGGACGAAGACCGAGAGCAGCGACTTCGTCAGCAGGGCGGCGCCGAAGGCCACGCCGGAGAGGAAGAGGACGCCGCGTCGCTCTCGCTCCGGCGCCAGGAGTCCCCACGCGCCCAGGAGGACGAGGAAGAGGAACGCGATCTCCGGCCAGAAGTACTGGCAGAACGCCGCCGCCTCGAGGTCCAGGAGGAGGAGGAGAAGGCCGGCGTCGGCGGAGAGGGCCGGGAGAGGCGCCCGCAGGAGGAGCGACCGGAGGAGGAGCCCGGCGGCGACGAAGAGGGCCGACTGGAGGAGCTGCACCGGCAGCCGGGCCGGGCCGAAGAGGAAGGCCGAGAGCGAGAGGAGCCAGGAGTAGAGCGGGGGCCAGACGAAGTCGGGGGTCGGCGGCGAGCCCCCGGCGATGGCGAGGGCTCGGTCCCAGTAGCGCACCTCGTCGCCGAGGATCGGGCGGGGGTTCGCGAGGCTCTCGGCGAGGAGCGCCGCCTGCACGAGGATCCCGACGCCGACCACGGCGACCGCCCGCCACGGGACGGCAGAGCCGTCCTCGCGACGGGGAGCGGCCGCCGGCTCCGCCCGGCGAGGTCGATCCGCGGTCGGGGACACGTTCGATCGTAGCAGCGGGAGGAGGAGCGCCGCGCGAACCGGCCGCCGCGATCTCCTCGCGGCCCCTTCTCGGCGCGATCGACCTGCTTCAGAATAAAGCGATGGCGACAGGGGCACTCCGCGGCCGCCGAGGGCACGCGGCGCGGATCGGGGGCTGAGCTGGCGACGAGGACGGTCATCGAGCACGTCCCCGTGCTCGACCACAGGGACCCGCCGGTGGACGTCTACAGCGACGGCGACGTCGAGGACGAGATCCTCGGCTACCTCGCCTCGGGGCGGGACCCGGAGTCCGTCATCGCGCGGGACGCCCGGTGGCCGGTCCTCTACCACCTCTCGCCGGTCCGGAGGAACCTCCTCGAGTGGTACGGCTTCCCCGCGGGGGGATCGCTCCTCGAGGTGGGGGCCGGCTGCGGGTCCCTCACCGGTCTCTTCTGCGAGCGCGTCCGGCAGGTGACGGCCGTCGAGCTCTCGCTCCGCCGCGCGACGGTCATCGCGACGCGCCACCGCGCCTTCCGCAACCTCGAGGTCCACGTCGGGAACCTGGCCTCGATCGAGCTCCCCGCGCCGTTCGACGTCGCGACCCTCGTCGGCGTCCTGGAGTACTCGCCGAAGTTCGTGAGGGGCGAGGACCCCCCGCTGCAGCTCCTCCGGCGTGTCCGCGAGCTGGTCCGGCCGGGCGGGACGCTCCTCGTCGCCGTCGAGAACCGCTTCGGCCTGAAGTACTGGGCGGGCGCCCGGGAAGACCACACGGGCCTCTTCTTCGACGGGCTGGAGGGCTACCCGGGCCGGGGCGACGTGAGGACCTGGGGCCGTGTCGAGCTCGCCGAGCTGCTCCGGCGAGGGGGATTCCCGTCCCAGCGGTTCTACTACCCCTGGCCCGACTACAAGCTCCCGAACCACGTCTACAGCGACGACTGGCTCCCGGACCCCCGCGAGCTTCCTCCCGCCTCGCCGAGCTACGACCAGGACCGTCTCCGGCTCTTCGACGAGGGGCGCGTGGCGGCGGGCCTTCTGGCCAACGGCCTCCTCCCGCACTTCGCGCCGTCGTTCCTCGTGGAGGGGCGGTGACGGCGCGGCGTCGTCCCGCCCCGGCCGGGCCTCCGGCCCCGTCGGGTGGCCGGGACGAGGTCCTCCACGTCCGGGTCTGGAGAGAGCGCCGCCGGGACTTCGCGCTGATGACGCGGGTCTTCGTCCGGGACGGGGCGAGGCTGATCGAGAAGCGGGCCCTCTACCCGGAGGGCGCGGCCCACATCGGCGCGATCGCGGAGAACGCCGAGTGGATGCGGAAGACCTGGCGGACGGTCCGGCTCCCAGCCCGCCGGCCGGAGCGCGAGTCGGGCCCGGGGTCGGTGGTCTTCGACTACGTCGATGGGACGCCCCTCGACCGGCTCCTCTCCGAGGCGGTGGGCCGGGGCGACCGCGTGGGCCTGAAGGGGCTGCTCGCCGAATGGCTCGCGCTCCTGCAGCTGGAGCCGCACGGCCCGGAGCCCCTCGCCCGGACCGCGTTCGGAGCCTGGCCCGAGTTCGAGGACGAGCGGTGGCTCCGCCACGGGAACCTCGACCCGGTGCCCGCCAACCTGGTCCGCGACCCGGACGGACGACACTGGGCGCTCGACCCCGAGTGGTGCCTCGGTGGCCCGGTGCCTGCGGCCTACGTCCTCGGCCGCTGCTGGCTCAACGTGAGGTACCTCCTCGGCGAGCCTCTCCTCGCCCTGATCCCCGAGGAGGAGGCCCTCGGGCTGCTGGGCCTCTCCCGGCGGGACTTCGAGACCGCGCAGGTCCTCGAGGCGGCCTTCCAGTCCTGGGTCCACGGCGGCGACCGCACGGCCTGCCTCCCCGTGTCCGCGCGGCGGAGCCAGGTCACGCTCTCGGACCTCTTCTCGGAGCGCGCCCGCGACGGCGAGCAGATCGGGCGGCTGCGGAGCGAGCTGGCCGCCGCGACCTCCGAGGCCGCGTCGCTCCGGGAGCAGCTGGCGGCGTCGGAGGCGGACCGGGAGGGGCGGGGGCGGCTGCTGGAGGCGGCGAGCGCGGAGCTGGCGTCGGTCCGGGAGCAGCTGGCGGCGTCGGAGGCGGACCGGGAAGGGCGGGGGCAGCTGCTGTCCGTTGCGAGCGCGGAGCTGGAGTCGGTGCGCGGCCAGCTCTCGGTGGCGCTGTCGGAGCTGACGTCGGTCCGGGATCAGCTGGCGGCGTCGGAGGCGGAGCGGGAGGGGCGGGGGCATCTCCTTTCCGTTGCGAGCGCGGAGCTGGAGTCGGTGAGAGCGCAACTGGCCGCCTCGGAAGCCGACCGGGAAGGGCGGGGGCGGCTCCTGGAGGTGGCGAACTCGGAGCTGGCGTCGGTGCGGCAGCAGCTGACGGCTGCCGTCGGGGGGCTCGAGCAGGCTCGATCGGCGGCCGCGGTCACTGCCGCCGAGCTCGAAGCCCGGAGGGACGCGCTTCAGCGCGAGGGCGAGGCCAGGCGCTCCGCCGAAGAGGCGCGCCGACGTGCTGCCGACAGCGCGGCCGGCCTCGGCCGGGCGCTGGAGCGGGCGCTCGACGAACTCGCGGCCGAGTCCGCCCGGTCCACGTTGGCCGTGGAGGACCTCCACTCGCTCCGGTGGGAGCTGGAGAGCGCTCGGCGTGATTCCGAGGCGGCGCGCCGGCGCTCCGAGGAGGCGCTCCGCGACGAGGCCCGGAGGCGCGAGGCCGTCGAGAGGGAGCTCGACGGGCTGAGAGGGGCTCACGAGGACCTCGCCTCGGCCTCCGCGAGGGCGGAGGCGGAGTCGGCACGCTCCCGGGATGCCGAGCGCCAGGAGTGGGCGCGACGACTCCAGGCCTCGGAGGCGACCTGCGGCGCGGAGCGCTCCGCGGGCGAGGAGCTCCGCCGCGCCCTCGCCGAGGCCCGGGCGCTCCACGAGCGAGCGAGCGCCGACCTCGCCCGGATCCACCGCTCGCGGACGTGGCGCGCTGCGAACGCCTACTGGCGGGTCTGCCGGAAGCTCGGGCTGATCCGGTAGGGACGTCCCCGAGTCTGCGTTCCTCTGGCCAGGGGACCGAGACGTTTCGAGTCCAGGGACCGCACTCGAGGCCGGCGGCTCCGGTCCTTTGAGAATCGGCGGACTCTGGCTATCCTTCTGGCGCTTCCGGCGCGGTGCGCCGCGAAGCCCCCGAGAGGAACCGAGCAGCGAGAGGGAGGGCCGCGGCCCCGATGAGCGAGAACTGCCCCGACGAGCAGCGTTCCCCGGCAGCCGCACCCGCACCTTCGGCGGAACGTCTCCGGGGCGGCGGCCTCTGGCGGGTCGCCCTGTCCGCCGGCGCGGTCCTGGGCCTCGTCGCTGCTTCCGAGTGCCTCTTCTTCGCGACGAAGCCGTCGGTCCTCCTGGGGCTCTCGTGGACGGAGCGGGTCGGCGCTCCCCTGCGCCTCGTCCTCGCGTCCGCCCTGGCGGGGATCGCGGCCCTCCTGCCGTTCGTCCTCCTGGCGTCCCTCGCGCCGAGCGCCTCGCGATTCGCCTCCGCGATCGGCCGCGTCTTGCCGGCCACGGCCGTCGCCGTCCTGGTGATGCTCCTCGTCGACAACTTCACGATCACGCTCTTCGGGTTCGGCATCCCCAACGCGGGCGGGGCCGTCCGGATCGCCTACGCCGCCGCGTTCGTCGGGCTCCTCGCCCGCATCTGGTGGCGCTTGCCGGGCGCGTCGATCCCCCGGTCCCCGGCCGGTGCGCGGAAGGCGGTCGTCCTCCTGGGCCTCGTGTCGGCCGCCGGGCTCGTCGCGCTGGTGGCCCTCTCGGAGGCGGGCGGCGAGCCGCCTCGCCTCGCCGCTCCCGTACGGGCGTCGGGCCCTCTCCCGAACGTCGTCCTTCTCGGTGCGGACGGCCTGGACGCCTCCCGCACGTCCCTCCACGGGTACGCACGCGACACGACCCCGTTCCTTCGCGAGCTCTCGGAGTCGTCCGTGGTCTTCGAGAGGGCCTTCAGCAACTCCGGACAGACGACGGGCTCGCTCACGTCGCTCCTCACCGGGAAGCACCCCGCGACGACCCGGGTGCAGTACCCCCCGGACGTCCTCAGGGGGCGGGACGCCTTCGAGCACCTTCCCGGCATCCTGAGGCGGAACGGCTACCGCTGCTTCGACGCGGGCGTGCGCGGGTACGCCGACCCGCTGGAGCTCCGGATCCTCGGCGGCTTCGACGTCGTCGCCGGCACGACGGTCGCGATGCTCGAGCCCGGACCCCGGGTCCGCGCCGTCCTCGGCGAGTCGGGGAGCCACCTGCTGGCGCTGAGCTGGGCCCGGATCGCCGAGCGTCTGGCGCACCTCTTCCTCGGGCGACGCATGCCCGACCCGTTCGCGCAGGTGACGTCGGGGCTGTCGTCCCAGGAGAGCGACACCGAGCGGGCCTCGCGCCTCCTCGAGTTCTCCCGCTCGACCTCGGAGCCGTTCTTCGCGCACGTGCACTTCCTCGGCACGCACGGCCCGACGTTCCACCCGGCGAAGCGGACGTTCTCGGCGGGGAAGGAGCAGGACAGGGCCTTCCACCCGGACTTCCTGGACGACGCGACGCTGGAGTTCGACCAGCGCGTCCGCGACTTCCTCGCGGACCTACGGGAGCGGGGCCTGCTCGACCGGACGCTCGTGGTGGTCTACTCGGACCACGGGAGGGAATACCGGGTCCACGCCCCGGTCCCGCTCCTGTTCCGCCTGCCCGGAGGGCAACGCCGGGAGCGCGTCCCGGGCACGGTCCAGCTCGTCGACGTGGCGCCGACGATCCTCGAGGTCGCCGGGATCCCGGTGCCGGAGTGGATGGAGGGCGTCCCGCTCCTGAGGACCGCTCCCGGCCCGTGCCGCTACGTGCTGTCCACCTCCCTCGGGGGGCGCCTGGTGGAGCAGCCGGACGGGAGCACGCGCGTGGAGTTCAGCCCCCCCTGGTTCTCGCTGGGCCGGCTGGAGCTGCTCGGGCCCGGCGCGCGCTGGGTCCTGGACGCAGCCCACTCGAGGGAAGTCCGGCCGGGGGAGATGGACCCTTCGGTCGCCGCGCCTTCGGACGGCGGGGCCCGGTGCTGTCCCCCTTCGATCGAGGAGGCCGCCGCCGTCTTCGCCGCCGCCCTGCGCCGCGGCGGGTATCCCGTCCGTCACGTCGACCCCGGATTCTCCCGCGGGGAGGCGGCCCGGATCGCTGCGTGCCTCTCCGGCGCGACGTCCGCCGCCCGAGGGCCGTCGGGCTTCCCGGACGTCCCGGCGAGCCATCCGCTCCACGTCGCGATCGAGGCGGCCGTGGCGAGCGGCCTGATGGACGGGCTCCCCGGCGGCCGCTTCGGACCGGACGAACCCCTCTCCCGGGAAGAGGCCGCCGTCGTGGCCGGGCGGCTGCGCCTCGGTGCGCACAACCGGGGGGAGCCGGCGACCGGGGCGGTGTTCCGCGACGTCGGCCGGGACCGCCCGGGAGCGGCCTGGATCGAGCTGCTGGAGAAGGAGCGCGGCGGGACGGGCTGCGCCGCCGGCCGGTTCTGCCCGGACGACCCCGTGTCGCCGGCCACCTTCAGGGACTGGAGCGCCCGCCGATGAGCGCGAGGCGCTGGAGCTCGGCCGGGAAGGACGTGGCCGCCGCGAGCGGTCTCGTGGCGGCCGCGTACGTGGCGCCCCTCCTCGCGGCGGCGCTGACGAACACCGCCGAGCTCGCGGTCGGGTACGCCGGCGCGCTGCGTCTCTCCCTTTCCGCCGCGGTCGCGCTCTGGGCCGCGGCGCTCCTCCCGTTCCCGCTCCTGCGGTCGAGGCCCCGGGCGCGGGAGTGGCTGCGGCTGTCGTACCTCTGGGTGTCCGTGGCATCCGTCGCGAGCGCGACGCTCTTCCTCTGGAACCTGGGCGTCTTCGACGGAAGGCGGGTCACGATCCGGGAGCACGCCGGGAAGGCCGCCGCCGAGGCGCTCTTCCTCGCCGCGGCGGGCGCGGCCGTCCTCCGGTTCCGCCGCCGGGTCGACGAGCGGTGCGTGGCGGCCTTCGCCGGCGTCGCCGTGTTCGCCTTCGTCCCGGCCGCCGCGCAGCTCGGGGCCCTCCGCAAGGCCGCCACGGCGTACTCCGCCCGCACGTTCACCGATTTCGACTTCGGCGACGAGGATCTCCTCCGCTTCTCGGGGAAGGGCGACGTCCTCGTGTTCGTGGTGGACGCCCTGCAGACGGACTACTTCCTCCGGGCGCTCGACCAACGGCCGGACCTCGGCCAGGCGTTCGCCGGGTTCACGTGCTTCCGCAACAACAGCGGCGTCGCGCCGAACACGACGTACGCCGTGCCGGCGATGCTCTCGGGCATCGTCTACGACGGCAGCCGCCCGAGCGAGGAGTACCTCTCGCGGGCGCTCTCCGGGCCGGCGTCGCTCCCGGCGGTCCTGCGGCGGCACGGCTACGACGTCCGGATCTACTCCCAGCACGCCATCCCGTACGCGCCGGGCCGGGCGGCCTGGCACAACGTCAAGGGGGAGGGCGAGGACACGGCGGCGGCCTCGGGGTGGATCTCCCTGTCCCGCCTGGCCCTCTACCGGGCGTGTCCGCTCCCGGCGAAGCTCTGGCTCCGGGACGACAAGCGGTTCGCCAGGCTCCAGGAGTCCGTGGTCCGCGGCCTGCGGCTGCGGGAGCCGCCGCTGGCCGAGAGGTTCGACGACGCGGGCCTGCTCGAACGGATCGCCCGGGACGCCCGCACGGGCGGGAGCGGGCCGGTCCTCCGGTGGTTCCACCTCCAGGGCGTCCACGCTCCGCTCACCCTCGTCCCCGAGGAGGAGCAGCGGGAGCTCGAGGCGTCCGGTCGCGACGCGATCCAGCTCCAGACCAACCGGCTCCTGGAGAAGCTCGCGGCGACGCTGACGGCGCTCCGAGGCGAGCGGTTCTTCGACGCGGCGACGATCGCCATCGTGGGAGACCACGGCCACGCGGACATGCGCGTGCCGGCGATGCTCTTGAAGCCGCCCGGTGCTGCGCAGGGACTCGACTTCAGCGACGCGCCGACGACGTCGTCCGACCTCCCGACCACGCTCGCCGCGCTCTCGGGGCTCGAGGGGCCCTGGGGCGGGGCGAACGCGTTCGCGCTCGACGCCGGCGCGCCGAGAGAACGCCGGTTCTACGAGTTCTACTCGGTCGACGCGGCGTCCGGGCGCCCCAAGACGCTGAAGGTCCACGTCGCCCGGGCCCGCGAGAACGTGCCCGCGAGCTGGCGGGTCGGGGCCGCGTCGCACCCCGGGCTGGAGAGCCGGAAGTCCGGGACGGACTTCCTCGACTTCACCGGCGACGCCCCGGTCGACCCCGCCCGCGTGAGGGGCGACTTGGAGAAAGGGCTCACCGGCATCGCCTGGTCCGGCTGGCTCGAGGTGGAGCTCCCGTCGCCTCCCGGCGCGGCCGCGCTGGTAGAGCTGCTGTACTACCGCTCCGGGCCCTACCCGCCGAAGGTGACGATCGGCGTCGGCGGGGCGCCCGCGTTCGAGGCGCCGACGGCGCCCTACGGGACCTTCCGAGTCTACGTGCCGGCGGGTCCGCCCGCCGGACGCAAGGCGTCCCGCCCCGTGGTGCGCCTCTCGTTCCCGCCCGCGGAGTCGGGGAAGCGGAGCATGCTCCTCGTCGACGTCGTCTCGACGCGCCTGGAGGCCGTGGAGACTGCGGCGCTGGCGCCCGAGCGGTCCGGCGTCAACTGCAGCCTGGCCGCCGTCTGGGGGAGCGGCGGCGGGTTCTGGTCCGACGCTCCGCGAGTCCTGGCGGTCGGGGAGGAGATCGCCCGGGTCCTCCCGACCACGACGGACGCCACCCGCCGGACGTTCAGCTTCGTCGTGCCGGCGGGGGCCCTCGTGCGGCCCTTCCGCTACTTCCTCGTCGATCCCGAGACCGGGAGGCGGGGGCCGGTCGTCGTCACGCCGGGCGCGTGCCCCGGGGCCTGAGCGGACGGGAACCGGCGCCCGGGGCGCGAGCCGCTCCGCCCGGGCCTACTTGCATCCCTCCCGGGTGACCGCGACGCGGACCGTGGCCACGGTCTCTCCCGGCTGGCCTTCGGCCCCGACGCGCTGCAGGTAGAAGACGGTGTTGTTCGAGACCCACTTGCCGGTCGCCTTCGTGCCGGTGCTCCCGGTCTGGGCGAAGAGAACGCCGTCCGGGCTGCCGACGCGTACCTCGACGATCTTCCCGGCCGGCCCCTTCCAGCTCAGGGTGGTGACGCCGAGACCGGAGCCGTCGCAGACCTGGACGGGGTTGGGGTCGGCGGTGAGGGTCCCCTGGGGGGGCTTCGCCGCGGTGGCCTTCGACGAGGCGGGCGGGGCGGATTCCGGGCTGCCGCCGCAGCCGGCCAGTGTGGTGGCGAGCGTGGCCAGGAGCGCGGGCATCGCGAAGAGGGTCTGGGTCCGCATCGGTCTGGTGAAGCTCCTTCTCGTGGAAGATACACGGGACGGCGATCTCGTCGCCGCGTCCCGGCGAGGATTCATCTCCGGCCCCGCCCGGGCCGGCCCTTCCCTCCGTGCCGCGGCGCGGGCGTCGTGGCGGGAGGGGCCTTCCGCACCTTCGTGCAGTAGTAGAGCTCCGTCGAGCGGATCCCGAGCTCGGAGAGCTCGTCGCAAGAGTACTCCACCCGGAAACCGACGCTCTTGAGGAAGGCGTCCAGGTCGGTCCCGTAGGCGCGGTAGGCCAGGACGCCGCCGTCGGGGTCGTTGGCGTCGCCGTGGTACTCGGGCGGGAGGAGGTCCTCGTCCCGTGACGGGTCGTCCGGGTCGACGACCCGGCGACGGACGAGGGTCTGCGCCATCGACCGGAGGTGGGGCACGGTGAAGACGTAGGCCCCCCCGTCGGACAGGACGCGGTGGATCTCCCGGTGGGCGACGTCGTCCCGCCGGACGTGCTCCATCACGTCGCTCGTGACGACGAGCTCGAACGAGGCGTCCGCGAACGTGAGCCGCTCGAGGTCCTGGTTCGTCGTCCGCGGGGCGTAGGCGGTCCCGAGAGGGTCCCGCGGCCGGTAGACGCCCAGCTCGACGTCGATCCACGGGCACGCCGCGAGGAGGTCGGGGATCGGGTAGGCGCAGACCTCCGCGGTGAACGGCAGCTGGGTGTCGAAGACGCGGAAGCGCCGGCCGCCGTTCTCCCGCGGGAGGCCGGCCAGGCTCTCGCTCTTCACCCCCGCGACGCGCTCGATGGCGCGCAGGACCCCGCGGGCGATGGAGCGGTAGCGGCTCGTCGTCCCGCACGAGCCGCAGACGAGCGACTCCCGGAACGTCTTGGGGTCCTCGAACGTGAACTGCGTCTCCTCGCCGCAGACGTTGCAGCGCCCGGCGACGTGGTGGCCCTGGTGGCGGAAGCGGCCCCGCCAGCCGTCCCCGGCGGGCGCGGGCCTCTGCGCAGGCTCCGGGGCTGCCGCCGCCTCGACGTGGAGCGCGGCGATCACGCCGTCGGCGCGAGCGGCCCAGGAGTTCTCGGAGGCGAGCCTCCTCAGCCGGGCGCGGTGGGCGGCGTCCCAGGAGTCGAGGAGCGCCGGGTCGAGCGCCTCGGCCAGCTGGCGGCCGCTCGCCACGATCCTCACCTCCGGGAAGGCCGCGCACTCGGGCATGGGGCTCGAGAGGACCGGCTTGCCGCCGGCGAAGTACTCGAAGAGCTTCAGCGGGGAGGTGGCGTGCGTGATGTCGTTGACGGCGAACGGGATGAAGGCGACGTCGAAGCAGGCCAGGACGGAGGGGATCGCCTCGTAGCGCTGCGGCGGGAGGACGAAGACGTTGGGCAGCGCCTCCAGGCGGTCGAGCGGCGGGGCGTCCAGGAGCCGCTGGCCGAGGAGGACGAAGCTCCAGTCCGGCCTCAGCCGGGCCGCGCTCTCGACCATGTCGACGTCCAGCCAGCTGGCGATCGCCCCGTAGTAGCCGACGACCGGCCGGCCGTCCTCGAGGACCCGCTTCAGCGCCTCGGGCCTCGGGGCGTCCTCGGGGAGCGCGGCGAAGTGGTCCACGTCCACGGCGTTCGGGACGTAGAGGGCGTCCGGGCGGCGCTTCCGGACGTCCT
This sequence comes from Acidobacteriota bacterium, assembly GCA_008363385.1. Lineage (GTDB taxonomy): Bacteria > Acidobacteriota > Thermoanaerobaculia > UBA5066 > UBA5066 > RHKY01. Next base: position 56,418 of record RHKY01000013.1, on the reverse strand, counting down.
CCAGGAGCGGGCGCGAGACGCAGAGGACGGCGTCGGCCTCCCGGAGCATCCGGTCGTGCGCGCGCTCGAGGAGCTTCTGGTTGTACGGGAAGACCTTCAGGTCGTCGATGCAGTCGTAGACGACGCGCCGTCGCTTCCACGAGTCGACCAGGGAGGCGTTGTAGGGGAGCGTCCAGAGGACGGGCGGCTCGGGGAGGTCCGTCAGGATGTCCGTCGGCCCCCGGAAGAGGAGGAGGCGCGGCTCCACCTCCTGGAAGCCGCCGAAGTCCTCGGCCGCGCTGTTCGTGCAGTCGAACAGGACGAACCAGCCCCGGCGCGCGAAGGCGCGCGCCAGGTGGTGCGGGCGCTGGACGAGGGAGATGTTCCAGCCGACGGCAGGGAGGAAGACCACGACCCGGCCCGGGTCGGCCCCCGCCTGCTCCATCCTCCAGGCCAGCTCCTTGCGGAAGGGCCCGACCATCGACCGCGCGTGCTTGGTCACGTGCGGCAGCCAGAGGCCCCACTTCTCCTGGAAGCGCGCCCGGTTCGTCTCGAAGATCTCGAAGTAGCGCGCGTCGCCGATCGACTTGAAGGAGGCGCGGCCGGCGTGGTGGACGAAGGCGTCGCGCGCCACGACCGTCCTCAGGCCCAGCTCGTGCGCGCGCTTGGCGTAGTCGTCGTCCTCGAACATCCCCACGACGAAGCGCTCGTCGAGCTCCCCGATGCGCTCGAAGGTCTCGCGCGTCCAGGCGATGCAGAACATGGCGAGCATCGAGAGGTCCTCGAGCTGGCCGTCGTGCTCGCGGACGAAGTCCGCGGCCCAGGGGTGGAGCTCCTCGAGGTCGTCGTACCCGACCTCGTCCACCCGGGCCTCGTTGGCGATCTCGTTCGTGGAGGCTCCGAGGAGCCCGATCGTCTGGTCGGCGAGGAGGTGGCGGGTGAAGGAGGCGAGGAAACCCCGCGTGGCCACCGTGTCGTTGTTGAGGAGGACGAGGACCCGCCCGGTCGACAGGGCGAGCCCCTGGTTGTTGGCCGCGGCGAAGCCGCGGTTGTCGTCGTTGAGGACGAGGCGGATCCGCGGGTCGAGCGCCGCCTGCTGCCGAAGGAGCTCGGGCGAGCCGTCCTGGGAGGCGTTGTCGACGACGACGACCTCCAGGTTCGGCCACTCGTTGCGCTCGCGCAGGCTGACGAGGCAGCGCTCGTTCCACTCCCGGTTGTTGTAGGTGACGACGACGACCGAGACCCGCGGGAACGACGCCTCGACCTCGGGGGAGAGCGTCTCGAAGCGGTGCGACCAGGTCTGCTCGCGCGCGAAAGCGCGACGCCGCTCGCGCGCGGCCTCCCCGTCCGTCCGGAGGGCGGCGAGGACCTCCCGCTCCATCTCCGCGGCCGTCCCGGCCAGGCGCACGAGGTCCCCCAGCGCCACGACCTCGGGCAGGGGGACCGACACGAGGGGCCGCCCGGCCGCCAGGATCTCGTACGCCTTGACGGGGTTCGTGGCCTCGGTCAGCTCCGTCCTCCGGAACGGGATCAGGAGGACGTCCATCCGGGCGATCCAGCCGGGGAGGTCCGCGTAGGGGACCTCTCCGGGGAGCTCGACGTTCGGGAGCTTCGAGAGGCGGGAGAGGTCGGCGGTGAAGGTCGAGCCGACGAGGAGGAACTTCCAGTCGGGCCTCCTCTCGGCGAGGTCGGCCACGAGGTCCGCGTCGAACCAGTCGGCGATGGCCCCGTAGTACCCGACGACCGGCGAGGGGCCGCGGGGGGGGGGCGGCACGGCGGCGAAGGCGTCGTAGTCGCACGCGTTCGGGACCCGGAGGAGCCGCCGGGCGTGGTGCCCGACCTCTCGCTCCAGGAAGGCGGACGAGACGACGACGAGGTCGGCGCCCGAGATCAGCGCGTTCTCCGTCTCCAGCATCGCCGTGTCGTTCGTCGAGAAGCCGGGGTGGTAGTCCATGCAGTCGTAGACGACGGGCCAGGCCCTCCGCTCGCGCGCCCTCTCGGCGAGCGGCCACCAGAACGGGAGCTCCACGAGCGAGACCGTGGCGCCCAGGCCGAGGTCCCTCCGGAGCGCGTCGAGCGACTCGAACAGGGCGTCGAGCTCCGCGGGGTCGAGCGTGTCCCGGTAGATGTTCTTCGAGGGGCCCCGGAGGCTGACTTCGACGACGTTCGGGCGGATCGGGGTCAGCACGTAAGGGGGGCCGTCCGGACGGAAGACCTGGCTCACGTAGAAGACGCGGTGCCCGTGCCCGGCGAACTGGCCGAGCAGCTGCTGGGGGCGCTGGAACCGGAAGCCCCACTCGATGATCGAGAAGCAGACGACGTCGTAGGCGCTCGGCACGGCGTCGGCGAACAGGACCTGCTCGGCAGCCTCGGCGGCGGCGGGAGGCTCGGGTGCGGCCTCGGAGGAGGCGGAGGGGGGCTCGGCGGGGACGGGCTGGGGCGCGACTTCCTCGGGCGCCGTCTCGGCGGTTAGCGGAGCGGAGACCGGGAGTCCCGCCTCGGGCGCCGGCCCGGGAGCGACCGCCGGGGTCTGGACCTCCGTCCTCGCCGCGGGAGCGGGGGCGGCGCCCCGGAGGAGGCCCAGCGACCGGAGGAGGCGCCAGTACGCGGTGCCGACCCGCCAGAGGCGGGAGGAGTAGACCCGGTCCAGCTCGGCACGGGCCCCGTCCCGCTCGGCGGCGACGGCCGCGGCCGCACGCTGCAGCCCGTCGAGCGCGGCCCGGCCCTCCGCGGACTCGCGCCGGGAGGCCTCGAGCGCCTCGCGGACCGCCCTCGCCTCCTCTTCCGCCCGCGCCGCAGCGGCGGTGCGCTCCTGGGCGGCGGCGCGGGCCTCGTCCCGCTCGCGCTCGGCCCGCTCGACCAGGGTCCTCGCCGCGTCCAGCTGGCCGCGCAGCGCGGCCACCTCGGCCCGGAGCGCCTCGCGCTCCGGCGCGCCCTTGCGGGCGGCCTCCTCGGCGTCGAAGAGGCGCTGCCGGAGCTCTTCCTCGCGACGTCGCAGCGAGCCGCACTCGAGCTCTCGCCGCAGCAGGCGGAGCCGGATCTTCCGGAGGTACCGCCGGCCCCGTTCGACGAGGTGCCGGTCGGCCAGCGCCTCGACGGGGTCGACAGGCGCGCTGTCGGGAACGGTCATCGACGTCTCCTCCGGGATGCAAGCCTGACCCCGCCCGGACCGGTGGAGCCCGCGGGGGAAGGGCGCTTCATCATGCCTCCCCGGCCGGGCGCCGGGCGAGAGCGGCGAGCCGCGCGGCCAGCTCCGCGGCCCGCTCGTCCCAGGAGTGCCGGCGCGCGAAGGCCCGGCGGGCCTCGACGAGACCGGGGTCGTCCTCCTCCAGCGCGGCTGCGACCTCGCGGTCGAAACCGGCCGCGTCGTCGGCGAAGCGGACGAGGCCGGCGAACGGCGAAAGCTCCGGAAGGGGGACCGAGACGAGCGGCCGGCCCGCCGAGAGGATCTCGTACGCCTTCACCGGGTTCGTGGCCTCCGTCAGCCGGGTCCGCCGGAACGGCAGGAGGAGGACGTCGACGCCGTCCAGCCACGGGACCAGCTCGCCGTACGGGAGGAGCCCGAGGAAACGGACGTTCGCCAGGCGGGAGAGCCGGCTCGGGTCGGCCAGGGTGACCGGCCCGGCGAGCTGGAACTCCCACCCCGGCCGGCCGCAGGCCAGGTCGGCGACGAGGTCCGGGTCGAACCAGTCGGCGATCGCTCCGAAGTAGCCCACGACGGGGCGCCGCCCCGCCAGCGGGAGGCGGGGAGCGACGGACTCGAAGTAGTCGGCGTCGGCGCCGTTCGGCAAGAGCACGACCGGGCGGCCCGGCCGGTCCAGCTCCCGCTGGAGGAGGCGGGACGAGGTCAGGACGAGGTCCGCCCCGGCCACGAGCTCGCGCTCGACGGGCTCCACGGGCCTGAGGTTCGTCTGGAACCCAGAATGGTGGTCCATGCAGTCGTAGACGAGCGCCCAGCCGGTCTCGGAGCGCACGCGCTCGACGACGGGCCACCAGAAGGGGTGGTGGACCAGGAGGACGGCGTCGCTCACTCCCGCCGCCTCGCGGAGGGCGCCGAACGACCTCGCCAGGGCGTCCAGGTCGTCCGGCGTGGGCTCCTCGCGGAAGAGGTCCACGAGCGTCCCGCCCAGGAGCACCTCGAAGACCCGCTCCCTCGCCCGGTAGAGCCGGGGTCCTGCGTCGGGCGACCGCTGGTGCGCGCTGACGTGGAAGACCCGGTGTCCCCGCTCGGCCAGGCGGGAAAGCAGCTGCTGCGGGCGCTGGAAGAGGAAGTCCCACTCGATGATGGAGAAGCAGACGACGTCGGCCAGGCCGGGACGCCCGGCCTCGGGAGCGGCGCCTCGCCACGGGAGCCGCGCGGCCGGGGCCTCCCGGGCTGCCGCCGGCGGCTCCGGATCGAGGGGCGGCAGCGGCGGGGGGACCTCGGGGAGGGCTCGGAGGTCCCCGAGGGGCTCCGGCGCGGGCGGGACCGCCGCGAGAGAGGCCCCGGGAGCCGGAAGCGTCGCCGCGGAGGCGGGGCCCCCCGGGCCGGAAGGGGAGACGGTTCCCGCCGGCGAGCCGTCGCGGGACGACGGGACCGGGCGAGGCGTGAATCGATCCCAGGCTGCCGCGAGCCGGACCAGCCGGGTCGCCCGCAGGGCGGCGAGCTCCTCGCGGGCCCGGTCCCGCTCCGACGCCAGACCGAGCGTCTCCGCCTCGAGCGTCCGGACGCGCCTCTCGACGTCCTCGGCGCGCCGCTTCCAGTCCCGCGCCTCGCGTACGGCCTCCCGGGCGGCCTCCTCGAGGGCGTTCGCCCTCGTCTCGAGCGCGTCCGAGCGCCGCTCGAGAGCTTCCGAGCGGATCCGGGCGGCGTCGGCGCGCTGCCCAAGCTGCGCCGCCCGTCGCTCGGCCCGGCCGGAACGGTCCCGCTCGGCGGCCAGCTCGGCCCTCAGCCCGTCACAGGTCGCGGCGAGCGCGTCGATCTCCTGGTGGGCTCTCCGCAGGTCGCGGGAGGCCCGGAGGAGGTCCGTCTCGGCCGCGGCGCGGCGTCTGGCCTGGAGCCGGGCCCGGTCCGTCGCCGCCACCGCGGCGCCCGCCGGGGCCTCGCCCCGGCCCCGCGCGTCGGGAGCTGCGGAGCTCGGGGGCGTCGGGTCCGTTCGCGTCACGGGAGTCAAGCCGACGGGACCGGGGCCACCGGGACGCAGGCGGCGGCGAGCGCCGCGGCGATCCGCTCGGCGGCCCGGCCGTCCCCGAACGGGTTCGGCCCGGCGCGCCGCGCCTGGTACGCCTCCTCGTCGAGAAGCAGCCGGCGGGACTCCTCGAGGATCCGCTCCGGGTCCGTCCCGACGAGCGTGCCCCAGCCGGAGTCGAGGACCTCGGGCCGCTCGGTCGTCTCGCGGGCGACCAGGACCGGGACCCGGAGCGTCGGGGATTCCTCCTGGACCCCGCCCGAGTCCGACAGGACGAACCGGGACGACCGGAACGTGTCGAGGAACTCCGGGTAGTCCATCGGCGCGACGAGGTCGACGTTCGGAAGGCCTTGCAGGAAGGCGAGGGCCGGGCCGGAGACGTTCGGGTTCGGGTGGACGGGGAAGACGATCCGGACCCGCTCGCCCATCTCGCGGGCGATCGTCCGGACGGCGCCGAGCGCCCGCTCGAGCGGCTCGCCGAAGCTCTCGCGGCGGTGGAGCGTCACGAGGATCGTGCTGCTCCCGTCACCGCGACCGGTGCGGGGGCGGTCGCGCAGGATCCTCTGGACCGCGTCCACGATGGTGTTCCCGACGACGTGGACGCGGGCGGGGTCGACGCCCTCGGAGAGGAGGTTCTCCCGCGAGAGCGCGGTGGGGGCGAAGTGGAGGGACGTGGCGACCGAGATGCTCCGGCGGTTGAACTCCTCGGGGAAAGGGGCGTCGAGGCGGCCGCTTCGGAGGCCCGCCTCGACGTGCGCCACCGGCACCCCCGCGTAGAAGGCCGCCCAGGCCGCCGCCAGGGCCGTCGTCGTGTCGCCCTGGACGACGACGAAGGCCGGGGCCGGGTCTTTCAGGTGGGGCTCGAGCCGCGACAGGACGCGCGAGGCGACGGCCGTCGGCGACTGGCCCTGCGTCATGACGTCCAGATCGAGGTCCGGCGCGAGGTCGAAGGGCGCGAGGGCCTGACGGAGCATCTCCCGGTGCTGCGACGTGGCCAGGAGGACCGGTGTCAGGGTCCCGGAGGCCCGGAGCGCCTCGACGACCGGGGCCAGCTTGATGGCCTCCGGCCGCGTGCCGACGACGACGAGGACGCGCCGGTCGACCGGCTCCGGGGCACCCGGACGGGAAGCGACCCCGGACGCTCCCGTCCCGGGACCGGATGGGACCCGCTGGTCAGTCAATCTCCCGAGGCCTCCTCTGCACGCAAGGGCTGGGCCGAAAGGCGGCCATTCTAGGCGACCGCCGTCTGCAGTCGCAACCGCAAGGGCCCGCCCCTACGCCCGTGCCTTCCCCCGGTCACTTCAGGTCGAGCTTGGCGAGGACCTCCGGGTCCGCCTCGTCCTGCGCCAGGATCGAGTGGCACGAGTCGCAGTCGGAGCTGACCACCCGCCCGTCGGCCGACTTGTGGCTGCCGTCGTGGCACCGGAAGCAGCCCGCCGTGGGGAAGTCCTCGTGCCCGATGTGGTTCGGGTGGGCTCCCCAGGTCAGCTTCATGTCGGGGTAGACGTACTTCAGGTAGATCTCCTTCACCGCCGACGCCGCCTCGTCCACCTTGGCGCGGTGGGACGCGAAGGCGGCCGGCTGCTCCTTCTCGTAGTACGACGCCAGGGCCGCGGGGATCGCCGCCGCGGCGGCCTCCCGCGTCGGGTACTCGACCTTCAGGACCTCGACGGCCTTCTTCTTCACGAACGGGAGGCTCCGGTCGATCCGCCCGTCGAGGATGGCCGAGTCGACCGCCCTCTCGGGCAGCGGGAACGCGTGCGTGGGCCGGTTGTGGCAGTCGACGCAGTCCATGAGGCGGCGCTCGCCCTTGGCGAGGTCCTCGGGCGTCGCCTTCGAGTCCTCCGCCCGGAACTCGACCGTCTTGCCGGTGTCGTCGCGGTAGGAGATGAGCGGGATCGTCTCGCGCCGCCGGTCGGTCGTGACGTACTCGATCCTGGAGCCCGCGTCGAGGTGGCGGCCGTGGATGCCGGAGAGCCCGCTCGGGCTCCGCCCGCCGATCCGCAGGACCAGGACGGTCTTCAGCGGCGTGTTCGCCTCGTCGTCGGCGAACCGGGTCTTCACGACGAGCTTGTCCCCGTGGAACTTCGTCGGCCAGTGGCACTGCTCGCACGTCTCCCGCGCCGGGCGGAGCGCGTGGACGGGCGATGGGATCGGCCGCGAGTAGGTCTTGAAGGTGACCGCGAAGACCTGCCTCAGGCCCGACAGCTTCGACTTCACGAACCAGGAGGCCCCCGGACCGATGTGGCAGCCGACGCAGCCGACCCGCGAGTGCGGGGAGTCCTTGTACGCGGAGTACTCCGGTGCCATCACCGAGTGACACGCCTCGCCGCAGAAGGTCGTCGAGTCCATGTACTCGACGCCCGCGAACGACGCGAAGGCCAGGATGAAGATGTTCAGGAGCGTCAGTCCGCCGACGACCTCGACCGTCCGGCGGATCCGGGGGACGTTCAGGTCGATGTCGGGGAGCGCCGCCTCCAGCTTCCCGGCCTTCTTCCGCCGGGCCCGGTCCAGGAGCAGCCCGAACGGGATCAGGGCGAGGCCGAAGACGAAGATCCCCGGCAGGATCAGGAAGAGGACGATCCCCGCGTACGGGTGGTGCGGGCCGCGGCCGAGGAGCTCGAAGAGGAGCGTGAAGAGGATCGCCACCGCCGAGCTGGTCGTCACGACCGCGCCCGTGAGCGTCCAGCGGTTCCTCCCGAGGACGAGGATGAAGGGGCGCGCCCAGCCCAGGAGCCGGTCCGTCGTCGTCGCCATGGACTCCCTCCCGGGCGGAGTTTCGCACCCCGTGGGCCCTTCCGGGGAACGGGCGGCGAGAAGGGGGGCGGGCGAGCTAGAAGGCGACCTGGGCGGCGAGGACGAACTGGTCGTATCGCTCGTCGAGGACGTCGTCGACCTTGCGGCCCTCCTGCTTCACGCCGTACCACTCGGCCTTCAGGTTGACGTTCTTCCCCTTGAACATGTAGTGGAACCCGCCGGTGACGATCGAGAGGATGTCGCCCGCGACGTCCTCGTCGGCGTCGTACTCCTCGTACCGGACGCCGAGGCGGAACTGCCCGGCGAACGTGTAGAGGGCCGAGACGTAGAAGCCGTCGCGGTCGATCTCGGTGCCGTTCGTCTGCCCGTCCGTGGCGCGGCCGTACTCGGCCCGGACCATCAGCGGGAGGGCCTCGGTCCCGTCCCAGCGGAAGTGCGCGCCGAGGCGGTCGCGGGTCAGGGACTGCGGCCCCTGGTCCCCCGTCCCGCCGGAGAGGCCGGCGAGCATCCCCTTGACCGGCTTCACGTCGAGCCGGGCCGCGCAGAAGAGCCGGTCGGAGGTGGCGGCGGTGTTCGCGGGCCCCCCCGTCGTGAAGGAGGCCTGGAGGGCGAAGAGCGGGCCGAGCTCGCCGCGATAGAAGAAGCCGGGCTGCCGCTGGTCGCCGATGACGCGAGCGATCCGCGAGCGTTCGGCGAAATCGAGCTCGGCCGAGGAGCGGAGCCCCTCCTCGGAGACGGCGATCTTCCGCTGCCCCAGGGTCAGCTCGTGGCCCTTCCAGCCGAGGAAGCTGATCCCGAGGTCCTGGAGGATCTTCCCGTCGCCGTCCGGGTCCGAGCTCTGGGACTTGGCCGGGTCGAACATCACGTCGAAGCCCCAGGAGGGCGTCACCGTCCCCGAGAGCTTGATCTCGGCCCGCCGGAGGCGGAACGTGTTCACGCCGGTCGGGTTCCCGAGGTAGCTCGTGCCCGTGCCCGCCTCCGAGTCGTCGCCGTAGTACCAGGCCTGGAGGAGAAGGCCGAACTCGAGCTCGCCGTCGCCGATCCTCAGCGTCGTCGGGGGCGGGAAGGGGATCCCCTTCGCCGGCGGGGCTCCCGGGTCCGGCGCGGCCTCCTGGCCGAGGGCGCCGGGGCAGACGACCAGGAGCAGGGCCGCCGCGGCCACGAGTCGACGGGCGGCGCTCGGGAGGCTCCTCACGGGCGGGTAGTCTCGCATCCTCCGGCCCGGACGAGGGCGGAGAGCCCCCGGCGGGGGGCCGGGGGCTCTCGGCGGGAGGGTGCCCGGGAGCGGCCTAGAACGCGACCTGCGCGGCGAGGACGAACTGGTTGTACCGCTCGTCGAGGACGTCGTTGACCTTCCGGCCCTCCTGCTTCACGCCGTACCACTCGGCCTTCAGGTTGACGTTCTTCCCCTTGATCATGTAGTGGAAGCCGCCGGTGACGATCGTGAGGTCGTCGCCCGCGACGTCCTTGTTGGCGTCGTACTCCTCGTACCGGACGCCGAGGCGGAACTGCTTGGCGAACGTGTAGAGCGTCGAGACGTAGAAGCCGTCGCGGTCGATCTCGGTGCCGTTCGTCTGGCCGTCGGTGGCGCGCCCGTACTCGGCGCGGACCATGAGGGGCAGCTTCTCCGTGCCGTCCCAGCGGAAGTGCGCGCCGATCCTGTCGCGGGTCAGGGACTGCGGGCCCTGGTCGCCCGTCCCGCCGGAGAGGCCGGCGACCATCCCCTGGACGGGCTTGACGTCGAAGCGGGCCGCGTAGAAGAGCCGGTCGGAGGTCCCGGGGACGTTCGACGGGAGGCCGGAGGTGATCGAGGCCTGCGCGCCGAAGAGGTGGCCGTACTCGCCCTTGTAGAAGAAGCCGGGCTGCCGCTGGTCGCCGATGACCCGGGTGATCCGGGCCCGCTCGGCGAAGTCGATCTCCGAGGACGACCGGAGGCCCTCCTCGGTGACGGCGATCTTCTTCTGCCCCAGGCTGAGCTCGTGGCCCTTCAGCCCGAGGAAGGAGACCGCCAGGTCCTGGAGGATCTTGTCGTCGGCCCCCGAGCTGAAGACCTGCGTCTTGGCCGGGTCGATCATCACCTCGAAGCCCCAGGCCGGGGTCACCTTGCCGGAGAGCTTGATCTCGGCCCGGCGGAGGCGGAACGTGTTCACGCCGGTCGGGTTGCCGAGGTACGAGTTGCCGGAGCCCTGCGCCGAGTCGTCGCCGAAGTACCAGGCCTGCAGGAGGAGCCCGAACTTCAGCTCGCCGTCGGCGACCTTGATGGTGGTCGGCGGCGGGAAGCTGGGCGCCTTGGGGGGCGTGTAGGGCCGGACCTCGGCCTCCTTGCCGTGCTTGAAGTTGTACAGGTCGAGAGCCGCCTCGCTGTCGAAGACGACGGTCTCGCCGCCCGGGCCGTGGGCGATCCGGGTGATCGACTTCCCCATCTCCTTCGACCCCTCCCACGCCTGGTAGACGTTCGGGTCGTTGAAGACGTAGATCCGGCCGTCGTGGACGACCTCCTTGTACCAGAGGAGGTTGACCTGGCCCCAGGCGGCCGGGGCGGCCCAGAGTCCGCACAAGAGGACGAGCGCCGTCAGGCGCCTCACGGGGTCGAAGCTCATCTCCAGTCTCTCCTTTCCCGATCGCGCCGGACCCGGCGCGCCCGGGGAGGCTGGACCGGGGGAGCGGAGGGGGCGTTGAGAAGGCGTTCAGAGGGTGTAAAGAGTCCCGGCCGGCGGGCGGCGGAGGCCCCTTCACGCCGATTTAACGCCGGCCTCACAGGGTCCACGGAGCCCTCGCGGATCCTCCGCTCCCGGAACCGCAGGAGGAAAGAATGAAGAAAGCCTCGATCCTCGCCGCCGCCCTCGTCCTGTCGGGCGCCGCCGCCGCGCAGCCCGCGCAGGTCGACCCCTCGATCCCGGCCTACAAGACCGCGTCCGGGATCTCGGGGAACCTGAGCTCGATCGGCTCGGACACCCTGAACAACCTCATGACGCTCTGGGCCGAGAAGTTCAACAAGACGTACCCCAACGTGAAGGTCCAGATCGAGGGGAAGGGCTCCTCGACGGCCCCGCCGGCGCTCATCGCGGCGACGGCCCAGGTCGGCCCGATGTCGCGGGAGATGAAGGGGTCCGAGGTCGACCAGTTCGAGAAGAAGTTCGGCTACAAGCCGACGAAGGTCCGGGTCGCCGTCGACGCGCTCGCCGTCTTCGTGAACAAGGACAACCCGGTCGCCTGCCTGTCGATGCCCCAGGTGGACGGCGTCTTCTCGAAGACCCGCCGCTCCGGCTACAAGGAGAACGTCAAGACGTGGGGCCAGCTCGGCCTGACCGGGGACTGGGCGAGCCGCCCCGTGAGCCTCTTCGGCCGCAACTCCGCCTCCGGCACCTACGGCTTCTTCAAGGAGCACGTCCTCCTCAACGGCGACTACAAGGACGAGGTCAAGGAGCAGCCCGGGTCGGCCTCGGTCGTCCAGGGGGTCACGGTCGACCGCTACGCGATCGGCTACAGCGGCATCGGGTACGCGACGGCCGGCGTCAAGGCGGTCCCGATCGCCAGGAAGCCCGGCGAGGCCTGCTCTCCCGCCACCGCCGAGCAGGCCTACTCCGGCGCCTACCCGCTGGCCCGGTTCCTCTACGTCTACGTGAACAAGGCCCCCGGCAAGCCGCTCGACCCGCTCGTGGGCGAGTTCCTGAGGCTGGTCCTCTCGAAGGAGGGCCAGGAGGTCGTCGTCAAGGACGGCTACTACCCCCTCCCGGCCAAGCTGGTCACGGAAGAGCTCGGCAAGCTGTAAGGTCCTCGTCGTGGCGGAGAGCGAGGCCAGGCCCCGGGACGCGGCGAGCGCGGCGGAGCGACGGACCGCCGCCGCGGCGCTGAACCGGCGCCGGGGCCTCGAGGACCGGCTCGCGACCCGGTTCGTGACGGCGAGCGGGCTGACGATCATCGCGGCGATCCTGGCGATCCTCTTCGTCATCGCCGCGGTGGCCCTCCCGCTCGCCGCGCCCCCGCGCGCCGCGCCGGCGGGAGAGGTGGCCCTTCCGGCCGGGTCCGAGGCGATGGCCCTCTTGCTGGACGAGTACCAGGAGCTGGCCTTCGTGGCGACGCGGCAGGGAGTCGGCGTCCTCCGGCTGGCGACGGGCGCCTGGACGCCGCCTCCCCCCTCGACGCTCGGCGGCGCTTCGGTGACCTCGGCGGCCGCCAGCGGGACGGCCTACCTCGTCCTCGGCCTGTCGGACGGCCGCGTCCTGCCGGTCCACGTCTCGACGGAGGTCGCGTTCGAGGAGGGGGGCCGGACCGTCCACGGGGTCGTGGAGCCGCGCGCGGCCGTCGCCGTCGACCCGTCCGGGGAGCCGGTCTCCCTGTTCCGGTGGATCGAGGGGCGGGACGGGCCGGTGGTGGCCGCCGCGGTGGGGCCGCGGCAGGTGACGGTCGTCCGCGTGACGGAGCAGACCTCGCTCGTCGGCGACGTCACGCGCTCGGAGGAGAGGGTCGCCGTCTCGCTCGACACGGAGGGGACGGTGACCGCGCTGGCGCTCGACGCCCGCGGCGACGACGTGGTGGCGGGGACCTCCACGGGCCGCCTCGTCCGCGTCGACCTGCGGGAGGGAGGGGCCGCGACGGCCGAGACGGTGGACGCCTCAGGGGCCTCGCGCGCGGCGGTGACGGTCCTCGGCTGGCTCAACGGCGACCGGACCCTCGTCGCCGGGGGCCGGGACGGGGCGGTCTCGACGTGGCAGGTGGTCCAGGACGAGCGCGGGTCGCGAGGGCTCGCGAGGATCCACCGCTTCCCGCCCCACGCGGCCGCGGTCGTCGGGGTCGCGCCCTCGAGGCGGGACAAGGGCTTCGTGACGGCGGACGCGGCGGGGGGCGTCCGGCTCCACTACGCCACGACGGGGCGGACGCTGCTGGACCTCGGCGCCTCGGGGAGCGCCGCTCGCGCCGTGACGATGGCCCCGAAGGCCGACGGCGTCGCGGTGGTGGACGCCTCGGGGAGGATCCGGCGCTTCGCGGTCGACAACCCGCACCCCGAGGTCACCCTCGGCTCCCTCTTCGGCAAGGTGTGGTACGAGGGCTACGCCCGGCCCGAGTGGGTCTGGCAGTCGACGGGCGCCACGGACGACTTCGAGGCCAAGCTGAGCCTGACGCCCCTGGTCTACGGGACGCTGAAGGGGACCTTCTACGCGCTCCTCGTCGCGATCCCGCTGGCGCTCATGGGGGCGCTCTACACGTCGCAGTTCATGCACCCGGGGCTCAAGTCGTACCTCAAGCCGACGGTGGAGATCATGGCCGCGCTCCCGAGCGTCGTGCTCGGGTTCCTCGGCGGCCTCTGGCTGGCGCCGATGCTGGAGAGGGCGGCCCCGGGCGTCCTCCTGGTCCCGGTGGTGGTGCCGCTCCTGACGTTCGCCGCGGCGGCGGTCTGGCTCGGCCTCCCGGCGTCGGCGCGGCGGCGCCTGCCGCACGGGCTCGAGATCGCCTTCCTGCTGCCGATCGTCCTCCTCGGCGTGCTCCTGGCCCTGAAGCTCGGGGCGTTCCTCGAGGCCGGGCTCCTGGCCGGGGACTACCGCACCTGGCTCGCGTCCGCGCTCGGCGTGACGTACGACCAGAGGAACTCGCTCGTCGTCGGGCTGGCCATGGGGTTCGCGGTGATCCCGATCATCTTCACCGTCGCCGAGGACTCGCTGGCGGCCGTCCCGTACGGGCTGACGGCCGGCTCGCTCGCGCTCGGCGCGACGCGCTGGCAGACGGCCCTGCGGGTCGTCCTGCCGACCGCCAGCCCCGGCATCTTCTCGGCCGTCATGATCGGCTTCGGCCGGGCCGTGGGCGAGACGATGATCGTGCTCATGGCCACCGGCAACACGCCGGTGATGGACTCCTCGCTCTTCAACGGATTCCGCGCCCTCTCGGCCAACATCGCCGTGGAGCTGCCGGAGGCCCCCGAGGGGGGCACCCTGTTCCGGGTGCTGTTCCTGGCCGCCCTCCTGCTGTTCGCGATGACCTTCGTCGTGAACACCGCCGCGGAGCTGGTGAGGCTGCGCCTCCGGAAGAAGTACCGGACGTTCGAATGAAGAAGATCCTCTTGGGCGGCGAGCCCTTCGTCTGGCTCACGGGCGCCGCCCTCGCCTTCTCGCTCCTGATGGTGCTCGGCCTCCTCGTCCTCGTGATGGTGAACGGGCTGGGGTTCTTCTGGCCGGCGGACCTGTGGCTCCTGGAGCTCGAGGACGGGACCCGGGTCGCCGGGCGGGTCGTCCAGCGCGAGGCGATCCCGGACCCCGACGCCCCCGCGGACGCGCCGGTGCGCCACCGGATCAAGGTGAAGCAGGGGAACCGGGACCTGACGGGGGCCGACTTCGTCTGGGTGGACGAGGAGCGGGTCGCCCGCCGGACGAGGCCCGCCGACCTGGTCGTCGTCGAGCGCCTGGAGTGGGGCGACTTCTTCGGCTGGCCGGTCGAGGTCCGGGACGGCGAGCGGCCTCTGGGCGTGGGCCGGGAGGCGGCGTGGAGGGCGCTCGAGGCGGAGCTCCCGAAGGTCTCGGCGCTGCGGGCCGAGGAGCTCAGGATCGAGAAGGACGAGATCGGGGCCGTCAACGCGGAGAAGGAGCGGATCCGGCTCGCGACGAAGCGGCTGGAGCGGAAGGGGACGGCCCCAGGGCCCGAGGCGGCGCGCCTCCTGGAGGAGGCCGCCGCCGCGGAGAGCCGCTACGGCGAGCTGATGGCCGAGCTGGCGGCCGTCCGCGCGCGCTCGACGGCGACGGTCTTCCTCGAGGCGGCCGACGGCGCGAGGAAGGAGCTCCCCCTCGGGCAGGTCCTCCGCGCCGACCGCCCCAACACGATGGGGACGGCCGCCAAGCTGGGACGGTACCTGGCCAACGTCTGGTCCTTCGTGTCGGAGGACCCCCGCGAGTCGAACACCGAGGGGGGCGTCTTCCCGGCCATCTTCGGGACCGTGATGATGGTCGTCCTCATGAGCCTCGTCGTGACCCCGCTCGGCGTCCTGACGGCCTTCTACCTCCGCGAGTACGCGGTGCAGGGGCCGGTCGTCAGCGCGGTGAGGATCGCGGTGAACAACCTCGCCGGCGTCCCCTCGATCGTCTTCGGCGTCTTCGGCCTCGGCTTCTTCGTCTACGGCCTCGGCGGGTCGATCGACCGCCTCTTCTACGCGGAGGCCCTCCCCACCCCGACGTGGGGGACCGGCGGGATCCTCTGGGCCTCTCTGACGCTCGCCCTCCTGACGGTCCCGGTCGTGATCGTGGCGGCCGAGGAGGGGCTCGCCGCGATCCCGCGGGGGATGCGCGAGGCCTCGCTCGCCCTGGGGGCCACGAAGCTGGAGACGATGTGGCGCGTCGTCCTCCCGGCGGTGATGCCGTCGATCCTCACCGGCCTGATCCTGGCGATGGCCCGCGCCGCGGGCGAGGTGGCGCCCCTCATGATCACCGGCGTCGTCAAGCTCGCGCCGGCGCTCCCCCTCGACGGCTCCGCCCCGTTCCTCCACCTGGACCGCAAGTTCATGCACCTCGGGTTCCACGTCTACGACGTCGGCTTCCAGAGCCCCAACGTGGACGCCGCCCGCCCGATGGTCTACAACACGACGATCCTCCTGCTCGTCATCGTGGTCGCGCTGAACCTCACCGCGATCGTCGTCCGCAACCGCCTCCGGAAGAAGCTGAAGACCGCCGGGATCTGAGCCGACCGTGAAGAGCGAGACCATGACCGAGCCGCCCCTGCCCGTCTCCCCCGGGACGCGGACGCCGCCCCCCGCGCCGCCCCCGGAGGGACCGTCGCCGGCGCTGATCGAGATCGAGCGCTTCAACCTCTGGTACGGGGAGAAGCAGGCGCTCTTCGACATCCGCCTCTCGCTGAAGGAGCGGACCGTGACGGCCTTCATCGGTCCGTCCGGGTGCGGGAAGTCGACGCTCCTGCGCTGCCTGAACCGGATGAACGACCTGATCGACGGCGTGCGGGTGGAGGGGAGCCTCCGGGTCAAGGGCCAGGACCTCTACGGGCCCGCGGTGGACGTCGTGGACGTGAGGAAGCGGCTCGGGATGGTCTTCCAGAAGTCGAACCCGTTCCCGAAGTCGATCTTCGAGAACGTCGTCTACGGCCTCAGGATCCAGGGGGTGCGAAACCGCGCCGAGCTGCGCGAGGCGTGCGAGAAGGCGCTCCGGGGCGCGGCGCTCTGGGACGAGGTGAAGGACCGGCTGGAGGAGAGCGCGCTCTCCCTCTCCGGGGGGCAGATGCAGCGGCTCTGCATCGCCCGCGCGATCGCCGTGGAGCCCGAGGTCGTCCTGATGGACGAGCCCTGCTCGGCGCTCGACCCGATCGCCACCGCCAAGATCGAGGAGCTGATCTTCGAGCTGAAGGAGCGCTACACGATCGTCATCGTCACCCACAACATGCAGCAGGCCGCCCGCGTCTCCGACGAGACCGGCTTCTTCATGCTGGGGAAGCTGGTGGAGTTCGACCGGACGGACGCCATCTTCACGCGCCCGAAGCAGAAGATGACGGAAGACTACATAACGGGGAGGTTCGGGTGAGCGAGGCCCCCGCTCCGCCCCGGCGCCCCGACGAGCCGGCCCCGACGCGGGCCGTCTGGCGCGTCGTCCTCGTGGAGGACGACGACGACCTCGCGTACACCCTGACGTACAACCTCCGCAAGGACGGGCGCTACGAGGTGACGCGGTTCGCCTCGGGCGCGGAGGCGCTCGACGCCGTCGCCCAGAGCCCTCCCGACGTCCTCCTCCTGGACCTGAACCTCCCCGACGTGGACGGCCTGACGATCTGCCGCGAGCTGCGGCGGACGGAGGCGACGCGGAGGCTGCCGGTCCTGATGCTGACGGCGCGGGCCGAGGAGCGGGACAAGCTGCTCGGGTTCGAGCTGGGAGCGGACGACTACGTGACGAAGCCGTTCTCGACGAAGGAGCTGATGGCCCGGCTGTCGGCCCTCCTCCGGCGCGCGGCGAGCCCCGAGGCCCCCGACGAGGTCTTCGACAACGGCCGGCTCCGGGTCGACCGGACGCGGCACCTCGTCCTGCGCGAGGGGACGCCCGTCCACCTGACCAAGAAGGAGTTCGACCTCCTCTGGCTCCTGATAAGGAGCTCGGGCCGGGTCGTGACGCGCGAGACGATCCTCTCGCGCCTGTGGGACTACGCCGCCGACGTGGAGACGCGGACGGTCGACGTCCACATCCGGTCGCTGCGGAAGAAGGTCGGCGAGGGGACGGTCGAGACCGTGGTGGGGCTGGGGTACAAGTTCGCCGGATGAGGCACCGCCGCTCCTTCCTCCTCGCTTCGGCTCTCGCCTGCGCTTCCGCGGCGGCCGTCCTCGTGCTGCCGGAGCCGGCCTCGGCGGCGGTCGTCGCCGCGGGCGCCGGGGCGCTCGTCCTCCTGGCGGCGCGGCGGCGCCGGCGCGAGCTCGCCGAGCTGGAGAAGGGCGTGGAGCGCGCGTCCGAAGGCGAGAGGCCCCGGCTGCCGGAGGCGGTCTCCGCCGAGACGGAGGCGCTCCTCGTCTCGATCGGCGGGCTCGCCGACGTCGTGGCTCGGCAACGGAAGGGGAGCGAGACGGCCCGCCTCCTGGCCCGGACCGTCGTCGAGCAGGTCCCGGCAGGCCTCCTCGTCGTCGACGCCCGCCTCCGCGTCCTGGACGCCAACCCGGCCGCGCGGCGGCTCTTCCGCGCGGGGGGACGCGTCGCGGGGGCGGCGCTCGTCGACCTCGTCCGCAACCCCGCCGTCGTGAGGCTCTTCGAGGCGGGCCTCGCCCGCCGGGGGCGCGACGCCGCGGCGGAGTCGGCGACCGTCCGGCTGGACGCCGAGGTGGGGCTGGAGCGGACCGTGGAGGTGACGGTCCGGCCGCTGGAGCCGGGCTCCGCGCCCGACGACCCGGCCGCGGTCGGGGTCGTCCGGGACGTCACCGAGCAGGAGCGGACGGAGGAGCTTCGCCGCCGCTTCGTCGCCGACGTCTCGCACGAGCTCCGGACTCCGCTGGCCTCGGTGCGGGCCGCGGCCGAGACGCTGGCGGGGGAGGAGGAGCTGCCCGAGACGCTCCGGAGGCTGTCCGAGATCGTCCTGCGGCAGTCCGCGGAGATGGAGGAGCTCGTCTCCGACCTGATCGACCTCTCGCAGATCGAGTCCGGCTCGGTCTCGCTCTCGATGGAGGCCGTCACCGTCTCCTCCCTCCTGGCCGACGTGGGCAGAGACGTCGCGCGGGCCGCGGCCGCCAAGGACGTCACCGTCGCCGTCGAGGCGCCGACGGGCCTCTCGGTCCGGGGCGACCGGCGGCGGCTCTCGCAGGTCTTCCGGAACCTCCTGGACAACGCCGTGAAGTTCTCCCCCGGCGGCGCCCGGGTGGACGTCCTCGCCGAGCCCGTCGGCCTCGGGCCCGGGGGCGGCGTGGCCGTCCACGTCGTCGACCGCGGGATCGGGATCTCGCGTGCCGACCAGGAGAGGATCTTCCAGCGCTTCTACCGGGCCGACCCGTCGCGCAACCGGGGCGTCCCCGGGACCGGGCTCGGCCTGGCGATCGTCAAGCACCTCCTGATCCTCCACGGCGGCGAGGTCCGGGTGGACTCGGCGCCGGGGAGCGGGAGCCGGTTCACCGTGATACTCCCGGCGGCCGAGGCCACGGCCGCCGGCGCGACCGCCGTCGCCGCGCAGGAGCCGAGATGAAAGAGCACTTCTCCGAGAAGCTCGAGAGCCTCCGCCGCCAGCTCATCGGGATGGGCGCCGAGGTGGAGAACCAGATCCGCCTCGCCATCGAGGCCCTCGTCTCGTCCGACCCGGCCGAGGCCCGCCGCGTCATCGAGGGCGACCGGGGCGTCGACGAGATGGAGGTGCGGAACGAGGAGGACGCCATCCACCTCCTCGCCACGCAGCAGCCCGTCGCCGGGGACCTCCGGCTCCTGGTGGCCGCCCTGAAGATCAACGCGGACCTGGAGCGGATCGGGGACCACGCGGTCAACATCGCCGAGGCGGCCGAGCGGCTCGCCCCGGCCCGCCCCTTCAAGCCGTGGGTCGACATCCCGCACATGGCCGAGGTGGCGCGCGAGATGCTCCGGGACGCGCTCGACGCCTTCGTGAGGCGCGACGCCGAGCTGGCCCGCCGCGTCTGCGAGCGGGACGACGTCCTGGACTCCAAGAACCGCTCGCTCATCCGCGAGCTGCTGACCTACATGGCCGAGAACCCCGCCCTCATCACGAAGTCGATCGAGATCATGACGGTCTCCAAGAACCTCGAGCGGGTGGGCGACCTGGCGACGAACATCGCCGAGGAGGCGATCTACCTCGCCCAGGGGGCGGTCATCAAGCACGGGCTCGGCCGGACGGGGGAGGAGCCCCCGGCCGGCTGACCCCACGTCCAGCGGATCCGGAGGGACCCAGAGATGCCGGTCGTCTTCGTCTCCACGATCCTCTTCGCGATGCTCTCCCAGAGCCTCGTCCTCCACCTCGGGGTCCCGCGCCTCCTCGTCTCGGTCGTCCTCCTGGCGCTGGCCGGAGCGCTCCACTTCCTCCGCGTCGCCCTCTATCGACAGGCCGTGAGGAGGAAGGCCGAGGCGCTCGCGAGGCCCGGGTCCGGGGGCGGTCCTCCGGCCCCGTCCGCCGTGCCACGGTGGATCCTGGAGCTGACGAACCTCTCGTTCGGGATCGCGCTCGCCGCGGTTCTCCCGCTCGCGGTGGCGGCCGCGCCCTGAGGAGCGCCCGCGGCCGGGGACACCCCGGGCCTCCTTGGCCCCGGCGTCACGTCAACACCGGGGTCCCTTGCGGCATCGAGGGCGGGGTCCGGCCGGGAGCGGCGAGAGGGTCGAGGCCCGGAAGCTGGCGGCCGGGCGGCAGGAGGGCCGTCCCGGGGCCCACGCGCGCCAGCAGGCCGTGCCAGGCGACGCTCCGCGAGAGGAACGGGACGACGTGGGTCCACACGCGCAGGAGGTCGGCCAGCAGGACGGCCGCGGTCCCCCCCGGCGGGAGCGCGGCCCCCGTCCAGCGCTCCAGGAGGCGGGTCTGGAGGAGCCGGACGAACCCGGCGAGGACCGCGAGGCCGGCGAACGTCCCGAGCCGGTGCGGCGACTCGACCGCCGAGGCGCCGCAGGCGGCGATCGCCACCGGCAAGGGGTTGACGAGGAGCTCGGCCGCGTAGGTCGCGCGGGAGAAGGCGTACCGGATCTTCCCCCAGCGGACCTGCCGGTCGAGGGCCCTGGCCAGCGTCCGCCTCTCGACGACGTTCCTCACGACGACGGGGGAGACGAGGACGCGGAAGCCGGCCCTCCGGACGGCCAGGCCCATCGCCTGGTCCTCGGCGAGGACTCCGAGGAACGCCTCGAGGCCACCGGCGGCTGCCAGGGCCTCGCGGGTGACGGCCATCGACTTGCCGACCACGCACGGGACGCCGGCCGAGGCGGCGAGCGCCGTCCCGGGGAGGACGAAGGTCAGGAGGTGGAGCGCCTCGACGGTGGCCCCCAGGTCGGCGGCTCCTTCCGCGACGAACAGGTTCGACACGAGGCCGACGGAGGGGTCGTCGAAGAGGGCGACCGTCCTCGCCACGTCGGCGGGCTCCACGCGGACGTTGGAGTCGGAGACGAGGAGGACGTCGCCGCCGGCGTGTCGCGCCGCCGCGATCAGCCGGTCCACCTTCCCGTTCTTCAGCCGCCCCGGGGTCCCCTCGCCGACGACGAGGCGGAACGGGGCGCCGGGGAAGCGGGCCATCACGCGCCGGGCGACGGCGAGCGCGGGGTCGCCGGGGCTCTCGACGGAAAGAACCACCTCGTGGTCGACGCCCGTCAGCCGGGCGAAGGACGCGAGGTTCTCCTCGAGGCCGTCATCCAGCCCCGAGAGGGGCTTCAAGACCGAGACGCGACGCGGCGGGCGGCGCGTAGAACCGTCCGGCGGGGAAGCGCCCGCCGGAGGCGCGAGGAAAGGGCGCCGCCGGGCCCTCCGGACGAGGACGACCTGGGCCGAGGTCAGGAGGAGCCCGAGGAGGGCGACGAGGGCGAGGACGGCGGCGGCGGTCATGGTCCCTCCTGTCACGCGGTCGCCCCGGCGCGCGCGCCGGGGAGGCAGCCGCACGGGTCGGGGAGGTCGACGGCGGGCGCCGGGACAGGGGCCGGCGCGTGGAGGCGGGTGATCGCCAGGCCGCTCCCCTTCCGGAGCGCCGCCAGGACGTCCGCCTCGCGCTTCGGGCAGTCGACGAGCGTCTTCCACGCCCAGAGGTGCTCGGGGCGGTGGAAGTCGCTGTTGCCGAGGTAGGCGAACCGGGCCCGCGAGACCGGCGGGAAGAGGTCCCAGCGGCAGGCGACCTCCCAGAGGTCGACGAGCCCGGCGACCTCGTTCCGGCGGTTCCAGAGGTAGTACGTGTTCTCGAACCAGCCGGACTGCTCGTTCGGGTGGCAGGCGACGGTCAGCGCCCCGGCGTCGCGGGCGCGCGCGAGCATCTCCTCGACGCCCCCGTCGGCCGGGACGAAGGTGTCGAGGCCGAGGGCCAGCGCGTGGGCCGATCGGGCCCCGGTGGCCGCGTTGCGCGTCAGCTCGCAGCCGGCGAGGACCAGCATCCCGTACCGGTCCCGCGCGTAGCGGGCCTCGCGCTCGATCTCGGCGCGGTAGGCGGCGAAGCTCTCGCGGGAGACGCTCAGAGAGAGCCGGTGCCCGACCTTGCCGATCAGAGTGTCGGTGTTGACGACGTGGTCCGTGACGGCGATGACGTCGTGCCCGGATCGGCCGAAGAGGTCGACGACCTCTCGCATCGACAGCCGTCCGTCCGACCAGCTGGTGTGGACGTGGAAGTCCGCGAGCAGCATCGGGGCCTTCCTCCTCGGGCCCCGAGGCTCGGCCGGCGGGCTTTGCTCCGTGTGAGCCGGGCGTTAGATCGACGTGAGACCGGCGGCCCGGGAGGCCGTGAAGGCCCCGGGGCGCCCCTCCCCCGAGAGGTAGCGCTCCCCGAGCCTCCGGAAGACCTCCGCCGAAGGGCGCGGCCGCCGCTCGAAGGTCGTCGGGTCGAAGCCGCACAGGCCGAAGCGCGGCCCCCAGCCGTCGAGCCACTCGAAGTTGTCGACGAGCGACCAGTGGAGGTAGCCGGCGACGCCGGCGCCGCCGGCAGCGGCGCGCTCCAGCGCGGCCGCGTGCGCCTCCAGGAAGCTCGCGCGGCGCGCGTCGGAGGCGTCGGCCAGGCCGTTCTCGGTGACGAGGAGGGGGAAGCCGGCCGCGGCGGCGGTCGCCAGCGCGTCCGCCAGGCCGTCCGGGACGATCTCCCAGCCGTTGTCGGTCAGCCCCAGCCCCGTCCGGTCGAGGTACCGGAAGTCGGCCACGGCACGCTCGCGCCCCGGGCTCCTCAGGTGGAGCCGCGAGTAGTAGTTGACGCCGAGGAAGTCGAGCGAGCGGGGGAGGTCGTCGCACCGGCCGCGCAGACGGGTGAGCGGCGGGAGGAGGACGTCCCACCGTCCGGTGGCGAAGGCGGAGAGGACCTCCCCGTTGTAGAGCCTGGCGGCGTGCCGGGCCGCCCAGCGGTCGAGCGGGTGCCGCGGGCGGTCGGGAGCGAAGCCCATCATGTTGTGGGCCACGCCGATCGCCGCTCCGGGCGTCGTCTCCCGGATGGCGGCGGCCGCCGCCGCGTGTGCCCGGAGGAGGTTGCCGAGCGCCCGGGAGGCGGAGCGGCCGTCGGAGAGGCCGGGGGGGATCTGCGCGTCGAGGAAGCCGCCGAGGACGAAGACGAGGGGCTCGTTGAGGACGGTCCAGAGCCGGGCCGAGGGGCCCAGCGCCTCCGCGGTCACCCGGGCGAAGCGCGCGAACGCCTCGACGGACGCCGTGTGGGTCCAGGGAGTCTCGGCGTGGAACCACGCCGGGTGGGTGTAGTGGAAGAGCGTGACGACCGGCTCCACGCCCAGGGCGGCCAGCCGGTCGACGAGACTGCGGTACCGCGAGAGGGCGAAGTCGTCGAAGACGCCCCGGAGGCGCTCGACCCGGCTCCAGGAGACGGAGAACCGGAACGCGTTGGCGCCGAGCGAGGCGGCGAGCTCCGCGTCGGCCTCGTACAGCCGCCACGAGTCCGCCGCCCGCCCGCACGGCCCGCCGCGCGTCCGTCCCAGGGACTCCCACTCGGTCCAGTCGCAAGGGTCGTCCCCCTCGACCTGGTAGTGCGACACGGCGACTCCCCAGAGCCGCGGGCGGTCCGGGAGCGGAAAGCGGGGGCGGCGCGCGTGCACGCCCGCGGGGAGGCGGGGGCTCCGGGACGGCGCGGGGATCGTGGGGTCGGCGGGCATGGCGGCGTGCGAAGTCCTGGGGAGCACGGATGGTAGGGGTCGACCGCGCGGGGCGCCAGCGCGGGCGGCTACAATCGCCCCGGAAGCGCAAGGGGCCCGGTGGCCCCCCTGGTCTTCAAAACCAGCGTGCCCGTCCCCCTGCGGGGCGGCGGGTGGGTTCGACCCCCACACGCTTCCGCCATCTATCCTGCACGGGACCGTGAACGCTCCTGGAGAATCAAGCACTTAGCGTGGCGGTTCTCTCGCCGGGTTGGTGTCGAATGGCGGCTACTGTCGGCGAGGACTCGGACACGACACGGACACAGTCAGCGTGAATCGGGTGGTTGGAGTCGTTCGTACGGCGACCCCGCGAGCCCATGCGCGCTCGTGGTGGAGGCGTCGCGCCACCCCGCGATCGATCGGTCTTCCTGAGCAAGCACGATCGAGATGCGGGAAGACCGTTGTTGCCGCGAGACGGGTGACTCGGGACTCGTCGGGGTTCCTGGGCGTTACCTTGTCGGCAGCGCGGCGACGAGGCCGCCCGTGTGAGCGTGCTCGCGTCGTCGTTGTAGCGCGGCTGTCTTGTCGTTGGCGCTGACGATGTCGTACCGGCGGAACATGCTGTCGGTGCGGTGGCCGCTGATGCTCATGGCGACACTCTGGGGGACGCCAGCGCGGATCATGTCTCTGATTGCGGTGCGTCGTAGGTCGTGGAAGAGCCTGCCTTGTAGGCCGGCCTTGGTGGTGGCTTTGTGCCACCAGCGCTCGACGAGGTCCTCCCGCATCGGCTGCCCTAGGCGGTGGAAGACGTACGGGCTGACCGCTGTCGTGCCGTACGCTGTCGTGTACTGGCGCTTGGTCCATTGTTCCTGGATGAGGGTCCAGTCGTGGTCGTCGAGGGGGAGGCGCCTGCCGTCTCCGTTCTTGGTGTCGGAGAGGTGGAGTTCGTGCGCGTGGTGGTCCACGTGCTCCCACCGGAGGGTGCGGATCTCGCCGAGTCGCCAGCCCGTGAGGTACGCGAGTCGTGTCATGGCCCGGAGTGGTTCTTGCAGGTGGGGGAGGAGTCGCGTGATCTCGTTGGGTTCGAAGAATCCCTGACGGGCGTTGTCCTCACGCAGTCGTGGAACGTGGGGCACGGTGGCTACCCTGCCCTCGTGCTGGGCGAGGCGGTACGCGCGACGGAGGATCTCGGTCTCTCGGTTGATCGTCGCGTTCGCCCGGCCGACGAGCGTGACACCCTTACGGACTCGCGTGGCTCGTTGTCGTTGGGTGATGTAGTGCCGGATCGTGTCGGTCGTGATCGTGCTTGCGCGCATGGGACCGAAGTAGTCCCGGACGGGCTTGGCGTGGCAGCGTAGCTCCCGGAGGCCTTTGAGTTCGCGCTGTTCCGCGTCCTTGAGGAGGCTGTCCAGGAGGTCGTTGATGGTGAGGCGTCGTGAGGGCGTGGGGCCGGTGATGCCGTCTCGGTGGTTTCTTGCGCTCCTTACGCGGTTGGCGAGGAGCTTGCGGGCCTTGGTCTCGTCGGTCTCCGTGGTTGCTTCCCGGAGTTCCTGCCAGCGCCCATCGCGAAAGCCCCACCAGGCGAGGTACCAGTGGGGCAGGACAGTCCCTGCCCGGTCTTGTCGACGGTAGATCCTGCCATCACCACGCATGAGCGTAACTCCCACTGCAACAATGGGTTATGGTCTCGTGAAAAGCTAGCGCCTCCCGAGCCGTGCGAGTCGGGCCTGGCTAAAGCGGAGGCTGCGTCCCGGGAGGCGCACGGGCCCAAGCTCGTTGGCGTGGTCGTACACCCAGCTCAAGCGCTGCCCGAGGACGCTCGCGGCCTCCTGGGGGGAGAGGAGCCGGTCGTTGCTCGACGGGGCCTCCTGGGGGGCCCGCAGGGCCCGCAGGAGGGCTGTTAGGCGCAATGCCTCCAGGCGACCCGAGAACTCGGGCAGAACGTCCATCGGCAGGCCGTGCACGAGCTCCTCAAGTCCCGACAGGAGGGCTCGCATGCGTTCTGGGGTGTCGTCTGCCCTGGGGTTCACGATGGTGACTCCCGCCCGCCCGCCCCCGACGGGAGCGCCCTGAGGAGATCGAGGACGTTCACGAGGAGCGTGTGATCCTGCACGATAGCGGGTAGCGCGTTGAGGCTTCGCCTGGTGGCGACCATGGTTTTCGGGAGGACCGCGATGATCGTGAGCGTGATGCCGGCGTCGTGGTTCTTGAGGGCGTTGTTAGGCGCAGTCTTCTCGGGCGCGCTCGTCTCGACCTCGATCGCGACAAGGTCCCCGTCGTTGAGCGCAATGCGCGCCGGGAGGAACGGGCGCACGTAGTCCCAGAGGGGCGCGTCGCGCGTGGTGTTGAGCGCAATCAAGAGGTCGACGCTCTTCGTCCCGACCATTGCTTCGACCGTGCTCGCGGGGAGGTGCCGGTGGAGTTCCTGAATGAGGTACTGGTGTTGGACGGAATCACCACCACGAGTCTTCACGGGCCGGTCCTTGCCGGCCCGCGATAGTCCTGAGGGTGTCGGGG
Organism: Acidobacteriota bacterium; assembly: GCA_008363385.1. Lineage (GTDB taxonomy): Bacteria > Acidobacteriota > Thermoanaerobaculia > UBA5066 > UBA5066 > RHKY01. Next base: position 30,803 of record RHKY01000013.1, on the reverse strand, counting down.
CGAGGCCGACCCCGTGACCGCCCCGGCCCGCGTGGAGCGTGATGCGCTCGCGCACGATGAGGTCCTTCTGTGCGAGGCGCTTCGCGGCCTGGTCGCCGTCGGCGAGGGAGAGCGCGGCCTTCTTGTACGCGGGCGTGCTCGCCGTGACGCCATCGCACACGACGCGCAGGAGCGCGTCCTCATGGTGGTGGAGCGCAATCACGGGCTTGTCCAGAGTCCTACCATGCTCGCTCGTCGGGAGTGCTGGGGTGGGCGGCGGCATCGCGTGGGACGTCACGGCGGACGTCGCGATGGGGGGCGTGGTGTGGTCGGGAGTGGGTTCGGGGTTGTGGCGTCGCTGGGCGGCATGCCAGGTCGCTGGCGGCACGTACTTTTCCGCGATTATCGGGTCGAACCCGGCATGAATCACGTCCGGGTAGCCGGCGAGGCGCACGAGGCACTCGCCTTGGGGCATGCGGGCGAGGTAGTCGCGCTGCTTGGACGTGAGGCGGAGAAGGGTCGCGTGGTAATCCGCATCCTGCGGGCTGCCCAGGACGATGATGGTCCCGGCGTTCGTCACGATGCTGCTGTCGAGGCGCGAGCTGCTTGCGAGCGTCATGTTGACGCCGAACTCCCGGAAGAGCTGGAAGTCCTCGTGGTACAGGCTCTCGCCGTCGATGGTGTTCCCGGTTTCTCCCGCGAAGTAGTTCGCCTCGTCGCCCACGATCACGGTCGTCCACTCGCGTCGCCCAGAGGATCGGCGCCACGCATAGAGGTGCGCGCTCTGGAGGAGCATGAGGAAGGCGGTCGCGTCAGTGTGGATGGTGCCACCGAGGTGGACGTCCATCGTGTTCAGGCTCTCGAGCGTGAGGCCGTGGGTTGCCGTGCTCATGCTCGGGTACGCGACCATGAGGCGCGAGAGTCGCTGGGCGACCTGGCGGACGGCGTCCCGCTGGTTGAACGTGTCGCGCGCTGTTGCTCTCGTCAGGACGGTCTCGTAGAGGTCCTTGATGCTCGGTGTCGAGGTAGCACTCCAGAGGGCCATGAGGGACGGGAGGAGGACCTGGGGGGCCCGATCCGCCATGAAGAAGGAGCGGGCAAAGCACCTGCTGGTCACGCTGGCCTGCTCGGCCGCGGACAGGTACGAGACGCGCGCGAGGAGAACAAGGACCGTCTCGGGTCCCACGATGAGGAACGCGTTGTTGATGGCGAAGTCCGCGAGGTCTCCTTTGAGGTCCCACGCTTTCACGACTTTCTGGGCGCGCTTGGCGGCCGTGACGACGTGCCGGTTCAGGGTGCTCTTTCCGCTGCCCGTCGGGCCTAGGATGATGGTGTGCCGGGGGGCGCGGTAGTCATCCCACGGGATCGGGTCGTTGTTTGCGATGACGCGCAAGAAGGAGGACGCGCTCGTGCCGAGGCAGCCGCGCGGGGGGATCCTGAAGGGTCTCGTTTCGTGGTACTCCCGAAACGGCACGAGTCTGCTATTGAGTGCTTCCCAAGCGTGTGCCTGTTGTGGGCCAGGGAGTCCCGCGGTCTCCCGGAGTCCCTTGAGGTTGGGGATGTGCCGTTCGAGGTCGTACTCGCGTAGGAAGTCCAGGGTGGCTTGGTAGTCCCGCTCGGGAATTACCGGCTGCACAGCCATGACACGACTCGTCGGATGGTGTGGCGTCGAGCGCACGGTTTGCACCGCCACGAGGTACCGTGCTTTCTCGCGCAGTGCCGTTTGCACGCGGGGTGTCCGCACTCCACGCACGTCATGAGTCCTTCGGTCGTGTAGGGTGCGCGATGGCACCGAGGGCACGACACGCCCGGCGTGTGCTCGTTGAGGGGTTTCCCGTCCAGGCTCGTCACGTGGTGGGAGGTGGTCGTCATGCTCCGGTTCCCGCTCGCGTTGTCCGTCGTGATGCGTTGGGTGCTGGTGGCGAGCAATCGGGGGCCGTCCTTGCTCTCGATCGTCGTGGTCGTGACCTGCTCCTGCACGGTCAAGAGCGGTGTCACGATCGCAGCGTTGGGTGCGTTCTCGCTGATGGCTGGGAGGGCCTCGTAGGGACTCCTCGTACTCACGACGATCGCTCCGTTCGCTGGTTGACGTGGAAGAGGCTCCCCGCGAAAAGTCCGATGATGATGGGGAGAAGGACCCTGAGGACGTCGTGCTCGTGGTGGTACGGCCACGCGAACAGGAGGCTTCCCAGAATCGTGAGGACTACTCCGGTCGGGGACTTGTGGAGTGCCGTGCTAAACGCGAGGCTGGCCGGGACCACATGCCAGCCCCGCAGCGGATCGAGGATGAGCCGGAAGCCCGGGACGCGCACGAAGGAGTCAAGGAGCGTGACGATCAGTCCCGCGATGGTGGCGTGAGCGACGAGTTTCACGAAGCGGTCCATGATTCACTGCCTGACGGCCGCGCGGCGCCACGCGCGGTGGTAGATGGCAAGGAGAATCACGCTTTCGTTCTCCCACCAGTCCCTCGTGCGCTCGATAGTGGTGATGCGCAGGAGCGCGCGCTCGCGTTCGGCTCGGAGGCGGTTGACTTCGCGTCGGACCACGCTCGTCTCTCGCCAGGAGGGGCTGACGTCGTGCCATGCCGCGAAGATCTTGTGGCTGCCGATCGCGGCTCCCATCGTGCACGTGGCGAAGATCGCTCCTTCGGCGAGGACATACGCGAGGTTGTCCGTGCCGTGGCTGAGGCGCATGAGCGTGATGGCGACGACGATGAGGGCGAGGGCAATGAGGGTCGCGATGTACCACGCGTTGACCTTCTTCTTCGACGTTTCCTGCTGGCTGGCGAGGTACACGAGGAGGAAGACCGCGAGGCTCAGCAGGAGCGCGAAGAGCCACCGCTCGACTCCCTCGCTGCCGAGGTCGCGCGTCACGATGCTGTTCCCCAGGGTCTCGAGCAAAACGAGAAGCAGGAATGCGATGGCGAGGGCGCGCGCGCTCACGCGACGCGCGAGATGTCGTCTGCAAGTGACGAGTTCGGCTTCGAGGGAGGGGAGTTGTTCCGCCCTGGCCTGTCGTGCGAGGTCGCGGTGCAGGACGTTTCCGGCCTCGTCGAGCGTGACCTGCTTGCCGAGGTACTGGTTCCGGACTTCCTCGGCACCGCTCTGCCCCGAGCGCGCGTCCAGGCGAGCCGCGCGACGCGTGAGCGTGTTGCGGAGGAAGCGGAAGAACGTGCAGTTCCAGAAGTAGAGCCAGAAGGGGAGACGGAGAGGGCGCATGCGGTCCTCCTTAGTCGGTAAGGGTGGGCTGGTCGTTGTAGAACTCTGTGGTGCCGCCGTTGCTCGCCACGAACGTTCGCCAAAACGCGCGGAGGTTCTCGTACGCGGTCACGGTCTGGTTGCACCGTGGGCTCGTCGGGGGGCGCAACCCGCAGAACGCGAAGATCACCCTGATGCCCGACAACCGAGTCGGGCAGTCCGTCGCACGCAAGCGACGGTTGACGACACGAAGGCTCGGGGGCGCGTCGCACTCATTCCAGAGTTCGGACTCGCGCAGGTCCGTGACGACAACGAAACGGCGCAGGGAACCCGACGGGGTGTCAGCGAGCGCCATGAGGAGAACGGACTGGACGAGCGGCGTCCGGCGAGGCGAGGGATCCCGCAAGGCACGCAGGACCGGGTCAAGAAGCACCGGAACCGAATCCCGCAAGAACGACTCCGACGCGAGAGCGCGAGAACGCTTACTCGGACGCGAGGGCGAAGGCACGACCACCGAGGCGAGCAGGCGAGTACTGGACACCCGCGAACCAAGCACCCACACCCGAACAAGAGACCCAGGACGACCAGCGACAGCACGCGCCACGAGCACAACAACACGCGACGCAGTAGCAGGCGACCCACTACCATCCGCACTGGCATCCACAAGAACGTCAACAGCAAGCGGAGCCGGAGAAGGAGTGCCCGTGAAGAAACCCCGGGCGTCCTCGCACCCCGTCAGGGCGAAGGTGAGGAAGAGGAGGCACACGAAACGCAGGCGCATATCGATCACTCCGTACGAAACGAGAACAGCGTCGTCAGAAAGGTGGAAACGGAGCCTGAAGCGGCGAGGCTAGTAGGGGTGCATCCTCCTTTCGTGACGCCGCCTCCTGGAGCGGAGCGAGGGTGCGGTCAGGCGAGCGAGATGGGTGTGGCTGAGGGTCCGATGCGGCGATGGCGTCTGGCTATGCAGGTTGTGTCGATGGAAGGTGAGGGCGCCGGTGCGCGCGGGGAGACCGGTATCCATGGTGGGCCTCTGGGGATCTCGACGGTCGCGACCGGGACGGTTCGTGCGACGCCCTGCGGCGGAGGCGTGCCGGGGCAGTGACGTCGTTCGCTCGCTCCGGGCCGTGTTGCTTGTCGCGTCCATCGTCTTCTCTCCCACGGCCATTGAAGCCGGTCCTCGGAGAGAAGGCGATATGGCCTAGAGTGGGTACTGGCGGGCTAAGGATCCTGGAAGTGCTCACGTGGCAGTGGCTTACGAGGGTCTCGGGTTACCGACGTGATCTTCTTTAGCAGAAAATCCAGCGAGTCCTTCCCGCGCCCGTGGGCGTGGTTCGGTCGTGTACGGGCGGCTTTTCCTGGTGGTCGGCGTCGGGTTTCGGGAGCGGCGCTATCTGTCCGGTCTTCGAGGAGTTCTCGGCCGCCGGGTGTACGTGAGCCCGTGGCATACGCGGCAGGCGTACTCGTCCCCTCCCGGTGGGAGGTAGAGCGCGTCGGCTCTCCGGTTGCAGAAGCTGCTGCCTTCACGGACGCGGCATCGAAAGTACCAACGGCTGCCGCGCGCTCCAGGGCGTGTGTTCTCCAGGAAGATCTCTTGTCTGGTCGGGCCGACCGCGATGGAGGAGCCGACGATCTTCCGCTTCGGGTTCACATTGTCCCGGTACGAGACGAATCCGCGATAGTTGTGGAGGCGATTGTTCGGGATGGCATGGAGGTCTCCCCGGCGCTTGGCGTCCGTGCGAAACGCGTCAACGTGTATCACCGTGCACTGAGAGGCCTCGAGCCGGCTCGTCGGAGGTTTCCGCCCGCTTCCTCGTCCTCCCATGATGGCCGCTCCCTTCTCGAGGCGCAGTTGGCGCTCCGACCGCTTATGGTAGCGGAGACCTGCTCGAGGTCTGCGCCGGGGCGTGGACTGAAACGCTCTTAGCGCATCGTGCGCCGCGGAATGCGGAGTGATCCCATCCACAGCCCACGAGGGGACGCTGATCGGCAAGGCCCACGGGACGGATGGCGCCGTCGGCGGGAAGGATGAGCCCTTCCTCCTTCTGGAGTCGCCGGGGCAGGCGGTTGTATGGCCTCCCATACGTTGCCATGACGAGCGCTGGGGCGTGTTTGGCGACGAGTTCGAGGGGGACAAGATCTTGGGAGATGAGGCGGGTGATGTCGTACGCGACGGAGAACGATCTCACCTCGGCGGTCGTCGCGTCGTAGCGTGTCCCATTCCAGATGAGCCCACGAACTCCCGTCCCAATATAGAGCGCGTTGCCATCCCGATAGAAGATGTTGTCCGTCCATTCCCCGTACCCCGTGAGCAGATCCTCATAGCACTGTTGCTGCACGGGAGAGAGCGTGCCCTCAAGACCCGGAATGATGACGTGCAGCATCACGTCACGCAGTGACGGTAGGACGAGACGTCTCGCGGCAAGATCCGCCTGTGCCTCGTCAAACGAGAAGATGCCCTTCTCGATACCACGGTACGCGGCACGTGCCTCCAACACCAGAGGTCCAAACTCAACGAAAGCGACAGGAACGGCTGACGGCGGAACGTCCTTGACAGGGGTGCGGGCAAACTTGGCGACCATGGTAAGAACCAGCGGCTGTGACCACCAGAAAGTAGTGCCTGTTCTTATGCTTTGCGGTCCCAGTCGTACCTGCATCGTGGGCCCGACGAGAAGTGGTCGCGTTCCTCCGTGCGTCTTGCCGCCCTGCATGGTGACTCCCGCTGTGATGCCGTCCACCGTCCACCATCGTCGCTTTTCCCTGGAGGGCGTTTCTTCCGTGGTTGAGTCCTGTTGATCCCGAGATCCATTCCTAATAAACCCTACGCTTGACAGTGTCCGCGAGACCATCTAGGGTCGCGCCCTGGGGAGCTGCCGCAATGGCCCAGCAATACCGAATCGACCGTCGCCTCGTGTCGCTCGCTCTCGTACTCGCCGCATGCGGGTTCTTCACGGGATGGAATGTCCGCGCCGACGTCATCCCGCGCTTCGGAGCGCTCACGGTGGACATCCCGTGGGATACGAAAGCACCCCAGTCGATGCCCATCTGGGTCGACTGCTACTGCGTTACGCACGGGACCGTGGAGCCCTGCGCGAAGGCGGTCACGCTGACGATGCGGGACGAAGAATGTGAGGGATCGCCCGGACACCCATGCGGCCACCAGCAGGCCCGACACAATCCCCACTCGCCCCTCGACGCCAAGACCTGGTGGGCGAAGGCAGGCTTCCTCACCGACCTTCGCGACCCAACCGAGAAGGTCCAGGGGACGTTCGGAGGCGTACTACCCGAGGACCCACTCATCCTCGAGCTGAAGTACACCGCCGGCCAAGTCACCGGCCGGTACGACGTCACCGCCGAGTTCTCGACACTCCTGCCCGGTCACTACTTTCTCACACCAGTGGACTCCCCGCCCGGCGACTGCGCAGCACACACCTCCTGCACGGAAGCACTCTCCATCGCCGTTGCATTCCCCGGCCTTGTCGAGCTACCACCGCCAAGCCTCACTGTCACCGACCAGACGAGTGGCGACTCCATCCAAGTGCCGTGGGTCCGGTGCGGCAAGACGGGCACGGGCGGCACCTCCCCTTGCACGTATGGTACCGACAACGCATACAACTGGCCCTCGCACCCGACCGTGCACTGGGCAGCCCCGGACATGCGGAACGCGGCGGAAACCCTCGCGTGGGAGTGGTACGAAGCCTGCTCGGTCGTTGACGAAGTGGGGACGCCAAACGGTACCGAACTGCGCGTCGTCGAGCCCCACGGCATCGTGTACACCGACGCCAGCCTGCCGCTTGGAGGCATGCTGGACGTGGGCGCGAACTGGCAGCCAGCCAGTCTCAGCGAACCCCCCGCCCCGGGTCACCGGACGCACCGCACCGGGGTAGCGGTCGACATCTCCCAACTCAGCGTCCCCCCCTCTGGACGGTGTGGTCCCGTGCCGACGGATCCCGCGTCGTGGCTACACACGGCTCTACACGACAGGCAGCTTCAACTCGTCAGGAGGGCCGGTCTCCAGTTCATCACGCAGAAACTCAAGGACCCGAACCATGTCTTCCTCCGGGGGGTGCGGAATTGGTGAGCAAGAACATGACAGGCGTGCTGATGCGGTCCGCGAGCCTCGCACTCCTCGTTGCCGCGAGTGGCACCCTCGCCGTGTCGCCAGGACCCAAGCGCCTGACCGACGTGACCGCAGCAGCCCAGGTGAGCTGGGACGCCCCGAACGGCTGCTACCGGTACCATTACGATGTCTCGGTCCCGCAGGCCAACGAGGTCCCGATGTCAGGAGTCGCCCTCGACATCTCGGTGGATCCTGGCTGGCGACCCTCGGACGGCACACGATTACCGGCGGAACGAGGGTTCCGTGATCCCGCCGTGGCCCTGATGGGGCACCGACCCATTGACGGCTTGCGGCGAGTCACAGGCCGGGACTACGTGCCGGTCGGCATCTTCACTCCGCCTGCATGGCGGACGAACGATCGGCCCTACTCCCACGTCGGCGTTTCCAACGTGCCTCCGGGACGGAAGATCACCGCTGTGTGGGCTTCTCCCGTCGTCCCGGACAACCTGGACATCTTGCCTGGCCAGACGCTCACCGGGCTCGAGCTGAGTAGCCGCGGCCTTCCCGGAATCCGGGACGCGGAGGCGATCGTACCGATGAACAAGCTCCAGCTCCAGGATCGGATTCCTGACGACTGGTATGCCGAGGACGACGTGGTATCGGCCGAGGAGGCCGACGAGCATGATCGTCTCTGGAGCAGTCTGGACGGGAGCTTCCGGACGCTCGGCCCGATGGGCTACCCGAGCCCGCTCGTCCCGGCAGCGTTTGCCCGGACGATTCGGGGGTACGTCGAGGAATCGGTCACCCTCGGCTGGCTGCACGACCCAGTCCTCCTTTCGCAGCTCCGCGGTCTTCTCGACGCGATCGACGCCGCACTTGCCGCGGGTCAGAACGCTATCGCCGCCGACCGTCTCCAGGCCCTCGCTACCGCCGCTCGCGCGGCCTCTCCCTCGCAGGCCACGACCGAGGTCGCTGGCCTCGTTGGGTTCAACGCGGACTACCTGCGCGACCAGCTCTACTGGGGACTCCCGATTGGGTGGACGCTGACCCCGTCATCCCTCGAGAAGGGGCTCGGCGAGACTGCCGCGTTTGAGGTGCGGGTCTCGCACGGGCCGGTCCCCGTTCCCGGTTACGTCGTCATCGCCCGCGTCACTGCCGGCCCGAACGCCCCGAAGCTCTTCCAGGGGAGAACGGATCAGAACGGCCGATTCACGTTCGAGTACCGGGGCACCGCGCTCGGCCGGGACAGGGTGATTGTCCCCGTCATCTTTCCGGAAGGGAGCGCGCGCGAGACCCCGGACCAGGACTCTCTTCCCGAGCCGCCCGTAGCGGCGTCCGCCGTCGTCGACTGGATTGGGGGACCCGACCTCTTGCTCGACCACCTGTTCCCCCCGGCCGTGGAGCTCCCCTCGTCCCGCCCTGAGATCGTCCTGGACGAGGCGACCGTCGACAAGGGGTCGACAGAGGCCGGGGCCTCCGTGACCAGGTATTACCTGTCTGTGGACCGCCAGGTCTCCACGGACGACCATGTCCTTGGCGAACGTCCCGTGCCGGCCCTACTGCCGGAGGAGACGAGCCCGGGTATCATGGCCTTCGCAGTCCCCGACCTGCCCGCGGGCGTCTATTGGATCCTGGCGTGCGCGGACGCCGCGAACCAGATCCTCGAGCTAGACGAGACGAACAACTGCCTCTCGCTGCACGCGAACGTGGCAGCCGTCGTGCGCCAGTCGTCGAATGCTCCGCCGGTGTGTTCGGCCGCACGCGCGGTACCCGAGTCCCTGTGGCCGCCCAACCACAAGCTGCGGGAGATTCGCGTGGAGGGCCTCACGGACCCCGACGGTGACGCCGTATCCATGGCCGCCACGGCAGTGATGCAAGACGAGCCGGTCAACGGCCTCGGGGACGGCGACGCGTCCCCCGACGCCACGCTCGCGCCACTCGCGCTGAGGGCCGAGAGATCCGGGACCGGGAACGGCCGCGTCTACCGGGTCTCGTTCGTCGCGAACGACGCTAAGGGCGGCACGTGCGCGGGCAGCTTCACCGTGTGCGTCCCCCACGACAAGGCCGGCGGTCCCTGCGTGGACGACGGGACCACCGTCGACTCAACCCGACCGTAACCCACACTCCTGATCGGCGCCGCAGGGCAACCGGCCGTACTGCGAACGCCGGGAGCTGTGCTCGATGCGGTCACGGGTCGTGTGGAGCGGCGGTTATTGCCTCCTGTGTTCTGGTAGCGGGTAGAGGTTGATGCGCGCTACTCGTTGGTCTGGTGGTCGTGTCTTGGCGCGTTCTCGTTCTTCGCGGTGGATGGAGAGGCTGAGGTAGATGATCGCGGCCCGTGTCAGGCGGAGGAGTTGGAGGCACTTGTTCTGGAAGGTGTGAGCGTGGAGGTGCAGTGGGAGGGTGTCCGCGAGGTCCCCGGTTGCGTGCGTGGGCGTTGGTCCCTGGAAGCCTTCGGTATGGAGTTTGAGGAACTTGTGCTCGAGGTGGTTTCTGATGAGGGCGAGGTGCTGAGCGTCCGGGTTGAGGGTTCCGATGGCGTGTTCGTGGGGTGCGAGGTCTTTGGCGAGCCAGTAGAGCGCGCGCAGCGGTAGGTTCTCTCGGCGCTCGAGGTCGTGGCGTAGTCCGCGCCTCTGTTCGTTGTTCAGGTACCAGAGCGTTCGGAAGTTGACCCTGTCTTCGCGGATGCCGAGGTTGAGGTAGTCGTTGAGGAAGTAGGCGGTCTTGTCGAGGAGGCTGTACGCGAGGCGGAATGCGGCGCGTAGGTATTCGAGCCGTATGCCGTATGCGGGGTAGTCGAGGGTGTCCGTGAGCGTCACGTCCTTGTCCGCGTAGTGTGGCTGGGTGCGCTGTTGGGTTCCCTGGTCGTAGAAGTATCGTGCGGCGATGTATTCTTGTTTGAGCTGGTTCATTGCTCCTTGGTGGGTGGGTCCTGTGCCGGGTGTGACGATGATGGGTGGGGTGGTTAGGGTGTCCTGTGCTGCGTTCGGGTGTGGTCCGAGGTCGTTGAGGGGATTGAGGAAGAGGCGGGCGCGGAGGAGGCGGTGCCGGTAGGTCTGCTCGTTGGTGGTCGTGCCGTGGGGGGTGTCGTCTGGTGTTGTTGTGCTGGCGAGGTATTCGGGGTGGAGGGTGTCCTTGATCTCGTCGAGTGCTTGGGTGAAGCCGTTGCGGGCGTGGGGTTCGATGTCGTCGTTGAGGGCGCGGGTGAGCTCGTCGTGTGCTGTCTTGAGGAGGAGTGCTTTGTGGCAGTCGTTGTAGAGGTGTGCGGCGTAGGTCTTGAGGCCGAGTGCTCTGTTGCCTCGGGCCATTCCGAACGTTGGCGTGGTCTGTAGTGCGAGGTCCCATTCGTGGAGTGCTTCGATGGTGCGGCCGAGGTGGTTGAGGAGGTTCGCGAGGTTGGTCCGGATGCAGCTTTGTTCTTGGGGTTGGAGTTGTCGGAGGCCGTCGGCTTGGATGGCTGTTCTGTATGCGAGGATGGCTTGTTCGCATTCCGGCTGGTTCCACTCCCAGACGCGTTCGTTTGCGGCGGGGCGTTGGTGCTGGAGTTCTGACCAGGCGTTTCCGAGGTAGTAGTGGAGTGTGGGGGTTTCGGTGGGGAGTGTCAGGCGTGCCTGGATGTTGGGCGCGATGCTGATTGCGTGGCGGAGTCCGTTCGGGTCGTTGTGGTCGGTTGCGGCGTCGATTAGGCAGGCGAGGAGTCGAAGTGCGGCGTGGGGAGGGAGGGTTCCTGGGTCGGTCGCGAGGAGGTCGTTGTAGGAGGGTGGGGGCGTGTCGTTCATCTGCGTTGGGGGGTCGTGTTTGATGTGGTTGTGTTTGATGGGATGGATATGGTGGGGGCTATTGAGGGCGGAATTGGTGTGCCGGCTATTGAGGGATGGGGTTTCATGAGTGTCCGGCTGGACGGGAAAGAATGGAAGAAAGGGGGGAATGGGAAAGGAAACGAGACGGAGAAGGCAGTCCTCGGTCCGTTCCAGCCCTCTGCAGTGGCCGGGCCGGTCGGGACAGAAGCCAGCGGCCGCGTCCGTCGCGACGGTCGAGAAGGCTCGGACGGACACTGTTAGGCGAAACTGAAAGGTTTCGCTGGCGCAGGTCAGCGTTCTCGCGCTCGCTTCTGGTTTCGTTGGGACCGTTCTGGTTTCGGAGCGCGCGAAAGCGGCGGAGAACGAAGAAAGTCGGAATTGGGGGCCGGTCCTGAGGGCGGGGATGCCCTGAAGTCCGGCGGAATCGCACGGGTTGCGCGCCGCAGACGGAAAATCCCGGGCGAGAAGTGCCCTCGAGGCGTCGTCGTAGCGGTGGTAGGCGGTCCGTGCGGCAAGGTCGGCGTCCACTCGAAGCCACGGCTCGTCGATTGATTCTCAGACGGCGCGTTCGTAGTCGACGCGGCCGAGAATCCCGAGCCAGAACACGTCGGCCATTCAAGTTCTCTCTCGCGACACGGGCCTGGCGCCTATCGTACTCGACGTGGCCGGTCTCCGCGCTCGAGTTGACGTCCTGAGGTGGCGAGGGCTCGCGGGTGTCGTGCGGCTGCCCCCGACGGCTAGCGTGCTGGCGGGCATTCGCACGGGGGGAGACGCTCGGCCCCCATCAGCGACCCGACGCTAGCGCCGTCGGGTACGTGTGGGGCTCTCGCTCGGGAAGGCGCTCCCAGCGAATGCCCCGCCACGGGCATTCAGGAGGCAGCCCCATGACGAAACACCACGCGACCCACCGACACAGGCACAGCATCGACTGCTACACGAACGAGCTCGGTATGGAAGTCCTCTACTGTGTCGAGTGCGGCGAGGAATGGTGAACGAGAGCGTCCCACCTTCGAACACGCCGACCCGAGGAGGCGTCGGACGCGTGTCGCCGATCGGGCCGTGTCAGGAATGCCCCGGGGAAGGGCCTCCTCGGGCCCTCGGCGGGCGTTAGGCGGAATGCTTCCGGAGCTTCTTCGCGAGCGCGATCGCGGCGAGGGTGCCGTTCTTTGCCCTGGCCGTCCTCACTTGAGCGCGCAGTCGCGCGGTGAGGGGTCGCAGCGCGCCGAGGTACTGGCCCTGCAAGACATGATTCGGGTGGGCAGCAGGGCGCCGTTTGGGGACGGGCGTCGAGCGCGGGGCGCGGCGAGCCGGGAGTGTGCGCCGGAGCACCGTGAGCTGTTGAATGATGTCGTCGATGAGCGTGGCAACGTCCCGCATTGTCGGCCTCCGTGTCCCCTCATTCTCGCACGACGCCAGCGACGGTGTTGAGCGGAACGCCCGCGGGAGTAGGGGCCAGACTCGACGTGTTCTCGGGAGTCGGCGTTCCCGCGGGCAGTACGACTCTCGGGGCGCTTGGCGGTTGGGACGTGGCCATGGTGGCGATGGGTTGTTCGCCGTTGATGTGCTGTGCGAGGCGCTTGAGGGTCTCGCCGAGGCCCGCGTCGTGAATCTCGCGGGCGGCCTCGTCCACCATGCCTTTCTGGACGAGCAGGCGGAACATCTTCACGAAGAGCTCTTCTTTCATGTCGTGCAGTGCTTGGTGTTCGTACGCGCGTTTGAGGTCGAGGACTGCTCCGCACCGCGCGCAGTACTCGCTCTTTGGGGGGTTGGTGTCGTTGCAGATCCTGCACGTGACGGGCTGGAGTTCCTGTCGTCGCTGCTGTATGGGGGTGAGGTCGTTTTCGCGCAGGATGGCGTTGTTCGCGTCCTGGTCGATGAGGTGGCTGTACGTGGCGAGCATGTCGCTGCTTGGCGTCCAGCCGAAGTACGCCTTGGCCTGCTGCTCGTTCATGATCGCGTTCGCGAGCACGTAGGTTGCTCTGCTGTGTCGGAAGAGGTGGGGGTGGACTGGTTTCTTGATGCCGGCGCGCGCGAAGTATCTGATGAGGAGGTATCGGATGCTGTCGTACTTGAGGTGTTTTGGGCTTGTGTTGTACTGGTAGTGCACCCAGAGCGGGCTTTCCGGGTCGTTCGCGAACGGGTGGTTCTGGAGCCAGACCGTGAGGTAGGGGGCGCTGCTGATAATGATGGGGTTTCGCCGGCCGGTCTTCCCGTTCACGTCGAGGGTGTACCCATGCTCTGCCTTCGTGACGTGCTTGACCTGGAGGTTCCCGATCTCGGCGATCCGGCATCCCGTCTCCCAGAGGATGCTGACGAGTGCCTTGTCCCGCGGGTTATGGATGATGCCAAGGAGCTTCTCGATATCCTCGGGCGTGACGAGGTCCCGACGGTCGAGTCGTCGCTTCTCTCGTGCTTTGACGTGTGACGTGATCCACGAGACCTGTGCCGGCACGTCCTTCGTCGTGGGGAACCGGTCGGGCGTAAGCACCCAGGTCAGGAAGTTCTTCAGAATCGCTTTGTACGTGCCTAGCGTTTCAGGGCTGTAGGGTGGTTGTCGCCGGAGCAGGCTACTGACGAGTCCCTCGACGTCCTCCCTGGTGACCGCGTCGAAGTCCTTCTGGAGGAGGCGACCGTACAGGAGGAGGACGCCCATGACGCGGATGAGACGGACGTTGCCGCAGACGTTCTTGACGAGACAAGCGTCCCGATAGGCGAGGATGAGCGCCTTGTTCCGCTCGCTCAGCGTGCTCTCTCGGACCTGGCGTACCGCGTACGCGCTCTTCTGGTCGTACTCGTGGATATCGAGTCCCATGTCGTGCCTGGGAATAATGACTGCCTCCAGCAGATAAACGGCACCTGACACACAAAGGACGTCGGCGGTGACAATCCTGCCAAGCGCTCGCCCACGACGCCCGAAACGGGAAGACCCTCCTCGACGAGAGCTCACGTGAGCAGACCATCCACCGCCGAGACCGCGGCGGGAAGGAAAGCGCCACCGTCCTCGACGAGACAAGCATCAAGCAAAACACAAAACGCCCAGGCCCGAAGGCTGGTGTTTGGCGTAGTGCTTGACGTCGTTGTTTTTCGGTGTGTGCCGTTGCTGCTGTGGCGGTGAAGTGGTTCTGGTATTTAGTTCTTTCGGCCGCCTGGGGTGTGGCGGCGTTGTGCGCCATGTGCGGGTGACAGTTCTTGGGGCGAATGCGTCAGGTGCGGCACGTGTGTTAGGCGAAAACGGTTTAAGGTTGTGTGCCGAGTCCTGGTGTGTGATCGCGCGGCAGCGGTTCGGGCGTGAGCGGCCTATTTGGCATCGGGACGCTCGTTGGTGACAGGTGGGAAGGGGCCCCAGGTGGGGTCGCGCAGGTAGGACTCGTAGTACCCATGGAAGTTGAGGAGCGTGAGGATGGTGCGCACAACGAGCTCGCGCAGGACGGTGAGGTGTTCCTGGAGTGGCTCGTCTCCCGTGTACCGACCCCGATGAAGAAGCGGGTTCCGGGCTCGCAGCGCAGGAGGGAGTCTGTCGGCGATGTCGCTTGTCGGCACGCCCAGGTACTCGAAGAGCGTCGCAAGGCGGTCGGCGAATGGGCGGTGGTTCAAGCTGTCGAGCTTTCGCCGGAGGAAGGCGAGGTCTTCGTCGCTAGCATTGGGCAAGTCCTCTCTTGCGAGTGCGAGCGCGCTGGCGAGACGTGGTAGAACCGCTCTCTGGTACGCTTCGGGTTCGAGAATGGTGGTGGGGAGGTCTTTGCCAAGGACCGTCAGCAGATGTTCGAGTGCCGCGAATGCGGTGAGGTACTTCCCTTCAACGTAGCGTGGGTTCATCAGAAACCACTCGATCGCGATACCAAGGCCCGCGTCATCGCGGAGCCTGGGCGTGTACGCGTTCACCGCGAGAGCAAGGACGGGCTCCATGTTCAGGTGGTGAAAGCAGGGTTGATAGGGTTCGGTGGACTCGTGCGCGCCATAGAAACCGACCTGCGCAAGCGTCTCGTTCACGTAGCACTCGCGAATGCTGTACCGAATGTATCGGCCCTGGCCGAGGGAGACGATGTCGAGAATCCTCGCAATGAGGTCGTCGCAGTTGGCGAGCCACGCAGCAAGCGGGACGCTCGTGTCGGCGGTCTCAATAGTGATGATGCCTTCAAGCGTGCGGTACCCCTGCGGTTCATGCGGAGCGGCGAGGCCGACAGTCCCCTCTGGCGCCGCGCAGGCGACCACGCTGAACCCGCGCATGCCGACGGTGCGGTACCACGCGACGCGGCGATTGTGAGGAGGGGACGGTTCGGGGTACACGATGTGAAGGGGCTCGGCCTGAGCAGCCAGGTCCAAGACCGTGCCACCGTCGTGGCTCGTCGTTGCCACCCTCGTAATGTAGACGCGATCCGACGAGAGCGTCGTGCCTGCGGGTCCCGCTCCGGTTAGGCGCAATCGTGGCAGAACAAGATCGCCGGGAAAGGCGGCATGATGAAGCCACGACACATCCGACGTGAGCGGAATAGAACGGAACAACACACGAACCCGACCATCACGTCCCACGAAGAGATCGAAGACCACCGGCGTCTCTCGGTCCCCAGACGAGAGCGAGCCCTCAACACCCGAAAGGGAAAAGACCGAGTCCGCCGAAGTCGTGGTCGGCTCAGTCACACGACGCCTCCGGATCCCGCAGTACGGTCGAACCGGCGCGACAGCGAAGTGCGAAGCTCAGAAATGACCGAGGCAGATCGTACCCCAGCGGTGGCGGCGAGCGTGCGGGAGGAGTGCAAGGCAGTCGCGAGTGGCTGTAGCGGCGATTGGAGGACGGGAGTCGCGACGGTGGCAGGCAATCCGTTGTCCGTGACGCGCAATGGACGCGGAGTTGAAGTGACTACTGTGTGGCGGGCGGTTTGATAGGCGTAAGTGCGTCGAGAAGGAGCTTCTCCAGGAGCGCTTGGTGCTGTTTCTCTGGATCGCCGATGACCGTGACGCCGAGTCCAGGTTCTGCGGAGGCAGCGTCGAGTAGGTTGCGGACGAGGCGAGATTCTGTGGTAAGGCGTAAGGGTGAAGCGGCGGGGTCGCTGTGTTTCAAGATGTGGAACTCGCCGATGTTGGTTCCCCATCGGGAGTTGTCGAATGCTTTGAAGTCGAGGGCGGTCACTACGATTCGGAGCTGGTCGCGCAGTTCTTGAGGCAGTCCGGCGTTCATGCTTGCTTCGATTGAGGTTCTAGCGCTCTTGTAGCCGTTCAAGTAGAGTGCCTTCAGCTCCTCCTCGGCTGGGGGGTCTGGGAGCTGATTGGCAAAGCGGAGCGAGAGCGCCCGATAGTCGTCGCGCCGTTTCCAGAGCGATCTCGCGTCATTTGTGCGGAAGAGTATCGCCTGGCGCGCGCGACCGACATGTGTCTTGTGGGGGGGCGACGCTGCTTTCTCCGCTATGAGTCGTTTGACGAAGGCATCATCGAGATAGCCGTTTGCGTGGACGTAGTGTGAGGCGTGCCAGTCGCCGGGTTCGATGCCGAGATTCCGGAAGCAGTGGCGAAAGGCGTTCTTGAAGGCAACGACCTTGGGGTGATAGTGGAGCCAACGGTAGGTCTTGAAGCGCTCTACGAGGAGACTCTCCACCGCATTCACGGCTCGGGTCGTGAAGAAGACCTTCCAGTGCCCGTTATGCTTGTGGAGAACGGTTGACTGTTCGAGACGGCCGATGTCGTAGCGACCGATGTCGCCGCCCGAGAACAGCCCATCTCGAATCGTCGAATCTATTCTGTCCGCGTCGACGTCTGCGGTGAGAATGTCCTTGAACGGCTGGAGGATCGGCGGATCCGCTTTTTCTGAGGAGAGTAGTCGTTCTACGAGCCATGCTGCGGGGGGATCCTGGGCAAGAGCGTTTCGGATGGCTGGGTCGTTCTTGGCGATGTACTCGCCTGCCGCTTCATGGATCTTCTTGAAGGTCGTACCAGGGTAGAGGACGGTCACTCGCGCTTTGTCATCGGCCTGCGCCGGTAGAGTGTCTTCAATGCAGTGCTCGACGAGATGACTGTACGGGAGATGCCCGATGTCGTGAAGGAGGCCGTACCAGCGCGCGGCGCGTGTGAGAGCCGGCTGTAGTTCGGTAGAGCGCGAGGGCCGATGGGGTGCGGGAATGACGTCGAACAACTCTCGAAGGTACGCCTTCGTGGTCTTTGGTGCCGCTGCGGCGAGAGCGTTTTCCATGAGGAGACCGGCGACGTGAAGCACTCCCAGGGAGTGCTCCAAGCGAGTCGTGTTCATGGATGGAAAGACCATGTGGGCGACATCGTTCTGTCGAACGTAACGTAGTCGCTGGACGAGTGGGGCGTTGAGGAGGTTGCGGTCTAGTGCGTCAAGCGAGATATACCCGTGAACGACGTCGCGGATGACCAACGGACGGGGCACGGACGCGGGTAGGGCGAGACCTACCGGACTGTCTTCGGAGGCTCAGGCAGGCGGATGCTGCGGGCCCTGGGGTCGTAGTCGACCGCGCCGATGCGCGCGAGGTCGTTCGCCAGGATTTCGGGAGCGTGATAGATCTCCGTGGCAAGGACTCCGCGGTTGTAGAGGTTTCCGGCGAGCCGATCGATACTCATGACGTGGCCCGGCTCGTCGCGGAGGAGGTCCAGCGCGGTCGTCCATTCAGTCGGCATCGAGATACCTCCCGTGGAATCTGCACTCAAGGGGCATGCCAGGGAGCATTGTAGAGCTGCTTCTGATGCGCGGAGTGTAGGCCCGGGCGGCCCATACGGACAAGCGGTCATCTAAGTGGTTGAGGATTAGTGGTTTATGTGTGTTTCGCTTCTCGGCAGACGGCGGTTACGTGCTCAGATCGTGCCTCGGCCTCCGAACCGGGAACGTCGAGGATTGGCCGGATCGACACGTCCGGGGGGCCGTTCTTTGGTTGCGGCAGACGTGGCGGGGTCTCGATCGTACTCGCTGTCCGCCGGCGAGGACCAGCGAGTGCCTTCGCGGACCGCTCGGCGGAATTCCAGAGGCACGGTCGGTGCCGGGGCTACTTTCCCTTCTTCTTTCTCGCGGGCCTCTTCCTTGCGACGGTCCGCGGTAGTGATTCGTCAGGTGAGTTGTCCGAATCCTCGGTGAGAGGCTCGTGGCTCAGCTCGATTCCGTCTTCGAGCTGTTCGGGCAGGGAGTGTTCAGGCGCTGCCCCTTCCGGCTTCTTCCAGGTCCTCGTGGTAAGTCGTTCCTGGGCGATCTGGGCGTACTTCGGATCGATCTCGACACCGATGAAGTGCCGTTTCATCCACTTGCACGCGACCGCGGTCGTCCCGCTCCCGACGAACGGGTCGAAGACGAGATCCTCCTCGTTCGTGTACTGCTCCAAGAGGTAGCGAATCAGTCGCACGGGTTTCTGCGTGGGGTGTGGCTTCCAGTCCCGGAGGCTGCGGTAGTCGAGGATGGGGATGCTCCAGACACGGCTCACGCGCTGTTTCGGTTCCCGGCTCCAAACCACGATGACTTCGTAGTGCGTGATGCTCTTCGTGTCGGGCTTGTGCCACACGTGCCTGGCGACTTCGTGCCATCCCGGCGGCGGAGTGGGGACGTCAAACGGGTTCCAGAAGAACACGACGTACTTCTTCGTCTTCTTGCACGCGACATACAGCATCGCGAGACCGTCCACGAGCGTCTCGGGAAAGAGATGCATGCGGTTCGGGTACGGCGGGTCGGTGATGACGACGTCGACGCTCTGGTCGGGCAGCTGAGTGCTGGCGGTGAAGCAATCCTGGTTATAGATCTTGTCGTGTTCAAGCACGGGGGGGTCACCTCATGGTCTTCCGCGATACCGCGGTGGTCTGACTGGTAGGGCACCCAGGAGGGGGTTGCGGGCGTGTTCGTGCCTCGCCGATGCGGGCGTGCCTGCGCGCCCCCCCGGGGTTCTCCCGAAGGAGTGGTGTTAGGCGAAGTCCTTCTTCGCCGAAGGTAGGGGCTGCTCTATCGGGTCGCCGTAGAGTGCGACGTACCGTTCGTACAGGGTGATGACCCAGTGCTCGTCTGTCCGCGGCGTCGGGGTCATAGGTGCAGCCGTGCCTTGATCGTGCGCAGTGTCGCGTCGTCGGGTTTCATGTCGGGGTGGGTGATGGTGTGGAGTTCGTACTGGATGAGGTCCTGGAGAGCATGCCCGATGAAGGCGTACGTCTTGGCTTCCGCCTCATACGCGTCAGGGTGAAATCCCTGAGTGACGAGTTCGTGGACGTTCGTGAGGAGAAGGTCCCACGCCTTCTTCTCAACGATGCTTGCGTGCGCGAGGCTGAGGGGCATGGGACTGCCCATCCAGTGATCGTAGAGGACCTCGTCGTCTGCCGCGTTCTGTCCAGCCTCGCCGATGAGCTTGAGGTTGTCGTTGACGAGGCGGTGGCTCGGGAGGTCCTCAGTCACGAGATAGGCCGTACGAAGGCGCTTGAGCAGTCGGTGGTGCAGGCGTTGGGTCGGCGTCTTGTGGAAGGGCCACATGCAGTACCGTGTGGGAGAAGCGGTTCATATATGGCACGGGACCGTTTTCGTCCCTGAGTGGTCACGCGCCCTTTAAAGGGGGTCGACACTCCCTGATGTCGAAAACATGGTGAGCCCTTATTCGCCACAAGTGCTCGAGTACCTCCAGGTCGTTCACGTCGCGCCACGGCCTGTCGGACCGACGACAATGGATTCTCGTTCTGGCGTGGTGCGTGAACGGACGCTCTATCGGTGGCGATGTTCGCTCGGGTGTGGACTGAACTACTTCCCAAGCCTGAATCTCTCCGGGCTTGGTCTCGTGCACGTGCACCTGTTCTTGGACGGTGCCATCGACGACTGGCTTGAGCTGCCCGTGGTGCTCTCGGCATCCTGGGTGAATCGGGGTCTCGAACACCATGGACTGTACCTGCACTGCGCGGTGCCCGACGGGGCCGTCGTAGGATTCGAGCGAATTGTGCGAGCGCTCGCCAATGACGGCTGGTGCGAGACGTTCACACTCGTCGTGACCGGCGACTCCTGGCAGGCCCTGGGCGTGCTCTCGTCGTGCGTCGCGCGAGATGGTCGCTTGCGCGGAGGAGCGGAAGACGTGCCTGCGGGCGTGCTACGCCACGGAGGCGAGACCTCGAGCCTCCTGCGGTCGTACCCGTTCGTGGTGCCAGCGGTATTCGAGGCTCCCGAGGAGCGGTGCAGCATGCAAGAGGTCTGGCGACGGGCCTTTCACCGGCTTGGCCCTCGCGTGTGGTCGTACCTGCCCCGAGGGACGCGACGATGGCCCGTCAACGGCAAGCACTACGTCCGGCATGCGCTGGACCTCCTCGTCGCGGCCGGCCTGTTTCGGCAGAACGTCATTCGCTATCGTCCGCTCTTGGAGCACGCAATCGAGGTGTTCGTGCTCCTGCCAGCAGCAGGAGTGGAGAAGGTCGCGGGGGCACTTGGCGGGGTGTGTCCTGTCGTCGAGATCGCTCCTGGCACTGATGGTCGGGTCCTGGCTCGCGTGACGGGTGATGAGGCGCTCGTGTACGAACTCCTCCGGCTCTCCCGGGAGAGCGTGCGTCCGCTCGGGGTGTGGCTGCATGACTACCGAGACGAGCACGCCTTGAGTCGGGCACGGCTCTCGTACGAGACCCTGTTCGATCCGACAACAGGATCGTGGCGGCTCTCGCCCGACGAGGTGCTCGGGACGCTTCGGGGGCACGCATGACCGAACCCGACGCGCTCGATACCGTTGTTGACGCGTTGCACGGCGACAAGAAGGCCGTCTTGAAGGACCAGGTCAAGAGCATCGAGAAGGAGATCGCGGAGCGGCAGCTCATCGCGGTGGACAACACGGTGGCCATCGACGAGGAACTCACAGAACTCAAGACCGAGACGCTCAACCTCTCGCATGCGGAGGAGGGAGTGCCAGACCGTGACCGAAAGGAACGGTTGGCCGTCGAGAAAGAGCGCCTGGACCTCTCCCGGGAACTCCGGGAGGAGCAGCGGGACGCCTGGAAGGACGTCCAGAACCTCCGTCGTGAAGAGCGCGAGGTCGAGAAGGAGCTCTCGACGAGCGAGAAGGAGCACCGACGGGCACGAGACCTCTTATGAAAGACGCGCCCTCGCAGGACCTGTTCCGGCGGCTGCGTCCCGTGTACGGCAAGCGGATGGACTGCCTCTGGGTCGAGTACCAGACGGCGAGCATCGAGCGCAAGCGCGACATCGAGGGGCTCCTAGCGCTCTTGGCGGCGAAACGCTTCGGCATACCAGGGAGCGAGGAGACGCTCGTCCTGGACCCACCACCACCCGAGATCATAGGCAGCGGCGAGTACACGCTCGGCAACGCTCTCTATCCGGGGCTGTCCGCGTATCCGGTGCGTGTTAGGCGCAATGAACTCCTCCGGCACGTCTTCATCCTGGGCCCGACGGGAACGGGAAAGAGCACGTTCATCATCGGACTCCTCCGACAACTCCTCAATGACCGCCTGCCGTTCATGGTGTTCGACTTCAAACGGAACTACCGGTGCCTCCTCGCGGACGAGGCCGGCAAGGACGTGGTCGTCCTCACCGTTGGCCGCGAGACCGCGCCGCTCGTCACCAACGCGCTCCGTCCACCACAAGGCGTGGCGGCGGAGGAATGGGCCGAGGCGTTAAGCGACATCATCAGCACAAGCTACCTCCTCATGCAGGGAGCGCGGAACGTCCTCAAGGAAGCCTTGCTCTGCGCACGCCGGGAGCGCGGTGACGTGGCGACGCTACGGGACGCGCACGCACTACTCGATATCGAGCTGCGGTCGTGCCGTGCCGGGAGTCGTCGGTACGGCTGGCTGGAGTCCAGCACGCGCGCGCTAGAAGAGGTGAGTAAGGGCGGGTTCGGACGATCGTTAGGCGCAATCAACGGTGTACCGCTGGCTGACCTCCTCTCGTTACCCGTGGTGTTCGAACTGGAGGGCCTCGGCGAGGACCAGCGATCGTTCTTCTGCCTCCTCATGCTCCAAGCAGTTCTCCTCCTGCGAAAGCACGGGAGCGGCGCGAGGGAGCGACTGCGTCACGTGCTCGTGTTCGACGAAAGCCACAACGTCTTCCCGAAAGAACGACTCGGAGAACTCGGCGTGCCGTCACGGCTCGCGCGCGAGGTACGCGAATACGGCGAAGCGGTCGTGGCGGCGACGCAGCAGACGGACGTGAGCGAGTCCCTGATCGCGAACGCGGGCATCAAGATCATCTTCCGCACGGACTACCCACGCGACGTCCAGTTCGCGTCATCGCTCATGCAGGTGGAACCGCGATTCCTGCCGCGCCTGACTATCGGCACGGGAATCTGCCGACTGCCGGTCCGGTACTACAGCCCGTTCCTCTTCACGTTCCCAGAAGAGCCGCTCAAGAATACGGTCGTGCCGGACACGGAGGTTGGCCGGCGCTGGACGATGAGCGCGTTAGGCGCAATCACGCCGAAAGAAGAGACACGCGCCGAGCCGGTGGCCGTGAGCGAGAAAGAAGACCTGCTCCTGCGCGACGTGAACGACCACCCGATCAGCACCGTGACCCGACGGTACGAGCGCTTGGGATGGAGCGCGAAGACCGGCAATGCCACGAAGGACGGTGTTATCCGCCAGGGGCTCGCGGCCTTCACGCCCGTAACGACACCGACAGGCATCGTGAAGATACTCAATCTGACCGACGCGGGACAGGAGTACCTCCGGGCGAGGGGCGTGCTGCGCGAGCGTGGGCGCCACGGCGGCGCAGAGCACGAATACTGGAAAGCCGCCATCCGGGAACGTCTCGAACGACGCGAGTACACAGTCACCGAGGAAGAACCCGTCGGCAGCGGAAAGACCGTCGACCTCCACGCAACCCGCGGCGAGGAAGAACTCTGGGTGGAAGTAGAAACCGGACGATCGGACATCCCGAGAAACATCGAAAAGCTGCACGGGCTCTCCGGACGACACGCCATGGTCTTCACGACACGATCACTCCTCGCAGCGAACGAACACGCGGCACGGGAACGACTCGGAGAGCACGCGATCCTGATCACGACGAGCGACCTGGACACGCTAGCGTGATTCACCCGATTCCCGGCACGCCAAACAGGGTAACCCTGGCGAGGAACCGATTCTCCACGCCGACAAGGTACATGAGGAGAAGAAGGTGAAGACCCGGCCAGGGAGTCCAGAAGGTGGTGTTGTCGTGCTCGCTGGCGTACGCTGAATCCACGATGCGGGCACCGACGATACGACGCCGCGGCTTCTCACGCCCGCCGAGCATGGCGCGGACCGGGGTGGACACGAAGCACCTGAGGGTGCTTCTTTGTTCGCTGGTTGCGACGACAAGGCCGGACGATATCGACGATAATCCAGGAGTGGAGAGGCAGAACTCACCTGAGATCGTGAAGGTCCCGGCGTGTCGTTGCGTTCCCGTCGAGCGCGAGCAGGGAAGCCGGGGCGATCGGCATGCACACTGAGCCCGTCGATCCCGAACTTCTGCTCGGGGAGGGGCTAGAGAAGCGTGCGGCAGCCGAGCGCGTCGCGTACTACCGACGACGGCTAGACCGGAGTCGTGTGCAGGTCGCACGGCTTCTGGACCTCGGGTGTGGAAACGGCTACGCGCTTTCGGCGTGGTCGTCGCCGGGGACTGCGGTGGTCGGGGTCGACAACTCTCCGTATCGCTTCGGGAGATGGATTGCGGAGCGAAGCAGGCACGCTGGCTATCTCGTGATGGCCGACGCCGAGCGACTGCCCTTTCGCGACGGCGTCTTCACCTGCGTTGTGTCGTCAGGCATGATCGAGCATGTCGGTGTCGACGAATCCCGGCCGCCATACCAAGTCCTCCCACGCCCCGATCGAGACGAAAAGCGCGAAGTCGTGCTGGGAGAGATGATCCGAACGACGGAAGAACACGGCATCCTGTTCCTTGACTTCCCCAACGGTGCGTTCCCAATTGACTTCTGGCACGGCGACCGCGTCGGGTCCTTCCGGCGCCATCCCACGCCAGATTCGCTACTCCCGACATACGACGACATCGTCTCCTGGACGAGGAACAAGGCGACCGTTCGCCTCCTGCCCCTGGCGAACCGCCTCCAGTACCGACAAGTGTCACGATGGTGGTGGGGACGCCTCCTTCGCATCCCCATGATCGCGTTCATTCAGACGCTGGACGCCCTTCGCTGGATCGTACCGAACACGTTCATCGCCCGCTTCTATCCATTCCTCGTGCTAGCCGCTGCGCCGTCACCCCCTGCGCACGACGGACACCTTCTGCCCGTGCCGCCTGGCTCTGTGCTATGCCGAGCATGCGATTCCGCCGATGAGTACGTCTAGACCCAAGCCGCCGAAAATTGACCGGCGGAAGGGTAACGCCGCGAACACGCCGCAAGCACCCAAAGATGAGTCAGAGAAATGGGTACGGCGAAGCGCGATAGCGCAAATTGCTTCGGCCGTCATGCTCGCTGTCTATACAGCAGTCACCGGCAACATGGCCTGCCAGATGAGGGACAGCGCTGACACCGCTGCAGCGGCTGCTAGCGCGAGCAAAGACGCTGCGGGGGAGATGAAACGAACCAACGATATCGCCATTGACTCTCGGCGCGCAAGACTCGGCGCAAGACTGAAGATATCCGGCTCAGTCCCTCCCGGAGCGTTCTCGAAACGGAAGTTCGGACCGGAGGGACGGACGATTGTGGGCGATGTGCCTGAAATGGTCGACATTGCAATAGTCAACAGCGGGAAACAAGCCGCTCGGGACGTGATCATCGCGAGCGCCTGCGTGCGATTTCTCGCGGACGAACCAGCCGATGTGGCGTGCTCTCTCTGGACGCCCCCGCCACCGAAAGTCATCGAACCACTGGAGACGGTCACCGAGCCTATCTATCGCGGCGGCAGTATGGAACACTTCGAGGAGGTCTGGGACGGCAAGCTCAGCCCCTTCATAGTCGCCGTCATCCGATACGACGACGGGAATGGACGGTATTGGCGAAACGAGACATGCCTCCGCGTGGGATCGATCGACGTCAAGGAAACAATCAACCCCACGCGAGAGTGTCGGCTGCACAATACGGAACGTCCCGAATAGCGGGCGCGTCATGGCCCGTGGAAAAGCGCGCAATTCAGCGTTGAGCTCGACCGAGTCGCCTGTTGTTCACGACTTCACAGCGTCACGGACGTTGCGTCATTGGCGTGAGCTCGGTATCGAATCGCGTTTACGTGAAAGAGCCCACGTGAAAGAGCCCTGTGCAGTGGCGCTCCCGCGTGGTCCGAGGGCAAGGAAGCCGTCGGTATTCCAAGTCAAGTTCGAATCGGAACCTACCTCTAAGGTCTGGCGTGGAGCGCCGACGACGAGAGAAGACGGAAAGCGTGCCTCTGATCTGGTCGAAGCAGCCGGAGGGTGAGGTCGGGATCCGCACTAGGTATTGACACATTCGTCGTCGTCACGGGACTGAAGAGCGACGACACCAGCGGAGCCAACTCGGGTGCGTGGTGGGAAGAGGCGTAAGCACCTGGTGCGACAGCACTAAGACGTGACATGGTCGATTCTAGGTCGCCGCGTAGACAGGGTTGCCGCTGATATCAGCGAACTGGCTAGAGACGCCTGTCGCCTCTAAGGCCAGGTTGCACAGCAGGTTGCGTTGATCAGTCAGACACGCAGTGTCGTGGCCTTGACATAGAGTGTTAACGGACGTACATAGGTAAGGATCACCTGGCCGTGCACAAGATCGAGTGGTTATGCGGGAAACGTCAGAGGGCATTTACGAAAGCGCGTGCGCCGAACGAGAGGTGTTTAGGGAGTGTCGACGCGCTTCTGGCGAGCGGTTGACGTAACGCCTCGCTACAGGTCTGCGGAGGCTGCCATGATCGGTACGAACGCTCCGAGCGACGAAGGCCTAAGTCAGGCCGTGGGAGAGCTACTCAAGGGGCTCCGGGCAGTTCATTCTGATCTGATAGAGCTGATAGCGATTGTGATCATCCTGCGAGTGCTCGTCATCGCGTCGCTAGGAGTACTCGGCACGTGTCTCCGAGAGCTCGCGAAGCTGAACCTGGCGATCCGACGCGATCGAACGATTCGATCCGCAAGGCGGTATCTGACGAATCGACGACAGGGAAAGCAGGGGAGCGAGTCAATACTGAACCTCGCTCCTCGCGACCCGGGAGACAAACGGGGGGTACATGCGAAGCCGCTACCGCAACTACCACTGGCAAGGAACGCGCGGGCAGTGATCGAGCGACCAAGGATGAGAGCGCGGCCGACAACGCATCGTGAAGCGAGGACGACGCAGCGCGAGCTGCCACTGGAGTAGCGAGAGCAGGGCGCTCCTCGGGACACGTCAGGGCGGGATGTCCTCGAGGACCTGGCATCGCGTCCGTGGCTGTCCAAGTCCGTAGTAGCGCTGTGCCGGCAACGCGTCACGAGCTCTGCCGTGCCGGGCTGGACGATCGCGGACAGGAGGCGTCACGTGACGACCAAGTACCCTGAGGCGATAGAGCTACGCTTGATGGCGGTCCGCGGGTGTGCCGCCGAGTCGCAGTCGAACGCGTCGCCGCCGGAGTCTTGGGTTCACTCCCCGGACTGGCGCATCCGTGGCGAGAAGGGGCCATCCCGCCCTACGACCCGGAGTGCCACCGAGAAACCGGGGATTAGCTCGAGGCATGAGTCGACGCTGGTAGCGAAAGCTTTAAGAACTCGGGAACTACTAGCGCGCGTACATGAAGTTACGAATCATTAATGTGGTTCTGCGTCTCTTGGAGCGCGTATCGCCCGGCGAGGCGCTGGTCACAATGCGGGATGACTTCGCGCGGATTCTCCCGGAGGACTCTCGACGCGTCGAGGAGTACCGTCGAGAGACCCGTGAGTTCGATCGCTGCATCGACGAGGCACTTAGGCTCGTCGAGCGCTTCCAGCGGGAGTCCGCGCGGGACGGCTTCACGTACCAGAACGCGATGCAGTACCACGAGCTCTTCATCGCGAAGCAACGCGAAGTCGTCAAAGCGAAGAAGGAACTCATCCGGTACATCGAGGAACTATAGGACGCGCAGTGATAGACTGCGAACTTCTTGGGCCGTCTGGGTGCAATCGGGAGGACCGATGCGGCATCAGGGAAAGAACTCGGAGTTCGCGCTCCGGCCGGCGGAGATTCGACGGCTTCTTCGGGGTGCCCGAAACGAACGGGATCGACTGATGGTGGAAATCATCGCGTATACGGGCATCCGGCGCGCAGAGGTGCGCCTTCTGGAAGGGAGCGACATTGACGTTGAACGACGCCGAGTCCTCATCAATCACGGAAAGGGCGGCAAGTGCCGCATCGTATACCTTCCGGAAGGGACTATCCGACGACTCAAGAGAGCGAGCCAAAACGAGAGATTCGTATTCCCCGGGCGTAACGGAAGACCGATGTCCTTGAGGAACGTGAATCATATCCTCCGTCGCGTCGGCGACCAGGCAGGAGTCGGAACGCCAAACCCCAGGTATCGAGGCGTCGGACCACACCTCCTTCGGCACTCGTTCGCCCGCAATTGGAAACGAGCAGGTGGCTCGCTGGAAACCCTACAGAAACTCCTGGGACACACGAGCCTAAAAACAACGCTGGATGAATACGGAACGGAGAGCCAGGTCGATGCCGAAGAGAACTACCGACGCCTCATCCCTCGACTCATGACGGTATGAGAGATTTCCCACTTTCGTCAAAGTAGGAAGTGCTGATGGAGGGCTTCTGGGTCGCCGTCTGTCTCCTGGGGATCTATGCTGCGGCGCAGTTCGCCATTAGGGCCCGACCGCTCGCAGGCACCGGCCCCCTTGACGTGGACGAAGGCCTTACATACCCGGCTCTTAGCCAGGCGGGTTCCGTGTTCTCCCTTAGCGCGCTCTTCGGCGCGTACCTTGGCATGTACTGGCTTCTCGGTCTCCCTGCGATCGTCGGGGTTGCGGTGGGTAGCCTGTTGGCGCTCTGGTTCGTTCGGTCCGTCATCCTGCGATCCGGAGCAGACCGATACGACGGGTTCCTGTGTGGCACGTTCCTTGGGGGCGATGCGAGCACCAAGCTTGTCACGAATGGCTTGATCGTGGTCACGCAGCTCGCGTACGTCGCTTCGGAACTACTGATTCTGCGCCAGCTGCTTCTGACGGGGTTTCACCTTGCGCCGAAGCACGCGACGATCGTCGTGACTGCGGTCGCCGTGATCGGGTACTACTACGTGCTGCGTGGCGGGTACGTAGCCCTCTTTCGCGCTGACGCGGTTCAAGCGCTCTTCGTCGGCCTTATGGTCATCTCACTTCTTGTCTCGGCCCGTGCAGACTCTCTCAGTGGCGTCACCACCCTCTTTCAGCTGAGACACCTGGGTTACTGGCGGTTCGGCGGCCTGCCACACACCTGGGCGGTCCTCGCACACGGGCTCGTTGGGGCGGTGATGGGGTTCTCGTTTCTTGCTGCGAGCCCCGACTCATGGAAGAGGGTCTTTCTCGTGACCAGGCGAGCCTCGCGCAGGCCATTCCTCGTGCTTCTCGCGGCAAGCGTCGCTCCCTTCCTTGTGACGCTACCGCTGTTACTCGTCATGGTCCCCCCGAAGGCCGGAAGCATCGTGCTCCTTGACGCGTTCCCGGGGGTACGTCAACACGAGGGATTCCTGATCATGACCCTGCTGGGTCTGATTGCGAGCACGCTCTCAGCGTTCAACGGTAGCGTCATGGCTGCAGCGCACCTGGTCGTCGTGAGTCTTCGTAGGTCGGCGACCGACCCTCGCCCGACAACACTGGCCCACTATCACTGGACCATGGCCGGCGCTCTGCTCGTGTTCAGCCTCGTCTTCTTCGGACTCCTGCGGTTCGGAAACGCCTACGCACTGGGAATCTTCCTCATCGGCCCGTTCTCGGCTGCGGCCGGTCTGCTCCTGGGCACCTGGGGCTTGCGTCGGCAACCGCCAACCGCAGTGCTACTTGTGGCCCTGGTCGGGTGCCTTGGTGCGTGGCTATCATGGCTTCTGCGCGAACCTCACGTGCTCGCCGCGTCCAACACCGCACAAGTCGAGACGATCCCCATCGGGCTCCTACCATTCCTTATCACCTTCGCCCTCGGCTTGGCGTCCGGGCACAGAAAGGAGCGAAGCCATGTTTGACGAGGCCCTGGGCGTCGCGCTCAAGAAGCTCATTCTCGGCGTTGCAGGCGGTGACGGCTCCCGCGCGGTCGCGTACGGCCTCGCGCCAGCGGTCGTAATGACGATCGGCTTCCTGATTATCGGAAGGGCGCAGCTGATCGCGCAGCCTGAAGAGGCCGTGGCGCTGCTTGAGCTTCAATCAGCCCTGGGATCGAATGGGAGCGCCATGGAACACCCTGGTGTCCTCCTGTTGCTTGAGGGGACATTCGAGCCTTTCGCCGTCCCGCTGACTGGTCCGCACTCAGAAATGGTGACGACGCTGGACCGGCAGACGCTCGAGGCGAATCAGGACCGGCTGCGCTTCTCGCCCGCCCTGGTGCGCGTGAATCCGCCCATTCTAGGAACCGAGGCACTCGGAATCCTCCTGCCGCAGGCCCGCGTCAACGGTTTAGTGAGCTTCCCGGGCCGACAGGTCGACCCCAAGGATCTCGAGCTTCCGTCGAGGCGATCGGAGGCGCTTGCGGCGTGGGGACTTATCGCGGCTCTCGCGATCTCGCTTTCTGTTCTTCTCGACCAGCCAGCGTCATTATCCGCGGATGCGTGAGTAGGACTGTCGACAGAAGCGAACCGGCAAAGATGAAGACCAGGTCGTTGATGGGGACGCCGAAGAAGCGCGGACCGGAGGCGGTGTAACCCCAAGCCCCAAGCTGCACGGCGAAGAAGTCCCACGGATACGCCAGGAGAGTGACGATCGCCGCCACCTGCAGCGCGGCCTTCACGCGGACTGCTGGTGAGCGCGAGAGCAGACAGACTACGCCAGCGAACGCGACGAAGGCGATGTTGAACATGCCGTACGTGGTCACGCTGGCTCGTCTGGCGGGAGCAGAAGCGCGCCCAGGAGGAAGCAAACTCCGGAGTGAATGAGAAACACCAGGTATTCCTCGAGCGGCAAGCCATGCCATCGATACGCGAGAGTCCCGCCGGGCGGAAATGTCCAGATGCCCAGAGAGACCGCGATCCAGTCGACAAGGCACCACATGACGAAGAGGCCCACTACCACGCTGATGAGGGCCCCTACTCGGGCGCGAACGCGCGAGAGGTGAGGCGCGCACAGCAACAGCACCGTTAACAGGACGGCGAGCTCTAAGAACAGGTAGCTCCATCGCGCACTCGGCATTCGGGCGCTTCCTACTTTGACGAAAGTGAGAAGTCGACAGGAGAAACCGACCGCGATCACCGGGCGTGAAGGGTGTTCGTCCGGTCAAGACCCGTTGGGTCCGTCGGCAGGCATTCAGACAGCGCGACACACCTACCACACATCGGTAACGGCCGGCGCGGGGTTATTGGGGATCGTTGAGGGGTCGGACCTCAAGGGACCCCGAAGGAAGACCTCGACCGGCGCCTACCCGCGGTCCTTGCGGCGGCCGTTCGGAAAGGGAGCCAGTCGGGCGGCCGGAAAGGGAGCCACCCCGAGGCGGGTTGAAGTGTAGGGGAGAGGATCTCCCGTCGTAGTCGTCGCCTTTCTCTTTTTGTTTCTTTTTCTCTTTGTGGACAGCTGTGGAAACGTGGAAAACGCGAGGCGTCCAGGGCGAGGCGCGTGAGGTTTCCGGCCTTCCGCGTCAGTCCTTCACGGTTCTGCGGCGGGTGCGATACGAGGGGCCCTTCGTGGTCAGGATGTGGGCGTGGTGGCCGAGGCGGTCGAGGAGGGCGGTGGTGAGCTTCTCGTCGCCGAAGACCTTGACCCACTCGCCGAAGGCCAGGTTG
>RHKY01000068.1 GCA_008363385.1 Acidobacteriota bacterium | reverse complement strand
GCCGGTCGTGACCGTGTCCGTGAAGGAGAGGGTGGACTGGCTCGACACCGAGCTGATCGGGCTGACCGGGATGCCGGCCCCGATCTGGCCCCGCCACAGCTCCAGCGTGGAGACGCCGTCCCCGTTGGGGTCGTAGACGGCCGCCCTGAGGGTGGTCGAGGTCGTCGCCGTGAAGATGTCGCCCATCACGTGGGCGTTGTCCGAGGTGGCGAAGACGAGCTGGAGGTTGGAGTCCTCGGTGGCGAAGAAGTGCCGCGCCTTGTGGGCCTGGAGGAGGGCGGTCTTCGTCAGGGCCGGAGAGGCTCCCGACGGCAGGATGTAGACGGTCCGGTTCGGGAGGGCGACCCCGTAGTTGATGCAGTGGCTGTCGTGGTCGGCGGTCGGCGCGAGGTGGAAGCCCTTGTCGAGGGCGGACCGCCACCGGCCCGAGTAGTCGCTGAGGGCGACGTTGGCATCGGCGCAGTCGCTGGCCTGGGAGAAGGCCAGGCCGCTCCGGACAGCGATCCCCTGGAGAGCCTCGTCGGCGTTGGCGTCGAAGGCGAAGTTGTCGAACTCGCCGGATCCGGGGTGGCAGAAGATGCCGAGGGCACCGGCGGACGAGGGGTTCTCGACGGAGCGTGCGTAGACGCTCAAGTATCCGAAGCGCTTCGGGGCGAAGACGTCGAAGTAGCAGTTCGTGCCGGGGGTGCATTCGGCGGTCGGGCCGTTGCAGGTGGAGCAGGTCTCCCAGCCGAAGAGGACGGGGGTCTCCAGGAGCGTGACGTGACCCTGGTCGTTGTTGGTCGTGACCCCGAACTCCATGCCGTAGAGGGCGACGAAGGAGCCGTCGACGGTGGCGGCGGCGGCCTGGTTGCGGCCATCCTGGTAGCGCTGCTTCACCTTGGCCTCGGTGACCGGGGGGTCGTTCGTGGCGACGCTGTCGTTCAACAGGTGGTTGTGCTCGTTGACGACCCAGTAGTCGAGGCCGGCGGTGTTCCTCGCGAACGTGTAGACGTCGGCGGGGGTGGAGGTGCCGCTGCCATACGACGCCCCGGAGGAGCAGCCGCCGGTGGGCTGGCCGCCGTCGGAGTAGTTCGAGTGGGAGTGGGTGCTGCCGTAGTAGAAGTTGAACGCGAACGACGGCTCGATGGGGGCGTTCTGTTGGGTCTGGCAGGAGGTCGCGGCGAGGCTCTCCCGTAGAGCGCGGGCGGTCTGCCGGGTGAGGGTGTAGTCGACGATGACGTGGCGGGTGGTCTCCTGGGCCTCGGCGACGTCGGGGAGGCCTTGGAGGTCCTGGTACTGACGGACGCCCCGACGGGGCTGGATCCTGTTGGGGAGGTAGCGGGCCTTGAACGTGTAGCTGTACGTCCCGGGCTCGACGAGGGCGCCCCCCTGGTCCCGCCCGTCCCAGAAGAACTCGGCGAGGGCTGCGCCCCGGGAGTCGATGTGGACGACGCCGTGGCTCTCCCGGACGAGCTGTACCGCGTCGCCGGGTCCCCGGATCTCCAGGCGCCAGAAGGCCCGGCCGAAGTCCTCGAAGGCGGCGGCTCGCTGGTAAGAGAGGACGGTGTAGAGGCGCACGCGGCCCAGATCGCCGTCGTGGGAAGGCGAGAACTGGTAGGTGCTCGCACCCACGAAGGCGATGAACCCGGCGTCGCAGTCGTCGTACTCGCTCGCGCGTTCGGCGCTCGCACTTCGGCTCAGGGCTGCCGAGATCAGGAGGGCCGCACAGAGAAGCCGAGGGAGCCATGACTGTGGGCCGGCGGTTCGCGTCATGCGGCGGATCCTACTTCCAGCCAAGACTGGGCGGGAGGTCGCTGTCACAGAGGAGTCCCGTCCGCAGGCGGGACCATTCCGGTCATCTTGACCCTTCCACGGCGTCGGCGTCCCCTCGCCCTTCCGGAAGCCCATGGTCGCTGATACGGCTCCCTTCACGCATTCGGAGGAGCTTCGGGAACCATGAACAGGGTGTCCTCCGAGGGAGGAAGCCGCTGCTCGTGGCCGAGGGCAAGGAAACCGTCCGGATATTGAGCTACGAGTCGACTCAGCCTCGCATCGAAAGACCAAGCAGCGGCCATCGCGGGTTCCAGGAGGCCAAAGAACCCCACGATGCGAAAGACGGCATTCCACTCAAGCGCCCACGCCCAGCAAGCTGCATGCTCTTCGGCGTGCCGTCGAATCGAGACCTTGAAGAACCCGTTGGCCGTGACCCCAAGCAGCCGGTGCGGCCAGCCACGCGTGGCGTTCGAGAACTCGAGCAGGAACCTATCTCCCCAGTTTGACTTCGGCGCGAGCATTACGGGTACGAAGAGCCCCGGCCAGCCTCGCCCGGTTCTCGTAGTGCGATCGAATGTGATTCGGTAGTAGAAGGCGCGCAGATGAAGGCGCGCGAGTTCGAAGACCCTGGAATGGTCCACCTGAGGGGGGCAGTTCATTCGCGCGGTCATCACGACGTTCTTCGCGAGGTGCGTTCGGATCGTAATGGGCTCCGCGCTCTCGACCACCGGTCGGCGGGTGCGGCGGCTCACGCTCCTCGTGATCTTCCTTCTGGACTCGGAAAGAAGCTGGTCATCGCCTCCAGCAGAAGGGTCGGCTGCACAAAGCGCCACCGTAATGGCGGAGATGTCGTCCTCGAGATCGGCCTTCGTTGCATTACACGCGTGACAAGCACGCACGATGAGATTCCAGTTGCCGTCGAGCGAACCCTTTGGAACGAAGCGGCGACCGATGACATGCTCAGTGGTGCGGCGGTTCGGTTGCAGGTCGCAGCCGCAGTACACGCAGGTGCAATTGTCGAGTCGATCAGCACGATTCGACGGCAACCAGTCAAGGTCGACTGGAGAATCGGATGTGACCACGAACACACGCGATCGCGGGCGGGAGCCGATGTGGCGAATGCTACTGCGGGGCGCCACCGGCCGAGTGGGCGACCTCGCAGGCCGGGGGATTCCGGCCAGCGAATTAGATTAGCCGGGGGAGCTACCCCTCGCCGGCGACGGGCGCGGGAACGGACAGGAGGTGCTCACGGAAGAACGGGACGGTGACGTTCAGGTGCCGCACAGACCCGCCGAACACCACGGAGACCTGCCGACCCATCGCGTTGGGATCGAAGGCATGGGTCTGTAGAAGCAGGCTGACGGACCTCACGATCTCTGGGGGATCCGGCTCCTCGCGTGTGGACGGGAACGCCAACTGAGCCCACGCGAGCCGAGCCGCCTCACCGGGAATGGCGAGTTGGGCAGCGAGCGAGGAGAAGGCAGCGTCTGCGGCGAGGGACGAAGTGCCGGAGTCGAC
This sequence comes from Acidobacteriota bacterium, assembly GCA_008363385.1. GTDB lineage: Bacteria > Acidobacteriota > Thermoanaerobaculia > UBA5066 > UBA5066 > RHKY01. The sequence goes on along the minus strand of RHKY01000068.1, from coordinate 24,116 downwards.
GACGCGAAGGTGACACTGGACGAAGAGCGCCGATGTCGCCGGCTGGAACTCGGCGTTCCAGTCAGTCTCGACCTGAAACGCGTCCAACGAGGCACAGTTCAGATACTCTCTCATTTGGATTCTCCGTTTCCTGGGCGGTTGGGCCGCCCTCCCGTGGTGTCGCTCGGCCTGTGGCTCTAAGTCGTAAATCGAGGGCGGCTACGGCGAGAAGCGGTTTGTCAGCAGCCTGCTGAGCAGCGTTCGCCGGCATGGGAGCCGCCTTTCGATTCCCCCGCGGCAACCCTCGGCGGTGGGGGAACGCGCGGGGGGCAGGAACGGCCGAGGGCTCTCGTCATGTCCTCAGATCGTCGCGGGACGCGAGGACCCTCCATTGCAGGGCGGCGCCGAGGATTGCAAGAAGAAGGAGACCAGACGCCACGAGGTTCGGGTGCGAGAACGGAATCACGCCCTCGTGCGAGAGCGCCGCCGCGGCAAAGCACGCACCGGCAGCTGTACCGGCCACGAATCCGGTCCGGTACCGAAGCCAGAACGACCAGCTCATCGCCGACTCGAACACCGGATCGATCTCAACCCGTTCGCACAGGCCGAGGGCCAGCCGGCCGTAGTGCCAAGCCATGTGGGAGCGCTGAAGGTAGAAGAGAAGCGCCGCGGCTCCGAGGGCGAGAAGGCCCGCAGCCCCGAGGGGTCGGGTGGCAGCCGAAGCCAGAAGCGGTCCCCGAAGCTCCTTCAGGATCAAGCCGAGTGCCCCGGCGGCGGCGGCGCTGAGGATGCCCATGATGGTCATCTCTTTGTCGAGGTACCCCAGGTAGTCGCGGACGACCTGAGGGTCAGAACGCAGGGAAGCCGCCATCGGGACCTCCATCTCAGTGATGCTGGTGCAGCGGTCAAGACCGAGCAGGGCTCCTTAAGCCTGCTCGCAGTGGAAGTTCGCGTCATAGTCGAATCGTGGGTCCCGCGAGAGGTCGATGATCCGGTGGAAGCCGGCCGAGCCCATCTTCCGTGTCGAGCTCCCGGCGTCATAGCACCGAGGGATCCCCCACTTCCCATTCCGTATCTTTCCCTGGTGGTTGTGGCCGTAGAGAAGCGCGTCGACCCTCTTGGCGGACCCCTGAAGGGCGTCCCCGAGGGCGGCGGCGTCTTTCAGCTCATGGAATGGCGCGGGATCGAACGGATGGTGATGGAGGTAGACGACCACCTTCTCGCATGCTCGTACCTCCTTGCTCTTCAGCGCCGTCCGGAGTCTCGTCAGCTGATCCTCTCCGAGCTCGCCGTTCGCCCAGAGGCTGTCGTACCAGTGGACTTCCTCGGCCATCGAGTCCAGCCCAAGGAATGCCACGCCCTCGATGATGTCCAGTTTCGGATACACCTGCTTGGGCGCGTCGAAGAAGGTCTTCTTGAACTCCTTGACGAAGCGGGGAAGCCCCAGCGAGCCGCTTCCGTAGTCGTGGTTGCCTGGGACTACCAGCACGTCAAACCCGCGAAGGCAATCTAGAAGCGCCTTGGCCTCACCGTAGTTCTTCCCGTCGAAGGCGCTGTCGACGATGTCTCCGGTGACGACGACCACGTAGTTCGAAGCCGGCTCCTTGAGGAAGTTGATGTCCCGGACGATGCGAGAAAAGCGGTCGCCGCAGTCCGGGAAACCGATGTGAAGGTCGCTCAAGTGAATGATCTTCTTCATGAGACGCTCTCTCCTTTCGAGCAGGGGCCAAGCCAGCACAAGAGACGCGAACACGCCGGTGTGTCGACGGCCCTGAGGCTGCCTGAACACCGGGACGAGACCTGCGGCCGGGGTTCCATATTGGAATGCCGAGGTCGTTCCTCAAGCCGGGCGCGCGCCGGCACGGAAGCGCAGCGGAGCCGAATGCACGATCGACGGGGCGGCCGTCTTCACCACCCCGCGCTGAACGCCTTCGTGATGGCGAAGCTGAAGCTCCCGCCGTCGAAGGAGTTCCTCCCGCCGGTGTACTGACACTCGATGAAGAAGGGGCTCTTGCCGTTCTGGCCGCTCAACGGCTCCACCTTCGCGATGAGGATCGCCTTGTGCGTCGACGTACGGTCCAGCTCGGTCGAGACCGGCGAAGCCTGCCCGAATGTCACCGCGTAGCTGTACTTGTAGCCCAGGAAGGCGTACTTCAGCCAGACCCCGACGCGGACCTCGGGGGCGAAGATCCCGAAGTCGGGGGTCGTGCCGGGATCCGCAACCCCGGACGAGGACGACAGCTGCGGGACGCGCTGATAGGAGAACTGCGCCGCGCCGCGTGCCTCGAAGCCCAGGGGGCCGTCGTCGTCCTCGGGCAGGTAGAAGAAGTAGGCCCAGATGGCGCCCGCGTTCACCGCGAACGTGCCGGTGTCAATGCGGATCGCGTCGGCGATCTCCTCGGCGTCTCCCGAAACCGGCTCTGACTTCAGGTTCAGCTTGAAGTCCCCGTAGAAGTTCGACTTCTTCTGCTCCTTCGACTTATCCGACTCCTTGTCGTTCGAGGTTCCCCCGCCGATCCTTCCGTAGGCTTCAATCACGGGCTGCAGCATGGAGCTGCCGGAACCGGAGTTCAGCTGCAACGACGAGCCGAACTGGAGGGGCTTCGGCTCGATCTCGACGTCCTTCTCCGCCCCGTCGCGCATGACCTTGATAGTCGTCTTCTTCTTGGAGGTGCTCGAGTAGGCGGTAGTCAGCGCATCGAGGGCAAGGAGCGCAGGGTTACTCGCGAGAAGGATGACGATCACGGCGACTCGGGTCTGAAAGGACATCAGGAGGCCTCCTTTCGTTGTTCGAGACAGCGACTCGGATTCCGGACCCTGAGGACGCTGAGGGACGCCGTCTTGGGGCAGGATTGCGATAGGGGACGTCTCGGGCGCGCGGGGCACCTCGGACCAGAGGATGCCCGGACGGCGATGGTCTGATGCCGTTTTTCGACACACTCGCCGCCACCAGAAGTCGGCCTTCCCGGGACCGGCCGCACCATGATGCGGAGCCGTCACCAGGCAGCGTAGATCTGCTTAATATGTCGCGTGGCCGCCTCCTTTCGGAGCGCGAACTGTCTCGAGTAGCCCCTCTCATCGGAGAGGGCGTTCCGCCCGGCGGGCTTGTCTACGGCGACGTCGTCGTGGTCCGGCAGGCATCGTCGCTCGGGCAGGTCCGCTTCCAAGTCGTCCGGATACGTGGAGTACCAGCGCCACCACTGACCGCTGATCAGACGTCCCTTCCACTTGGCCGCCGCTGCCACGGGGTCGGGATGCTCCTTGACGGCTCCCAGGGCGCAGCCCGGGATCTCCTCGAAACCGCTGAAGTCGTACGCGAATCCGCTCGTGTTCGGGGGAGCCGCGGGCGTCCACAGCGGCAGAGCCCCTCCACCCGGCTTGGCCGTGAAGTACCCCCAGTACGTGTGGGCGTAGAAATCCCCGACGGCGTGCAAGGCTTTGGCGAAGTCGGACAGGTCCTTCGTAAGCAGCCGGTCGAGAATCCGCAGCCATCCCTCCTGCACGTACGCGAAATCGAAGTGGTCTCTGGGGTCGTAGACCAGGGTGTCAACGTCCTGCCAGAGGCTCACGGCCTTCACACGCCGAAGGTCGCCGGCCGCCATCCCCTTCAGGGCATCGTCGAAGATGTGAGCGTGCTCCGATGCGGCAAACGCTGGCCGTTGCCGGGCGAGGTCCTTCCGGGCCTCGACCCAGTCAGCGAAGGAGGACGGGGCGGGATTGTGTTGGGAGCGCACGGTCCACAAGTGGTCGCCGTTGAAGACGAACAGCGGGACGTACTCGACGTCGGCGAACCTTCGGACTCCCCGTCCTGACCCTCGGGACCCCTTCGGCTCCCTCGGGGTGTTCTTCACAAGGGTCATCGGCTCCAGGAGTCGCCACGCACCCGGCTCGTCCTGGTACACCACCCACGCGTGACCGCGAGGCTCACCGTCGTTTGCGTGGTCAACGATGTTCCCGAGAGCGACCCGAAGGCAGCCCCGGCTGATTCCGGCAGCCTCGAGAAGCGCAGCGAGGAGGAATGCGAGGTCTTCGCAATCCCCGCCGCCCCTCACGATCGTCTCCTCGGGGAAGTACCAGGTGTCGTACCCACGAGGGTCGGGCTCGTGCCTGAACGCTGAGAACAGCTCGCAAACCGTCTCGACCCGGAAGTCGAAGTCCCCGATCCGGTGCCGCACGAACCGGGCCTGGTCGGCAGCAGGGAGCCGTTCGAGTAGTTCGTCGAGAAGGTGTCGAACGACGGCGTTTCCAGCGAACGCGACGTATTCCCGGATGTCGATGTCGTAGCCGGTGATGCGGGTGCGGGGCACCAGCCTGTGTGCCGGTACGACGGTGTCTCGGAAGATCTGATCTCCGGCCCAATGCCACTTCTGCCAGGGTCTGATCGCTGACGGCTGCAGGCACATGACGGCCTCCTCGCCCTACGGCTTCACGCCGTTCCCGAGCGGCGAGAACCAGATGTCGTCTGGCGTGGTGTCGGCAGTGGCGATTTCGGGTGCGAAGTCTCCCCGAGCGCCGAGGGCGTTCCGGTACGCGGCCTGGCAGAAGCCGCTACAGAAGAGGAGCTTCTCGCCCGGCGGGATCTCGATGCCCATCAGCAGCCGGACGAGCTCGCGCAGGAGGCCGGGTATGTCGTAGTGGTACCCCTCCGCCTGGAGAGCCCTCCCGGCCGCCACGATGGCGTCTCGATCCTCGGCGCTGAGGTCGAAGATGCACTTGACGCCGACGGCCGTGACGCGCGGGTCGTCGTAGTCGTCGATTCGGCCGGTGTAGATGCCGCCGGACCTGGCGATTCCGGTCTTCAGCACCTCGTCCAGCTTCTCGTCCCAGGCGACCCTTCCCTGCGAATCGCGGATCGTGCAGTCGAGGATCGGCGTCGCGGGCCCCGAGTAGACGTCGGCGATGAGAAACGTGTGCGACCACGGGCTCGGTTTTCCCCGGTGGTAGGGACCGAGCCCCTGGGCCTGTCGGATCAGGTCATCGATGGGTCGATCGAGCGCCGCGAGGACGACTGCACCCTTCAGCCGCTCCGGCCCCGACTCGGTGGCGATCTGCTGGAGAAAAGTGGACAGAGTCATGCGCGGTACTCCTCTCTTCGGTCTCGTGAGGAATGGGGGTACGGAGCGAGTCTCGTCGCCAAGGACCGGCCGCCTCCGAGAGAACTCCTCGCGCGAATCGGGGGTCCCGACCTACGACGAGCGAGGGCTCCGGGAAGCGTCCTTCAGCCGGGAGGCCTGACCTTCGTCAGCAGCTGCTCGTCGGCGAGGAGTGCGAGTCCGATGCCGAGCGCGATGGCCTGGTGCCAGCTCGCGACGGGAATCGCGTCCTTTGCCATCGTCAGCAGCGCGCCGAACCCGATCACGAGCGAGGTCAGCAGGGCGGGAAAGCGAGTCAGGAAGACGAAGCCCAGGGTGGAGGCGATGCGACCGGACCTCGAGGAGGCGGCCTTGCGGCTCTCGACGACGTCAGCGCGGTGCTTCGTCTCCGTCTTCACGACATGCCCGAGGAGGAGCCCCACCAGACCGAAGAGAAGGTAGAAGCCGATCGACGTCGTGTAGGGGATCTCCACCCGGTTGGTGAGCGAGCCCCGTCCGCCGCTCGACTCGCTGGAGTAGAAGACATTGATCGTGAAGCTCTTCGGCCCGCCCCGCGCGTAGTAGGGAGCCTCCTTCTTGGCGTGCCGCGGTCGGCCCAGGAAGTTGGGCGGCCAGACACGGAAGGCGACGGTGATCGAGCTGCGCGCGTCCAGACGGGGGATCCGCACCGAGACGTCCTTCGGATCGGGGGTGACCCCGGGACCCGGGATCGGCTCAACGGTGAATCCATCCGGCGGAATCGGCGCGAGGACGACGTCCGAGAGCGGCTCCTCGGCGGTGATCTCGACGAGGATCTGGAAGACGCCGCCCTTCTCGGCCACCTTCGCGGTCGGAAGGACGCGCACGATCGGAGCGGACAAGGCGGGCAGGGCCGCGATGAGAAGCGGTAGAAGGGACGCGGTGGGAGGGACTCTCATGCGCATCTCAGGCCTCCGCGGCGCTCTCCCTCGTTACTCCTCCTCCTCGTGGAGGAGCTTCCAGTGGGCCTCTGCGAACTCGTGCAGCGGCGTCCAGACCCCCTTCTTGCTCGGGTGACACGCCTTGATCGTCTTGTTCTTGCAGATGTCGATCTGGTAGACGGGGTGGATCTCCCAGCTGGAGATCCGGGCCGGGCTCGCCTTCTTCCCCGGTCTGCACGGCTTATGGCTCGCGTCAAAGAAGAGCGGTCCGGCGATCCGGATCGGCCGCGTGATGCCCTGGATGAACTCGGGGTCCCAGGCCGCCGGGCGGAAGTGAGGGCTGATCTCGGCCGAGACGGTCTCACAGGGCGGGGTGCCGGGCGACTCGGCCAGACTCACGTGGATGTCGTTGTTCTCCCGCCGCGGCCGCTTGCAGTTGACGCTCTCGCCCTTCGAGAGGTTGCTGTGGTGAGCGTCGGTCACGAACCCCACCAAGGCCACCAGCGTGCCTTCACCGACGGTGTTCCCGTCGCTGGTCTTGTGGAGGCCCCTCAGGACCGTTCGGTCCTCCGGTAGGCTGTTGCTGCTGCCGTACGGGATGCCGAGCTCGTCGACGGCACGCTGGAGCCGCTTCAGGCTGTAGACGGTGACCCGACGCGCGGGGGGAGGGGCGCAGAAGTCATTCTTGGCGCGGTTCTGCTCGGCGTGAGGCCCCTCGGCGGCGGCCCCTTCCGCAGGGCAGTCCTCGTCGATGGCGAGGCCGTCCGTCTTGATGTCATCGAAGGGGAGCGGGCATCCCGGGTCGAAGGGCTGTCCGGAGGCCATCACCGACGGGAGGAGAAAGGCAGCGAGGAAGAGCGCGCGCATGGCGGTCAGAAGCCTGCCCACCACGCGAGGACCGTGGCGGGTCTGTTGAAGACCGTCGGTGGGGTCTCTCGGACGGCATCCCCGGTCGACTTGAAGTTCCCGCTGCTGCAGTGGACGACGAGGTCGGGCATTCCGCCCGTGACCTTCGTGACGATCCCGACGTGGCCGACCTTCTTCCCCGACCGCGGGTAGACGATCAGCGCGCCCGGTCTAGCGACGGCTGGGCTGAAAAGGCCGACCGGGGCCTTGACGTCCGCGACGATCGCGTCGGTGTTGATCCATCCCTGATTGAAGTGGACGTAGAAGGGATGGTCGGTCTTTCGGCTCATCTCGAGGACCCAGCAGATGAAGCCGCTGCAGTCACAGAGGCCGTCCGGCGTGGCCGGCGTCGGGCTCGCGGGGTCGATGCCGCCACGTCCGAGCTTGTACCGGACACCCTTCCCGATCATGCCGCGAGCTCGAGCTACAGCTTGGTCTGGAGTCATCTCAGAACCTCGTCGTTCACGGTTTCGGATTTCGTTCTCCACGGGACGCTGAATCCTTGCGACCGGTGAGGCTCGCAGCGGCCTGGGTTACCCATTCCGACGTGGAGATGCATCCGGCGGAGGGCGTTGGCGGCAGGGAGACCAGTCACCTGTTCTGTTTCGTCTTCCAGTGCCTGACGCGGAGCTGAGTTAGGCTCCTCGAGGCAGGATCCAGAGCCGTTGCCTCTCGGCTCTGGCGGCCTCGGACGGGCCCCCGGGAACGGGGGCCTGTCCTTTTGCCTCGGCGCTCGCGCGATTCCGCCGTGAATCACTGTCGCGGTCGGCCCCCTGACTGGCAGGGGCTTTCTAGAGTCTCCCGCCGCCCCGGCGGTATAGGCTTTCCTCGGGAGGCCCTGATGCTTCTCGCGCTCGTTCTCGCCGCCGTCGTCCAGACTCCGACTCCCGCGACGTCCTTCCGCGCGACCGTCGTGCTGCGGGACGGAACACGCTACGCGGTCGTCGCGCCGTACAACCCGCACGACCGGATCGTGACCCTCCGCCTCGCCGGCGGTAAGACCGTGTCCGTCACCCCAGGCGACATCGACGCGGTAGCGACGAAGTCCGCGAATGCGCCCCCCTCTGTCACGCCGACGCCTTCCGGATTCGCCGGCCGGCCGATCGGCGACCGGACGCCGAGGGCCGGTAGCGGGACCATCTCCATCACCGGGAGCAGCTCGAGCGGTGGCTCGTACGGCTCCCCTCCGAGCGACTCCGGCGCCCAGTCGTCCGGCCCGAAGGAAGTCCAGGTCAAGGGCTACACGCGAAGCGACGGAACCTACGTCGCACCGCACACACGGTCCGCGCCAAAGAAGAACTAGGTAAGGCGCGGGGCGATGAAGCCCCCCGACGGGGGCGAAGAGGCTTTATCGCTCTCGGATCGGCGTCGGCGTGGCGCGCGACCATCCGATGAAGCCGGACGGCGGAGGGGTTCCCGCGGTTCCGCCGCCGATCCGCTCGAGCGCAGGCGTGGGGGACTGCGGAACATAGGGGCGCGTCTGCGCCTCCTGGGCAAGTCCGGCGTCCCGACGGTCAGCTTCGTGCCGCCGCCTGTCCTCCGCGGTCAGCCGGTCGCGCTCGGCCATCTCCCGTTCTGCAGCTGCCATGAGCTCCCGCTTCTCACGGTCCTCGCGTTCCTGCGCATCGAGCTCAGCCCTGACCGCCGCCTGAATGACTGCCGCGCCACGGGCGCCTCCGGTCTGCGTAGCGGTCTGCGCTCCCGCCCCGCCGAGGGCTTGGGTGAGCGCCAGAATCCGGCCCTCCAGCGCGGTCCTCAAGCTGTTCACCTCGGAGGTGTAGGAAAGCCAGTTTCCTCGGGGCTCCTTCAGGAGCGCGACGAGCTGGCCGACCGCGATGTTGAGCTCTATGACCTGCGCCTTCGGGCCGAACAGGCGCGGCAGGGGGCCGGCCTTCAGGCACTCGTCGAGTCCCGCTTTCAGCACGGCCCCGCGAGGACCTTCGAGGACACCCGAGATGGCGTTGATGTTCTGAAGGGAGAACGCCGTGCCCTGCTCGTCGTAGACCCGGGCGGCGAGGATTCGCGCCATGGCCCCCCGCTCGAGCGCGCTCTCGGCGCGGCGCTGATCGCCAACGTAAAGGACCATGAGCACGGGCAGCACGAGACAAGCGGCAAGGCCGATGATTGCCTTCTTCATCTCTCAGTCCCCTCCGCTCACGGAGTGCGGGCCTTAGCGCACCCATCCCGGCAGGCAGCCGGCCCGTCGGCACTCGTCCCGAAGCTCCTCCATGTGTCGGTTCGCAGTCTCCGCCTCGGACTCCGCCCGGCGGACCCGCTGCAACCTGTAGTCATACTCGACCTCGGTCACGACTGTTGCCGTTCTAGTCTGGGTGACTCGGTCCTTCAGGTCTTGAAGGTCCTTCTTCGCCAGCGCCAGCTCTGACTCGGCGCGATCGACGTCGCTCTTCGCCTGGAGGTATCGATCGTGCCAGTGCTCCTCGCCGCGCCCCTTCTGGTCACGCTGAACAAACGGTGTCGGCGCCGAGGATGGCATCCCGGTTGCGGGCGCCTTGCGCGTGGCAGGCGTCGGGGCATCGGGAACCGTGCGCTGGTCAAAAGAGACGCTGCGGTTCAGCTTGCGGCCCTTCGCGGTTGTCGCCAGGCCCCCTCCTTCCTTCTGGGTAATGAACTTCGGCGCGATCGTCGCGATGGGACGAGGGGTGGCGGTCGCGGTCGCCACTTGAGCGAGCAAGACGGCGGTGAGAAACATGGGAGCCTCCTCGAAGATCAGTTAGGCCGCGTCCCCGTCTCGTTCGGGTTCGACTTGTTTCGGGTCATTCCTCGCGACTTCGCCACGTCGTCCATGAGTTCATCGTCGGTCTTGAGGTGCTTCGTCACCCCGTCATCTCTCGCGGCAGGCTTGCAGCCAGGCGTCCGGCGGCAGTTTTCGGCGGCGGCATCCCACTCGCGACGTGCTGCCTCTTTGAGAGGCTCGGTCACCTTGATGTTCTGTTCTGTCCAGAGCCCGTCCTTCACTGCACGGTCCATTCGCGCCTGCGCCTCCGCGGCCGCCTTGGCTTGCTCCTGGGTTAGGTTCGAGACGTAGCCCGACTGCTCGGTGTTGGCACGGGGGGCCGTGCTCTGTGCGGCGGAGAACGTGCCCTTCGACGTTGTCCCGGAGGCTCGACGTTGCCGCGCGAAGTCTGAGAGGGACCGCGGGCCTCGTGAGATCGCCGTGGGAGAGGGAGCCGGCGTGGGCTTCGCCGGGACTGGTGCGGGTGTCGCGGTGGCGACCTGGAAGAGCAGGACGGCGAGGATCATGTCGGACCTCCCGCTTCCGCAGTCTAATCCAGCGCTTCGTTGCGGTGGCCCGAGCGCCAGGCCACCGCGTCGTTTCACCGTCCACGCGGCCGGCGCTATCCTCCCGCGCCGTGAGTCCGCCAGATCGTCGAATGTGGGCCCGCCGCGCCAAGATGTACCGGCGCGGCATGACGCTCCGCGAGATCGCCGAGCGCGAGGGCGTGACTCCTGCCTCTGTCTTGACCGCGCTACGAAGGGCTGGCGTGCGAATGCGCCGTGCGTGCCCGCCCCCGGGGCCACGCCCGATCCCTTACCTCGCCCAGGCTGTGCGGCTTCGAAGGGAGGGGCTCACGCTGGCCCAGATCGGCGCGATCGTGGGACGCACCGCCGAGGCCGTGCGGCAGGCCCTCATGCGGACCGGGATGACCTCCCGCCTGGCGCAGTCGTCGCGCGGAGCCCCAGCTCGTCCGCGGCTCTCCTGATCTCGTGCTCGAGCACGTGATCGGTGGAGATGTGCCTCTCCCTGGCGAGTGCCTTGAGCAGCTCTCGGGCTTCCGCCGAGAGGACGACCATCATCGGCGTGGCCGTGGGGATCGGTCGCTTCACGTCAGAGCCCATTCGTCTGCCCCGGGTTGATCGCCCCCGGCGTCTGGGCGAGGCTATTCACGTTGTCCGTCGTGTAGTTCCGCGTGGCGCCCAGACGCCAGATGGCCCGGCCGAAGTCCTCGAAGGCGGCGGCCCGCTGGTAGGAGAGGATGGTGTAAAGACGCACGTGGCCGAGGTCGCCTTCGTGCGAGGGCGAGAACTGGTAGGTGCTCGCACCCACGAAGGCGATGAAGCCGGCGTCGCAGTCGTCGTACCCCTGGGGAGGGCCCGCGGCGCCTACGGCCGGAATCAGGGAACAACAGGCGAGGGCAAGAACGCGAACTCGTCCAGCGAAGGTGGCCATGGCCGTCGGCACTCCCTTGGGGCGCTCCCTCATGCTGACCCCTCGGCCTTATCCGGGCGCCGCTGCCGCCCATTCTCGCTCAATCCAGTCCGGGCTAACGATGAGAACTGTGTCTTCAGCGAATGCCGATCGGACTCGCTTCAGCCGCAAGCGGCGATTCGGGGAGTTCTGAAGTGAAACCCAGCCCCACTTCGTCGGCGCAGAAGGCGAACGACCCCGAGGGTCACGAGAACTCAAAACACCTGGCGGCGGCATCGAGTCCGTCTACTAGCCTCTTGATACTCCTCGACCCTTCAGCGACGGAAACCGAGACCTCAACGCCAGCAGCGCCAGGGCCCGTCTTGGTTGAGCGTGACCTCCATCCGTGACCCCGGAGTAGGGCGCCTGCCTTCTGCGCTGCCTCAGGTAGGTACTTCGTGACGTGCTTCCACTTCTCCGTTCCTTGACTCCGCCATCGAATCGCCACGACGACCTCGCTGCCCGATTCGTCGCCCGCTACGTCCAGCTCACATCCGGAAGGCAGCGACAGCCGTGCTCGCATGAGATCCGAGTCCCAGACGTAGCCGGTTCCCAGGGTACTCCTTGCCGCAATCTCCTCGGCCAGCAGTTCGGCTGACCTGACGTCCTCCGGCGCCCTGGCCGCCTCCGCGAGACGCTCGAGTTCCCCGAGAATCTGAGACACATCCCAGCGTTCGTGTTGGCGTTCGCGAGTGCACGTGAGAATAAGACGAGCGAACCGGAGAGGAAGAGACTGCCACGCCTTGCAGCCCCTCTCTCGTACCAAGAGAATGACGGAATCCATCCAATCTCGGTATCGATGCTGCCCGAAACTGGGCCTTCGGCCCGTCGCAAGGAAGTAGAAGGTCATTCCGAGTCCAAACGAGTCCACGAGCCCATTGCGCGTAGAGACGTCTTCTCGCTTCTCGACTTGTTCCGGCGCGAGATAACCCACCACATGCTCCTTAGGCAATACCGACACCGACTCCTCAAGAGCACCCCGATGCCAGGAGAGATCGAAGTCGAGAACGAGCACCCTCCAGTCCTCCCCCTCCCAGAACCCAGGCAACATGATGTTCTCGGGCCGGATATCCCTATGAAGCACACGTTCTGGCAGCGCATGTGCAGCTCTGATAATTCGAGTGAGTCCCGAGGCCACTCGAAGCACGTTGGACCAGTCTCTGAGGCGCTTCGTGTTGCTCTCTACGGCCTCTGCGAGGTCGGGTCCTTCGATGAACTCCATGACAACGAACGCCGGGATTTCCGACGCTGCTCGATAGGGGACTACCCCAGGCACGTGCCGCTTCTCGAGGATCTCCATCGACTGCACGCCGCGCCTGAAGCTCTTGAGCATCTCGGGCCTTCGCCGAATGTCCTGGCGCAAGAGTTTGATCGCAACGGTTTCTCCTGCCGGGCTGGTCGCGCGAAAGACGTGGCCGAAAGCGCCCGTAGCCACTTCCCGCAGCAGCTCATAGCCCAGTAGCTTGTTCGCAGGGGGACTGGTCGTCACATACCACGCCCGGTGAATTGCCTCATCGTACGTCGTCTCGAGTTCCGCCATCGAGGCGGCGGCCTCAGCTCCACGCTTCAGGCGTGCGGCATGCGCGTTCAAGGTCCTACGGATCTCCTCCGCGGGGCGAACGAGGAGGATCTCCGGCGGCGGCAAGGGCGGACTGGGCTCGGCGGAGGGTAGCGCGACCGGCGGCGCGTCCTCGTCCTGGGGTATGTGCGAGTGCAAGTCCTCGAAGAGCTCGCCCAGTGCCGCGTGACGACCGTCGGGATTCTGATAGACGATCAGTCGCAGCCCCAGCGCCTCTGCCCACGTGTCTGTGCTGCGGTCTCGGCGGTCGGTCAGCCAGTAGTGTGCGCCGAAGTCGACCCGGGCCTCGCTGAGTTTCTCCAGATGGGTGCGCACGGCCTCATCGTCCGCGGTCACGGCGACGAAGAGCACCGTGTAGTTCGTCAGGATCGTGCTCACGAACCGAGCGTATGCGTCGTCCCCGAGCAGGCGTTTCAGTCTCGCTCGAGTCAACACCCAAGTGCTTGCATCGGCCTCCACGCCGTGTACGCTTGCAATAAACGAGTGGGGGCCGCGGAGAACGTGCATGTGACTCGCGACGCTTGCCCCAGAGAACGACATCAGGGGCTTGCCGGGGTGGACCTCGCTGAAGGCACGCGCAGCGAGCGAATCGAGATTCAAGCTGATCATTCCGCGCAGCCGCAGCTGCCATAGATTTCGGTATCGAGCGGGAACAGGCGCCGAGTGGCACCGCGACAGTTCACGGCGGATTACTTCCTTGAACGTGGTGGGCCCGAGCGCTCTCTCGATCAACTCAAAGCCGAGCCAGAGGCTCTTCTCCCGCCGCGCGACTTCGTACTGCCCCTCCAGCTTGGCCGCGTCGGGTCCCGCGTCGGTTCGAGCCTGCTTGGCTTTCAGTTCCTCGAGACCGATTTGATGTAGCCGCCGCCAGTCCGGAAGTCCGGCGTCGACGCTCAGGCCTGCTCCCACCCACGCTACCAGTGGAGCGGTTCGTTCCGTGACCTTGCTTCTGAAGTCCTCGTACGCTGATTGCCGGAGGTCGAAGGCCATAGCTATCCTCTCACTCCACCGCCTCTGCGGAGGCCGTGCGCCCTCAGAGACAGGCTGCGATGGACCCCGGGTGTCTCATCTCGGCCTGGAACTCCTGGGGGAGAGATAACTCAGCAGGGCGGTGCAAGCCGCCTTATACGAGGTTACCTCTCGTCCTATCCGCTCCGCCTGCGTTCGTCGGGTCTTCAGGAACTGCCTCATCATCGGCAGGTGACCGAGCCGCTTCTCGAGATCGTCCAAGGGAGAACGCACGAGCTGTTCGTACTTTCGCGCTACTGCGCCGGTATCTGGAGCGACGATTCTGGAGAGCTGGTCCCGCATGTCATTGAGTCGGTTGGAGAACGAATCGTAGCGGCGCCGCAGGTCCGCAAACACAGTGCCGGTCTCCCCGGGCGTCGCAGCGAGACCCGATACTTCGGCCACCGCGAGCAGGTGGAGTGTGTAGAGGTAGGATACGCTCTCGAGGGAGTCGAGGACGTCCTGCGATAGGAGAACCTGACTCACCGGCTGGGTCAGCAGCAGGTGCATGACGTCATGATTGTCGGAGTAGAGCGATCGAACCCGTTCGTAGGCATAGACAAAGTACGCGAAGTGCAGCCCATTGACGAGGATCCGCTTGCACTCCTGCTCGAACCTGAACCGAGCGCCATCCGGCTCGAAGTGGACCGTGTGTTCCGCGTCGCGCGTACCCATTCCGAACAACACCTGTGTGGGGGGCCGGTCGTCGTTGATTACAACGCGGAAGTAGTCTTCCGTCTCGACGAGCAGCCGCCTTGATTCGAGCCGAGGACCTACGCAGATTCTATCGGCGGACACCTCGACTAGCGAGATGCCGGCCGGTCCCAAGACCCCTTCGAGGCTGCGAACAGCATCAGCGTCGTTTTCAAATGCGTAGAACGAGTGGACTTGATGGCCACAGTCGGCGGCAGCGAGGGCAATCTCACGGAGACTATCGCCGCTCTTGACGGCGGTGGAAACCGACGAGGCCTTCGCGAGGACGCGTCTGATCCGGGCTGGCGAGTTCGTGAGGACCAGCATGACCTCCCCGCGGTCCATGGATCTCCGCAGCAATGATGAAAACGTCGGCTCCGGAAGTTCGTCGCGGGCGACCAGGCACTCGATCGCGGCGGCCTCACGGGTCCGTCCGGTATCGGCGTGTCGACTCCGGCGAAGGAGCTCGCACCGCTGCTTACTCGCTGGCAGAGCGTCCCATCGACTCGTGCCGTCGGATTGCAGGGACACGCGCTGAACCACGCAAAGTGCGACTCCAGGACTCTCCTTGAGCAGGGGAAGTACGAGACCCAGGCCGAGGGCGCCCGCGCCAAAGTGGACGTGGAATGGCCGGTCGCGTTGTGCGAAGGGATACCCGTGTCCAATGATGTTCGTCGGGTCGGCCACGTAACGCGTCTTCAGCGGTCGTGTGGCCATGTTCACGCACGGGTGCAGTAAGAAGTGGCGCGCGACGCCGAACTCGGCGGCAGTGACCGGAAGGGCGGGGTCACTCTGACGAAAACGCTGGGAAAGCCCCTGATCGGTCACTACGGTGCAGCCCACAAGTCCGAGCTCGAAGAGTGCGAGGAACGGGTCGGGTACTAGAGTGCCCGTGGCGCGAGATAGATACGATGCGGCGCGCCGGACACGGTCTCTTCGTGAGACCACGTTAGAGCTGATCTCGTTGAGTAGCGACTCGAGGTCGGGAGACCAGTAGGGAACCCTCTCGTCCTTCGCGAAGCCGAAGAACTTGCCGCTCTTCTCGCGTACAGCCCTTCGTACCTCATCCGGAGATCGCGGGCGGCTCGCGAGGGCCTGCAGTGAATCACCCACCATATCAAGCTCGCGGGGCCGCCCTCGCGAATGGCGCACGATGTATTCGAGAACGTCCTCCTGAACGGGATGGTGCCTGGAGTCCGTGACATAGCTGTGAGGCACATGAGTGAAGCCAAAGAACCCTCGGACGACGTTAGGGTCAGTCGGTGCGAAGAAGGCTTCGGGCTCGCTCTTTCGAAGGGCCTCGAGTTTCGTGCGGAAGATTCCCTTGAGATCACTGAGGGAGTACTGGAGCGGAAGGAGGTATGTCTCGAGGTTTTGTCGGTCGGGGAAGTGCGAAGCATCGATCGCCTCTTGACGAAGCGCTCCAAAGATCTTCACGTGAGGCTGGAGTTCGTGCAAGTCTATCGCTGCTTGAACGAATCCGACCTGCACGGCGTGCCAGATGTCAGGAGAGAGGAACCCCAGCTGAGTCTTCGTTCCGGCCTCGTAGCCTTGCAGGTCTGGTCCCACGTGCGAGTAGGCGCAGTCATCAACAGCGTCGACGAAGAGCCAGAGTCCATGCCGCACGTGGCGAAGTTGAGTGGCAACCGGTGTGGCGTGCTCTTCGAGAACGAGTCGCCGTTCCCGGGGTCCAAGGAACAGAAGGCGGTCGAGATGATACGAGACGGAGTAGTTCTCCCTGTCCGGGAAGACAGTCTGTAGTGGGTCGGGAAGTGGCGGGACCGTCGAGGCATCTGCCGCAGACCGAGCCCGCTTCAGCAGCGCGCTCGCGAGAGTCAGCTGCCACACGCGTCGCCAACCGGTCGCAGTCCCTAGGTCTGAAAGATCTGCGTTCGACATCGAGTGCACGAATGGCGACAGCTTCTCGACAAGCTCGTTCGCCGGAAGGAAGATCAGCCCCTCAGCACCGCGACGGGCCTCGCTACTCTTCTTCTTTAGGAGAAGCGTCTTCCCGATTCCCTTCAGACCGGAGACGAAGAGCTTGTGGCTCGTGCGACCCTCAAGGAACTCCCGCGTTGCGCTGGTCTGATGAAAAGGAACAGTCTCGAACTCGTCACTGTCCTTGACAAGAGATGCGTTGGTCGCCCAGACGGTCAGCATTGTTGGAGTCTCCTTGGGATGTGGAGAGGGGTTCTGAGGGACCGACTGGCCCCGGACGAGGCTGCCCACCTGCTCGGCGACGGGCGCCGTCCCGCTTCCCCGGGACTTGGATCGCGCGGAGCCGGGAGCGGTGACGCTCCGCGCCCTTCGGTCGACATCGCCGTATGCCGGCCGACGGGCTTCTCTACCTGAAGTACCGGGAGCAGCCCGGGTTTTCCGGGTCCTCTCGCCTTGTTCCTGTCCAGGCTCCTGATCGCGCTGATCAACAGTACAGTCGTGCGACGTCGTCTCGACAAGGGCGAGCGGCTGGGCGACGCGCTGACACCTCGTCACGCTTCCCACCACATGAGTGCCGGTGAATCCCGGATCTGCACACAGGGCTGCCGCCAGCGCTGCCAGCCGATCTCCACGACACGATGGGGTCTCCCGCCTCCTCGCCGATAGATTGCTAGAACACTATCCGGGCGATCGTTCTCCCGCATCCCCCGAACGGGTGAGTCGCTGGAGCAAGGCTCCGCGTTGGCGCGCCGTTGGCGCCCGGCGCGTTCAGGGCGCGGCCGTCGCTGGTGACGCGACGTTACCCGTCACGTCGAGCCCGAGGCCCTGTGCGTGGCGTCCTGGCGGAGCTGAGACGGGGTCGCCGGAAGGGATCGGCCGCGCCGACCGCCCCTCCGCGCTACTGGTTCGCGTCCTTCGCTTCCCGCTGGTGGGCCTTGAGCTCCCTGGCGGCCTCGTTCATCGACTCGTAGGAGTCACGGAGTCGCTGGAAGTCGCCGAAGGTGATCCGAAGCTCGGCGAGCGTCATCCGGAACGCCGTCTCGCTCATGTCCTTCGCCCGTAGGAGGGCCTCGGTCTTCGCCTGTTCCGTCTTCTCCTCCATCGTCGTCACGCGAGATCGAAGTCGCCGAGGATGCTCTGCAGGAACGCGTCGGCGGCGCCGACCTCGGTCCGGCTGCCGAGTTCGAGGATCAGGCGCGCGTTCCAGGCCTCGGGCGAGATCGCCCAGGTCGCTCCGATCTCCTGGCTGCGCCGCTCCATCTCGGCCGCCAGCTCGTAGATGAACGCTGCCACCTGCCGGTGGTGCGCCGAGGGGGCTCCGGGGTTCTCCGGCACGATTCGAACGATCGGGCTCCCCGCCTCGGTCACGCCCAGCTCCGCCCGGTAGCTGCGGTTCCGAAGCCGCGGGCCCAAGGGTGCCTCCCTGGATTCCAGTGCCTTCCCAGCCTGTTTCCTCATCACCGACCTCCTGCCCGGGCGCCACGGGGCGCCCCAGGGACATGACACCTCGAACCCGCCCGGAAGGGAAGTCCGGCGGCCGGCTGTCGGGGCTCTCCCGTCAGGCGCGAGGGTCTCGGCGAGCGCCAGCAGTAGCCCGCTTCCGCTTCGCGGCCCGCGGGGACGACGTCGACTACGCCCCAGCCGGCTGCTGTCCGGAATTCTGCGGTTTCAGCCCGAGCGTTCTGCGTAGCGCCTCGTCGATCTGGGCTAGTAGGTCGCCTGGAAGCGCGCCGAAGAACTGGTCGAGCTCGCACTTGTCGAGCACCCGGACCTGGTGCGTCATGGCCAGCGAGTCCTCTGGGAGATTGCCCGCGCCTTTCGGCAGGAACACGTTCGTGGGCTGGTTCCGTCGGTTCGTCCGCCCCGTTGTAGGGACGATGATGACCGTGGGCAGAGCCATGTTAAGGTCATTGGCCTGAACGATGACTGCCCATCGGTCACCGTGCTGCTCTGAGCCCGTTCCCCGGCGCAGCTTGACGTGGAAGACATCGCCGCGCTCGGGGCGGAGCGAACTCATCCGATTTCGTCGTCTCGGTCGAGTTGAGCGAAGTAGTCTTCGCACCCTTCAGCAGCGAGAGCGCGGTCATCATTCTCGCTCTCGGCATACAGCGCACGAAGCGCGGCGTCGGATGCGTCATCGAGAATCATCGAACGAGCGGCTCCACCACGAGCGAGCACCGCGGGGTCGATGCGTAGTCGAAGCTGGACTTGCGCCCCTTGGGTGTGGCTGGGATTGGTAATAGGTGGCGCCCCGAGCGAAATAACGAGCGCGACCGTCTCCGCAGAGAGAAACGGGCTCGCGAGATTGAATGACGTCGCGGAGTCCGCCATTTTCATGCCTCCGATGGAGTAGGAAGAGGTGGATTCAAGGCGCTGGAGTAATAGTGCTTTCTCTTGATCCACTTGAAGTGCTCGTGCTTGGTGATGACAGCAATCTCGATGGGGCCACCGACCGATTGCGCGCCCGGAAGGAAGCGGTAGAACTTCGCTGTAAGTTCGACAAGAAACTCGGCCAAATCTATGGCGTCTTGAATCGGCATGGGGGGGACGACGAGTGGCGCTTCGAGACTCTGCTGGATGACTTGCATCGCCGGCTGAACCTGTTCCCTGGGCACACCGAGACGTGCCTCCAAGACGTTTGGGAGTCCGGTTCCGTATCCGAGGATGAGCCGCGAGATGGGCTCGAGCATGCCGGCCCACTTGAGACCGCATTCTGGTAGGGCTCGGACGGGCACGGGGTCAGGGCAGGCTGCGCCCCGCATCGAAACCTCGAACTCCTCCGCCATGCTCTGACCCGAGGAATACCCAGCGATGATGAAGCCGAGTTCGGGCGCGTCGGGGCGTCCGGAGAGACTCGGGTGGTAGCGCTCGTCGAAGAAGAACCGCCTTACGGCCTTCGCCACATCTTGCATCTGGTAGGACTGCCGATCGATGGCAGACGCGTCACCAGGCGTCGATAGCTTCAGACGAAGGTCCTTCATCAGCGTCTCGATCGACGATGTTCCGATGGAACCGGCGCCCCACGTGATGACGCCGATCGGAAGGCCCTTCACGAGATTGAAGACCTTGTTCGCGTGGTTGTAGACGTTGAAGGTAACGGGTTTCCCGTCGGGGCCTTGGAGGAAGAACGTGGAGGCGCTGTCAGCCGCCAGTACCAGCCCGTCGTTGACTTTCAGCGAAATCGCAATCGTCATGCTTCAAGCCCGGAAAGGCGACCGGGGAGACATGCGGCAACGATAACATCACGGATTTAGCACCCCGTTCGTCGTGGTGAGCATCAGTGATTGCGGCCGACCAGTGCTTCGAGAACTGCGGATTGCTCGAGCCGGGGTTGGGCCGCGGTGCCCGCGTCTTTGAGTCTGCGGTCCGGTAACAGACGAAAAGTCAAATAGACAGAGTTCCGTCAGGACGGTAAGTACCCCACCTCTGGCCACTTACGAGGGACCTCCGAAAGGCGCGATCGCCGCCAGATTATGGGATCGGGCGCAAGTCTAAGTTATTGCCCTCCAACGGGTTACACGACAGGGGCCGACATCAGTTTCGCCCTGACGGCGTCCCGTCGATCGTCCCCGACCGACCGAGGAGGGGCCGAAACTCCACGCGCGGCTCCGAGCCTCGATGCGCCTCGCAGCCCCTGTTCTCAGGGCGATCGTCCACATCGGCCTCATCGGCTCCATCTGAGGCTGAAGGGGGTTTTGGAGCAGAACTGACACGATTCCGACGGTTATCGGCGCAGAGCTGACACGTAGCCGGCCGTTCCGGCCCCGTTTCGGTCCTTCCACCTCCCCTCTCCGCGGTCCCCTTCGCGTCCACCCCTCACCCCACACCCGGCCAGCCGTGGCTCCCGTCCGTCGCCGCATCCCCCCAGTCCAGCTCCGACTTCCCCGACACGATCGGGCCCGGGATCCCGTCGTGCCGCTCAGCAATCCAGAGCCCGACCGCCAGCGCCAGGACCAGGTCGTCGTTCGCGCGCTCGCGCCACGCCAGCGCCTCGTTCGTCTTCCTCAGGTCCACCGTCATCCGGAAGCCCTGAAGCTCCCGCAGCAGCAGCTGCGCCTCCGGAAGCTCCCGCGCGATCTTCAACCGGCCCGACTGCAGGTGGACCTGCGCCGTCGAGATCACGTCCCGCTTCGGCACCCGGTACGAGAAACCCTCCCGGATCACCTCCTCGCCCGCCGTGATCGTCACCACCCAGGTGCCCATCTCCGTCCCGCGGAAGAGCTCCACAGCAGCCTTCCCCACCCCCGTGGCGTCCAGCGCCAGCGTAGCCCGCACCAGCCCGTTCCCGATCTCCCGTACCCGCTCGGCGATCCTCGGGTAGGGCGTCCCCACCGGCAGCCGCTCCACGTGCCTCAGGTGAAAGACCGGAGGAGGGCAGTGGTCCACCTTCGTTCCGTCCGGAGCCCGGAACACCGGCTGCCAGGTCGTCGAGCGGGAAGACTCGATCCGCCTCATCCCGACGTAGGGCCACGACTTCCCCTCGATCACCACGATCGCCGTCACCTCCGGTCCCATCCCCAGGTCCACCGCGATCGTCATCACCGCCCGATCTCCCTCCTTCTCTCCCCTCGTCCCTGAGAAGCCAGCAGCCAGCCGTCCCGCCCCCTCTCGTTCAGCCAGGAGGCCAGCGCCACCGCCAGGACCAGGTCGTCGTGGTCCGCCTCCCGGCAGGCCTCGTACCTGTCATGTCCCGTCCGGGTGATCCGGGCCCGGAAACGCCTCAGCTCCCGCTCCAGGGCAGCGACGTGAGGGAGATTCCTCGGGATCCGCAGCCGCCCCGACTGGAGGAGCCCCGCCACCGACCCCACCACGTCCCGCTTCGGCACGTGGAAGTCGTCCCCCGTCCGCTCCGCCGACTCTCCCCCCGTCAGCGTAATCCCGTACACCTCCTCCCCGATCCGACCCTCCCTCAGCATGTCCACGACCGGACGTCCCACCCCCGTCGCGTCCACCGCCAGCAAGACCGGTCCCGGGAGTTTCAGGACCAGGAGCCTCGTCCTCTCCACGATCACCGGGTACGGCTCCCCCCGGTGCCGCTCCACGTGCCGCAGGTCGTAGGTCCGCTCCTCCCGCTCCTCCAGGACCGCCAGCGCCGTGTAGTCGAAGGTCTGCCCCAGATCCACCCCGATCGTGAAGCCCCCCCTCACAGGTCCTCCGGCGTCCAGAGGCTCGACCGCACATCCCCCGTGGACGGCCCGTCCGGCCCCTCCTCGGTCCTGGAGAGGCCTCCGGTCCTGGACGGGAAGAGCGGCTCCACCTCGTCGGAGAAGGCACGCAGGATGTCCTCGGTCCGGAAGAACTGGTCCGTCGTGTCGCTGAACTCGCAGAGGTACTCCTGCTTGAACCACCACTCGCCCAGCGCGTTCCTCTCCTCGTCCAGGAACGCCTTCGAGATCCTCGGGCAGTCCCGGGCCGTGATCCGGATCCGCTCCCAGGGACCCGTCCCCGTCCACTCATCGTGGAAGAAGCCCCTCTTCCCGAAGGGCGTCGTCAGGCAGACCATCCGGCCCCCGGAGACCGCCAGCATCGGGCGGATGGCGAAGTACAGGGGGTCGGCGACCCTCGCCGCCTCGTCGACGATCAGGAGCCGGACGCCCGAGAAGCCCCGGACCGTCTCCTCCGTCCCCGGGAGGGCGACGATCCTCGAGCCGTTGGTCCACTCGACACGCAGGGCCGACTCGTCCTTGACCGGAACGGCGTCCCCCAGGCGATTCCGGAAGTCCGTGACCTTCCGGAAGACCTCCTGGCTCTGACGGAGGGAGGGGGAGAGGAGAAGGACGAGAGAGCCGACGCTGTAGAAGCACTCGTGGAGGGCGATGGCGGCCGTGACGGTCGACTTGCCCGTCTGCCGCGCGCACATCAGGAGCATCCGATCGGCGTTGGAGCGCAGGAGGTCCCGCTGCCACGGGTCGGGGGGCATCCCGGCCCTGGTCATGAGGGCGGCGGGGTCGAGCCGCATCTGGAGGTCGTGGGCGAGGCTGACGGGCGCCCGCCTGGCCACGCTCGACTTCACGGGACCTCCGAGGGATCGGAGGAGGATGGACCGGCTGGAAGGAGAGGCGTCTCCTCGGTCGGGGTCGCCTCGATCCTGTCGAGGGCTTCGGCCACCGCCAGGCGCGCCTCGACGAAGGGCTCGAGGGCGGCCTGGATGGCGCTGGCGATGCGGGACCACTCCACCGAGTGGATGACGTCGACGGAGCCGGAGTGCTTGATCTCCTTGCTCTCGGTCCAGCCGGGCTCGTCGACTCTCTCGCGCCCTGGGCCGTACCTGAGCCAGGCGAAGGGCTCCTCCCGCCTGACCTCCAGCTCGGCCGAGAGACGGGCCTGGGCACGGGCCTGCCGGATGTCGGAGGCGAAGGAGCGGTAGGGCTCTCGCCTCGTCCGCTCGCCCTTCCGCAGCCACGTCTTGAAGGTGGTGCGGGAGACGCCGTTGGCCTCGGCGGCGATCCAGGCGAAGCTCCCGGCCCGGACGGCGGCGACGATGGACCGGTGCCGCTCGGGGTTGTAGAGCGTGGGCCGGCCCATCAGAGCTCCCCCCCGACCGTGGCCAAGGGGCGCCCGCTGGCGCGGTCCGTGGCGGTGGACGCCCGCTTCCCCGCTTCCGTCTCGGAGGCCGCCCTGGTGGCAACGTCGTGGCGCAGGAGGACGCTCCCGTACCGCTCGTCGAAGCCCTCGATGGTCCAGCCGAGGAGGAGGAGGACGAGGAGGCGGGGTCGGGACGTCGCGTGGTCCCAGCGGAAGAGGCGGGTCTCTCCGGGTCGCCAAGGCACGGACTTCCCTCCGAGAATCGGAGCACGACGTCCCGCAGGTAGCTCTTCTGGACCGACTGTTGCTACTCGAAGAGATCTCGAGCAGCCGTTCCGATTGACCTTGCTACCGGCCGGGACCGGCCCCATATGAGTGTCATGACCAGAACGAAGCCCGCCGCAGCCGCACCCGACGCGAACCTCGACGGACTCCTGGAAGGGATCGCGAAGGAGCACCTTGGAATCGAGACGCTCGGCACGCGCCGCTCGGACGCTCTCGACTTCCACGACCTGGCCGTGTGGCGGGTGCGCGCTGCCCTCGAAGCCGCCTACCAGGCCGGACTCGCCGCCAGGAAGGAGACCCGGGGCTGACCGGGTCCTCACGCCCCCTCCCTGGTGTCGAGGAGGACGGGCACCTTCCCGGTTGCGTCCGCCCACCGCTGCAGCGCCACGGCCACGAACTCGGGAGCGAGCTCCATGGCGAAGCACCGCCGGCCGGTCCTCTCGGCGGCGATGATCTGCGAGCCGCTCCCGGAGAAGGGCTCGTAGCAGACGTCCCCAGGCTGGGTGTGCTGCCTCATGGGGATGGCGAAGCACTCGACGGGCTTGGGGGTGGGGTGGTCTACGTCCTCGGTCCGGGAGACTGAGGGGAGCGTCCAGACGCTGGCGAGGGGACCGGCCGTGGCGGCTCGCGGGGGCTTCTGGCCCTTGACCCAGCCGAAGAAGCACGGCTCGTGCTGCCAGAGGTACCAGGAGCGGGTGAGGACGGGGCGCTCCTTGGCCCAGATGATCTGCTGGTGGACGAAGGCGCCGTGTCGCTCCCAGGCGGCCTCGACCATGGCCTGGCGCTTGGAGGCGTGCCAGCAGTACCAGGCGGCGTCCTCCCGGATGGCGTTCTCCTTGGCGACCCCGAGGAAGCCATCGTAGAGACCGTCGCCCTGCTCGGAGCGGTCGAAGTCGCGGTAGCTCGCGCTCCAGTCCTTGTTGAGGGACGGGCGGTGCTGGCTGACCTTGGTCCCGGGGTGGTTGGTGCCGTCGTAGTCGACGAGGTAGGGCGGATCGGTGGCG
>RHKY01000067.1 GCA_008363385.1 Acidobacteriota bacterium | reverse complement strand
TGCCAGCCTCGACAAGCTCATCGCCACGGCCCCGTCAACTCCGCCGGCCGGCCAGTCGGCTCCTGTCCAAATTTCCGCGGTTTCAAGTGAGCGCTGACACCACGCGCCCCGTCCCGGCCGGCGGCCGCGACTACGCCGTCTCGCACCTCTGGCAGAAGACGCCCATCCACCTCGTCTCTTTCCGCGTCGACCTCGACCGGAAGGCCCCGGGCGTCTCCGGCGCCTCGCGCAGCAGCCCGCACAGCCTCGTCCAGGAGCTGCTCAACCGCTCGGACGAGCACCTCTGGGGGATCGTCTCCAACGGCCTCGTCCTCCGCCTCCTCCGCGACAACGCCAGTCTCTCGCGCCAGGCCTACGTCGAGTTCGACCTCGCCGCCATGATGGAGGGCGAGCTCTACTCCGACTTCACCCTCCTCTGGCTCCTCGCCCACGTCTCGCGGGTCGAGCGCGAGAAGCCCGAGACGCCCGAGTCGTGCCGCCTCGAAGCCTGGACGAAGGCCGCCCGCGAGGAGGGCCTCCGCGCCCTCGACACCCTGCGCGACGGCGTCGAGGAGGCCCTCGGCGTCCTCGGCCGCGGCTTATTCGACGAGCCGGCCAACTCCCCCCTCCGCGACCGCCTCGCCTCCGGCGCGCTCCCCGTCCAGGACTACTACCGCCAGCTCCTCCGCCTCGTCTACCGCCTCCTCTTCCTCCTCGTCGCCGAGGACCGCGGCCTCCTCTTCCACCCCTCGTCCACGCCGCTCGCCCGCGAGCGCTACCTCCGCTACTTCTCCCTCTCGCGCCTGAGGTCGCTCGCGGCCAGCCGGCGCGGCTCGCGCCACGGCGACCTCTGGGCGGGCCTCGTCCTCGTCATGAAGAAGCTCGGCAGCGACGACGGCTGCGCCGAGCTCGCCCTCCCGGCCCTCGGCGGCTTCCTCTTCGGCGACGAGGCCATGCCAGACCTCGTCGCCGCCTCGCTCGGCAACGCGGCCCTCCTCGAGGCGGTGAGGAAGGTCGCCCTCACCGAGCGCGACGGGTACCTGCGCCCCGTCGACTTCCGCAACCTGGGCGCCGAGGAGCTGGGCAGCGTCTACGAGTCGCTCCTCGAGCTGCACCCCGTCCTCCACGCCGAGGGGCGCGGCAGCTTCGAGCTCCGCTCGGCCGCCGGCAGCGAGCGCAAGACGACCGGCAGCTACTACACGCCCACCAGCCTCATCGAGTGCCTCCTCGACAGCGCCCTCGACCCCGTCCTCGACGAGGCCGCGAAGGCGCCGGACCCCGAGAAGGCCCTCCTGGCGCTCAAGGTCTGCGACCCCGCCTGCGGCAGCGGCCACTTCCTGATTGCCGCGGCCCACCGTATCGCCCGCCGCCTCGCCTCCGCCCGGACGGGGGAGGAGGAGCCCGACCCCTCCGCCACCCGCACGGCCCTGCGCGACGTGATCGGCCGCTGCCTCTACGGCGTCGACCTCAACCCGATGGCGGCCGAGCTGTGCCGCGTCGCCCTCTGGATCGAGGCGCTCGAGCCCGGCAAGCCCCTCTCCTTCCTCGACCACCACGTCCAGGTGGGGAACAGCCTCCTCGGCACCACCCCGGCGCTGCTTGCCAACGGGATCCCCGACGAGGCCTTCACCCCCATCGAGGGGGACGAGAAGGCCGCCTGCTCGGCCTGGAAGAAGCAGAACAAGCGCGAGCGCCAGCAGAAGGGGCTCGCCGAGGCCGCCGCCGAGCCGTGGGAGGCCGTCCGCCACCTCGCCGACGAGCGCGCCGGCCTCGATGCCACGCCCGACGCCGACCCCGGCGGCGTCCGCGCCAAGGAAGAGCGCTGGAAACGCCTCCTCGCCTCCGACGACTACGCCCGCTCCCGCCTCCTCGCCGACGCCTGGTGCGCCGCCTTCGTCTGGAAGAAGACGTCCGACCGGAACGCGCCCCCGCCCGTCACCGAGGAGACCTTCCGCCGACTCGCGGCGAATCCGGCCTCCGTCCCCGAGCCGGTCCGCCGCGAGGTCGCGAGGCTCTCCGACCGGTACCGCTTCTTCCACTGGCACCTGGCCTTCCCCGAGGTCTTCCGCGTGCCGGGGCCGGGGGAGAAAGCGGAGAACGAGCAGCAGGGGTGGACCGGCGGGTTCGACGTGGTGCTGGGAAACCCGCCGTGGGAGCGCGTGAAGCTTCAGGAGCAAGAGTTCTTCGCCCAGCGCTCGCCCGGGATCGCGGCGGCGCCGAACGCCGCGGCACGAGGGAAGCTGATCCGCGATCTGGAGAAGGCGGATCCCTCGCTCCATGTGGCGTTCCTCGAGGCCAGGCGAGAGGCGGAGGGTTCAAGCCAGCTCCTCCGGCTGTCGGGGCGGTTCCCGCTCTGCGGCAGGGGGGACGTGAACACCTTCGCCGTCTTCGCGGAGCTGAACCGCTCGCTCGTCGGGCCGCGGGGCCGCGCTGGGTTCATCGTCCCGACCGGCATCGCCACGGACGACACGACGAAGCACTTCTTCCAGGACATCGTTCAGAGCCGGGCGCTCGTGAGCCTGTACGACTTCCAGAGCGGCCCGGGGCTCTTCGGCGAGATCGGGCACGCACGCTTCAAGTTCTGTCTCCTGACGCTCGGCGGAACCGGAAACGCGAGTCCAGACGAGCCCGAGTTCGCCTTCTTCCTCCGCTCCACCGAGGAACTTGCCGACCCCGAGCGCCGCTTCCGCCTCTCGCCCGAGGACGTCCGCCTCCTCAACCCGAACACCGGCACCTGTCCCGTCTTCCGCATCCGCCGCGACGCCGAGATCACGAAGGGGATCTACCGCCGCGTCCCCGTTCTGATCGACGAATCGAAGGGCGAGGAAGGGAACCCGTGGGGGATCTCGTTCCAGGCGATGCTCCACATGTCGAACGACTCGGGCCTCTTCCGCACGCGGGAGCAGCTCGAGGCGGAAAGCTGGGAGCTCGCCGGCAACGTCTTCACCCGTGGCCCTGATCGCTACCTGCCCCTCTACGAAGCGAAGATGGTCCACCACTTCGACCATCGCTTCGGCGACTACGCGATGAAGCCCGAGGGATCGGAGAGCACGGCCCTCCCCGAGGTCCCCCTCGAGAAGCTCCAGGACCCGTCCTACGCCCCGCTCCCGCGTTACTGGGTTCCCGAGGCCGAGGTCGAAGCCCGCCTCGCCGGCCGCTGGGACCGCGGCTGGCTCCTCGGCTGGCGCGACATCTGCCGCAGCACCGACGAGCGAACCGTCATCGCCAGTGTCGTGCCGAGGGTGGGCGTAGGCGACAAGTTCCTTCTGATGATGCCCGTCTCGCCGATCCACGGCGCCACGATTCTCGGGATCCTCTGCTCGTACCCATTCGACTACGTCGCCCGTCAGAAGGTCGGTGGGACGTCGCTGAAGTACTTCACAATGAGGCAGCTCGCACTCCTGCCACCGACCGCCATCTCGGGCGCAACGCCTTGGGCGCCCCGCGAGACGCTTGGCGAGTGGATCGGACGCCGGGTCCTCGAGCTGACGTTCACCGCGAACGACATGGCCCCCTTCGCCCGCGACCTAGGCCACGCCGGCCCGCCCTTCCGCTGGGACCCGGAGCGCCGCTTCCTCCTCCGCTGCGAGCTGGACGCCGCCTTCCTCCACCTCTACGGCATCCCCCGCGACGACGTCGCCTACATCCTCGACACCTTCCCCATCGTCCGCCGCACCGACGAGAAGAACTTCGGCGACTACCGCACGAAGCTCGTCATCCTCGAGATCTACCACGACCTCCAGCGTGCGATCGCAACCGGGAGACCGTACGTCTCGCGGCTCGATCCGCCACCCGGCGACTCGCGGGTCGCGCACTCGCTGAGTGAAGGCGCGGATCTTTGGCTGGCAGCGGGGCGTGGAGATGCGGCACGGTGAGACCGTGAGAGTCGGCACGCGCGCTCTCGACCGCTACGAGCGGAGACGCGACGGATCCGCGGAGGCGCGAAATCGCCCGGGCCATTGCCAGACCATTCGGCCAAATGGACGGCGGTCTGCGCCCGACACGACGTTAGCAAGCTACATGCCTCGAGACGACGTGAGCGCCCCCTTTGGCCGGCAGCCAATCAACGGACCCATCTTTTCCCACAGGTCAGGAGCGCGTGGACGAACCGCCGATGTCGGGAACCGCCTTAGTAGAAAATCGCGGAGGACCAATATGCTGCAGAAATCACGGCTTGTGGTCACCTGGTGCGTTCGTGTGCTCGCACTCGCCACCACCGTTCCGGCCCTCCTCTCGGCGACGTCCGGATACGCCGCTACATTTACCTGGAGGGGCTCCACCGGCGACTTGCGGTGGAGCAAGCCTCAGAACTGGATGCCAGGCGTCGTTCCGGGACCGCTCGACGTCGCGCACTTCGTCGGTCACTCGGGCGATGCAGTGTTGGACGGCGAGTCGCAAGGCACGGTCGCAGGAATCGTGTTGGAGAACGGCTACACGGGCACCCTGCGGCTTGAGCGAGACCTGATCGTCGCCAAGGACCTCGTGATCGCGGGTGGGCGGCTGGAGCAGGGCCCCCACGCTGTCACGACGGCTGAACTTGTGCAGACAGGCGGTGTCGTCGCCGGCGGCTCAGCTGCCTTCATGGTTAGGAACGCGGCGAGGGTTCGAGGGGGCATTCTGGAGACGCCCCGCTCCCGAATGGTGGTCACATCCCTCGAGATACTCCGTCCCGGAGTCGTCCGGCTCGGCAACGGCGGGAGGCTGGAAATCACCGGCGGCGGCGAACCCCTCGTCGGGGACGGCCTGCTGGATACGACGACGAACAGGCCCACCAGCGTGGAGTACACGGGGCGCGCGTCCGCCGACGTCACTTCCGCGGGACCTGCGGTGAACCTGCGACACGGATCCGAGGAACGCCGCGAGGCCCGGGGCCTACCCGGACAGTTGGCTTCCGGCGCAGGTGTGGCGCGCCCCGGGTCACCGATGGCTTTCGGCGACCCGGAAACGGTCCTGACCTTGCAGAGGGGCGAGGATGTGCTGTACTCGGCAATTATCGATCCTGCGGCTGGGTTCGCTTACTTCGGTACCGGCGGATCGCCGGGCATCGTGGTAAAGGTGCGACTGAGTGATCTCACTCGCGTGGGCGCACTCACCTTGAACGATGGCGAGCGTTCCAGCTATGCCGCCGTCATCGACCCCGCAGGCGGATACGCCTATTTCGCGTCGACAAGCCCGGGCGGGGCGGCGGGGCAGATCATCAAGGTGCGCCTGTCAGACTTCACCCGTGTGGGAGCGCTCGCTACGTACGCGACGGAGGCCTACATGGACGTCGGCCTCATCGACCCGAGCGCGGGCTACGCGTACTTCGGGACGAGCACAGGGTCGGTGGTGAAGATTCGGCTCTCCGATTTCACGCGAGTCGGTGCGCTCACGCTGTTCGCCGGCGGGAACTCGATCATTGCAGGTGCCGTGGACCTCGCGGCGGGCTTCGCCTACTTCGGGACCAACGACTCTCCAGGTCTTGTGGCCAAGGTCCGTCTGTCCGACTTCACGAGCGTGGGAACACTCACGCTGAACGCGGGTGAGAATAGCCTCCAGACTGCGGCGATCGACACCGCAGGTGGCTATCTCTACTTCGGAACCTACACCTCCCCAGGGCGCGTCGTGAGGGTTCGCCTTCTGGACTTCACGCGTCAGGGAGCGCGCACCTTGGGTGCGGGCGAGGACCAGCTGCGGAGCTCCATGGTAGACCCGGCAGGGGGGTATGCCTACTTCGGAACCGGGACCTCGCCCGCGAAGATCGTCCGGGTCCGGCTCTCGGACTTCGCGCTCTGGGGCACGCTCACTTTGAACGCAGGCGAGACCGCAGCCAGCAGCGCAGTGATCGACTCGTCCGGAGGGTACGCCTACGTCGGTACGGGGAACAGCCCTGGCATCGTCGTGAAGATCCGCCTGTCGGACTTCACGCGCCTTGCCGCTCTGACGCTCAACAAGGAAGAAGCGGGGGCGAGTCCCGCCGTCATCGATCCAACGGGAGGATTCGCTTACTTCGGCACGACCGGTACGCCGGGCGTGGTGGTGAAGGTCCGCCTGTCTGACTTTTCGCGCGTAGGGGCCCTGACCCTGGACGCCGGGGACGGCCCCCTCAGCTCTGCAGTCATTGACACTGCGGGGGGATACGCCTACTTCGGCACTTCGACGTCGCCAGGAATCGTCGTCAAGGTACGACTTTCGGATTTCACGCGGGTCACCGCGCTTCAGGCTGGCGCGGGCCAGAACGATCTCCGAACTGCTGCCATTGACGTTGCGGGCGGGTACGTTTACTTCGGAACCGCCGGGTCGCCGGCGTATGTAGTGAAGGTCCGCCTGTCGGATTTCACACGCGTTGGGGCCCTTCTCTTGAACTCGGGGGAAGGCCCCCTCGAAGCTGGAATGGTAGACACAGCCGCGGGCTATGCGTACTTCGGAACGTACACGAATCCTGCTCGCGTGGTTAAGGTGCGTCTCTCAGACTTCACACGGGTGGCCGCACTCCAGTTCAATCCGGGCGAGGCTCTGCTGCGAAGCGGCGTCATTGACCCTGCGGCGGGATTCGCATACTTCGGCCTGGGTCTGCAGCCGGCCGTCGTCGTGAAGGTGCGGCTGTCTGATTTCACTCGAGTGTCAGCCGTGACCTTCAACGCCGGGGAAGATATGCCCTATTCTGGCCTAATCGACCCTGCTGCCGGGTTCGCGTATTACGGAACCTACACGTCTCCAGGAATCGTGGTGAGAGTGCGCCTTTCTGACCTCACGCGCGCCGGCTCAGTCACGCTCGGAGCAGGCATGAATTGGCTCATCTCCGGCGTAATCGACTCACTCGCAGCGAAAGTGTACTTCGGAGTGAACGCTGCACCCGGGAATGTCGTGCGACTGGACATCAACGACCCCATCGATACCACGACGAGCGTGGCGTCGTCGGCGAATCCCTCTGAGATCGGCCAAGCGGTGACATTCACTGCGACCGTCACTGCAGCATCCGGCCCGTTTCTGCCGACCGGCGACGTGCAGTTCAAGGCGGACGGCGCCGACATCGGTTCGCCAATTGGTTTGGCGTCCGGGGTCGCTAGCGTGAGCACGTCGGCGCTCGCAGTCGGCAGCCATGCGATCGCCGCACACTACCTGGGCGCCGGCAGCTACCGCGCGAGCTCCGGGACGCTTCCGGGCGGCCAGGTCGTAAATCCTCGCGCCACGGCGACGAACGTAGCGTCGTCGCTCAATCCCTCGGTCGTCGGGCAGTCGGTTACGTTCACCGCCACCGTCAGTGCAGTATCGGGATCGGGAATCCCCACCGGGACTGTGCAGTTCAAGGCCGACGGTGCGAACATCGACTCTCCCGTCGCACTTGCTTCCGGGACTGCTGCCACGAGCACCGCGTCGCTAAGTCCCGGGACTCACGTGATCACATCACACTACAGCGGCGATGGCGTGTTCGGCGCCAGCACAGGCACTCTTGCCGGCGGCCAGGTGGTGAGCCCGACGTACATGCAGTTTCACACCATCGCACCATGCCGGATCCTGGACACCCGGAACCCCGTCGGAAGCCTGGGAGGGCCGTCCTTGACTCCTGGCCAGGATCGAGTGTTTGTCGTGTCCGGAACATGCGGGATTCCTGCGGCAGCTAGAGCCCTATCTGTGAATCTCACGGCGACGGGTCCGTCGGCGTCAGGGTACCTGACCCTCCACCCCGGCGACGGTGCCGCGCCTCTGGCTTCGTCGATCAACTTCAGGCCGGGCCAGACGCGGGCCAACAACGCCGTCGCGCGCCTCGCGTCAGATGGGTCGGGTTCGCTAAAGATTCTGAATGGCAGCTCGGGGGTGGTCGACGTGATCTTGGACGTGAACGGCTATTTCAAGTAGGCGGCATTCCAAAGAACGAGGCAACGACGAGGAACGTGTCTACGAGAATCCGAGGGCGGGGAGCACTGGGTGGAGCACTGGCCAGCAGCCGGCCGAAGTCGCGTCTGCATCATGCCTGTCGCGGCGGAGGGGCGGCGCTCGGAGCCTGGCGCGAATAGGTGCTCCGGGAGTCGGGTGCGCAGGTGGCATGCGGAGTCGTTGAGGTGGTGAAGTGGATCTGGACCGTTCGCAGCTCCTCCTGAACTTGGAGTCAGGCCCGGTGCCGGAGGCTCCGATCGATGACGAGTTGTCTCTGCGTTCATTCCTCCGCTTCGCGGTTTGGTCGCGTGTGCTCG
Source organism: Acidobacteriota bacterium (assembly GCA_008363385.1). Lineage (GTDB taxonomy): Bacteria > Acidobacteriota > Thermoanaerobaculia > UBA5066 > UBA5066 > RHKY01. The sequence continues at coordinate 15,106 of RHKY01000067.1, read as the reverse complement.
CGGCCCGTTGCATCTTGCGATGGACTGGAATGCCAACATGTAGCGCCACCGCGCGGCTTGCGGCGGCGTCGGCGTTCTATCAGATGCTTGGTCTCCATTTTGAGGATGTCGTGTCGACTCTTGCGGCGTGGACTTGCTGGGCTGAAGATCGATCCCTCGCGCTCGCGACCGTCATTGCTCACGTGAACTTGAGGCGGGGCGGGACGCCGCCTGGCTCGATGGCAGAATTCCGGTCACAGTCCGCGCACCTGATCGGGAAGTCGAAACCTGTATCGGTCGACCCGAAGTGGTTCATCAGCCAACTCAGAGCGTGCTCGGAGACTGAGCTGCTGCGCTTGTTCGGAATCTGTCCGGCGACGTTCCGTAGGTACTCGGCGCCGGGCGCAGCCGCCGGTCTGATGATGATCCTTGCGGACCATGCGATTGGCTATCTTACCCCTATACATAACAAGCTGAAGCACGGCCCTCAGGTCGTGATCATGACCGTGGCCGATGCTGCATCCAAGAGAGGGTTGACTCCGGAGATCGAGATTCCCGGGGATCGAGTGCGGCTCCTATTCGAGGGCGCGAGGACACAGTCGATTGCCGGCGAGCCGACAGATGTCCGCATCGCGCCCTTCCTCTTGCACGAGCCCCACTTTCTGATGAAGATGTTCGTTGCGGTGGTCGTGCCTGTCGCGACGGTGGCATACGGGCTGGGACAGGCACTCTATGAGGATGTATTCCAACGAGAGGTGTCTCGGTCCCTCGATCCGGCGGTCCAGGAGGTCTTCGAAGAGGTAGACGGGGGAGGCTGGTGCCGTCCTTGAGATGCCCTTCCTGACCGACATCGACTCCCGCGCCGCGATCAAGGGGTCGCGAGACCCGTTGGGCGGCCAGGCCATCTGGACGCTGCTCGGGCGCCAGGTGGTCGGGGGGCTGACGACGAACACGACGTCGGTCCGGGACTTCGTCGTGCTTCTGCTCGGGTACTGGTTCATCGAGAAGCTCGACGAGGCCGGGTCCCGGGAGGAGCCGCTGCCGGTCTTCATCCGGTGGGAGCAGCTGGCGTCGTACGCGAGGTTCCTGGCGGGCGACCGGGCGTTCCGGGGGACGACGCGGACGGGGGCGTTCCTGCAGGACGGGGCGCGGGTGACGCTCTCGGCCCAGCCGGGATACCAGACCCTCGCGAACCAGAAGATCTACGGCCTGTGGGGCCTCTACTCGCAGTCGGCGCGCGCCTCGGGCCTGCTGGAAGAGAAGCAGCCGCGGCTGACGCCGGCGGCTCGGCAGCTCGCCGAGAAGGTGTACCGGGACCTCCTCGGCCGCGAGGTGGTGAGCGAGATCGTGGAGCGGCTGGGTCGGCGGACGGCGACCCTCCGCCCGAAGGGCGGGGACGAGGGGCTGCTCGGCTCCGTCGCGAAGTCCCTCGGGATCCGCCGTAAGCGTTACCAGCTCGAGACGCAGACGTTCCGGGAGACGCTCGTCCACGGAGGCCCGGGCGACGCGCTGCGGACGAACGGCGTCCAGCGTCAGCTGGCGGAGCTGTTCGTGGCCGCCGGGGGTGACCCGGCAGCCCGGCTGGACGGGACGGACGTCGTCGCCGTCAGAAAGCAGGCCGGCCGGCGAGGGTGGGAGGCGCTCGAGAGCCGGCTCGAGCGAATACTCGTGGCCGAGAGCGTGATCGCGCCGGCAACGGCAGCCTTCCTCTACGTCCTCTCGCGGGAGGGGGCGGAGGTGGCGACGGTGGTGCGCGAGATCCGGGACGAGTGGGGCTCGGCCGTGCGGAAGAGGACCGACGCGGCTGGATTCGAGGCGTTGAAGGACGACCTGTTCCGGGCCACACGGGACGAGAGGACGACGCGGCTCTGGCTCGACGCCGCGCGGTGCCTTGGCGCTGGAGACATCGGCGGCCTCGTCGAGGTGCTGATCGCCCTGAACCGCGACGTGATGTGGAAGCGAGACAAGGCGTCCCCCTGGGTACGGGTGACTGACGGCAGGCTCGACGTCCACTTCGCCGACGAGCGAGGGCGCCTCCCGTCCGCCGAGCAGCTGGCGTCGTACTGGGTCTCGCCTTACTTCCTCGGATCGCTCCGCGCCGTCGCGCTCGAGCTGGGAGGCGAAGAGTGAGGAGTCTTTGGTTCGCGGCAGAATCGCGAGGATCGGAGGCGTGCCGATGAAGGCTGACTTGCGGAAGCTTCTGGCTGCCGGGGAGTCGCGGTCGCTGGAGCTGAAGAAGTCGACTGCCGAGCTCCGGGGCGCGCTCCAGACCCTCTGCGCGTTTGCGAACGGGACCGGTGGCCGCGTCGTGATCGGCGTGAGCCCCGACGGCGCCGTCGTCGGGCAGCAGGTGAGCGATCAGACGTTTCACGAGATCGCCGCCGCTCGCGAGCGATTCGAGCCGCCGCTCGCGTTCGAGGTGGAAGTCGTCCAGGTCGCGCCCGGCCGGTCGCTGCTGGTCCTGTCCGTCTCGGGGCCGGCGGAATCGGTGCCGTTCACGTTCGAAGGCCGTGCATACGAGCGTGTCGAGAACACGACGCGCAGGATGTCGCAGGAGCGCTACGAGGAGCTTCTCCTCGAGAGGGCGCACAGCCGGCGGCGCTGGGAGAACCAGGTCGCGGACGAAGTCAGCCTGAGGGAGATCGACCGGGACGAGCTGTACCGGATCGTCGAGGCGGCGCGCTCCACCGGGCGGCTCGTCGGGCCGGTCGGCCGGAGTGCGCCCGACCTGCTGGACAGGCTCGGCGTCCGCCGGAAAGGGAAGCTGCTGCGCGCGGCGGTGGTGCTGTTCGGGAAGACGTTCCTGCCCGACTACCCTCAGTGCGAGCTGCGGCTGGCGCGCTTTCGGGGTAACGACAAGACGGAGTTCCTGGACCAGCGGCAGCTCCGGGGTCCTGCGTTCAAGCTGCTCGAGGAAGCGCAGCTCTTCTGCCAGCGTCACTTCCCGCTTCCGGGCCGCGTCGAGCGAGATCGCCTTCAGAGGGTGGACCGGCCCCTCATCCCGCCCGACGCGATGCGAGAGATCCTCGTCAACGCCCTGATCCACCGGGACTACTCGATCGCGGGCGGCGCGGTCTCGCTGGCCGTCTTCGACAACCGGGTCGAGGTCTGGAGCGCGGGGCGTTTCCCGGCGGGCATCACGCCGGAGCTGCTCACGCGGTCCCACCCTTCGGTTCAGCGGAACCCGATCATCGCGGACGTGTTCCACCGAGCTGGATTGATCGAGAAGTGGGGGAGGGGAACGAACCGCGTCGCCGAGATGTGCCGGGCGGCGGGGATAGACCCGCCGGAGTTCGCGGAGATCGGCGGTTCCGCCGTGACGACGTTCCGCGTGGTGGTGGCGCCTGCGACGAGGAAGGCAGAGTCGGGGGCAGAGTCGGGGGCAGAGTCGGAGGCAGAGTCGGGGGCAGAGTCGTTCGAGGCCCGGGTGCTCAACCTCCTCGCAGGAACGGAGCTTTCGAAGGCAGAGATCGCCGAGCGGCTCGGCCTCCGATCGGTCTCGGGCCAGCTGAACCGCACGATCCGGGCTCTCGTGAGCCGCGGCGCCCTCGATCTGACGATCCCCGCCAAGCCAGCCAGCCGCCTGCAAAGGTACCGGCTGGGATCCCGCAGAGGCCCCGACAAGGGCCGGTCGTAGGCGCCGTTTGGCCACCCCTGGACCGGAGCGGCTCGCGCTGACCGAGGCGTTCCACGAGGCGATGGCCCGGCACCGGCTGGTGGCCGGGGTGTTCCTGACGTACCGGCTCGACCCGGGTTTCTTCGAGCAGGAGGTGCTGCCCGTCTTCTTCGACCGGCCGTTCAGCCAGGTGCCGAAGACAAGGCTTGCGCAGCTCGAGGCGGTGCTCCAGGAGCGGCCCGGCTCGGTGGCGGTCTACTACGACGCCAATGGGCTGAAGGGGGGAGAGGAGCCCGCACGCCTCGATATCGGGAGGTTCCCGGTCCGGCTGGAGCGGGGGATCTTCCACCCGAAGAACATCTTCGCCCTCGTGGAGGCCGACGAGCCCGACGAGGAGGGGACGAGGCGCCGGAAGCTCCTGGTCGGGTGCCTGTCGGCGAACCTTACGGAGGCCGGCTGGTGGCGGAACCTGGAGGCGGCGCACGTCGAGAAGATCGAGGAGGGGGACAAGTCCTTCCTGGCCGACGAGATCCGCCCGTTCCTGGCGTGGCTCCGGGCTCAGCCGGTGACAGACGCGCCCCAGTGGGCGCTGGAGGAGATCCGGTCGTTCCTCGACAGGCGGTCGAGCCGGGTCGACTCGGCTACCTGGCGCCACCGGGATGGGACGCTCCAGCCGCGGTTCTACTGGGGGCGGTCGGAGGGCGGCGAGGCCGAGTCGGTCGTGCAGTTCCTGAAGCGGACGGCCGGCCGCGAGCTGAAGGGGCTCCGGATGGAGGTGCTCTCCCCCTACTTCGACGAGGCGGAGGAGTGCGAGCCTCTGGCCGAGCTGATGCGCACATTCGATCCGGCGGAGACCCGGGTGTTCCTGCCCCGCGACGGCGACGGCAAGGGATGCGTGGACCAGAGGATCTACAAGGCTGTGGGCGGTCTCGGCGCGGGCTGGGGGCGGCTGCCGAAGGAGCTCCTGAAGATGGGGAGGGCCGAGGACGCTGCCCTCCGGTCGGTCCACGCGAAGGTGATCCGGTTCTTCTCGAAGTCGCCGAAGCGGGAGATCTGGTTCGTCGGCTCGGCGAACCTCACGAGCCCCGCGTTCAGCGGGAAGGCCAACAGGGAGACGGGATTCCTGGTCGAGATCGAGCGGGACAAGCTTCCTCCGGGGCCGCCGGAGTTCTGGATGGCCCTGGACGGACAGAAACCGAAGCAGTTCGAGCCGGCCGGCGACCCGGAGGAGCCGGCGGCCTCCGGCGGGACACGCCTCGCCGTGGTGCACGACTGGGACGCCGGCTCCACGCGCGTCTACTGGGACCACCCGAAGGTCTCGCCGCTCCTCGTCGTCTCGTCGAACGGCGTGGAGGTCTTCCGGACCGAGGGCCTGCCCCCACGGACGTGGACGACGCTGCCAGCGGAGGACTCGGCGAAGCTCGCGGGGTGGCTCGTCTCCACGTCGATCTTCGAGGTGAGGGGGGGGACGGAGGACGAGAAACCCGGCCTCCTGCTGGTGCAGGAGGTGGGGATGTTCCGCAAGCCGTCGCTCGCACCGGAACGGACGGCGGCCGACATCCTGAAGGACTGGGCCGCGCCGTCGGAGGACCGGCGCGTCGTGCTTCTCGAGGAGGCGCTGGCCTCGGGCCTCCCGCCCCACGAGTTGGACGACCGACCTGAGGCCCGGGACACGGCCCCCGTGTTGACCCTGTTCGACCGGTTCGCGGGGATTTTCCACGGCTTCTCCTCGCTCGAGAAGCGGGTCGTCGAGCAGCTCGGGAGCAAGAACGACGATGGGGCGGCCTACCTCCTGTTCGGGAAGACCTACACATCACTGGAGGCGTTCCTGGATCGGGAAACGCAGGAGGAGCGCGAGGTCGACCCGGTGAATCTTTACGTGTCGTTCCTCTGCGCCCGGCAGCTGATCTCGGGCATCAGGAAGGAGGCCGCCGCGGCCGGCGGGAGCTTCCTCGACCGGCACGCCGAGTCGCTCCGGAGGCTCGAGGGCTCGGTCGACGAAGTCCTGGCCGCCGAGCGCGGGCGCCTGGCCGGCGAGATCGGCCTGGAAGGAGCGGCCTTCCTCGACTGGTTCGACAGGTGGTTCCTGCGGCGGGCGATGCCGGCCGGGGAGGCGGGATGATCGACGTCGACACCGCACGCGAGCTGCTCGACTTCTCGGCCCGCCTCCCGGACGACGACAGCGGGCGGGGGGAGCAGCAGCTCGAGGGGGCCGTGGCCCTCCACAACATCCTGAAGCAGCACGGGGTCGCCTACCTGGCGGACGAGGTGGGGCTCGGGAAGACGTACGTCGCGCTCGGGGTCGTGGCGCTGCTGCGGCACTTCGACCCGTCAGTCCGCGTTCTCGTCATCGCCCCGCGCGAGAACATCCAGCGGAAGTGGATGAAGGAGACCCGGAACTTCATCCGCCACAACGTGCGCCACGCCGACCTGAGGGTCCGAGAGCTGGACGGGAGCCCGTCGCGGCCGCTCGTCTTCTGCGCGAACCTGCCGGAGCTGGTGCGGGAGGCGAGCCTCGACCCGAGGCGCGACTTCTTCGCCCGGATGACGAGCTTCAGCATCGGTCTCGCGGGCGACGACCGCGAAGGATCCGACGCGGCGAAGGAGAAGCTGAGGAGGCAGGTTCGGGAAGCGATCCCCTGGGTGACCGACTCCGCGTTGAACCTCCGCCTGGGGAAGGGAGACTTCAAGGCCGCTGTCGCGCAGGCGATCTGCTGCGCCCTGCCCGAGTTCGACCTCGTCATCGTGGACGAGGGGCACAACCTCAAGCACGGCTTCTCGGAAGGAGTCGCCGCAAGGAACAGGGTGATGGGGCTCGTCTTCGGTCACCCTTCGGTCCGGCCCGACAGGGGGCTCTTCCCCAGCTACGGGCCGAGAGCGAAGAACGTCCTCTTCCTCTCGGCGACGCCGGTCGAGGAGAGCTACCGCCATCTCTGGAACCAGCTCGACGTCTTCGGGAAGGGGGAGGCGTTCGCCGTCCTGGTCGACAGGGAGGCCGGCGAGGCGAAGAAGCGGGAGGAGGCGAGGCGGTTCCTCATCCGGCGGGTGACGGAGATCCGTGTCGGGGGCGAGCGGCACACGAAGAACCTCTATCGCCGCGAGTGGCGGTACGGGGGCGTGCGGGCCCACGACGAGCCGATCGAGGTGAAAGACGTCAAGGGCCGCCTGACGGTCGCGCTCGTCCAGAAGAAGGTGATGGAGCTCCTCGGGAGCGAGAGGTTCGGGTCTCAGTTCCAGATCGGGATGCTCGCCTCGTTCGAGAGCTTCCTCGAGACGGCAAAGCTGAAGGAGACGGTGCGGCAGGAGGGCGAGGAAGACGAGCGGCGGATCGAGGTGTTCGACGACGCCGACCAGAGCGACGACCCGCTCGAGCGGGAAGGGCTGGACGTCCGGGACCTGAACCGCCTCGCGAGGGACTACCGGCGGCAGTTCGGAACTGAGATGCCGCACCCAAAGATGGACGCCCTCGTCGACACGCTGGCGAGACGATGGGAGACCGGCCGGAAGGCGCTCGTCTTCGTCCGCCGGATCGGGTCGGTGAAGGAGCTGAAGGCGAAGCTGGAGGAGAAATACGACGCCTGGCTCCGCGACATCCTTCTCCGACGGCTGCCGGACGACCCGAGGCAGGTCCTCGAGACGTGGTGGAAGCGTTACCGGGCCGAACGGGAGCAGGCGCGCGACGAGGCGGCGGGGGGGGCGGCCACGTCGCTGCCGGTCGATTCCAGTGGGGAGCCGGTGGATGCCGGGAGCGCCGAGAACTTCTTCTCGTGGTTCTTCCGGGGGGAGCCGAGGAAAGGGGTCTTCAGCGGGGCGCTCCTGAAGGAGAGCTTCCGCCAGGACGGGGCCCGGAACGCGACGTTCTTCGAAGTGAACGACGTCGCGCGGCTGCTCGGGTTCCCCGCGGGTGAGGTGCTGTCGAGGCTTTCCGAGCTGACGGGGATGCCCCCCGACGAGGTCCGTATCGAGGTGAACCGGCGCGGGCAGGACCGCCTGCCCGGCAAGGCGCAACGGCGCCACCGGTTCGAGGCGGCCCAGGTCGGCGGGCTCCTGCTTCTGGCCGAGAAGGCCGCCCGGGATCTCGCCCTAGAGGCGCAGATCCTCCTCGCGGAGAAGTACCCGGCGCCGAGAGCCGGCGGAAGGAAGAGGGACGTCCGCGACGTGGCGGACTGGCTGGAGGAGAAGACGTTCTTCTCCGAGCTGGTCCGGCGGGAGGCGCTTCGCGCCGATCTCTGGCCGGAGCCCTCGCCGGCCCTCGACCTGCGGGACCGCGTGCGCGAGAGGGAGCAGAGGGCGCAGCTGCTGGCGGCGGCGGCACGGCTGGGGCACTCGTTGATCGACCTCTACGTACTCGCCGTGAGGCTGCGAGGCAACCTGAACCCGGGCCGGGCCGACGAGGACGAGAACGAGCGGGACGCCGGATCGGCAGTCGGCTCGCTCGTCTCCGATTTCCTGGACCTTCTCGACGGCCAGAGACGAAGCCCGCTGGAGGACCGGTGGTTCGGGGCCTACGACGAGCTGGCCGCCATCGGCAGGAACTTCCCCCTCATCGTGGACGTGAACCTCCCGAACATCGCGGAACTCCCTCTCGCGGCAACGGCGGCGCGTTTCGGGGTGCTACTCGGCACGCAACAGCCGGTGGCGGGGATGTCGGGCCAGGTCAACATGACCCTCGTCCAGCAGTTCCGGATGCCCGGCTATCCGTTCGTCCTGGTCAGCACGGACCTCCTGCAGGAAGGGGAGGACCTCCACACCTTCTGCTCCGACGTCTTCCACTACGGCATCTCCTGGACACCCTCGTCGATGGAGCAGCGGATCGGCCGGGTCGACCGGGTGCGGTCGCTGACCGAGCGGAGGCTCAGGCAGGCGGGCCGGAGCCCCGACGGAGAGGAGAAGCTGCAGGTCTACTACCCGTACCTCCGCGACACGGTCGAAGTGCTGCAGGTCGTGCGGGTGCTGAAGCGGATGGACACGTTCCTCCGCCTGATGCACGAGGATCTCGCGCTGCCGGAGCTCGACCAGAGGAAGCTCTCGGTCTCGCACGAGATCATGGCGCTGCCGGTCCCGCCACTGCCGATCGAGACGCCCCTTCAGAGCGCGTTCCCGGTCCGCGGGGAGGCCCATCTCGCGGGGAAGGGAAAGCGGTTGGTCGTGGACGCCGCGACGGAGAGGGCGGTCCTCGACCGCCTCGAGCGGATCTGCCGCCCGGAGCTCGGCGAGCTGAAGGTCGAATGGCAGGTCAACGCACCTCGCGGCCAGAAGATCGGGGTCGCGCGGCTGGGGACGCGGCAGCAGCCTTTCGTCCTCGAGATCCAGGGGAGGGACGAACGCCTTCTGCTTCGGTGCTCGAGCCACGTCGGGCAGATCGCGGCGCGGTCCGACCAGAAGCGTCTCGAAGCCGCCGTGGCGAAGGGCGGAGGGCGGGTCCACATCGTGAGGATCGGGAAGAAGGGGGAGTGGCTCGTCAGCGTCGCCGAGGACACGCTCCTGGCGGCCGAACCGCACGAGGCGCACGACGCGGAGCGGAGCGCATGGCTCGTGAACCGCGTCGTCCGCCGGGCCGACGAGCTGGAGCAGCTCCTCTTCCCGGCGGAGATCGACGCCGGCCTCGACAGCCTCCTCGAAGCCCGGAAGCACGAGGGGCAGAGTCGCCACGAGGGAGACACCCGTGGCTGACTGGACGAAGCTGCTCGAGGCGGAGGACCTCCACGTGACCGGCAGCCGCGTGAAGGTGTCGTTTCCGAACGGTCGCTCCCACCGGGTCACGCTTGTGGACGGTCCGGACGGCTACGAGCTCCGGGCCGTGGTCGTGAAGGACGGCTCCGGAGCGGGCGACGGCCTCGACGAGGATTCCCGACGGCTGGAAGTGGCCCTTCGCGCCTGGAAGCGCAACCAGACGGCTCGCCTCTGCGGCTTCCGGCTCGACGCGGACGGCGTCCTCGTCGGCGAAGCCACGGTCCCGAAGATCGGCCTCACCCGCGAAGAGCTGCGCGATCGCGTCCGCGCCCTCGCCAGCGCCTGCGACCTCCTGGAAGCGCACCTGACGGGCGACGACCGCGAGTAGGCTGGGGACTCACGGGCAGACGGCGAAACCGGCTCCGACCGTGCAGTAACGGCTCCCGAGCGGGTTCACGTAGGTTCCCGAGACGCCCGTCTTCGTGTCGGTGACGACGAAAGTGACGTTCACGTCGGTCAGTCCGCTGGCGTAAAGACTGTACGCGTTGGCGTAGCTGCACGCGTTGACGATCTTGGCGACGAGCTCCACGTTCGTCGAGCTGAAGAAGTAGAAGTAGCCGGAGTCCGCGGTGAGCGGGACGGCCAGCGCGTTGCCCGTGTTGCCGGAGTAGTCCCGCCAGGTCGCCTGGACCCTGAAGCGCCCGCCGTAGAGGCAAAGCGTGGTGGCGTCGGACGTGCAGCCGGTCGGCGTGGTGCCGGGGTTCGGGAGCGTCACCCGCCCGTACCCGTAGTCGTTGTCCTTGCCCCCCGGCCCCATGCCAGTGGCACTGGTCTCCAGCGCGCTCCTCACCTGGGCCGCGGTCCACGACGGGTTGGCGCCCCACAGGAGCGCCGCCGCGCCGGCGACGTGGGGGCACGCGGACGAGGTGCCGTTGAAACGGCCGGTCGCCCCGGCGCCGTACGAGACGGTGGCGACGTTCGCGAATCCGGAGAGGTCCGGCCGCACGCTCCCTCCAGCGAGCGAGCCACCCGGCCCGTTCGTCGGCCCGGCGGAGCTGTACGGCTCGAGCACGTATGGCGAATCGACGTCGAGGGCGGCGACCGAGACGACGCTCGGGACGTCCCCGGGATGAGTGATCGAGCCGGAGCGGACGCGGAACTCGAGCGGGTAGAGGGTGAAGAGCTCGACGTCGACGCCGCTCCCGGAGCCGTCGTAGCGTTTCACTTGCCAGCTGTAGTAGCCCGCCTTGGTCGTCGTGAAGCTGATGTACTCGTAAGGGTACTGGGTGGCGCCGCCGTTCTGGGTGCCGTCGGACTTGGCGACCTGCTCGACAGTCGAGCCGTCCGAGTTCGGGGAGTAGAAGAGGTACAGGTCGAGGTCGGTCGTAGGGGAGCTCCACTGGTTCCAGCTGAGGGTTCCCGTCAGCTTCGTACCCGCCGGGATGTTGATCCTCGTCGTCTGGGCGTTGGAGTAGGTGATGAAGTTGCGGAACCGCCCGCCGTCGGCGGTCAGGTCGAGGTTGTTGTCGCCATTGACGTCGACCCACGGACCCTGCCAGTGGCTGTAGCCGGAGTTCCCGGCTGAGTTGGCCCAGAGGCCGCCGTTGCCGGTGAACTGCTCGATCGCGTAGCGGTCGGGGCCGTCGCCGTTCCCGGGCGTGCCACCGGTATAGCCGGCCGACTGTGAAACGATCTTCACCCCCTCGGAGCGGAGCCACGAGACCGCGCTCTGGACGTCGACAGCAGTCTCCACCAGGGCCAGGTAGAGGCCCGTGAGCTCTGGCGCGATGTCGTGGACGATCTCGGCGCAGGCGGTGCCGTGCTTTTCCGAGGCGTCGAGCTGGGACGCGCCGAAGGCACGGAAGCTGAGCTTTCCTCCGGCCGGCAGGTCGGTACCGGAAAGGGCCGAGTAGGAGCCGAACTCCAGGTCGACAACGCCGAGCTTCACGTTCTGACCCTTCAGCCCGGCCGTGTGCCAGGCGGGGACGTTCATCGGCGCGAGCGCCTCGGTCGTCTGGCTGCCGGCGGCGGGCCACGGGGCAGTCGAGCCGGAGGTCGCAACCGGCTCACCGAGCCGCGGGCCCGTGACTGGTTTCTGAAGGTAGAGCGGGCGCCTGACGGACCGGACGTCGCTCCGCCCGTCGAGTCGAGCGAGCAGCGAAGGGGGGACCGAGGCCTGGACGGTCTCGCCGGCGATCGAGATCCAGCGGGCGCCCTCGACCTCCAGCCACTTCAGAAGCTCCGGGATGTCCTGGCCGGACGCGTCCATCCAGACCTGGATCCGGCCCTCGCGGACCCGGAATCCGCGCTCGACGGCCTCTTGCAGCGGGTCTGCGGCGGACGCTACCGCGTTCAGGCCGCCGTCGAGCCTGGGGTGCCGCGCAGGCGGCTTTGCCGACGAAATCGCGACGTCCACGTCGGGCGCGTCGCGGCCGGGACCAGAGGCGAGGGCTGCGCCGGCGGCGCCGCCAGCCAGCCCTACGACGATCGCGGAGAGGGATAGGAACCGGAGGGGACGCGAGAGCATCGCTGGCCTCCTTGTCTCCCCAGTGGCTGGCGTTCCCCCGGTTTCGCGCACTGGGTTGGACGCGACGGACACCAGGCGACCCCGGGATAGACCAGCCGCGGGATTTCGGCATGCTAACGCCTGATTGGGGATGGAGGGTGACCGATCTCGGCCCTTCGCGTCCACGACGGCCGGCCGGTGGCGCGGCGTGGAGCTCTCATCCGGAAGCGGACAGCACCTCGGCCGATTCCAGGATCGCCTTGCGGCGGATCCGGTTCGGGCCCGCCTCACCTGTGGTTACCGACGTCGATCACTCCTCCGGCCCCCTTGGAGTCCCGGAACCGGCGCTTGCCGGTCCTGTCCCGGATCTCGACGCTGAGCTGCATGACGGGGGTGTCGGCGGTGTTCATCATCGTGATCGAGAAGTAGCGGGGGACGTGGAACTCGTACGAGCCGGTGGTGCCGGCGAGAGTGAGGGCGTCGATCGTCTGGCCGCCCTCGTCGGTGACGACGTGGATGCCGCTCTCCATCAGGCAGGAGACGGCCGGCACGGGGGTGCCCGCGATCGAGCAGCCGACGGTCACGTCGAAGCCGGCGTCGTCGATCGCCTCCGCCTTGCGAAGCTCCTCCTCGGCGGCGCGTGCCGCCTCCCGCCGCTCCTTCTCGAGCCGCTCGGCCTCGCGCTGCGCCTCGAGCCATTTCGCCTCTCGCTCGGCCTCGGCGGCTCGGCCCTGGGCCAGGGCCCGGTCCCAGCGTTCGGCCGCGGCCTGCCAGGCCAGCGACGCCCCCACCCCGACCGCGACGTGGACGAGCACCAGGAGGAGGCTCGCCACGAACCGGTCCGGGCGGCCGTGCTTCCTCCGCTGCCGGAAGTAGGCGGGGTACCCGACGACCCAGAGAAGGGCGAGGAACCAGAACCAGCCGGCCGGCCCGTAGGTCCCCTTCCGGCGGTCCGCGACGAGTCCGAGCCGCCGGGCCTCGACGGCTGCGACGACGGCCGTCCCGAGGATGACGGGCAGGTCGACGAGGAAGGGCCGGACCCGCAGCGCCACGGCGGGCTCGACCGAGAGAGCGAGGTAGACGGTGACGAGGACGCCGAGGATCGGGAGCTGCAGGAGGTCCCTGCCGAGGTCCCTCGGGGGAGGCGGGCCCGCCGACGCCGCGGCGTCACACGGGGAATCTCGTGCGCCTATCGGGACAGATGGAGTCGGGCTTCCGGTACTCCGGCCGGCGCCGAGGGGGGTGACGATGACGCGGGCGCCGATGCACTCGGCGAGGGCGCCTCCCTCCCGCCGAGCAGCTGGCGTCCTACGGGGTCTCGCCCTGCTTCCTCGGATCGCTCCGCGGCATCGCGCTCGAGCTGGCGCAGGAATAGCCTGGCCCGGAGTACCCGTTCAGGCGACCTCGAGCTGGACCTTCCGGAGGTCGGCCTCGGGCAGGCTTTCCTTGACGCGGAGCATCTCCATGCCGACGACGCGGCCCCTGGCGTCGAAGTCGAGGACGACGCCCGGCCGCACCTCCTCGGACTCGACGACAGCAGAGTCGTCGAACCGGATGTAGAGCGCGTCCGCCTTCTCGTCCAGGTGAAGCCTCATGGGCGCAGCCTCCTGTCGAAGAATACGGTAACCACGCGATACGAGGTCTCCGAGCGGTCGTGGACGACCCGAAGGGCCCGCCCGTCGCGCTCCGCGATCGGACCCGTCGCGTGCACCAGCGCTGGGTCCCGCGGGTCGGGAGCGAGCGAAACCGGGCCGGCGAGGACGCGGTCCACCCACTCCGGCTCGATGCCGCGCTCCGTCATGACGACGCGGGCGTGCTCGGTTGGAACCCAGCTCATGACCGTGCGCGGAAGTGCAGCGTCCCGGTTCTCGCGGGGCGGCAGGCCTTGGGTACGGGGGAGCCGAACACCGCCAGCCCGGGGGTGGATACCTCGACGCGGTCTACCGTTAGACGGTAAGGGACCGAAGGCCGAGGTGTGACGGTGACCGACCGTCGCCGCCGCCGCCCTCCCACCTCTCCCGGGGAGATCCTCCGGTGAGGAGTACCTGGTCCCGCTCGGGCTGAGCCAGAAGCAGCTGGCCGACCACATCGGCTGCGACGTGAAGGTCGTGAACAGGATCGTGAACGGCCGCTCGGCCGTGACGGCCGAGATGGCGCTGAAGCTGGGGGCCGCGTTCCGCACTTCGCCGGAGCTCTGGATGAACGCCCAGAAGGCCGTCGACCTGTACGAGGCCGCCGGGAGCGTCCCGGTGCTCCCGCCGCCCCTGCTGAAGGCGAGCTGAGGGACGTTCTAGTTGCGATGTGCTCACGCGGAAGCGACGTGATTGACGACCGTCCCGCGAGGAGTGTGAGAGGTAGAATGACTCACGGAAGCATGAGCATATGAGTCATCGCCTTCAAATCCTCGTTCCTGAACAGCTTGACGCCCGGATCGCCAAGGCGGCCGGCCGCAAGAGGGTCTCGAAGGGGGCCTGGGTGAGGCTCGTCGTCGAGAAGGCGCTCGCCGAGGAGGCGTCCGGGGAGGACCCGCTCCGTCGCCTCGCGTCCCTCGGCGCCCCGACGGCGGACATCGAGGAGATGCTCTCCGAGATCGAGGCCGGCCGAAGGTGACGGTCTTCATCGACTCGAACATCCCGATGTACGTCGCGGGGAGGCCGCATCCCAACCGCGAGCCGTCGCTACGACTCCTCGAAAGGGTCCGGTCGGGCGCGGTGGAAGGGGTGACGAGCACGGGGGTGCTTCAGGAGATCCTCTTCCGGTACTCGACGCTCGGCCGGATGGACCTCGGATACTCGGTCTACGACCTCTTCGCCCAGCTCTGCGCGAAGGTGCTGCCGGTCACGCTCGCCGACACGGACCGGGCCCGGGCGATGCTCCCGGCGCTCGAGGGGGTGAGCGTCCGCGACGCGATCCACGCTGCGGTGATGCTGACGAACGGAGTCACGAAGATCGCGACGTTCGACCAGGGGTTCGACCGGATCCCCGGCGTCCGGCGGATGAAGCTCGACTGAGGCGCGCCCCGCGCATGAGCCCGAAGTACGAGGTCATCATCTACTGGAGCGACGAGGACGAGGCGTTCATCGCGGAGGTCCCCGAGCTTCCCGGCTGCGCGGCCGATGGCCCGACCTACGCGAAGGCCCTTGCGAACGCCGAAGTCGTGATCCGTGAGTGGATCGAGACCGCTAGGCAGCTCGGTCGCCCCATCCCGCAGGCGCGCGGTCGCCTCGCCCACGCCTAGTGTCTCGCCCGCGAAATAGATGCAACCATAAATGGGGTAGCCTCGTATGAAGAGGCATGGGAAAGACCACCCCTCTTGCGGTGACACCCTCGCA
>RHKY01000066.1 GCA_008363385.1 Acidobacteriota bacterium | reverse complement strand
GGCGGCGGACCGGCCGGAGCGACGGGTGCCTCGACCGGGGCGGGGACGGCCGGCGGCGGCACGAGGAGCGTCGGGGAGAAGGGCGTGTGCGCCGGCTCTGGGGTCGGCTCGCGGGCCTCGCCGGCGCGGGACGGCGGTCGCTCCGCCGCCACGATCGTCTCCTGAGAGACCGAGGTGCCCGAGAGGAGCGCCGGGCCGGACCCGGTCGTCCTCGCCAGGAACGCCTCCAGGCTCGCCCGCATCTCCAGCGCCGAGGAGAAGCGGCTCTCCCGCTGGCGGGCGAGCGCCTTCATGACGATCGACTCCATCTCGCGGCCGACGGGCCGCTTGCGCGACGGCGGCTCGGGGTCGGTCGTCAGGCGCTTGAGGACGGCCTGCAGGCCGTCGGCGGCCTCGAACGGCAGCTTCCCCGTCAGCATCTCGTAGAGGGTGATGCCGAAGGAGTAGAGGTCGGCCCTCCCGTCCAGGCCGGTGCCGGTGGCCTGCTCGGGCGAGACGTAGGCCGGCGTGCCGAGGACGAAGCCCGTCTGGGTCTTCAGCGCCGAGCCGGTCGACTTGGCGATCCCGAAGTCCATCAGGTAGGGGCGGCCCTTCTCGTCCAGGATGATGTTGTCGGGCTTGATGTCGCGGTGGATGACGCCGCGGCGGTGGCTGTAGTCGAGGGCGTCGAGGACCGGGACGGCGATCCGCGCCGCGGCGGCCTCGTCCATCGGCCCGGTCAGGTCCATCCGGTCGGCGAGCGTCGACCCCTCGATGAGCTGCATGGAGTACCAGAAGATCCCGCTCACCTCGCCGAAGTCGTAGATCTTGACGATGCTCGGGTGGTCGAGCGCCGCGGCGACCCGGGCCTCGTTCGTGAACCGCTCGGAGAACTCCTTCTCCCCGGAGTGGTCGTCGTTCAGGACCTTCAGGGCCTCGACGCGCTCCAGCCTCAGGTTCCGGACCCGGTAGACGGCGGCGAAGCCGCCCCGCCCGATCAGCTTATCGAAGGCGTAGCGGTCGCCGAGGACCTTCCGGAGGTGCTCGAGCCGGTAGTCGGAGCGCGGCGGGGGCGCGCCGGTCCCGGTCTCAGCCACCGGAGCCGGCCGCGAGCAGGCGCGAGAGGGCCTCGAACTTCCTCTCGTAGTCCGCGCGGCTCCGCCGGATCACCTCGTACGCCTCCTCGCGCCCGTAGACGTGCGGGATCTCGACGTTGTGCGGGTGGAGGGCGTCGGGCGCGGCCTTGTACGTCAGGAAGTAGTGCTTCAGCCGCTCCAGCATCGGCGGCGGCATCTGCGACACCTCGCGCCAGAGGCCGTAGACGGCGTCCCCCTCGAGGACGGCGATGATCTTGTCGTCGGCCTCGTGCCCGTCGATCATCCGGAGGCCCCCGATCGGGACCGCCTCGACGATGACGTCGCCGTGCGTGATGTCCTTCTCGGAGAGGACGCAGATGTCGAGCGGGTCGCCGTCCCCGACGATCCCCTCGCGCCCGGTCCGCTTCGCGCAGAAGGCCCCGTTCTCCTCCCCGCAGTAGGTCCGCGGGATGAAGCCGTAGAGCGTCGGGTAGACGTTGGAGAACTTCTGGGGGCGGTCCACCTTCAGGTAGCCCGTCTCCTTGTCCAGCTCGTACTTCACCGTGTCCGTCGGGACGATCTCGATGTAGGCGTTCACCCTCTCCGGCGCCTTCTCCCCGACCGGGATGCCGTGCCAGGGGTGGGGGCGGTAGAGGAGGCGCGTCAGCTCGCCCGGGGTCGCGGAGGTCTCGGCGCTCATCGGAGGAACCGTATCAGACTTCCGGGGAGGTGAGGTGGGCCGGGTGGGCCCGGTGAGCCGGGTCGGACGCGCACGTCCGACGGACGAGGCCGGTCGTCCCGGCCCCCCCTCCCGCCTCGTGGAACGGGCAGGCGAAGGGGACCGGACTCCCCGGAGCCGTCCCCGCCGCGGCGCGCGCCATCAGGAAGTGAGGGCACTCTCCCGGCGGGGCGCCTCCGTACGGCTCGCGCCTGGCCAGCCGCGGCAGGCGGCCGAGGGCGAGGAGACGGGCCACGCTCCGGCCCCGGAGCGAGCGGTCCTCGCGGGAAGCGTCGAGGAGCGCCGAGAAGGTCTGGAAGCAGCCGTCGGCCACCGAGCGCGCCACGCGGGCCTCGGAGAGGCCGAGCGTCCGCGAGAAGGCGAACGTCGGGTTCAGGTGGCCGGGGCCGGCCGGGAAGACGGGGAGGACGGCGGCGTCGACGACACCGTCGAGGACCGCCTCCTGCTCGGCGGGGAGCGTCCCCGGGGCCGTGGCGAGGAGCCGCCCGACCTGCCCGTGGACCTTCTCCTGCGCCCACTCCACCGCCCGGACCTTCACGTTGTGCTGGAGCGACCCGGCGCGGGCGAGGATGGAGCGGAAGCGGTCGAACGGCAGGGCCGCGTCGCGCGACGCCTCGGGGTTGGCGTCGAGGGCGGCGGTCAGGAGGAGGTCGGGCGCCTCGAAGCGCCCCCGGAGCTCCTCGCTCGGCGGACGGACGACGTCCCCGGCGGCGCGTGCGCCGCGCTGGGCCTGCGCCAGGGCGCGGATGGCCGGGACGAACGGGAGGTTGTCGAACATCCCGCCGTCGGCCAGGAGGGCGTCCGCGCGGCCGGTCCCCGGGAAGACGTCCGACTCGCGTCGAGGGGCGAAGACGCACGGGAAGGCGCTCGAGGCCAGGAGCGCCTCGGCGGCGTCCCACGGACGCCCGGGGTGGAGCGAGGCGTCGCCGAGGAGGACCGGCGCGCCGCTCCCGAGGTCGGCCGCCGTGGCGAGGAGGAACGTCCCGCGCGCGGCCCACGGCTGGCGTTCCCGGAGGTCGACGCCGCTCCCGGGCGGCGAGAGCAGCCGGCGGACCGAGGGCTCGAGGAGCGAGGTGCCGAGGAGGGCGTCCGCGAGACCGAGGCGGGGGAGAGTGTGGCGCTCGAGGGCCGACCGGAGCCGCCGCGCGGCCTCGGCCACGCGGCCCGCCACGAGGTCCTCGGCGATGGCGGCGGTCTCGCGGTGCGGGACGAGGAGGAGCGTCGAGACCGCGTCGACGAGGACCGGCGGGGCGCCGAGGGCGGCGTAGCCGGCGTCGGCCCTCGTGCCGCTCCGGAGGCGGCGCCTCACGGAGGCGGGCGAGAGTCGGACCGACTCGGCGCGCGCGGCGAGCTCGGAGAGCCCGCGCCGGAGCCGGCCCGTCAGCGCCACCCTCTCGCCGGCGCGGGCGAAGAGGTCGACCAGCTCGGCCAGCTGAGACCCGCGCGCCTCCCGCGGGAGCGAAGAGAGCGTCGCTAAGGCCCCGCCCACGAGCGTGCCGACCGAGGCGCCGGCCACGAGGTCCGGCCGGACCTCCCCCGCCGAGAGCGCGCCGAGGAGGCCGGCGTGGAAGGCGCCGCGGAAGACGCCTCCCGACGCCACGACGACCAGGCGCGGCGATCTCCCGTCCCCCCCGCGGTCTCCCGCCGGCTCCGGGACGCGCAGGTCGAGGGCGGGGCGGGGCGTCGAGCGGACCGCCGGGGGCTCGGCGGAGGGGCGCGAGAGGAGGCCCGTGCAGGCGCCGCAGACCTCGGGAAGCCCCGGCGGCCGGCCCTCGGGGAGGTCCCGGCGCTCTCCCGAACGCCTCAGGAAGGCCGGGCAGCGCACCGGGCCGTCCCCGGGGAAGCCGCGCAGCCGCGCGGCGTGGAGGACGGCCAGCGTCTTCCGGCACCCGGCCGCCGCGGCGGCCAGGACCTCTTGCCGCCGCGGCGCGAGCGGGTTGGCGAACGGGAGGTCGGCGTCCGGGGCGACCTCCGAGGCGAAGAGCGCGAACGTCGGCGAGGCCGGGGCGCCGGGGCCGTGCGGGACGACCCGCTCCAGGCGGCTGATGAAGTTCGTCTGCTCCACCTCCAGCTGCGTGTCGCGCCGCCGGGCGAGCCGAAGGGCCGAGAGGCCCTGCTCGACGAGGCCGCGGCGCTCCTCCGGCAGAGGCGTCAGCCCCTCCTCGGCCGTCGTGATCGGCACGCCGTGGACGACGAGGAGGGCCGGCCGGGCGGGGCCGTTCCCTGCCGCCAGCCGGGCCGCGAGGTCGGGCCGCGACTTGAGGAAGGCGAAGAGCGCCGGGAGGGGGTTCTGCCGGACGACCGCGCCGTCCACGAGGTCGAGGGAGGCGGCCTCCGCGGGGAGCTTCGCGCGCGGGGAGAGCCAGCAACTGCGCGCCTCCCCGGCCGGCACGCGGAGCGGCGGGAAGAGGCCGGGGACGGCGAGCGCGGCTCGGAGGGCCGGCAGGAGCGGCGTCCCCGGCCGCGCCCAGAGCTGGTAGGCCGACAGCGGCTCGCCCGCGCCCCCCTCGCGCTGGCGGAGGACCGTCTGGAGCGGGGCCGCCACGACGAGGAGCGGCATCGGGCTCTCGGTGACGGCGGCCTCCTCTCCCTCCCCTCCGAGGAGGTCGCGCAGCCGGCGCTCCAGAGGGAACGGCGAGAGGAGCGACGTCGTCAGCCCGAGGCAGCGCGCCGCGCGCGCGGCCAGCGCGTCCCGGGCGGACGGCAGGACGAACGCCGCGGCGATGGCGGCCCAGAGGAGGACCCCGCCGAGGAGGCCCGCGACGAGAGTCTCGGTCCAGAGGTCCGCGAGGGCTCCCGGCTCGTCCACTCCCAGGAGCGGCCCGGCGAACCGGAGAGCGAGGAGCGACGCCGAGAGGACCGCCGAGGCCGCGCCCGCGACGAGGCCGGTGGCGGCCATCTGGACCGCCGCGCCGAGGAGGGGGCCGCGCCCGCCCCCCGGGCGGGGCGAGGCGAGGGGGGCCCGGAGCGCCACGTGCGCGGCGAGCCGCGTCAGGAGCGTCCCGCCCCTGAGGAGGAGAGCGAGGAGTCGCCCCGGGGGAAGAGTCCCGGGGGACCTCTCGCGCCACCTCACGAACGCGACGGCGGCCCGCGCGAAGGCCGACAGGGGGATCGGGAGGCGGGAGAGCCAGGCCAGGAGCGCGGCCAGCGCGCGCCGCCGCCCGAGCGCTTCCGCCTCGGCCGCGCGGAGCTCCGCCGGCGTCGCCGGGTCCGCCACCGGCTCGGCCCCCCGGAGGTCCGCGCGGTCCGGGAGGGCCTCCAGGAGCGCCGGGAGCGGTCCCTCGGCGAGGAGGTCGAGGTACCGGAGGAGGAGGGCCCGCCGGTCCTCGGGCCGCGCCTTCGCGAGGGCCCGCTGGAAGACGGCCGCCGTCAGGGCGCCGGTCGAGACGCCCGCGACGACCGCCGGGGGGCGGCGGTCCGAGGCGATCCACGCGTGGACGACGCCCGCGCCGAAGGGCGCCGCCGGGAGGCTCGCCGTGAAGCCGACGGCCTCGCCGCCGGCCGTCCGACGCCCCGCGTCGACGCTGATCGCCGCTTCGTCCAACGTACGCTCCCGGGATCTCGAGTTCCTAGAATACGACCGTCCGGAGCCGAAACGTGCGATTCGCCGATCTCGCCCTCGCGCGCCGGCTGGAGGCCTCGGAGGCCCGCGCCTGCGCCGACTACGCCGAGGTGGTCGCCCGCCTCGCGCCCGAGTCGCGCGCGACGGCCGTCGCGGTGGGCTCGGGGCTCGCGGTCTTCGCGGGCCCCGGCGGTCCCCTCTCCCGTGCCGTCGGGCTGGGACTGCGCGGCCCGGTCACGGCGGGCGAGCTCGACCGCGTCGAGGGCTTCTACCGGCGCCTGGGGGGGCCTTCGCAGGTCGACGTCTGCCCGCTCGCGGACCGCTCCCTCCTCTCGCTCCTCGGCGAGCGAGGCTACCGGGTCTCCGAGCTGAACACGGTCCTCGTCCGCGCGCTCGACCCGCTCGAGGGCTTCGCCCCGCTGCCGCCCGGCCTCGACGTCGCCCCGGCCGGCCCCGAGGAGGCCGAGACCTGGGCCGCGGCCGTGGCGGCGGGCTTCGCGGGCGACGAGGAGGTGACCGGGGAGCTCTTCGACGTGGCGCTCGCGCTCTTCCACGTCGGGGCGGCGACGGCCTTCCTGGCGCGCGTCGGGGGCGAGGTCGCGGGCGGGGGCGTCCTGACGATCCGGGAGGGGCTCGCGGCGCTCTTCGCCACCTCGACGCTGCCGGCCTTCCGGAACCGGGGGGTCCAGACGGCGCTCCTCGGCGCCCGGCTCGCGACGGCCGCCGCGCGCGGCGCCGACCTCGCCGTCTGCTACACCCTCCCGGGAAGCGGCTCGCAGCGGAACGTCGAGCGGCTCGGCTTCGGCGTCGTCTACACCAAGCTCGTCCTCTCCCGGGACCTCTCGGCCTGAAGCCGGGGCCGGGGGAGAATCGGGGGCGATGCCCGAGGGCGCCCCTCCCCGCCGCTACGTCCTGCGCCGCGCCGCCGCGCGGCGGTACCGCGTCGACTACGACCGCGAGCTGAACCCCGAGCAGCGCGAGGTGGTCTTCGCCCCGGACGGGCCCGCGCTCGTCGTGGCGGGCGCGGGCTCGGGGAAGACGCGGACGCTCGTCTACCGCGTCTCGCGCCTGATCGAGGACGGGGTGGAGGCCTCGCAGCTCTGCCTCCTGACCTTCACGAACCGCGCGGCGCGCGAGATGACGCGCCGCGTCGAGGGGCTCGTCGGCTCCGACGTCTCCCGGGCGACGGCCGGGACCTTCCACTCGGTCGGCGCGAGGCTCCTGCGCCCCCACGCCGAGCTCCTGGGCCTCCTGCCCAACTTCTCGATCCTCGACTCGGAGGACTCCCGGGACCTGATGGAGTCGGCCACCTCGGACCTCGGGATCCCCGTCACCGAGCGCCGGTTCCCGAAGGGGGACCTCCTCCGGGACCTCCTCTCCTTCTCGGTCAACACGGGGCGCCCGCTCGAGGAGGTCGTCGGCCGCGACGCGCCGCACTTCCTCTCCCAGCTCCCGGCCGTCGAGGCCGTCGTGAAGCGGTACGCCGAGCGGAAGCGGGCGGCCAACGCCGTCGACTACGACGACCTCCTCTCGTTCTGGCACCGCCTCCTCGTCGAGCACGAGCCGGTCCGGAAGGCCCTGGCGCTCCGGTTCCGGCACGTCCTCGTCGACGAGTACCAGGACGTCAACCACCTGCAGGCGGCGATCGTCGACCTCCTCGTCGCCGACGCCGTCCCCAGCAACGTCATGGCGGTGGGCGACGACGCCCAGTCGATCTACTCCTTCCGCGGGGCGGACTTCGAGGCGCTCCTCGGCTTCCCCGAGCGCCACCCCGGGACGCGCCTCTACCGGCTGGAGACGAACTACCGTTCGACGCCGCAGATCCTCGCGCTCGCCGACGCCTCGATCGCGTGCAACACGCGGCGCGTGGAGAAGACCCTCCACGCCGTCCGCGCCGACGGGCCGCCGGTGGCCGTCGTGGGGGCGGCGGACGTCGTCCAGCAGGCGGAGTTCGTCGCGCAGCGGATCCTGGAGCTGAGGGACGAGGGGACGCCGCTTCCCGAGGTCGCCGTCCTCTACCGGGCGCACTACCAGGCCCTGGAGCTGCAGCTGACGCTGACGCGGCACGGGATCCCGTACGAGGTCCGCTCGGGGCTGCGGTTCTTCGAGCAGCAGCACGTCAAGGACGTCCTGGCCTTCCTCAGGCTCGCCGTGAACCCGAAGGACGAGACCTCGTTCAAGAGGACGATCAAGCTGCTGCCGCGGGTCGGGGAGCGGATCGCCTCGACGCTCTGGGCGGGCGTCTCGGAGGCGCCGGACCCCGTCGCGGCCTTCCTCTCCCTCGACCTCGGGAAGGCCCCGGCGGCGGCCCGGCCGGGGCTCGCGCGGTACGCCGAGGCCCTCGCGACGCTCCGCCGCCCGTCGTACGCCTCGTCCCCCGCCGAGACGATCCGCTACGTCGTCGAGGAGGGGGGGTACGCGGACGTGGCGCGCGGGAAGTTCCCCAACGCCGCGGCGCGCCTGGACGACCTCGAGGCGCTCGCCCAGTTCGCGATGCCGTACGACGACGTGGGGCGGTTCCTGCAGGAGGTGACGCTCTTCGGCGACCCGTCCGGCGAGGACACCGTCGCGGGCGAGCCGGACGACGAGCGGGTCGTCCTCTCGTCGGTCCACCAGGCCAAGGGGCTGGAGTGGAAGGCGGTCTTCGTCGTCGGCCTCGTGGAGGACCGGTTCCCCAACGCCCGCGCCGCGCGGACGCCCGAGGGGATGGAGGAGGAGCGCCGCCTCTTCTACGTGGCCGCCACGCGCGCCCGCGACGAGCTGACGCTCGTCCACCCGCTGACGGCCTACGACCGGTACGGCGTCGTGGCTGTGACGGAGCCGAGCCGGTTCCTCCGGGAGCTCCCCGAGACGCTCTACGAGCGGTGGGTCCTGGAGGAGGCGCGGGGCGCGCCGGCCCTCCCCGCGGCCCCCGCCGGGGCGGGGGACCCGACCGCGTCGGAGGACCCGGACGACGTCGTCAACTGACGTGGAAAGGGGAACCCCCCTCCGCGAAGGAGAGGAGGGCTCGCCTTCGCGAGCCGGCGGCGTGCGGGGGGAGCCCGGGACCGTCGGTGACATACTCGGCGGACAGGGGGATCGTCGTCGTGAGGTGGCCTTGAACGGACCGGGCGCGGGGCGCGACCAGAGGATCCGCGAGGCGGCCTACAAGGTCGCCGAGGCGGCCCTGTCGGCCCCGGGCCTCGACGAGCTCTACGCGAGGATCCACGCCGTCGTCGGCGAGCTGATGGAGGCGAGGAACTTCTACATCGCCCTCCTCGACGCCGGGGCCGGCCTCCTGCGCTTCCCGTACTTCCGCGACGAGGTCGAGCCCGAGACCCCTCCGCCCTGTCCCCTCGGCCGGGGGCTCACCGAGTACGTCCTCCGTTCGGCGCGTCCGCTCCTGGCCGACCC
This sequence comes from Acidobacteriota bacterium, assembly GCA_008363385.1. GTDB lineage: Bacteria > Acidobacteriota > Thermoanaerobaculia > UBA5066 > UBA5066 > RHKY01. Next base: position 14,938 of record RHKY01000066.1, on the reverse strand, counting down.
GGCCGTCTTCCAGCGGCTCGTGGACGAGGGCGAGGTGGAGCTGATCGGCCCCGCCTCGGTGGACTGGCTCGGCGTGCCGCTCCTCGTCGGCGGCGCTCCGATCGGCGTCCTGGCGGTCCAGAGCTACTCGGGCGAGGTCCGGTACACCGAGGAGGACCGGGACCTCCTGGTCTTCGTCTCCACGCAGATCGCCCTGGCGGTCGAGCGCCGCCGGACGGAGGAGGCTCTGCGGGAGAGCGAGACGAGGCACCGCGCCGTCCTCGAGGCGCTCCCGGACCTCCTCTTCGTCCTCCACCGGGACGGCCGGTACCTGGCCGTCCACTCGCAGGAGCCGGGGAAGCTCGCCGCTCCGCTCGAGACGCTCCTGTCGACGCGGATCCAGGACGTCCTCCCCGAGGAGGCTGCCGGCACCTGGCTCTCCCTGATCGCCGACTGCCTGTCGGACGGCGCCCCCCGGACGCTGGAGTACGTCCTGGACGTCCCCGACGGACGGAGGACCTTCGAGGGGCGCATCGTCCCGCACGGAGAGGACGCCGTCCTGGCCGTCGTCCGCGACATCACCGAGCGCAAGCGGTCCGAGGAGGCGCTGCGCGCGGCGGAGGCGGCGGTCGTCAGGCTCGCGGACAACATGCGGGACGTCATCACGGAGACGGACCTCGCGGGCGTCGTTAGGTACGTCAGCCCGTCGCACCGGCTCGCGACGGGCTGGAGCCCCGAGGAGCTGGTCGGCCGGTCCGGGCTGGAGATGGTCCACCCCGAGGACCGAGAGCGCGTCCGCCGCGAGCTGGGGCACGACGTCCGGGAGCGCGGCTCGGGCTCCTCGGAGTACCGCTACCTCCGCCGGGACGGGGACTACCTCCGCGTGGAGACCGTGGGCAACCTGCTCCGGGGCGGGGACGGCACACCCCAGGGGTTCGTCTACGGCACGCGCGACGTCACGTCGCGGAAGCGGGCGGAGGCCGCCGTCGCGCTCCTCCACGAGGTGGACCGGAAGATCCTCTCCCGCGAGCCTCTCGCCTCGATCTTCGCCTTCGTCACGCGCGAGCTGGTCCGGGTCCTGGAGCTGCCCCTCGTCTGGGTCGGGACGAAGGAGGCGGACGGCTCCGTCCGGATCTACGCCCCGGCCGGGAGCGCCGAGGAGTACGCGCGCGGCCTCGTCGTCCGGTGGGACGACACGCCGGAAGGGCAGGGGCCGGTGGGCCACGCCATCCGGACGAGGCGGCCGTTCGTCCTGGACGTGGCCACGGTGTCGGCCCCCGGCCTCGCCCCGTTCCGCGACCGCGCGATCTCGCACGGGCTGCGGTCGGCGGCGTCGATCCCCCTCGTGGCGCACGGCGAGGTGCGGGGGGGCCTGATCGCTTACGGGGAGAGGCCGGAGACCTTCGACGAGGGCGTCGTCGGCCTCCTGTCGCGCTTCGCCGACCAGCTCGCCCTCTCGCTCGTGGCGGCCGACCAGCTCTCGCGGATCGAGCTCTGGAACGCCGCCCTCGAGGCGGCCGCCAACGCGGTCGTCATCACGGACCGCGAGGGGCGGATCGAGTGGGTCAACCCGGCCTTCACGGAGCTGACCGGCTTCACGCGCGAGGAGGTCGTCACCCTGACGCCGCGGGTCCTGAAGTCGGGGGTCCAGAGCGACTTCTACTACGAGCAGCTCTGGCAGACGATCCTGGCCGGGAACGTCTGGCGGGGCGAGCTGTACAACAGCCGCAAGGACGGGACGATCTACGTCGAGGAGCAGACGATCACCCCCGTCAAGGGGCCGTCGGGGGAGATCCACCACTTCATCTCGATCAAGCAGGACGTCACGTCGCGGCGTCGCAGCGAGGAGCGGATCCGCTACCTCGCGCTCCACGACCCGCTGACGGACCTGCCGAACCGCCGCTCGCTCGAGGCGAGCCTGGAGCGGATCATCTCTCGCGCCCGCCGCGGGACCGTCTCCTCGCTCCTCCTGATCGACCTGGACAACTTCAAGGTCGTCAACGACTCCGTGGGCCACCCGAGCGGCGACCAGGTCCTCGTCGACCTGGCGCGCCTCCTCTCCTCGGACCTCAGGCCCGGGGACGAGGTGGCCCGGCTGGGCGGGGACGAGTTCGTCATCCTCCTCGAGGGGATCCCGACGGAGGTGGCCCGGCTGACGGCCGAGCGGCTCCGCAAGCTCGTCGACGCGCACCGGTTCCGGGTGGGGGAGAAGGTGTTCGCGCTCTCGATCAGCGTCGGCGCGGTCCCCGTCGACGGCAGCCTCGACGCCCCGGCCGTCCTCTCCGTGGCCGACGCGGCGCTCTACACGGCCAAGGACAAGGGGCGGAACCGCGTCGTCGTCTTCGACTCGGCGGCCTGGCGGAGGACGGGGGTCTCCGAGGCGGGGACCTGGGCGTCGAAGGTCAAGGAGGCGATCCGGGACGACCGCCTCGTCCTCCTCTTCCAGCCGATCGTCCGGATCGACTCCGGGCGCGCCGCCCACTTCGAGGCGCTGCTCCGGCTCCCCGGGGAGGGGGACGAGCTGGTCGCCCCGGCGCGCTTCCTCCCGGCCGCGGAGCGCTTCGGCCTGATGCCGGAGCTGGACCGGTGGGTCGTCAAGCGCGTCCTCGGGATCCTCCGGGAGCGGCACGGGATCGAGCTCTTCGTCAACATCTCGGGCGCGAGCCTGGGCCACGAGGGCCTCGTCGGCGAGATCGAGGAGCTCGTCCGCCAGAGCGGCGTGGCGCCGGGCCGGCTCGCCTTCGAGATCACCGAGACGACCGCCGTCTCCGACATCGGCGCGGTGACGGAGTGGATCCGGCGGCTCCGGGACCTCGGGTGCCGGTTCGCCCTCGACGACTTCGGGATCGGCTTCTCGTCGTTCGGCTACCTGCAGAGCCTCCCGACGGACTTCGTCAAGATCGACGGCTCTTTCATCCGCGACCTGGAGGTGAACGCCGCCAACCGGGCGCTCGTCAAGGCGATCGACACCGTCGCCCACACGCTGGGCAAGGAGACGATCGCCGAGTCCGTCGAGAGCCTTGAGGCGATCCCGCTCCTGCGGGAGCTGGGCGTCGAGTTCGCGCAGGGCTACGCCCTCGGCCGGCCCTCCCGGGAGCTGCCGTGAGCCCCGGGGGCGCCGTCGAGCCCCCCGCCGTCCTCCTGCGGGGGCGGGTCCTCTACCTGACCGAGGACGCGACGCTCCTCTCCCGCCAGCTCGCGGGCGAGGACCTGGCCTTCTCGCCCTCCGACCCGGCGCACCGACTGAGGGACGACGTCTCCACGGACGAGATCACGCCCGGCTGGGTCTGCTTCCACCGCGACGAGGCCCTCGGGCGCTTCGCCTACGTCGGCCTGACCTGCCGCGGGCCCTCGGGCCCGGCGAGGCCGGTCGGCGAGGGAGCGGTCCTCTCGGGCGGCTTCGTGGCGTCCGTGGCGGGGCGGCGGCGGGGCAAGGGGTCGTCGCGCGAGCAGGCCCCGTACGCCGAGAGGGCGGCCGGCATCCGGCTCGTCGTGGCCGAGAGCGTCGAGAGGATCTACCGGCAGAACTGCGTGAACCTGGGCCTCCTCGTCACGGAGGACTTCTCGGTCCTGGAGCGCGTGGCGCGCGGAGAGCCGGTGCCGCTCGAGGCCTTCCTCCTGGGCGCCGACCCGATCACGCGCGAGATCGTCCAGCGGGGCGGCCTCTTCGCCTACAACCGCGCCCGGCTCCGGGGCGAGACGGCGCCGCCCCGCGTGGCGACGGGGCCGCGGGCGATGACGCTCGCCGAGAAGGTCCTGGCGTCCCGCTGGGTGACCGACGCCGTCGCCGGGACGACGGGCGTGCCGGCGGTGGAGCCGGGGGACACCGGCTTCGTCGCGACCGACCTCCGCTTCTCCCACGAGTACGTCACGCCGATGGCCGCGGCCCTCTTCGACGCCGAGCTGGGGCCCGACGCTCCGGTCGCCGACCCGGGCTCGGTCCTCCTCTTCCGCGACCACCTGACGTTCCTCGGCGAGGTGATGCCCGCCGAGCACCGGGCCCGGGGGCTCCTGACGCTGGCCGAGGCCCTGCCGCGGATCCAGGAGGAGTTCGCCCGCCGGAAGGGGATCCGCCTCCTCGGCGAGCTCCCTCCCGCGGACGGGAGGGCCGCGGGGAGCGAGGCGATCTGCCACGCGGAGGTCCTCGACGCCCACGCCCTCCCGGGGCAGGTCGTCGTCGGGTCCGACTCGCACACGCCGCAGGCCGGCGCGGTCGGCTGCCTGGCGTTCGGGATCGGGACGAGCGAGGTGGCGAGCGCCCTCTTCACTCGCGACGTCCGCGTCACGGTCCCCGGCACGGTCCGGGTCGAGCTGTCCGGGCGCCTGGCCCCGGGCGTCGCCGCCAAGGACGTCATGCTCGCCCTCCTGGCCCACCCGTTCGTCAAGGGGGGCGGCGCGATCGGGACGGTCCTCGAGTACCACGGGGAGGGGCTCGCGGGGCTGTCCGTCGACGAGCGGGCCACGCTGACGAACATGGCGGCCGAGGCGGGAGCGTTCTCGGCGGTCGTCCCGCCCGACGCCGTGACCGAGCGGTTCCTCGTCTCGGCCCGCGGCCTCGACCCGGCCACGGCGCGCGCCCTGTGCGAGCGGTGCCGCCCGGACCCGGGGGCGGCGTACTCCTCGACGCTCGTCCTCGACCTGGCCTCGCTCGCCCCGATGGTGGCCCTCCCCGGAGACCCGGGGAACGGCGCGAGGCTCGACGCCCTCCCGGGGCCCGTGCCGGTCGACATCGCCTACGGGGGGTCGTGCACGGGGGGCAAGCGCTCGGACATGGACATGTACGCCGAGGTCCTCCGCGACGGCCTGGCGCGCGGGCGGCGGGTGGCCGCGGGCGTCACGTTCTGGATCCAGTTCGGGAGCCAGCGGACGCGCTCGTACTGCCGCGATCGCGGGTACCTCGAGCTCTTCGAGGCGGCCGGGGTCCGGACGATCGAGCCCGGGTGCGGCGCCTGCATCGCGGCGGGGCCCGGGGTCTCCACCCGCGAGGAGCAGGTGACGGTCAGCGCGATCAACCGGAACTTCCCGGGACGGAGCGGCCCGGGAAAGGTCTACCTGGCGAGCCCCTACGTCGTCGCGGCCTCCGCGCTGGCGGGGCGCCTGGCCCCCTTCGAGCCTTCCGTCGACGCCGTGCCCGGCCGCGGATAGACTTCCCGAAGAGCCCAGAAGAACGAACCCGCGGCGGGCGACGCGGGCCTGCCCCGGGGGCGAGGAGCGGATGAAGGTTCTCCTCATCGACGACCAGGAGGACGTCCGGCGGATCGTCTCCCTGAGCCTCTCTAGGATCGGGGGGCTGACGGTCGTCGAGGCGCCCGACGGCGAAGCCGGGGTGACGCGGGCCCGACAGGAGGCCCCGGACGCGATCCTCCTGGACGCCGTGATGCCGGGCCTCGACGGGCGTGACACCCTCGCGGCCCTCCTCGCGGACCCCCGGACGAGGGGGATCCCGGTCGTCGTCCTCTCGGCCTCCGACGGGGAGGCGGCCGAGCTCGTCCGGCTGGGAGCCGTCGGCCGGATCGCCAAGCCGATCGACCCGCTGTCGTTCCCGGCCAGCCTCCAGGAGGTCCTCGCCCGCGCCGGAGCGGGGAAGGCGTGAGCGGCGACCTGTCCCGGGTCCTCGCCGAGCTGAGGGATCGGTTCGTCGCCGACGCCCTCTCGCGGCTCGTCCGGATCGAGTCGTCGATCGGCCGGCTGGAGGAGGCGCCGGGCGACGTGGCGGCCCTCACCGACCTGCGGCGCGACTTCCACGGGCTCTCCGGCACGGGGACGTCCTACGGCTACCCGGAGGTCACGCGCGTCTGCCGGACGGTGGACGTCGAGGCCGTCGGCCTCCTGAGGGCGGGCTCGCCGCCGACGGGCGAGCAGCTGGCGCGATGGAGGCGAGCGGCCGGCGTGGTGCGGGAGGCGTTGCTGTCGCCCCCGGCGGACCCCGGGAGCGGAGGGGCGAGTCCGGGCTAGCCCGGGCTCGCCCGGCGAGCGGCCGGCCCTACTTCGACTTCTTCCCGGCCGCCTTCTTGGCCGTGCGCATCCGGCCGAGAGAGACGTTCAGCGGGTTGTCCCGGTGGAGGAACGGGATCACGGGGCGCTTGCGGACCCCCAGGGACGCCCGGACCTTGTTGAGCTCGGAGTGGTTCGGGTCGATCGCCAGGCCGCGGTCGAGGGCGTCCACGGCCTTCCGGCGCGACCGCCCGACGATCCAGACCTGCCCGAGGTTCAGGTAGTGCTCCGCGTTGTAGAACTCGCGCTCGACGGCGATCTGGCAGAACTCCGCCGCCTCCTTGACCCGCCCCTTGTGCATCGCCAGGCAGAGGCCGTAGTACGACAGCGCGGCCGGCGGGATCTTTCCCTCCGGGCCGCGCGAGAGGCGCCGGTACGCCTCCGCCAGGTACACCAGCCCCTTCTCGTATTCCTTCTGCCGAGCCGCCTGGATCCCGCGCCGGATCCACTCCTGGGGGTCGTCGGTGCCGGCTTCCTTCTGGATGTCCTCCAGGGAGATCGTGTCCTCCGCCATCACGCGACCAGTGTCGGCGCCCTCCCGGACCCTGTCAAGGCAGCCGCGGGCCCGCGGCCTGACGGAGCTCGCGGACGGCGGCCGAGAGCGACGACCGGGCCTCGGCGAGGCCCTCCAGCGTTGCCGGGACCGACCGGAGGCGCTCCTCGGCCTGCTCGGCGCGCTCTCGGGCCCGGGCCTCCCTCTCGGTCGCGACGGCGGCCCGCTGCGCCTCCGCCTTGCTCCCGGCGCGTTCCTCGGCGTCGATGCCGCCGGCAGCCTGCCGCGCCGCGGCCAGGGTCTCGTCGAGGTGTCCCCTCAGCTCGTCAAGGCGGTCTACCTGGGCCGCGGCCCGCGAGGCCCGTCCCCCCGTCCCCTCGGCCAGCGCGACCAGGTCCGAGAGCGGCTCTCCCGCCCGCCGCGCCGCGCCCGCGGCGCGCTGGGCCGCCGAGCCGATCTCGCGAGAGAGCGCCCGGGCCTCCTCGAACAGGCCCCGCAGCTCCTCGCCCGACTCGGTGAACGCCTCCCCGGCCTCGCCCGCCCGCGTGGCCAGGAGCGCGATGTTCAGGGCCAGCAGGTTCATCCGGTCCGCCAGGCCCGAGAGCGACGCCGCGGCCGGCGCCACGGCCAGGGACTGCCGCTCGGCCTGCTCCACCAGCGAGTGCCCGCCCCGCGCCGAGGCGGAGAGCCTCCCGGCCGCGGCCTCGACCGAGACGAGGAGCTCCTTCAGCCGCGAGCGCTCGCCGCCGAGCGAGACGACGAGGGCCGAGGCCTCGTCGAGCGCGGCCTCGAGAGCCGGCAGAGCCGAGCGGGAGGGCACCCCTCCGGACGGCGGAGCCGGCAGGCCGGGGGCCTCGCGCTCCTCCGGGGCCACGATCTCCGAGAGGATCGTCTGCAGGTCGGAGAGGACCTCGGCGGCCGACTCGACCTGCGCGGCGAGGACCGCCGCCTCCTCGGCGGTCAGGCCCGGGGTGGCTGCCGGGCCCACCGGGGCGGAGACCTCCTCCCTCGGCTCGGCGGAGGGCGACGCCGGCGGGCCCTCGTCGCCGGGGAGGAAGACGGCGCGGATCCCGGTCGTCGACGGGTCCGCCGACCCGCGCGGGGCCGCCGGGACGCCGAGGGCACGCCGGAAGGAGGCCAGCTCGTCGGCGAGCCTCCGCTCGCGCCCGAGGGCGTCCTGCAGCCGGGAGAATGCCCACGCCGCGAGGACGACGGCGACCGCGGCGAGGAGCGCGAGGAGGAGCTCCATCGGCACGGAACTGTACACCGCCGGCGGGGGAACGCACGGGAGCCGGGGGGTAAACTGCCGGCCCCGATGACGAGGACGGCCCGCGGGAGCCCCTGGTGGCGCTGACCGCAGCTCTCCGGCCGGGCCGCGACGCCTCGGCCCGCAGGCGCCACCCGTGGCTGTTCGCCTCGGCCTTCGGCGTCCCGCTGTCGGCCCTCGGCCCGGCGGGCGAGGTCTCGGTCCGCTCGGCCTCGGGCGAGCCGCTCGGCCGCGGCTTCCTCTCGCCGCGAGCGCAGCTGGCGGTGAGGCTCTGGACGACCGAGGACCGCCCCGTCGACGCGGAGCTCGTGGACGGCCGGGTCGGCGCCGCCGTCGCCCTCCGCGAGCGGGTGGTCGGGGGCGAGACGGACGGCCACCGCGTCGTCAACGCCGAGGGGGACCTCCTGCCGGGCCTCGTCGTCGACCGGTACGGCGGCGTCCTCGTCGTCCAGGCGACGACGGAGGGGACCGAGGCCGCGCGGCCGCTCTGGCTCCCCGCGCTCCTCCGCAGGTTCCCGGGCTTCCCGGTGGTCCAGCGGAACGACCTCCCCTCGCGCGAGGGGGAGGGCCTCCCGCTCGCCGTCGAGGCGCTCGCGGGAGACCTTCCCGAGGCGCCGGTCCCCTTCCGGGAGCACGGGCTGCGCTTCCTTGCCGACGTCCTCGCGGGCCAGAAGACCGGCTTCTTCCTCGACCAGCGGGAGAACCGCGCGCGGGTCCGGTCGCTCGCCGGCGGGAGGAGCGTCCTGAACCTCTTCTCCTACTCCGGAGCCTTCGGCGTGGCGGCCCGGGCCGGGGGGGCCTCGCGCGTGACGCAGGTCGACGTCTCGGGAGCGGCGCTCGCGCTGGCTCGCGCCAACCACGAGGCGAACGGGCAGCGCCTGGGAGAGGAGGTCTCCCTCGTCGCCGCCGACGTCTTCGAGGACCTCCGGGCGCGCGCCGCCGTCTCCGAGCGGTGGGACCTCGTGGTCACGGACCCGCCGGCGTTCGCCAAGAGGCGCGAGGACGTCGATCGGGCCTGCCGCGGCTACAAGGACGTCAACCGCCTCGCCCTGTCGCTGCTTCCGCCCGGTGGGCTCCTCCTGGCCTGCTCCTGCTCGGGCCCCGTCTCCGCGGAGCTCTTCCAGAAGGTCCTCTTCGCCGCGGCGCTGGACGCCGGTGCCACGGTCCAGCTCCTCTCCCGCGCCGGAGCGGGGCCGGACCACCCCGTCTCGATCGACTGCCCCGAGGGCGAGTACCTGAAGGCCTTCCTTCTGAGGCGGGTCGGCTGACGGCGCCTCGCCTCAGGCCAGGCGGGCGACGGCGAGCTGGTTGAGGCCGAAGAGGAACCGGCGGTACTCCGTCATCCGGAAGCCGTTCTCCTCGAGGAGGGCCGCGATGTCCCGCCGGTCGTAGAAGCGGTGGTGCTCGTGGGCCGCCTCGCGCGTGACGAGGGCGACGTGGCTCCCGAGCCGGTGCAGGACCCCTCCGAGCGGGGTCGGCGTCGTGAGGACCAGCTCGCCGTCCGGCGCCAGGAGGCCGCGGACCGCCGCGAGCGCCCTCACCGGGGGCTCGAGGTGCTCGAGGAGCGCCCCCATCACCACCGTGTCGTACGGCCCCGGCGGGACGGCGAGGGGCGGCACGTTCACGTCGCAGAGGACGAAACGAACCGGGATCGAGAGCCTCCCGGCGCGGAGGAGGACCGGCTCCTCGCGGAGCGGCGAGGCGTCGGCGCAGACGACCTCCTCCACCCGGGACGGGAGGACCTCCAGGAGCTCGCCGATGCCGCACCCCGCGTCCAGGACGCGTCTGCCGAGGCGCGGGGCGATCCGGGAGAGCCGCAGGTCGGTCAGCCAGCGGGTGAGGAGCGGCATCCGCGTGGCGGGAGCGGGCGGGGGCTCAGCAGCCGCCGGCGGCGCCGACCGCCGGGGCGGGCGCCTCCTTGGCCCGGGGGAGGAGGCTCGCCAGGATCGAGCGGGCGAAGGCGACGGCGTTCACGAAGGCCGCCTTCCAGCCGGCGCGCCTGAGGTTGTAAGCCATGATCCGCGGCCGGAGGTAGAAGCGGAGGTAGGCCGTCCGCTGGAGCTTCTTCAGGTCCTGCGCCGTCAGGTCGTTCACCTCGATGACGGGGTTGCCGTACCTCCGGTACTCCTTCCAGTCGGTCGAGAGGAGCTTCAGGCCGCCGACGCCCTGGCGGGCCATCTCGAAGAGCTCGGTCCCGGGGTACGGTGTCGCGACGTTGACGTAGGCCTGGTAGACCTCGAGCGAGTTGACGTAGGCGATCGTCTTCTTCACGGTCTCGCGGGTCTCGTGGGGGTGGCCGATCATGAACGAGCAGCGCGTCTCGATCCCGATCTTCTTGCAGAGCCGGTAGGCCTTCCGGTACATCTCGGTGGTCGTCCCCTTCCGGATGGCCTTCAGGATCTCGTCGCTCCCCGACTCGACGCCGAAGCTGAGGCGGACGAGCCCCGCCTCCTTCAGCGTGACGAGGAGCTCCTCGTCCACGAGGTCGGCGCGCGTGTACCCCTCGAACGTCAGGTCGAGGCCGCGCTCCTCGATCTTCTTCGCCAGCGCCAGCGAGTGCTTCCGCGAGAGCGTCAGCGTGTCGTCCTGGACCATCAGGTGCCGGATCCCGAACTGCCGCTGGATCAGCTCGATCTCGTCCATCACCCTGTCCGGGCTCCGGTACCGCACCTTCATCGGGAAGATCTTGCTCACCTCGCAGAAGGCGCAGTGGAAGGGGCAGCCGCGCATCGTGACGAGGGACGTGACGGCCTGGATCCCCTTCCCCGGGATCGACCACTGGTACCGGTCCACCTTCAGGAGGTCGCGCGCCGGGAGCGCCAGGTCGTCCAGGACCGGGGGGTCGGCCGAGCGGGTCTTCACGACCTTCCCGTCCCGGCGGAAGAGGAGGCCGGGGACGCCGTCGAACGGCTCCCCCTTCTCGTGGGCCGCCAGGAGGTCCACGAACGTGTTCTCGCCCTCCCCGTAGACGCAGGCGTCGGCCTCGGGCGCGTACCGGTCCGTGTAGATCCCCTCCAGGACCGACGAGACGTGGACCCCGCCGACGACCGTCAGCGCGCCGGGGACCCGCTTCTTGACCTTCTTCGTCAGGTCGGCGACCTCCGGGATGAGCGGGGTCGTCGCCGTGAACCCGACCGCGTCGGGGCGGAACCGGGCGATCTCGTCGATCAGGTCGTCCTCGCGCGGGTACCGCTCGGCCTCGGCGTCGATCAGCTGCACCTCGTGCCCGGCGCGCCTGGCCGCCCCCGCGATGTAGCAGAGGCCCAGCGGCATCTGCGGCGTGGCGCCGACGCGGGCGGCGTACTGATAGGGGCCGTAGATCGTCGAGAAGGCCGGGTTGATCAGCGAGACGCGCATCGTGCTCATCCTGCTCCCCGAGCGGGGGGGAGGGGAAGGGCGCGAGCCGGGACCGGGACGGCCGGCGCGGGTTGGAGGGGCGGCCGGGACCGGGGCGGCCGGCCGGGGGAGACCACGCCGGGAGGGTATTCGAGACGAAATCTCACGTCAAACGGGGGCGGGCCTCCCGCGCCCAGCCCGGACCGGCTCACGGGCACCCCTCCCGGCCGCCACTCCCGTACCATCCGGCGCGATGGGGAGGGCTCGCTGAGCGGCGGGGAGGGCTCCCGGCGGCGGATCGCGGTCGTCGGCCCGACGCACCCGTTCCGGGGCGGGGCGGCGCAGTACACGACGCTCCTGGTCGCCTCGCTCAGGCGGCGCCACGACGTCTTCTTCGCCTCGTACTCGCGCCAGTACCCGGCCTGGCTCTACCCCGGGGGGACGGACCGCGACCCGAGCCGGGACCTCGTCGTCCGGGAGGAGTCGCAGCACCGGTTCGACGCGGTGCGGCTGCGCGCCTGGCGGGAGCTGGCGGACCTCGTCGGCGAGCGCTCCCCCGAGCTCCTCGTCCTCCCCTGGACGGTGACCTACTGGGCCCCGTTCTTCCTCGTCTTCCTCGCGCGCCTCCGGACGTTCCCCCGGCGGCCGCGGGTCGTCTTCCTCTGCCACAACGTCGTCGAGCACGAGGCGTCGGCCTGGAAGAGCGCCGTCACCCGGAAGGTCCTGGGGCTGGCGGACGGCTTCGTCGCCCACTGCCGCGAGGACGCCGAGCAGATTCGCGAACTCCTCAGCCTCCCGGACGAGAGCCGGATCCGGGTCTCCCCCCACCCCGAGTACGGCCACCTCGCCGTCCGGCCCCCCGACCGGGCAGGGGCGCGCGAGCGGCTGGGCCTTTCCGACGAGAGGGTCCTCCTCTTCTTCGGCTTCGTGAGGAGGTACAAGGGGCTGGAGGTCCTCCTGGAGAGCCTGCCGCTGATCCTGGCCGAGGTCCCGGTCCGCCTCGTGGTGGCCGGCGAGGTCTGGCGCGACTCGACGGGGTGTCTCGAGACGCTCCGGCGGCCCGGGATCGCCGAGCACGTGACGCTCGTCCCCCGGTACGTCCCGAACGAGGAGGTGGCCGACTTCTTCGAGGCCTCGGACCTCGTCGTCGTCCCGTACCTCTCGGCGACGCAGAGCGGCATCGTCCAGCTCGCCTACGGCTTCGGGAAACCGGTCGTGGCCACGCGCGTGGGCGGGCTCCCGGAGGCGGTCCAAGACGGCGAGACGGGGATCCTCGTCCCTCCGTCCGACCCGGCGGCGCTCGCCCGGGCGGTCGTCGACTTCTTCCGGCTCGGGCGCGGCGAGGCGATGTCCGCCGCGATCCGGGAGGCGCGAGGGGCCTTCTCCTGGGACCGGATGGTCGAGACGGTGGAGAGCTTCCTCCCCGCGACTCCGGGAGCGGAGCCCAGGAGGGCCTCCTGAGGCGCGCCCTCGCGCTCCTCGCCCTCCTCCCCGCCGCTCTCGTGGCGGCGGCTGAAGCCGAGGAGCCCGGCCCCTCGGCGAAGAGCTCGCCGTGCCGCTCGGCGCGCGTGACGCCGGGCGCCCTCGACCACCTGAACCTCGACCTGAAGGAGTACGGCTGGCTCTTCTTCGACGCCCTCTCGGACGGCTGCGCGGGCGCGGCCCGCGACGGGCTCGTCCGGAAGCTCTCGGGGACGCTGCGGGGGGGACCGCGCGAGGCGCTCGGGCGCAAGGACGTCCTTCCGTTCCAGGGGTGGCTCGAGGGGGTCCACGTCGAGCTGGTCCACGCCACGGCGCTCGTCCTCGGCGGGAAGGGGCTGCTCACGCCGCGGCTCGACCGGCTCGTCCGGCGGGTCGCCGGGCAGTACCGGTACGGCCGGGACCCGGCGTGCGACCCGGGGAGCACCGGGAACACCTGCCTGGACGACCAGAGCCAGGCCGCCGTCGCCTACGCCTGGATCGGCGCGTACGAGGCGCTCGCGGGCCGGACCCAGAGCGCCCGGCCGCGGCTGCAGAGGGCCGAGGCGCTCCTCCGCGAGTCGTTCGCCGCCGCGAACTTCCTCTGCGCCTCGCCGGGCTCGGACGCCCTGCCGGCCCCGTGCAGCGCGGTCGAGTCGCTTCCCCTCGCGCTCGACGAAGGCCGTGTCGCGGTGGTCGTCTTCAACCACGGCTTCGAGAACATGGGCTACGGCGTCGGGCTGATGACGAGCTTCTCGAGCGCCGCCCTGGCGCTCGAGCTGGCCGGGCGCCCCGTCTCCCTCTCCCCGGCCGAACAGGCCCTCCTCCGGTCCGTCCTCGTCCGCGGGCGGCGCGCCGCGACGCCGGACGGGTCGGCGTTCCTCCCGGACGCCTGCTACCGGGTCGAGGGGGGGCGGCTCCTCGCGGGGCGGGAATGCGCCGACCTCGGCTACCGCCCGGCCATGTTCCCGGTCCGGGCCTTCTACGAGAGGAAGGTCGGTCTCCCGCCGGGAGAAGGCTTCGGCTACGACCGGTTCGACGCCTCCCTCTTCGACGCCGACGACCCGTTCCTCCACCTCGGGCGCGCGGCGGTCTACGGCCACCTCGGGGCCTCCTGGTGGAGGCCGCTGGGCGAGGGGGGCGGCCGCCCCGCCCTCTCCGCCCGGGTCGCGCCGTCTCCTGCCGCCCCTCGCCGGGCCCAGCCGTGAGGTCGCTCGTCCTCTCGGCCGCCTCGCGTCCGCCGGACGTCCTCCGGGCGCTCGTCGAGCCGGGGCCGCTCCGCCTCGTTCTCGACGCGGCCCCGGCCGGGCTTCCCCGGGAAGACCTCCTCCGCGCCGTCGCGGCGTCGCCGGGCCCCGTCGTCGCCCACCTCCCGCACAGCGTCGGGACACCGCTCGTCGAGGTGGCCTTCCTGGCCGACGAGGCGACCTGGGAGGCGGGGGCGCTCCTGGACGTCTCGGAGGCGCTCCTGACGCCGCTCCTCCTCCGCCTGGGTCCCCGGGAGGCGCTCGGCGTCCTCCTCGCGCAGGGGACTCTGCTGGAGCCCGCGGGCGTCCTGGCCCTGCACCGGGGCGCCGAGGGGCGGAGCGCTTCGGCCGTGGCCCTGGCGGCCGAGCTGGTGACGCGCGGGAGGGGCCTCGGCCCGGGGCCGCGGATGGCGCGCGAGCTGGCGGCGTTCCGCCTCGCCCTGACGATGCCGGACCGCCTCGAGGGGGTCGCCGCGTTCCGGGAGAAGCGATCCCCCTCGTTCGACTGGTAGCGGCGGGCCCCCCGGGGCGCGGGCCGTCCCGCTACACTCGGCGGGATGGCGATCACCAAGATGTTCCGGGACCGGGTCGTCTCGCTCGAGCAGACGCTGGAGATCGGCGAGAAGCACCTCGACGTCCTGCTCGACCTCGTCCGGGAGGCCGTCCCGGAGCTGGAGTACGTCTCCCACGAGCTGGACGGCGAGCGGGACCTCTTCGCGGTCACGTTCCGCCCCGAGGGCGGCGAGGCGACGCGGACCCTCCTCTTCACCCGGATGGTCCTGTCGGACCCGACCTGCCTCCCGGCCGTCGTCGAGTCGCCGGAGGCGCCGGCCCGCCGGAGGCTCCTCGACCAGATCGCCGCGCTCGCCCAGAGGCCGGAGGTCCTCGTCAGCTTCCGGTCGGTGATGAACGAGGAGGACCGGGCGCTCGCCGAGGAGATCGACGGCGAGTGGAGGCGGCAGCAGGAGGCGCTGGCCGCGGCGCGCCGGGCCGAGGAGGAGCGCCGGGCCGAGGAGCGGCGGCGGCTGCAGAAGCAGCGCCGGGAGGCCGAGGCGCGGCAGAAGCAGAGGCGGCCGCAGGAGCCCGCCCGGACCCCTCAGCGGGAGGGCGCCCCCCCGGCCGACGCCGGGGCCGCGGCCGGAGGCCGGCGGCGACGCCGCGGGC
>RHKY01000065.1 GCA_008363385.1 Acidobacteriota bacterium | reverse complement strand
GAAGCCCGGCGACGCCGGGCTTTTTTTGTCGAACTCGCGACATCCGGGGGTTCGGGGGCAGAGGGAGCGGAGCGAGCGGAGCCCCCGAGGCATGGCCGGCAGCGCGGCTCCCGCGGAGCCGCGTCTCACTTGACGGAGCGGGCGGGGGCTCGGGCGCCGGGGTGGTTCTTCCGGGCCGGCCCGAGGACGTGCTCGTCGAAGGCCGCGACGAGCCGGGCGCAGGAGCCCTCCAGCCCGTCGGGCGGGGCGAGGAGGAGCACGAGGTTCGAGACGAGGCCGAAGCTCCGGACACCCACCGGATTCCCGACGGCCTGCTCCTTGATCATCTGTCCGATGCTCTCCCGGCAGCTGTCGGCGAGCTTCTCCAGGACGGTCGCGGACGTGCGGGCCGTCGCCCGGTCGAAGAAGACGGCGGCCAGCGCCCAGCCCGTCCTCCGGCCCGCCTCGGAGATCTCGACGGCGTTGACCCGGATGTCGAAGTCCGAATCGCCCGGGGAGACCACGACGTCGGGGATCTTCCCGAGCTCGCGGCCGATGTGGCTCCGGAGCTCGCCCTCGCACCCGTCGCACGTCACCACGACCGAGACGGTCGCGTTGAACGCCCTCTCGGCCGCCCCTGCCGGCGGCGCTCCCAGGAGCGAGGCGGCGAGAAGCGCCCGGACGACCGCCCCCGTCGCGGACACCCCGCGCGGGCGGCCCCTGTCGGATCGCGTCGGAACTCCCGGTCCCATCGGTCGGCTTCCTCGGTGGGTCGCACATCGACATACGGACCCGGGTAGACGTGGTTTCTGGAGCCGCGCCACGCCCCGGTCCGCACGGGCCTCGACGGCGGGGTCGATCGCCTCCGGCCGGAGGAGGTGGGGGTCCGAGAGACTCAGGTGACCTTCGCGCGGCGCTTCAGGTCGGGGCGGTCCCAGGCCCGGCTCGCCAGGACGTCCCCGAGGGCCGCCACCGCGTCCCAGACGTCCACGAAGCGGACGTACGCGGGCGCGAAGCCGAAGCGGAGGAGGTCCGGGGGCCGGAAGTCGCCGACCACCCCGCGCTCGACTAGGGCCTGGACGACCGCGTACCCCTCCGGGTGCCGCAGAGAGACCTGGCTGCCCCGCCGCTCGGGGTCGCGCGGAGAAGCGATCGTGACGCCGTGGACGGCCAGGTCGCGCTCGACGAGGCCGGCGAAGAGCTCGGTCAGCGCGACGGACTTCTCGCGAAGCGGGCCGATCCCGGCGGAGGCGACGAGGCGGACCCCCTCCTCCAGCGCGGCGAGCGAGAGGATCGGCGGCGTGCCGCACTGCAAGCGCGCGACGCCCGGGGCGGGAGCGTAGGCGGGGTCGAAGGCGAACGGGTCGGCGTGCCCGAGCCAGCCCTGGAGGGGGGAGCGGAGCGCCGCGTGGTGCCGCCGCGCGACCCACGCGAACGCCGGGGCGCCCGGTCCGCCGTTCAAGTACTTGTACCCGCAGCCGACGGCCAGGTCGGCCTCCCAGGCCCCGAGGTCCACCTCGACCGCGCCGGCGCTGTGCGAGAGGTCCCAGAGCACCAGGGCCCCGGCGGCGTGCGCCGCTTCCCCGAGGGCGCGGGCGTCGTGCATCTCGCCCGTCCGGAAGTCGACGTGCGTCAGCAGGAGGACCGCGACGTCCGCCGCGACCGCTTCTCGCAGTCCCTGGCGCGGGACGGTCCGGACCTCGGCCCGCCCCCCGAGGAGGCTGGCCAGCCCCTCGGCCACGTAGAGGTCGGTGGGGAAGCTCCCCTCCTCCGTGAGGATCGCCGGGCGATCCGGGCGGAGCCGGAGCGCGGCGGAGAGGAGCTTGAAGAGGTCGACCGACGTCGAGTCGCCCACGGCGATCTCGTCCGCACGGGCCCCCAGGAGCGGTGCCAGAGCCGCCGCCACGCGCGACGGCAGGTCGATCCAGCCGTGGAGAGTCCAGCTCCGGACGAGGTCACGGCCCCACTCCTCGGAGACGACGCGCGCCACGCGGTCCCGGGCCGTCCGGCAAAGGGGGCCGAGGGAGTTGCCGTCGAGGTAGACCAGCCCGTCCGGGAGGAGGAAGGCGTCGCGCATCCGGGCGAGCGGGTCGAGGGCGTCGAGCGCCGACGCCTCCGCGCGCGATTCCGGCAGGCGCATCGGGGCGATTCTGTCACGGGGGAGCGGCCGATAATGGCCCTGCCCTCCAGGGCGGAGGTGGCCTCATGCGCGACGTCGCCCGTCCTCCCGCGCCCCCGAGCCCGGTCCAGAGCCGGGGGTTCGTCGAGGGGGTGCTCGGGGCGCTCGACTCCGCGGTCTGGTGCGCCGAGGCGGAGCCCCCCCATCGGGTCCTCTGGGTCAGCGCGGCCGTGGAGCGGATCGTCGGGCGCGTGCCCGCGGACTTCCGGGCGGACCCGGGCGCCTGGTCCGCGCTCGTCCACCCCGAGGACCGGGCCGAGAGCGACGGGATCTTCGAGACGCTGCACCGCGAGGGGAGCGCCTCCGGGACCTACCGGGTCGTCCGGCCGGACGGAGCGGTCCGCTGGGTGGAGGACCGCGCGTGGCTGGCGGCGGACGTCCTCCCGTCCGGCCCGTGCTTCGTCGGGATCGTCAACGACGTGACGGACCGCCGGCTCGCCGAGGAGGAGGTCCGCCGGAGCGAGGGGAGCCTCCGGGCCCTGCTGAACGCCACCCACGCGTCGATCTACCTGATCGACGGGCAGAGGCGCCTGGCCGCCGTGAACGAGGTGGGGGCCCGCGCGCTAGGGTTCGCGCCGTCGGAGCTGATCGGGCGGTCCGCCGCCGAGTGCATGCCGCCGGACGTCGCGGCGAGGCGCCTGGGCTGGATCGAGGGCCTCTTCACGGGGGGCGGCCCCGCCGAGCTGGAGGACGAGTGGCAGGGGCGCGTCTTCCGCTCCCGGGCGTACGCGATCCGGGACGGCTCGGGCGCCGTCGGGAGGGTGGCGATCTACGCCGAGGACGTCACCGAGGCGCGCCGGACGGAGAGGGCGCTGGTCGAGTCCGAGGCCCGATGGCGGGCGATCTCCGGGGTGATGTCGGACTTCGCCTTCTCGTTCCTGGTGGAGCCGGACGGGGCGATCCAGCGGGAGTGGGTGACCCCGTCGCTCGACCGGATCGCCGGGGTCTCGGTGGCCGAGGAGATCAGCGAGGGGAGCTGGCTCGAGCTGGTCCACCCGGACGACCGCGATTTCGTCCTGGCCGAGGCGCGGGCCACCGCCGCGGGCGGGGCGCCGCGGGCCGCCACGTTCCGGATCGTCACGCGGGCCGGGGTGGTCCGCCACCTCCGCATCTCGGGCCGGCCGGTGCCCGATCCGGACGGAAGGCCGGTCGTCCACCTCGTCGGGGCCGGGCAGGACGTCACCGAGCAGGTGCGGGCCGAGGAGGCGCTCCGCAGGAGCGAGGAGCGGTTCCGGCACGAGGCGCTCCACGACGCGCTGACCGGGATCGCGAACCGCCGGGCGTTCCTCGAGCAGGCGGCGCGGGCCGTGGACCGGGCCCGCCGGCGGCGGCACGCGATCGCCGCCCTCCTCTACCTCGACCTCGACCGGTTCAAGCCGGTGAACGACCGGCTCGGGCACGAGCGGGGCGACGAGCTCCTGGCCGGCGTGGCCCGGCGGCTCGAGGCGTCCGTGAGGCCCGGCGACGTCGTCGGGCGCCTCGGGGGGGACGAGTTCGGGATCCTCCTGGACGACGTCAAGGGGGCCGGGGAGGCGATCCGCGTCGCCGAGCGCGTCCAGCGGGCGGTCGCCGAGCCGTTCGACCTCTCGGGGCACGAGGCCCGGGTCGGCGCGAGCATCGGGATCGCCTTCTCGACGTCCGGCGGCTCGGCCGAGGAGCTCCTGCGGGAAGCCGACATGGCGCTCTACCGCGCCAAGCGCCGCGGGCCGGGCCGGACGGAGCTCTTCGACGCCGCCATGCAGGCGGCCGCGGCGCTGCAGATGGAGCTGGAAGCGGAGCTCGCCACGGCGCTCGACCGGAGCGAGGTGCAGGTCCTCTTCCAGCCGGTCGTCTCGCTCGAGGACCGCGGCGTCTGCGGCGCCGAGTCCCTCCTCAGGTGGCGGCACCCGCGGCGCGGCGTCCTCGTGCCGGCCGACTTCCTGGAGCTGGCCGAGGAGACGGGCACGATCGTCCCGATCGGCCGCTGGGCGCTCCGGCAGGCGTGCCGCGCCGCCGCGGGCTGGCCGGCGGCTCGAGGGCGCCCGCTCCGGCTCCTGGTCAACGTCTCGGCCCGCGAGCTGCGCGAGGAGCGGTTCGCCGGCGAGGTCTTCGAGGCCCTCTCGGCGTCGCGCCTGTCTCCGGAGCGCCTCGAGCTGGAGGTCTCCGAGGCGACGCTCGCGGCGGAGGCGTGGGGGACGCCGGAGCGTCTGGACGAGCTCGTCCGGGAAGGGGTCCGGCTCTCGCTCGACGACTTCGGGAGGGCGAGCCTGCCTCTTTCGAGGCTGCGCCTCCCGTTCCGCGTCCTGAAGCTGGACCGGAGCCTGGTCCGGCGGGCGCCGGGGGACGGCGGGCTCGCGAGGGCCGCCGTGGCGCTGGCGCACACGCTGGGGCTCACGGTCGTGGCCGAGGGGGTGGAGACGGCCGAGGAGATGGACGCGGTCCGGGAAGCGGGCTGCGACGAGGCGCAGGGGAGCTTCGTCTCGCCGCCGCTCCCCGCCGACGAGCTCTGCGGCGTCCTCTCAGGCCCGTGACGGCCCCGAGAGGAGCCTCGCGGGCAGGAGCAGGACCGCCCGCAGGAGGCCGAGGACGCCCTCCACGGCGATCCCGAGCACGCGGAACGGGAGGAGGAGGAGCCAGACCAGCGGGTAGAGGACGAGCGCCAGGAGCGCCAGCGGCCAGCAGACGACGAGGAGCAGCAGCCAGAGGAGGAACTTCGCCATCCTGCCGCTGATACGTGCCCTGGCCCGCGCGGGTTCGAGACCCGCGAGTCCGCGCGCCGGGGCCCTCCCCGGACACGACTCGCAACCGCCGGGGGGAGGGGCCAGGGGAGGGCCGGCGTCCGGGCGCGCCGGCGAGCGCGCCGGGGCCCTCCCCGGACACGATTCGGGACCGCCGGGGGGAGGGGCCAGGGGAGGGCCGGCGTCCGGGCGCGCCGGCGAGCGCGCCGGGGCCCTCCCCGGACACGTCAGTCCCCGAGGCTGGTCCCCACGTCCCGGGCCGCCAGGACCCACGGGTGGTCGAGGGGGACCGTCTTGCGCTTGCCGACGACCTCGGCGAGCGGGACCGGCTCCACCCCCTCGCCCCGCGCCGCGACCATCACGCCGCACTGCCCCTCCTGGATCAGCCGTGCGCAGGCCGTGCCCAGCCTCGTGGCCAGGAACCGGTCGGCCGCCGACGGCGTGCCGCCCCGCTGGAGGTGGCCTAGGATCGTGACGCGGGACTCGAGCCGGGTCAGCTCCTCGAGCTGACGGGCGAGCTCGAGCGCGTGCCCCTCGTGGCGCTCGCGGGCCTCCTGCGCCCCCGCGGGGCGCTCGCGCTCCCTCGGCTTCTCGCGTCCTCTCCGCTTCGCCCCGGCCTTGCCGCCCCGCGCACGCCGGCCCGCCCGGCCGGCCGGGGCCTCTCTGGCCTCCGCCTCCGCCGTCCGCCGGGCCTCCTTCTCCCTCTCGCGCTCGGCCCGGGCGGCGGCCTGGTCGACCGAGAGCGCCCCCTCGGCCACGGCGACGATCGAGAAGCGCTTGTCGCCCCGGCTCCTGCGGAGGATGTGCTCGGCGACCTTCCCGACGTCGTAGGGGATCTCGGGGAGGAGGATGACGTCCGCTCCCCCTGCCACGCCGGCCCCGAGCGCCAGCCAGCCGGCGCGGTGGCCCATCACCTCCACGACGATGATCCGGTGGTGGCTGTGGGCGGTGGAGTGGAGGCGGTCGATCGCCTCGGTGGCGATCCCGAGGGCGGTGTCGAAGCCGAACGTGACGTCGGTCATCGCGACGTCGTTGTCGATCGTCTTCGGGAGCGTCACGACGTTCAGCCCCCGCTTCATGAGGTGGAAGGCGTTCTTCTGCGTCCCCCCGCCCCCGAGACAGACGAGGACGTCCAGGTGGTGGCGGTGGTAGTTGTCCACGATCAGGTCGGTCATGTCCTGCGGCTTGCCGGCCACGGGCATCGAGTAGGGCTTGTCCCGGCTCGTCCCCAGGATCGTCCCGCCCACCGTCAGGATCCCCGAGAGGGCCCGCTCGTCGAGGTCGATCGTCCGGTTCTCCATCAGCCCCCGGAAGCCGTCCCGGAAGCCGATCACCTGCATCCCGTGGCAGGCGATGGCCGCTTTCCCGATCCCGCGCAGGGCGGCGTTCAGCCCCGGGCTGTCGCCGCCCGCCGTGAGGACCCCGACGTACTTCGTCATCCCAGCCTCCTGGACCCGGTCGTCTCGCGGGGCATGATCGTCCGCGGCGGCACCCGCCGCAAGCGAGGGCCGCGAGGCCGGGGATCGTCCCTCTGATCCACGACGAAGCGGGGAAAACCACCAATCCCGCGGGGTGCCGGCCGGGCCCGGATGCATCCGGATCATGGACGCCAGGCGGCCCGGGGCGAAGACTCGCGTTCGTGGGGGAGGACGCCGGCCGCGGCGCCCGAGCCTGCGGCACGAGACCTCCCCCGGAGGTGTCCGTTGCACGCCACGGCTCGAAGGAAGCCCCGCACCCTCCAGGAACAGGTGATCGCGGAGACGGTCGGGGGCGAGCGCCTGAAGCTCTGCCTCCAGTGCGGAACCTGCGGGGGCTCGTGCCCCTCGGGGCCGGACATGGAGCACACGCCCCGCGCCCTCTTCGCCCTCGTCGCGGCCGAGGAGCGCGAGCAGGTCCTCTCGAGCAACACGCCCTGGTACTGCGTCTCCTGCTACCACTGCACGGTCCGCTGCCCGCAGGAGATCCCGATCACCGACGTGATGTACGCGCTGAAGCGGATGTCGGTGCGCGAGGGGCGCTACGACGACAGCGCGGCGCCCGACTGGTCCGAGACGTTCATCGGATACGTCGAGAAGTACGGGCGCTCCTTCGAGCTGGGGCTGGCCACCCGCTACCACCTCTCCCACAGCCCGCTGAAGAAGATCGGGCAGGGGCCGCTCGCGCTCGGGATGTTCTTCAAGGACCGCCTGAGGATGACGCCTTCGAAGATCCGCGACATCGCGCAGCTGAAGGCGATCCTGAAGAAGGCGAAGGCCCTCGAGGCGGAAGGAGCCTGACGTGCGCTACGGCTACTACCCCGGCTGCTCGATGCCGCACTCGGCGGCCCCCTACGAGCTCTCGACGCAGGCGGTCGTGAAGGCCCTCGGCGTCGGCCTCGAAGAGCTCGACGACTGGAACTGCTGCGGGGCGACCGAGTACATCGCGCTGAACAAGATCGCCGCCTACGCCCTCGTCGGGCGGAACCTGGCGCTGGCCGAGCGCCAGTTCTGCACGCCGGGGAACGGGAAGGCGACGATCGTGGCCCCGTGCAGCGCCTGCTGCCTCAACCTGACGAAGGTCGAGCACAACATGGAGCTGCACCCGGAGCTGGCGAAGAAGGTGAACCTGGCGCTGGCCGAAGGGGGGCTCTCGCACCGCGCGGGGACGATCGACGTCAAGCACCTCCTGGAGGTGGTCTGCGACGACGTGGGGCTCGCGGCGGTGAAGGCGAAGGTCGTCAAGCCGCTCCGGGGCCTGAGGGTGGCGCCGTACTACGGCTGCCTCCTGACGCGGCCCGTCCTTCCCGGCCACCCCACGGACGACCCCGAGTACCCGACGTCCCTCGACGACCTCCTGAAGGCGCTCGGGGCCGAGGTGGTCGACTTCCCGCTCAAGACCCACTGCTGCGGCGGGCACATGACCCAGATCAGCGCCGAGACGGCCAACTCGCTGATCTACCGCCTGCTCCGGAGCGCCTCCGAGTACGACGCCGACGTCGTCGTCGTCATCTGCCCGATGTGCCAGCTGAACCTCGACGCGTACCAGTCGGGCGTCAACCGGCAGTACGGGACGACCTTCGAGCTGCCGGTCCTCTACTTCACGCAGCTGATGGGGCTGGCGTTCGGGATCGAGGCCGAGGAGCTGGGGCTGGGCCGGGAGATCACCCCGGCGCGGAACGCGCTGGCCAAGATCGGCGTGGCCGAGCCGCAGCCGAGGCCGGCGGAGCCGCCGAAGCCGGCCCGGCGAGCCAAGGGGGACAAGAGGCTCCCGATGCCGGTCCTGCCGGGCTCGGACCGGGGAGGTGAGGCGTGAGCGGGGAGACGGCCGGGAACGGCGCGCCGCGCATCGGCGTCTACGTCTGCCACTGCGGGTCGAACATCGCCGGGACGGTCGACGTCGAGAGCGTCGCGAAGTGGGCCGGGGCGACCCTGCCGAACGTCGTCGTGGCGCGGGACTACAAGTTCATGTGCTCCTCGCTCGGGCAGGAGCTGGTCCAGGAGGACATCAAGAAGGAGGGGCTCGACCGCGTCGTGGTCGCGGCCTGCTCGCCCCACCTGCACGAGAAGACGTTCCGCAAGGCGTGCAAGGCCGTCGGGCTGAACCCGTACCTCTTCCAGATGGCCAACGTTCGCGAGCACTGCTCGTGGGCGCACGAGGACAAGGCCCTGGCCACCGAGAAGACCAAGGCGACGGTGGCGGGGGCGGTCGCCCGGGTCGCCCACCACCGGCCGCTCGAGCCGATGCCGGTCCCGGTCGACCGGACGACCCTCGTGGTCGGGGGCGGCATCGCGGGGATCCAGGCGACGCTGGAGCTGGCCGACTCGGGCTACCCGGTCATCCTGGTCGAGCGCGAGCCGTCGATCGGCGGCCACATGGCGCAGTTCGACAAGACGTTCCCGACGCTCGACTGCTCCGCCTGCATCCTGACGCCGAAGATGTCGGACGTCGGGCAGCACGAGAACGTGACGCTGATGTCGTACTCGGAGGTCGAGGAGGTCTCCGGCTCGATCGGCAGCTTCACCGTGAAGATCCGGAGGAAGGCCCGTTACGTCAAGGAGGACGCCTGCACGGGGTGCGGGGTCTGCATCGAGAAGTGCCCCCAGAGCGTCATCGACACCGTCTACGAGGCGGGGCTCGGGTACCGCAAGGCGATCTACCGTCCCTTCCCGCAGGCGGTGCCGAAGTACCCGGTCATCGACGTCGAGGCCTGCACCTACTTCAAGCGCGGCAAGTGCCGCGCCTGCCAGATCTTCTGCACGCCGCAGGCGATCGACTTCGGACAGAAGGACGAGGTCGTCGAGGTGAAGGTCGGCAACATCATCCTGGCGACCGGCTACGACCTCTTCCGCGCCGAGAGGATCCCGCAGTACGGCTACGGGCGGCTGGCGAACGTCTTCACGAGCCTGGAGTTCGAGCGGCTCTGCAACGCCGCCGGCCCGACGGGGGGCAAGATCGTCCTGCGCGACGGCGTGACCGAGCCGAAGAGCGTGGCCATCGTCCACTGCGTCGGCAGCCGCGACCGGAACCACAACCAGTACTGCTCGGCGGTCTGCTGCATGTCGGCTCTGAAGTTCGGGCACCTCGTGATGGAGAAGACGGGCGCGAAGGTGACGAGCTTCTACATCGACATGCGGCCGCTCCACAAGGGATACGAGGAGTTCTACCACCGCCTCCTCGACGAGGGGATGCAGTTCGTGAGGGGGCGCGTCGCCGAGGTGACCGACGCGGCCCGGCAGCCCGGCGAGGAGGGGAAGCTGATCGTCCAGTGCGAGGACACCCTCCTCGGCAAGCAGCGGCGGCTCCCCTTCGACATGGTGATCCTGATGGGGGGGCTGACCCCCAAGCACGACAGCAAGGAGGTCGGGCTGCGCTTCGGCCTCTCCTGCAGCCAGGACGGCTGGTTCATCGAGCGGCACCCGAAGCTCGACCCGGTGGCGACGATGACGGACGGCGTCTTCATCGCCGGGACGTGCCAGGGGCCGAAGGACATCCCCGACTCCGTCGCCCAGGGCTCCGCGGCGGCGGCGCGCGTGGCCGGGATGATCACCCGCGGCGTCGAGATGATCGAGCCGATCGTCGCCTCGATCTCGGCCGAGGGGTGCTCGGGCTGCCGGATCTGCAACGACATGTGCCCCTTCAACGCCATCGGCTTCGTCGAGGCGGACGGGGTCAGCGTCGTCAACCCCGCGATGTGCAAGGGCTGCGGCACCTGCGTGGCCGCCTGCCCGGCGGGCGTGATCACGGGCGCGCACTTCGACAACGGGCAGATCTTCGCGGAGATCGACGGCGTCCTCTGGGACGCCCCGAAGGAGGTGCGGCCGTGACCGGGACGCGCTTCGAGCCGAAGATCGTCGGCTTCCTCTGCAACTGGTGCTCGTACCGGGCCGCGGACCTCGCGGGGACCGCCCGGATCAAGTACGCGCCGAACGTCCGGATCATCCGGACGATGTGCAGCGGGCGGGTCGACCCGGTCTTCGTCCTCAAGGCGCTGGCGGGAGGGGCGGACGGCGTGATGATCGCCGGCTGCCACCCCGGCGAGTGCCACTACCTGACCCAGAACCACAAGACGATCCGCCGCTTCGCCGCGCTCAAGCAGACGCTCGCGGCCCTCGGCGTCGAGGACGCCCGCGTGCGCCTCCAGTGGGCGTCGGCGGCCGAGGGGGCGCAGCTGGCGGCCGCGGTGGACAAGATGGTCGAGGAGGTCCGGGCCCTCGGTCCGCTGAACTGGCCCGCGGGCCTCGCGGAGGGGCCCGGGCGTGACGAGGCGCTGGCCGCCCACGGCGCGGAGGTGCACGCGTGAGCGGCAAGCCGAAGCTCGCCGTCTACTGGGCGGCCTCCTGCGGGGGCTGCGACATCTCGACGCTGGCCATCGACGAGAAGGTCCTCGCGGTCGCCGAGGCGTTCGACCTGGTGATGTGGCCCTGCGTCATGGACGGGAAGGTCTCCGACGTCGAGGCCCTCCCGGACGGCGCGATCGCCGTCTGCCTCTGGAACGGGGGCGTCCGCTCCAGCGAGCACGAGGCGATGGCCCGCCTCTTCCGGCGGAAGTCGCAGGTCCTCGTCGCCTTCGGCTCCTGCGCCCACGAGGGGTGCATCCCGGGCCTGGCCAACCTCCACGACCGCGAGTCGATCTTCCGGACGGCCTACCAGGAGACGCCGTCGACCGAGAACCCGAAGGGGGTCCGCCCGCAGACGAAGACGGAGGTGCCCGAGGGGACGCTCCACCTGCCGTTCTTCTACGACACCCTGAAGACGCTCGACCAGACGGTCCCGGTCGACTACACCCTCCCCGGCTGCCCGCCCGAGGCCGAGCGGATCTGGGATGCCCTGACGGCGATCCTCGAGGGGAAGCTGCCGCCGAAGGGCGCGGTCATCGGCGCGCAGACGACCGTGTGCGACGACTGCTCCCGCAAGCGGAGCGAGAAGAAGGTCAAGAAGCTCCACCGGGTCTGGCAGGTGATCCCGGACGAGGAGACCTGCCTCCTCGAGCAGGGGATCGTCTGCGCCGGGATCGCCACGCGCGCCGGGTGCGGCGCCCTCTGCCCGAAGGTGAACTCCCCCTGCATCGGCTGCTACGGGCCGAACGAGGGGGTGAAGGACTTCGGCGCGCGCCTGATGGCCGGGATCTCCTCCGTCATCGACAGCTCCGACCCGAAGGAGGTCGACCGGATCCTGGCCGAGGGGATCCCCGACCCGGTCGGCACCTACTACCGCTTCGGCCTGGCGCACTCGTTCCTCAGGCGCTCGGCGCGCGTCGCGCCCGCCGGGGCGAAGTGAGGGGGACGCCATGAGACGCGTCACGATCGACCCGGTCACCCGCCTCGAGGGGCACGGAAAGATCGAGATCTTCCTCGACGACGCGGGCGACGTCGCCAACGCCTACTTCCAGATCCCCGAGCTCCGCGGCTTCGAGAGGTTCTGCGTCGGGCGCCCCGCGGAGGAGATGCCGAACCTGACGGACCGGATCTGCGGCGTCTGCCCCGAGGCGCACCACATGGCCGCCACGAAGGCGCTGGACGCCCTCTTCCACGTCGACCCGCCGCCGGCCGCGAAGAAGCTCCGCGAGCTCTTCTACTCGATCTTCTACGCCACGGACCACACGACGCACTTCTACGCCCTGTCGGGCCCCGACTTCGTCGTCGGGCCGGACGCCCCGAAGGCCGACCGGAACATCCTCGGGGTCATCAAGAAGGTCGGCATGGAGGTCGCGGGAAAGGTCCTGAAGATGCGGCACGACGGCCACGCCCTGATCCAGATGATGGGGGGCCGGCGCGTCCAGCCGAACTGGGGCCTTCCGGGCGGCGTCTCGCGCGGGATCACCGAGGAGCAGCGGAAGGAGATCGAGGCCCGCGGGCGGGAGGCGGTCGAGTTCGCCCGCTTCTCGCTGAAGCTCTTCGACGACGTCGTCCTCGGGAACCCCGGCTACGTCGAGATGATCAAGAGCGACGCCTACACCCACCGGACCTACGACATGGGGACGGTGGACGCGAACGGGAAGGTGGCCTTCTACGACGGGAAGATCCGGGTCACGGGGCCCGACGGCAAGAAGCTCCTCGAGTACGAGGCGAAGGACTACCTCTCGCAGATCGCCGAGCGGGTGGAGCCCTGGACCTACCTGAAGTTCCCGTACCTGAAGGCGGTCGGGTGGAAGGGTCTCGTCGACGGGAAGGACTCGGGCGTCTACAAGGCGACGCCCCTCTCGCGCCTGAACGCGGCCGACGGGATGGCGACGCCGCTGGCGCAGGAGGAGTACGAGCGGATGTACGCGACGCTCGGCGGCAAGCCGGTGGCGCACACCCTGGCCACGCACTGGGCGCGGCTCGTCGAGCTCCTCTACGCCACCGAGCGGTGGGTGGAGCTGGCGACCGACCCGGAGGTCACCGACCCGAAGGTGCGCGTCCTGCCGACGGCGACGCCCACCGAGGGGGTCGGCTGCGTCGAGGCCCCGCGCGGGACGCTGACGCACCACTACGCGACCGACGAGCGCGGGATCCTGACGAAGGTGAACCTCGTCGTCGGGACGACGAACAACTACGCGCCGATCGCCCTCTCGGTGAAGAAGGCCGCCCAGGGGCTCATCAAGAGGGGGACCGTCGTCACGGACGGCCTCCTCGACCGGGTGGAGATGGCGTTCCGGGCGTACGACCCGTGCTTCGGCTGCGCCACGCACGCGCTGCCGGGGCAGATGCCGCTCGAGGTGACCGTCCGGCGCGCCGACGGCGAGCCGGTCGTCAACCTGAAGAGGCACGTGCGTTGACCACCCGAGGCCCCCGGACCCTCGTCCTCGGGCTGGGGAACCCGATCCTGGGCGACGACGCCGTCGGCCTGAAGGTGGCCGCGCTCGTCGCCGAGCGGCTCGGCCCCGCGAGCCCGGTCGAGGTGGACGAGGAGTTCCACGGGGGCCTCCGCCTGATGGAGCGCCTGGCCGGCTACGAGCGGGTCGTCCTCGTGGACGCCCTCACGTCCGGGACGGTGCCGCCCGGGACCGTCGTCCTGCTCGGCCCCGCGGACCTGCCGACCCGGCACGCCGGCTCCTCCCACGACGTCGACCTCCCGACCGCCCTGCGCCTCGGCGCCGAGATGGGGCTCCCGATGCCGCGGGAGCTCGCGATCGTCGGCGTGGAGGCCGAACGCGTCCTCGACTTCTCCGACGACTGCACACCCGCCGTCGCGGCCTCCCTCCCGGAGGCCGCCGCGGCCGTCCTCGCGGAGCTCGCCTCCGCGCCGGAGGCCCGATGATCTCTCCCGAGCTGCTGCGCCGCTACACGTTCTTCAACGGCTTCACGATGCAGGACCTCAAGGAGCTCGCCATGGCGGCCCAGGAGGAGAACCACGCCGCCGGCGACCTGCTGTTCTCCGAGGGGGAGCACGCCGACGCGCTCCACTTCCTCTGCGACGGCGAGGTGGAGGTCCTGATCAACGCCGACGGGGAGAACATCGCGATCTCGACGCTCCCGGCCGGCGAGCCCGTCGGCTGGTCGGCGCTGATCGAGCCGTACGTCTTCACCGCGACGGCCCGCGCCACCCGTCCCTGCCGGGTGATCGCCTTCGGCCGGCCGGAGCTGACGAAGCGGATGGAGAACGCCAAGTTCGCGGCGGTCCTGATGCGGAAGATCGCCGAGGTCCTGAGCCGGCGGCTGCGCGACACGCAGGTCCAGCTCCTCTCCCTCACCGCGAAGGTCCCCTGACCCGATCGTCGGGGGGAGGGGCCAGGGGAGGGCCCGACGTCAGGCGGCGCCGGAGGCGCCGCGGGGGCCCTCCCCGGACGTTGCAGCCCCCGGGGCCGCCGAGCGGCCCTCGATCAGGGGACCGGGCGGCCTTCGTAGAGCCCGTCGTACGTGTACTTGGAGAAGTACCGCTCGGAGGGGTCCGTCAGGATCGTCACGACGCGCTTCCCATCGCCCAGGAGCTTGGCCAGCCGCTTGGCCCCCGTGACGTTGGCGCCCGAGGAGGCGGCGCCCAGGAGGCCCATCCTCCCGAGCCGGTCGACCATCGCGTAGCTCTCGCGGTGGGGGATCGTGAAGACCCCGTCGATGAGGGACCGGTCGAGGGTGGCGGGCCACCAGTTGTTCCCGATCCCCTCGACGGCGTGCGTCCCCTTGCCGTCGCCGCCGCCGAAGATCGAGTCGGGCGGCTCGACCACGTAGCAGCGGACGGCCGGGTTCTTCTCCTTCAGGAAGCGGGCGATGCCCGTGAACGTCCCGCCCGTGCCGGCCCCCGCCGCCAGGCCGTCGACCCGCCCCTCCATCTGCTCCCAGATCTCGGGGCCGGTCGTCTCGTAGTGGATCCGCGGGTTCGCCTCGTTCTCGAACTGCCGCATCATCAGCGCGCCCGGGATCGTCCTCTCCAGCTCCTTGGCCTTCTCCACCGCCCCGGCCATCCCGCCCTCGCGGGGCGCCAGGACGATCTCGCCGCCCAGGCCGCGGACGAGGATCATCTTCTCCTGCGCGTACCCCTCGACCATCACGATCACGACGCGGTACCCGCGCGAGACGCCGACGAGGGCGAGGCCCACGCCCGTGTTCCCCGCCGTCGCCTCGATGATCGTGCCGCCCGGCTTCAGGCGGCCGTCGCGCTCGGCGGCGCGGATCAGGCCGAGCGCCGTCCGGTCCTTGACGCTCATCCCCGGGTTCAGGAACTCGAGCTTGGCGAAGACGTCCGCCTCCCCCGGCTCCTTCAAGGCCCCGAGGCGGATCATCGGGGTGTTCCCGATCAGATCGACGACGTTCTCGACGACGCGCGGAGCGGTTGCGGTCACGAGGGACCTTGTAAGTCCGCTCCGGTGCGGAGTCAAGCGCCCCGGCCCCGTGCCTGCTAGACTCGCCGGCCCGCCAGGAGGAGCCCTTCCTTGAGCCACCACGACGCACACGGTCCGAACACCCGCATCGTCCACGCCGGCCACCGGCCCGACCCGGCCACGGGCGCCGTCTCGACGCCGATCTACCAGACGTCCACCTTCGCCTTCAAGGACGCCGACGAGGGCGCCGCCCGCTTCGCCGGGACCGACAAGGGGTACAAGTACACCCGCCTCGGGAACCCGACGATCGCCGCGCTGGAGGAGGCCGTCGCGACCCTCGAGGGGGGCTGCGGCGCCCTCGGGGCCGCCACCGGCATGGCGGCCGTCAACTCGGTCTACCTGGCCCTCCTGTCGCAGGGGGCCCACGTCGTCGGGACCGACGCCCTCTACGGCGCCTCGCGGCGGATCCTGGAGACCGAGTACTCCCGGTTCGGCGTCACCTCGACGTTCGTCGACTCCTCGGACTCCGCGAAGGTGGCCGCCGCGATGCGCCCCCAGACGAAGCTCGTCTACCTCGAGTCGCCGGCCAACCCGACGCTGAAGCTGACCGACCTGGCCGCCTGCGCGGAGATCGCGCACCGGGGCGGGGCGCTCGTCGCCGTCGACAACACGTTCGCCTCGCCGCTCCTCCAGCGGCCGCTCGAGCTGGGCGCCGACGTCGTCGTCCACAGCGTCACGAAGTTCCTGAACGGCCACTCGGACGTCGTCGGCGGCGTGATCGTCGCCAAGGACCCGGCGGTCCTCGACCGGATCCGGAAGGTCCACCTGAACACCGGCGGGACGATGGACCCGCACCAGGCGTGGCTCGTCCACCGCGGGCTGAAGACGCTCGGGATGCGGATGGAGAGGGCGCAGGCCAACGCGCTGGAGCTGGCGAGGTTCCTGGAGAAGCACCCGAAGGTGGCCTGGATCCGCTACCCGGGCCTCCCGAGCCACCCGCAGCACGACCTGGCCAGGCGCCAGATGTCGGGCGGCGGCGGCGTCCTCTCGTTCGGCGTCGCCGGGGGCCTGGAGGCGGGAAAGCGGTTCTGCGACTCCGTGAGGCTCGCCACGCTGGCGGTCAGCCTCGGCGGGGTCGAGACGCTGATCGAGCACCCGGCCTCGATGACGCACGCCAGCGTTCCGAAGGCCGACCGCGAGGCGGCCGAGATCAGCGACGACCTCGTCCGGGTGGCCGTCGGCTGCGAGGACGCCCGCGACCTGATCGCCGACCTCGACCAGGCGCTCGCCAGAGCCTGACCCCGCCCGGGGAGGGCGGACCTACTCCAGCTTCCACAGGGCGGCGGTGAAGTCCTCGCTCCCCGTCGCCAGCCACTTCCCGTCCGGGCTGAAGGCGACGTGGTTCACCTCGCCCTTGTGCCCGCGGAGGACTTTCACCTCCTTCTTCTCGGCGACGGACCAGATCCGGGTGGTGGCGTCCTTCCCCCCGGCGAAGGCGACGAGCGTCCCGTCCGGGCTGACGGCGACCGTCTTGACGTTGTCGCGGATCCCCTCCTCGAACGTCGCGATCTCCTTCTTCTCCTCGACCGACCAGACCTTCACCGACTCGTCCTCGCTCCCGGAGGCCAGGAGCTTCCCGTCGCCCGAGAACGCGACGGCGTTGGCGTCGTCCTTGTGGCCGAGGAGCCTGGCGACCTCCTTCCCCTCCGGCATCTGCCAGAGGCGGAGGTCCCACTGCTCGGAGGAGGAGGCCAGCAGCTTGCCGTCCGGCGAGAAGGCCACGGAGAAGACAGGGCCCCTGTGGCCCTTCAGCGGCGGCAGGGCGGTGCCGTCCGGGAGCTTCCAGAGCGGGATGACGTCGTCCTTCCGCCCGCCCGCCAGGAGCGTCCCGTCGGGGCTGAAGGCGAGCGACTCGGTCTCGGAGCTCGTCGACGGGAGCTTCTTGGCGAGCTTCTTGTCCTCGAGCGACCAGAGGGCCACGACGTGGAGCTTGTCGCTCGTCGCCAGCCACCTCCCGTCCGGGCTGATCGCGGCGACGAGGACCTTGACCGTCGAGACCGGGATCGTGGCCAGCTCCTGGCCGTCGTCCGTGCTCCAGAGCTTGACCGTCCCGTCCTTGCTCGCGGTGGCAAGGGTCTTCCCGTCGGGGCCCCAGGAGACCCAGTTCACGTCGTCGCGGTGCCCCTTGAGGAACCTGGGGCCGGCAGCCTCCTCGGCCGGGGCCGGAAGGGCGAGCAGCAGGGGGAGAGCGAGGAGGAGGAGCGCGTGCGCGCGTCGCGTCGGAACCATCGGAACCTCCCTTTCTCCGGTCCCCGCGCAGGAACGGGGACGGTCGCACGCCCCGGCGGTGCGGCGAGGCGGGGCGTGGAGGGCCGGTTCTCGGGGGACCGCTCCGGGAACGCTATTCCCGAAGGGGCCGCGCGTCAACGAGCGATGGAAACGAGTCCGTGCGCGCCCAGGAAGAGGAGGACCGCCTGGAGGACGGCTTCGGCCGCCTGGCGGTGGGGGACGTGGCCGCAGCCCGGGATGAGGAACGGGTGCGCGGGTCCCGAGACGGCCCGGACGATGGCGTCGACCTGGGCGGGCGAGCCGTACTCGTCGTCGAGCCCCTGGATGACGAGCGCCGGGCACGAGACCGCCGCCAGCTCCTCGACGATCGACCAGTCCCGGAAGTCGCCCCGCGTCCACGTCCCCGCCCAGCTCTGGAACAGCTCGTCCGTCTTCTCGCCGTGGTGGCGGGAGAGGCGGCTCTTCAGGTCCGTCGTCCGCCAGGCCTCCTCGGCGCGGCGGATCCCGTCGATCGTGACGTCCTCGACGAGGACGTGGGCGGCCTCGGTGACGAGGGCGGCGGCCCCGTCGGGGAACGCCGCCGCGAAGAGGAGGGCGATCGTCCCGCCGTCGCTGTGGCCGACCAGGACGGGCCGCGTCACGCCGCAGGCCGAGAGGACCTCCGGGAGGACGTCGCGGGCCTCGTGGTGGAGGTAGTCGAGCGGGCGGTGAGGCCCGGCGAGCGGGTCCGAGCCGCCGAACCCCCGGCGCTCGTAGACGAGGCCGGGGAGGCAGGCGGCGGCGCAGAGGGCCGACGGGAAGTCCCGCCACTGCGGGATCGAGCCGAGCGCCTCGTGGAGGAAGACGAGCGCGGGGGAGGGCGCGGCGCCCGGCGGCCGGATCCACTGCGCCCGCAGGCGGGCCCCGCAGGCCTCGACGTGGAACGTCTCTCGCGCGACCGGCTGGAAGGGAAGCGACGGCACGCGGGTCCCGCTCCTACCGGGTCTCGATCCCCTCGGCGATCGTCACGACGAGGTCCGCCTTCGCCTTCGCCTTCCCGTAGGTCAGCGTCACCGTGTACGTCCCGGCCGGGACCAGCTTGTCGGGGCCGAGGCCGCCGTACTCGGTCAGAACGTCCTTCGTCGGCCGCAGGTTCCAGGCGACCCGCCCGAGGCCCGGCGCTCCGGGGGCCTTCAGGTTCGCGACCGGCTGCCCCTGCGCGTTCGTGATCGCGATCTTCACCTCGTCCCCGGTCGCCTCGCGGACGTGGAAGGTGATCAGCGCCCCCTCGGGAGGGTTCTCGCCCCGGAAGACCCCGGCTCCGTTCGAGTCCTCCCACCCCGGGAGCAGGTAGCGGCCGAAGGCGGGGCGGGGCGGGAAGAGGAGGACCTCCTTCGCGGCCGCCTCCGCGGTCAGGCCGCGCAGGGGGGAGACGTCGTCGATCACGTAGAGGGAGCGGCCGTGCGTGGCGACGACGAGGTCCGACTCGCGCTCCTGCAGGACGAGGTCGTCCACGGCGACCGTCGGCAGCCCCTTGACCTTCGTCCACGAGCCGCCCCGGTCGAGGCTGACGAAGAGGCCCGTCTCGGTCCCGGCCCAGAGGAGGTCCGGGCTCTTCGGGTCCTCCCGCAGGACCTTCACGGGCGACTCGCCCGGCAGGCCCGCGGAGATCGGCTGCCACGTGCGCCCGCCGTCGGCCGTCCGGTAGGCGAGCGGAGCGAGGTTGCCGGTCCGGTGGGCGTCGACGGCGAGGTAGGCCGCCTTCGGGTCGTGAGCGGAGGGCTCGACGCGCGAGATCCACTGCCCCCTCACGGCCGGCGGCAGCGAGGACGTCAGGTCCGTCCAGCTCCCGCCGTCGTCCTCCGTCACCCAGAGCTTCCCGTCGTCCGTCCCGGCCCAGAGGAGGCCCGCCTTCGCGGGCGACTCGGCCAGCGTGTAGACGACGCCGTAGTTCTCGGCGCCGCTCCCGGTGGCCCGCATCCTCGACAGGTCCCTCGTCGAGAGGTCGGGGCTGACGACGGTCCACCTCTCGGCCCGCTGGGTGAGACGGAAGACGTGGTTGCCGGCGAGGTAGAACGTCCCCTTCGCGTGGCGGCTCCCGATCAGCGGCGAAACCCAGTGGAAGCGGAAGGCCTGCTGCCCCTCCGTCGGCTCCGGGCGGAGCTGCTCGACCTCCCCGGTCCGCAGGTCGAAGCGGTGGAGGTAGCCCTCCTGTGACTCGGCGTAGACGACGTTCGGGTCGGAGGGGTCGAAGACGCAGTAGAACCCGTCCCCTCCCGAGACGTTCGTCCAGTCGGCGTTCGTGATCCCGTCCTTGGTGTAGGTCCGGCTGGGTCCGACCCAGTTCAGGTTGTCCTGCAGGCCGCCGCAGATCCGGTACGGCGTCGAGGCGTCGACGTTGGCGCGGTAGAACTGCCCCGACGGGATCCGGTCGAGGTGGAGCCATCCCTGGCCCGCCTCGAAGCTCTGGTAGACGCCGCCGTCGGTCCCGAGGAGGAGCCGGGGGGAGACGGGGGGCCGCTCGGGCTCGTCCTTCCTCGACGGGTCCGGCCGGCGGGGGCGCGGCGTTCCGGTGACGACGAGCGCGTGGCAGTCGGGGTGGACCTTGCCGAAGAGGTCCTCGCGGAACGTCTTCCCGCCGTCGTCGGAGACGTGGAGCATGTAGCCGAGGACGTAGACGCGCCGGTCGTTCACCGGGTCGACCCGGATCTGGCTGAAGTAGAACGGGCGCGGGTTCATCTCGTTGACCCGCGCGAAGGAGGCCCCGCCGTCGTCGGAGCGGAAGACCCCTCCGGCGCGGCTGCGGGTCTCGTCGATGCCGCTCGTCCCCCCCTCGTCGCTCTGGACGACCGCCATCACCACGCCGGGGCGGGAGGCGGAGACGGCCAGCCCGATCCGTCCCAGCAGCGAGGGGAGCCCCTTGGCGAGCCTCGTCCACGTCGCGCCGCCGTCCACGGACTTGAAGACGCCGCCCAGGTCCTTGCCGCCTGTCGCCGCCGGTCCGTACTCGAACGACCACGGGGTCCGCTTCCGGGCGTAGAGGGCGGCGTAGAGGACGTCGGGGTTCGTCGGGTCCGCCGCGACGTCGCCGCACCCGACCGTCTCCGAGCCGGGGCCCTGGGCCGAGAGGACGCGGCTCCAGCTCTTGCCGGAGTCGGTCGTCCGGTAGAGGCCCCGCTCGCCGCCCGGGGCCCAGAGGTCCCCGGCGGCGCAGACCCAGGCGGTGCCGGCGCTCCTCGGGTGGACGACGACGCGCGCGACCGCGCGGCTCGTCCTCAGCCCGACGTTCGTCCAGGCGGCCCCGCCGTCGGTCGAGAGGTAGACGCCGTCGCCCCAGCCGGAGCTGTTGCGGTCGTTGGCCTCTCCGGTCCCGACCCACAGGACGCGCGGGTCGGAGGGGGCGACGGCCAGCGCCCCGATCGAGGCCACGGGCTGGTCGTCGAAGAGGGGCGAGAAGGTGCCGCCCGCGTCGGCGGTCTTCCAGACCCCGCCGGTCGCCAGCCCGACGTAGAACGTGGCGGGGTCCTCCGGGTCGACGGCGATCTCCGAGACGCGCCCGCCCATGATCGCGGGGCCGATCGAGCGGGGCTTCAGGGCGGACAGGCGCGCCGCGTCGACGAGGGGCCCTTTCGGGGCGGCCGGCGCCGGCGGGCCGGTCTTCGCCTTCTCCCTCGCCGCGGCCCCGGCCGGGGGCGCCGGGACGGCCGCCAGGAGGAGCAGGGCGAGAGGGGCGAGGAGGCGCGGGACGGCGAAAACGTTCCTTTCGCTCGAAGCCATGACGGGAAGCCCTCCCGGTGGGAATGCTAGCGGAAACGGGCGTCTCCGGAGGCGCGGGACGGGCCTCGGAAGGGCCCCCGCCTGATAAGCTCCACGGGCCCGTTCGGGCGACATGACCGAGAAGGGGATCCCCGCATGAAAGTTCACGAGTACCAGGCGAAGGAGGTCCTTCGCGGGTTCGGCGTGGCCACGCCGCGGGGGCGGGTCACCGACAACCCCGAGGAAGCTCGCCAGATCGCCAAGGAGTTCGGCGGCAGGGCCGTCGTCAAGGCGCAGATCCACGCCGGAGGGCGTGGCAAGGGGGGCGGCGTCAAGCTCGCGAAGACCCCCGACGAGGCGTACGAGCTCGCCAAGAAGATCATCGGGATGCAGCTCGTCACGCACCAGACCGGCCCCGAGGGGCGCAAGGTCAAGAAGGTCCTGATCGAGGAGGCGCTCGACATCGCGCGCGAGCTCTACCTCGGCATCACGCTCGACCGGGCCATCGGCAAGCCGGTGATGATGGTCTCGGCCCAGGGCGGCATGGAGATCGAGGAGGTCGCCAAGAAGGACCCGGGCGCCATCGTCAAGGAGCCGTTCGACGTCGCCTGGGGGCTCCAGCCCTACCAGGCCCGCAAGCTCGGCTACGCGCTCGGCCTCTCCGGCGACGTCCTGAAGAAGGCCGTCCCGTTCATGACGGCGCTCGCCAAGGCCTACGTCGCCACGGACGCCTCGCTGGCCGAGATCAACCCGCTCCTCGTCACGGCGCAGGGGGACGTCCTCGCCCTCGACGCCAAGATGAACTTCGACGACAACTCGCTCTACCGTCACACCGCGATCCACGAGTACCGGGACCTCGACGAGGAGGACCCGCTCGAGGTCGAGGCGTCGAAGTACGGGCTGAACTACATCAAGCTCGACGGCGACGTCGGCTGCATGGTGAACGGCGCCGGGCTGGCGATGGCCACGATGGACATCATCCAGTACGCCGGCGGCAAGCCCGCGAACTTCCTCGACGTCGGCGGCGGCGCCAACGAGGAGCAGGTCAAGAACGCGATGCGGATCATCCTGACGGACGCCAACGTCAAGGCGGTCCTCATCAACATCTTCGGCGGCATCATGCGGTGCGACATCATCGCCACCGGCGTCGTCAACGCCGTGAAGGAGATCGGCATCCAGGTGCCGGTCGTGGTGCGGCTCGAAGGGACGAACGTGGAGGAGGGGAAGAAGATCCTCCGCGACTCGGGCCTGGCGGTGATCCCGGCGAACGACATGAAGGACGCCGCCGAGAAGGTCATCGCCGCGCTGAAGAAGTGAGGAGACGATGAACGCCTGGCTCGACACGAACACCCGCCTCCTCGTCCAGGGCCTCACCGGCCGGGAGGGGACGTTCCACGCGCTGGCCGCCCGCGACTACGGCACGCAGGTCGTCGCGGGCGTGACGCCCGGAAAGGGCGGCACGAAGCACGAGGGGATCCCCGTCTTCCACACCTGCCACGACGCGGTGAAGGAGACCGGCGCCAACGCCTCGGTCATCTTCGTCCCGCCCGCGGGCGCCGCCGACGCGATCCTGGAGGCCGCCGACGCGGGCGTGAAGCTCGTCGTGGCGATCACCGAGGGGATCCCGGTCAACGACATGATCCGCGCCAGGAAGCTCCTCGAGGGCTACCCGGGGACGCGGCTGATCGGCCCGAACTGCCCCGGCATCATCCGCCCCTCGGCGAAGGTGAAGATCGGCATCATGCCGGCCCGGATCCACAAGCCCGGGAAGGTCGGCGTCGTCTCCCGCTCGGGAACGCTCACGTACGAGGCCGTCGGGCAGACGACCGCCCCCGGGTTCGGCCAGTCGACGTGCATCGGGATCGGCGGCGACCCGGTGAACGGGACGAACTTCATCGACGCCCTGACGCTCTTCCGCGACGACCCGGAGACCGAGGCCGTCATCATGATCGGCGAGATCGGCGGGAGCGCCGAGGAGGAAGCGGCGGCCTGGATCCAGGCAAACCTCGAGAAGCCGGTCGTCTCCTTCATCGCGGGCCGCACGGCCCCGCCCGGGCGCCGGATGGGGCACGCCGGGGCGATCATCTCGGGCGGCAAGGGGACGGCGGGCGAGAAGGTCGCCGCGCTCAAGGCTGCCGGCGTCCACGTCTGCGACTCGCCCGCGCTGATGGGCGAGACGCTGGCCAAGGTCCTGAAGAAGTAGCCGTCGACGAGGCAGACCGAGCCGGGAGCCCCGGGGGGCTCCCGGCTCTTTCATCGGAAGAGAACTAACCGGAAAGGAACAGAAGTGGAGCAGACGTTCGCCATCTTCAAGCCCGACACCCTCGAGGCGAAGAACGCCGGGAAGATCCTCTCCCGCGTCGAGGCCGAGGGGTTCCGGGTCGTCGCCCTGAAGAGCCACCGGATCACGAAGGCCGAGGCCGAGGGCTTCTACGCAGAGCACCGGGGGAAGGGCTTCTTCGAGTCGCTCGTGGCCTACATGACCTCGGGCCCCGTCTACGTCGCCGTCCTGGAGCGCGAGGACGCCGTCGCCCGCTGGCGGGCCGTCATGGGCGCCACGGACCCGGCGAAGGCCGACCCGGGGACCATCCGGAAGGAGTTCGGCGCCTCGATCGAGCGCAACGCCGTCCACGGCTCGGCCAACCCGGCCGACGCCGCGCGCGAGCTGACGTTCTTCTTCAGCCAGGCCGAAACACTCTAGGCGCGACCTGGGGGGTCCGGGGGGCGGCGAAAGCGCCCCCCGGGAAGCGACGTTCTTCTTCAGCCAGGCCGAGCTCCTCTAGGCGCCCCGGCGGCGGTCCCCTTGCGAGAATGCGAGGGTGACCGCCGCCGTCCTGCTCGCCCTGCTCTGGCTGGCGGCGGAGCCCCCGGCGGCGCGGACGCCCCCGCTCTCGGGCGGCTTCGGGAGGACGAGCGCGGCGGCAGCCCCCAGCCCCACCGCGACGCCGCGGCCGCCATGTCGACGTGGCGATGACCGATGCGGTGTTCGCGCACGCCGTGTTCCCGCTCGCCGGCCTGCTGGCGC